>JBBQXK010000107.1:0-4198 GCA_038209775.1 Rhodobacterales bacterium | reverse complement strand
TGGGTGGTCGCAGCGATATCGGTACCATTTGATTGAACCCGTGGCTCCGGGGCCGGCACAGGGGCGGCCTGCTGCGGGGTGCGGATCGTCGGCGGCTTTGCGTCGGGGCCGGGGGGGGCCGGGCGTTGGGTGGTCGCAGCGATATCGGTACCATTTGATTGAACCCGTGGCTCCGGGGCCGGCACAGGGGCGGCCTGCTGCGGGGAGCGGATCACCAGCGCCGTTGTGTCGGGGGCCGGGCTGGCCAACGGCGGCGGCGGCAGTGCAGGCACTGTGGCCAAGGGCATGAAGACGGGCGTCAAATCCGGGGATGGCGGGGGTACAGGCGCTGCGAGGTCGGTGAATGCATCCGTGGCACCCTCGGTCGCGATATCCGGTGCGGGTACGAACGTGGCAGCCGGCGCTTCGGCCAGAATCGTGGCGAAATCCGCCGTCAACGCAGCTTCGCCGGGCGGGACTGCAATGGCAATCGGCGCAGGTCCGCGTGCCGGGGAAACCGGGCCGGTGGCCAATGCGGGTGTCATCATCATTCGCCTTCCGACTTCTGCCGATCCCATGGTCGATAGCATGCCAACGGTTACCGGCTGTTTACCGGCCAAGGTGCATAGTCGGCAGATCACAAGGTGAGCGATGACGATGATCCTGGAACCCCTGCCCCCACCGGCACCGCATTTCCCCACCGCCACGCCGGGCGAGGGTGAGGCCGCACTTCGCGCCAAGGCGGAAGAGTTCGAAACGGCATTTCTGGCGGAAATGCTGGGGCATGCGGGGCTTGGGTCGGTCAGCGACAGCTTTGCCGGCGGCATCGGCGAGGAACAATTCGCGTCGTTCCTGCGGCAGGAACAGGCGGCGGCGATGGTCAGGGCCGGGGGGATCGGGCTGGCCGAATCAATCTTCCGGGGCCTGACGGAGCGCGCCGATGCGGGATGAGCTGCCGCCGCTGGAGACGCTGCTGGATGCGGTTCACCGGGCCCTGCGGGCGGGTGATTTCGCCGCCCTGCCGGCCCTGACCGCGGTGGCCGAGGCATGGGACACGGACAGCCTGCCGCGCGATCCTGCAGCATTGCGGGCAATGCAGCGCAAACTGCAGCGCAACGATGCCTGCCTGCAGGCCAGTGCGCGCGGTCTTCGCGCCGCACGCCGCCGGATGACCGAGATTGCGGCCGCGCGGGCCGGCCTGCAGACCTATACCCAGAGCGGGCTGCGCCTGCAGGTGGGTCTGTCACAGGGAACCCTGACGCAGCGGGTCTGACGGCCGAATTGCAAAGGCAGTGCCGGCACGGGCGGGCATGCGCTGGGCGCGGCGCAGTTTCTGCCGGATGATTTCAGCAACGCCTAAAATGCCGCCGAAATTGCCCTTGGCCCCACCCGGACGGTTTAGCGATGTCTTAGAACTTAGCCCGCATCAATGGCGGTGCATCCCGACCGGGGTGGCGCACCCGGGCCAGCGGACCCGGCGCATCGGCAAGAACGCCCCTTCCTGTTGCCCCCCGGGGTGACCTGACCCGCCCGGCGCAAAACCGCGTCGGCCATATGTAGGAATGTACGATGTCTTCGATCCTGACGAATACCAGCGCGATGGTGGCCCTGCAGACACTGAAGGGCATCAACAAGAACATGAACATGGTCCAGTCGGAAATCTCGACCGGCAAGACCGTGGCAACGGCCAAGGACAATGCGGCGGTCTGGGCCATTTCCAAGGTGATGGAAAGCGACGTGAAAGGCTTCAAGGGGATTGGCGACAGCCTGTCGCTGGGGTCTTCGACGATCTCGGTCGCGCGGCAGGCGTCGGAAACGGTGACCGACCTTCTGACCGAGGTGAAGGGCAAGATCGTCGCGGCCCAGGAAGGCAACGTCGACCGCAGCAAGATCCAGACCGACATCGCGGCCCTGCGCGACCAGATCGCAAGCGTCGTCGGGGCGGCCCAGTTCAACGGGCTGAACCTGATCAAGGGCACCGATGACGTGAACATCCTGTCATCGCTTGACCGGTCCATCGGCGGTGAAGTGACGGCATCGAATATCAAGGTTTCGCGGCAGGATCTGTCGACCTCGGCGGGTAACTATGGCAGCGGCGTCGCGCTGAACGCCAACGCGGTGGTCAGCGACACCAACGCAGGCGCGCTGGACAACGTCGGCAACACGGCCGTCATCACCGTGGCCACGGGGGCCAACTTTTCGGCCGCCACGGCATCGTACAACATCGGTGGCGTCGCGTTCAGCTTTGCGGCGGGCGAGCTTGGCGGCGGTGACCAGGATGCGGCGGCCGGCATCATTGCCGGACGGATCAACGCGCTGGGGATCGCCGGTGTCACGGCATCGGCCACGGGTGCGGATATCTCGATCTCGTCGGCGCGCGCCTTTGAGGGGCTGAACGTGCAGGTGGGCGCGCAGACGGGTGCGGCTGCCGGCACCGTGATCTCGGCGGTCAACGGGGGCGCTCCGGGGGTTCCGAACACCGCCACCAACTCAACCGTCAACGAGCGGTCGCTGAGCGTCGATTTCGACATCGGCGCGGCAGTGAAGGAGGGCGACGGATACCGGGTAAGCTTTGGCGGTGGGCAGTTCACCTATGTGGCCGGCAAGGAAGAGAACTTCGGCGACGTGGCACGGGGCCTGAAGGCGGCCATCGACGCCGAGGGGGTGACCGGGATCACGACGAAGGTCACCCAGGACGAGACCACGGGTGCCTGGTCGCTGAAGATCGACAATTCCAGCGCCACCGCGACGACGCTGGCCGCCATCGGCAACGAGGGGGGTGAGGCGTCGGGTGGTCTGTTCGGTCTGGACGGGATCGACGTGACGACGGTCGAGGGGGCAAACTCGGCCCTGTCGAACATCGAGACGATGATCGGCAAGTCGATTGACGCCTCGGCGGCCTTTGGTTCGGCACAGATGCGCATCGACATCCAGAACGAGTTTGTCGGCAAGCTGTCGGATGCGCTGAAGGCAGGGATCGGCACGCTGGTCGATGCCGACATGGAAGAGGCGTCAGCCAGGTTGCAGGCACTGCAGGTGCAGCAGCAGCTTGGCGTGCAGGCGCTGTCGATCGCGAACCAGCAACCGCAAAGCCTGTTGTCGCTGTTCCGGTAAGTCACCAACGGGCAGGCGGCGGACAAGGTCCGCCGCCCGCTGCCCCGCACACCGCGCAGAACCTTGCGCGGCGTGGTTCCCTTTTGCCTTACACGTCACCCTCCAAGCCCCAGGATATCCCGTGACATTCTCAAATCCGGCGCAAAGCGCCTATGGCCGGCCCGATGCGCCCGCCCGTTCCCCCCGCACCATCGAGTATGACCTTTTCGCCCGCGTGACCCGCGCGCTTGCCGCCGCCAAGACCGCAACCGGGCCCGCCGGACGCGCCGATTTCGCGGCAGTGGCCAAGGCGCTGCATGACAACGGGCGGATGTGGCGCGTGCTGGCCACCGACGTGGCGGAACCCGAAAACCCGCTGCCGGCGGCGCTGCGGGCGCGGCTGTTCTATCTCTATCAGTTCACCGAACAGCACAGCCGCAAGGTGCTGGACGGTGCGGCCGAGATCGGCGTGCTGGTCGACATCAACACCGCCGTGATGCGCGGCCTGCGCGGCGAAGGAGTGGCGGCATGACCGGCCTTGTCCTGAAACTGGGCCCGCACGAGCGGGTGCTGATCAACGGCGCCGTGATCGAGAACGGCGAGCGGCGTTCGCGGCTGGCGGTGATGACGCCGAACGCCAACATCCTGCGCCTGAAGGACGCGATCCACCCACATGAGGTGAACACGCCGGTGCGCCGGGTCTGTTACATCGCGCAGATGGTGCTTTCGGGCGACGCGTCGCCCGAGGATGCGCGGATGCAGTTGCTGCGCGGAATCGAGCAACTGAGCCAGGTTCTGACCGACCATGACAGCCGCGCGCAACTGACCGCTGCCACGGCGGCGGTGCTGGACAACCAGCATTATCAGGCGATGAAGGCGCTGCGCGCGCTGTTGCCCCGGGAAGAGCGGCTGATGGCTGCAGTACCGTCATGACCTTTACCCCGGCCATTCCCCTGGCCGGTTATGCCGGGTGGACGTTCCTCAAGCGCACCTATGACACGCAGACCAAGGCGTTTCAGGCGTCGCCCGAGCTTAAGCGCGACGAGGATTACTTTCGTGCCAAGATCGGCGATGTGAAGACCGCCGAGCAACTGGTGTCGGACCGGCGGCTGTTGCGGGTGGCGCT
>JBBQXK010000106.1:0-4706 GCA_038209775.1 Rhodobacterales bacterium | reverse complement strand
CGTCGGCGGTGCCAACATTGCCCGCCCGCAGACGGGCATCCAGCATGTCGCCGGTCTCGGCAATCGAGGTGACCAGCGGATGGTAGATGCGGGCGTTGTAATGGCCGTTCCACTCCGCCTTCGGCTGGTGGCCGTGCACTTTGATCGGGGCGCTGTCGACGTCCAGAGTGATGCACTTGGCGCGCTTGCCACCCCGCTCGGCCCGGATGCCGCGCCCGGCCATTTCCAGGACCGCTTCGCGCAGCACCGATCGGTTGGCAGGTTCCGCCATCAATGCCGTGAACCGCGACAAGGTCGGCTGGGATGCCAGCCCGCCTCCCTGGGCAAGCGGCGTCAGTCCCGCCGAGGAACTTGGCCAGCAAGTCGCAACGCTGGATCGTGGCGCAGCGCATCCGCATCGTCATGGTCGCGCCACCCTTGCGCGACCAGCAGCAGGCTGGTGCGGATCAGAGAGGCGAGATCATGCGTAACGTCGACCTGGCTTAAGCGGATCCTGCAGGCGCGCCCTCATCCAAGCCACGATGCCGCTCCGTTCCAGTATCTCGCGCAGCAGCACCGCGCCGGGGTCGCCAGTCAGCCGGTCGGCGCGACTTTCGATGCGAAGAGAGCGGTTGAACGTCGGGATGACAGTCTGTAATGTTTCACCCATGCGTGCGTCCGATGCTGCTGTCGGTTTCTGTCTAGAACCTTGAATCTACAGCACTTTCAGGCGTACGCAACCAATCCCGCCGATTTCCATGAATAAGGCGGGATAATATGAGTACAACTTGGGGGCGGTCTCCGGAGATTCTCCGGGGTAACTGGGGTACATAAGTGAGACGAGGTTTTTCCCATCGGCTTTTGCTGAGTGCGGCTTTCCTGATGGCTGCAGGGGGTGTTCGTGCGGCAGTCGTCGGCGACGATGCTGCAGAGATTCGTCCCGGCCAGCCCGTTCACCAGCAATTCCTGGACAGCGGTGCTTCGGTCGTGACCAGCGCCGCAGGCCGGACCTGCATGGTCAGCCACCGCATCGGAATCGAGGTTTCGGATTATCGCGACAGCGTGGGGGCGGCGGTGCCGTTCGCCGATATCCGCCGCAGTCCGGCCACCTCAGTGCAGGCGGGTGACGGTGGTGATGGCGCGGTCTGGTACCGGCTGCAGATGAAATACCCGATCAACAGCACCCAACCGGTCCTGCTGACGGCGGGCGGCACCAGAATCGATCTTGCCGCTCTGCTTGAGCCTTCGGGTGACAGCCTGCACCTGACCGGTGCTGCGGTAGCGGCCCTGACAGCGGCCTTTGCGGCCGGCGAGCGGCCGTTGATCGAGGCCTGGTCTGCCGATACCGGCCACCATGTGACGGATCGGCTGGACGCCCCCGATGCTGCGGCACTTGCCGCCTGTGCGGCGTCGCTGCCGACGCTGGCAGCCGCACCCATCCTGACAAACGAGGTACGCGTGGCCTTTCAGGGCACGCCGGCGACAGCACCCTTGGCTACGCTGCCCGACCTGCATGCCTGCGGGATGACCGAGCCGCCGGGCGAATTGCGGCTGGTCACACTGGACAGCGTGACCGGGTTTTTCTCGCATACCAATCGGGCCTTCGTGGCCTTTGCCGAGGATGGCGCGGTCGCGCGGATGTACATTTCGGGGATCTTCGATGCCGATCTGCAGGAGCGCACGGGGACTGCCCGGCTGAGCCGGGCCGCCAACGCGAACCTGCCCGATGCCGAGAACGACGTGAGGGGTTGCCTTGGCACGGCAGCGGCATCGATCTGTGATTACGAGACGGCAAAGGGCGGCCATTTCCTGGCAGACTGCCCTGATCCGCAGGCCTTTGGCAGCCTGGTCGATGCGCCACAGTTTCCTGGGGGCCGGACACCCCAGCGTGTGACCGGTGGTCTGCTGCCGCCTGGCACGCCCGGTGGGCCTTCCTCCGGCGGCGGCGGCTCTCCCCCGGGGGGCGGTTCTCCGACAATTGGTGGGGGGGGCAGTGGGCCGCCACCGCCGCCGCCGGTGCCTCTGCCCGCGACCGGGCTACTGCTGATCGGGGCCCTCGGCGGACTGGCCGCGCTGCGCCGCCGTCGGGCGTGACACCCGACCGCCTTGCGCGCATGTTGCACGTCCACAATAAAAAAAGGCACCCCAGCGGGTGCCTTGCCGCGATCCGCCGATTACGAACGCCGCCGTCATGCACGTGACCGCGATCCAGACCCAAACTCAACGAAAGCGGCGGGATGGGTCTGCCTGCCGCGCTGAAAAACGGCGCTGACGAACCAGGATGATGCGGCTTTGCGGCCCAATCCACCCACGAAGGCTTATCCCTTTTGGTCCGGTGGGACTATATGTTGATGCGGCGCACAACCTCGCCCTTGTGGCTTGAGTCGGATCGGATCGGTTTGGAGCGTTTCGCGGATGTGCAGGGCGTGGCTTTTGCCGTGAACGAGGGCCTTCAGGCGCGCTGTTCGACAAAATCGCCATATGTCGCGGGCCCGAGACCAACTCCGATCCCGAGCAGAGTGTCGAAGGCGCTGCGGGTGTATCGCCGTCGGTTCCAGCGGAACACGAATTCGTCGGGACAGCGTTGCAGATGGCGCTTCCTGAGGCCGTGGAACACGCCTTTCGCCCAAGTCTTCAGGTTGGAGAACACGCGGTGGACCCAGTGGAGTATGTCGTGTGCCGGTCTGCCGCTGACGACCTTCTTCTCATGCGTGTTTGCCGGGGGATTTTCGTAACCGAGCCAGCCGTCCGTGATGATGTGAGCGCCAGGCTCTGCAACCTGACCGATGAACCCGTGCAGCGTCTTCGACGCGCCGTCGTGTCGAAGACGCGCCTATGGCACTGGGGAATGTGCTTCATCCTGATCCGGCGCGGATGTCCGTCACTCGATAACTCGATGGCACAGACGACAAACATCTTTCCGACCGGGCTGCGCCCACCTTTGACCGATCCTCGGGATCATGCCGGGACCGGAACTGCATCTCTGTTTCATCGATTTCGACAAGGTCTTTCAGGGGGTTGCGATCAGGATTGACCATCGACCGCCGCAGCTTTTGCAATAGGAGCCACGCCGTCTTGCAGCTGCCAAGGCCAGGTTGCGCCTGAAGTTGCAGCGCTGACATGCCGTTGGAATGACTGGTGATGATGTGCGCGGCGAGGAACCACGTTCGCAACGGCAAATGGCTGCTGTGCATCACCGTGCCAGCCGTCACCGATGTCTGCCGTGCGCAACCAGCGCATTCCCAGGTCGCGCGATTTCGCTTTAAAGGCCAGCCCTTGCAGGTGCCACAGGAGGGGCAGACGAAGCCCTCAGGCCGACGATGTTGCGCCAGATGGTGCGCGCACGCTTCCTCATCGGAAAACCGCGCATCGAACGCCTGGCGGGACATCGGTTTGTCGTTTTTCCATCTGGCTGCATGGACAGAACAATACCAGAACGTGTCCGGTTGGCAAGCCGCATCGCACCACATCATGTGCCGCCGGACCGAAGGGGATAAGCTTTGCCCTGCGATATGATGGCGGTGTGAAGCGGCAGTAGGGATGCACCGATGGCACAGATGGGTTTCTTTGATCTTTCAAATCGTGGCGCGAGCTTGGACGCGAAGAAGGACCCGCTGGTTGAGATCGACGCGGTCGTTCCGTGGGAGGAGTTTCGCCCGTCCCTCGAGCGGGTCTGGCGCAAGCCCGCTGGGGATCGCAAGTCGCGGGCTGGGCGCAAGCCGATGGACGCGGTTCTGATGTTCAAGACGCTGGTCCTGAGCGCGTTCTACACCCCGTCGGATGACGAGATCGAGTATCAGGTCCGCGACCGGCTGTCGTTCATGCGTTTCCTGGGGCTTGGCCTTGGGGACCGGGTTCCAGATGCCAAGACGGTGTGGCTCTATCGCGATACATTGGGTGCCAAGCGGGCAGGGTAGAGGAGAGCTATGCCCGAAAGTTGGTGACGGGGAGATTGGGTGGCATATCAAGGCGTAGTTGACGCGCCGCAGTTCTTGCAGAGAAAAGGATATACCACATGACGAAGGATACGGTTGTCGCGTTTCGCGCGCCAGAAGGATTTCCACCCGATCCGCTGACGGATTTGGCTCGCGCCAGGGTGCGCGGCAGTTGATTGCACAGGCGGTCGAGTTGGGTGTTCCACGTGATGGTGGGCATCGATTCCACGGGATGATGGGCACGGATTCCACGCGAAGGTGGGCAGTCATTCCACGGGATCGTGGGCAAGTTTGAACGGCAATCAGAAGGCATAGGTTTTGGCTGTTGAAGCAGCCAGGAGCCACTATGCCCACCGAGAGATTGTCGATGCGCCGTATACGAGACCTTTTGCGATTGAAGTATGCTCAGGGGCTGAGCGACCGGGCTGCCGCCCTGTCCTTGGGACTGAGCAAAGGGACAGTCGGGAACTATCTGGCACGCTTCAGCCATGCTGGTTTAGCCTGGCCGCTTGCACCGGAGCTGGACGACGACAGCCTGGAATTGCTGTTATTTCCCAGCCCGACCATGGCAGCGCGGCTGGATCGGCCTGTGCCGGATTGGGCGGCGATGGACGTTGAATTGCGCCGACCTGGCGTGACGCGTGCGCTGTTGTGGCAAGAGTATCGGGCCCAAGCTCCGGATGGGTTTGGTTATGCCTGGTTCTGCGAGCATTTCGACGCTTGGAAAGGTCGGACGCGCCCAACGATGCGCCAGACGCATATGGGCGGGGAGAAGGTATTCGTCGACTTTGC
>JBBQXK010000105.1:0-4716 GCA_038209775.1 Rhodobacterales bacterium | reverse complement strand
GGGTTCACCGCAAACGACACCCGGTCCAGCGCCCGCACGCCGGGGAACTGCTTGACGATATCCACCATCTCGACAACGGGATTGGGTGCTTCGTCCAACAAGGCCTCCGGGTTTGGGATCGGAGAGCGGATTGCCCGCTCTCCGTCGATGGTCTGGCCGCAAAGATCAGCCGCCGTTGGCCTTTTCGATGTTGCCCCACAGCCGGGCGTCATCGACATTCGCCTTGGTTACCGAGGTGGTCCCAAGGAACAACTGCAGCCCCACATCGCTCATCTCCAGCCGCGCGGGCGACCAGAGCGCGCCTTCGACCTTCACTTCGCCCGGCTCGATCTTTTCGCCGTTCAGCGCCTTTTCGATGTAATCCACGACCAGAACCCCGAAATCGGGGATCGGCTGGTTGGAAGACTGGTCAAACGACCCGTCCCGGATCAGGTCCAGCATCCCAAGGCTGCCGTCGACGCCGCCCGCAAAGATATGCCCGGGCTGACCGGCGGGCACGAACTTGCCGATCTCTTTCAGGGTCTGCAGCGCACCGGCGCTGTAAACGCTGTCCGAATGGAAATACATCGCATCCAGATCCGCCTCGGTCGTGCCCACATCGCGCACGATGTCCACGCCCTTGGCCGAATCCCAGTCGCCGATCTTGGTGATCACGGTGATGTCGGGATAACCCTTCATCACATCGTTGAACCCGCCACCGCGCAACTGCGCCACGTTCTGCGACAGGTTGCCCGTGATCTCCAGCACCTTACCCTTGGGCGACCCATAACGCTCGGTCAGGAACGCCACCGTCGCCTCGGCCGATTGCTTGCCGGCAAGGTAGTTGTCCGACAGAACCGTCATGTCGATGGCGCAGCCCGAGGGCGAGCGGTCGATGGTATAGAACGGAATGCCCGCATCCTTGGCGGCCTGCACCGCAATGCAGACGCCCGCGCTGTCATCAGGCACGGCCACGATGGCCGACACGCCCTGCGCGATGAAGTCGTTGATATCGTTCAGTTGCTTTTGCGCATCGCCGCCCGAGGTGGTGGTCAGCACTTCCCACCCCTTGGCCGTCGCCGAATTGACCAGCCCCGCCTGAATCTGCGCCTGCGCGCCCACCAGACCGGGTGCCGAATAGCCGATCACGACCTTGTCCTGCGCGAAGGCCGGCATCGACATCACCGATCCAAGCAGCAGCGAAACCAACAGTCCACGTCTCCCGATTCTCATGTTAACCTCCCAGAAACATTTGAATTTCAAGCACGGTCCCGTGCCAGATGCACCGATGCGCGCTAAACCCAAACTATCCAACTTGCCGCGTTGAGGCAATCCGCATACCATACCAATTAACCTGTCATACCACTTTCTGCGTGGAGACCCTGCGATGGTTGCTGAAAAACCTGTCCGTGTCGGCCTGATCGGCTGCGGCTTTTACGCGCAAAACCACCTGAACGCGTGGAATGACCTGAAGGCGGGCGGCGCTGACCTTGTGGCCGTCTGCGACCTCGATGCCACCAAGGCCGAGGCGGCAGGCCGGAAATTCGGCGCGGCATGGTTCACCGATGCGGGCCAGATGCTTGATACCATGAAAATCGACCTGCTCGACATCGCCACCCAGATGCACAGCCACCGCGCGCTGGGTGCAATGGCGGCGGAACGGGGCATTGCCGCCATCCTGCAAAAACCCCTCGCCCCGACCCTGGACGAATGCGAGGAGATCGTGGCAACGGCGGCCCGGCATGGCACCTGGCTTGCCGTACACGAAAACTTCCGCTTTGAAACCCCGATGCGCCGCGTCAAGGCCCGGCTCGATGCGGGCGACATCGGCCAACCGAACTGGGCGCGCATCAGCTTTCGCACCGGCTATGACATCTATGTGGGCCAGCCATACCTGCTGACCGAACAGCGCCTGTCGATCATCGACAGTGGCATCCATGTGCTGGACCTCGCCCGCTGGTTCATGGGCGAGGTTGAATACCTCACCTGCGAAACCCAACGCCGCAACCCCAGGATCACCGCCGAAGACACCGCGACGATCCTGATGCGCCACAAGTCGGGCGCGGTTTCGGTGGTCGAGACCACGTATGAGGCGCACCGCATCCCCGACCCGTTCCCCGAAACCCTGCTGGAGATTGAGGGCACCGAAGGGTCGGTGATCGTGACGCCGGGTGAGCAGATGGTGCTGACCTCTCGGGGCACAGTAACAACCGAATTCATCGGCTCGCCGCTGCTGCCCTGGACGGCCCGGCCCTGGCATGTCTCGCAAGAGGCGGTGCTGCACACCTGTGCCCACATGCTTGCCCGGTTTCGTGCCGGACAACCCGCCGAAACCGATGGGGCCGACAGTCTGAAAACCTTCTCGCTGGTCGAGGCTGCCTACCAATCCGCCGAAACCCATGCCACCGTGCGACCGAAATTTACCTGACACAGGGCCACCCGCAACCGGCCATCTTCCAAAGGGGGGGCACATGCGCCAATCGCCAAGCGACGCCATCAAACTCTTCGGCACCGAACAGTCCGACCCACCCGCCCGCGCCCTGAAGGCCGGGGCGCTCACTGCGCTTTTCGACAACGGCGCGCTGCGGCGCATCTGCTTTGCGGGCACCGAGGTGCTGCGCGGCATCGCTTACCTCCCGCGCGACAGGAACTGGGGCACCTATGCGCCCAGCCTGACCAACCTTTCGGTGAAACAGGGCCGCACCGGCTTTGCCATCCGCTATGACGTGCATTTCGCCGATGACCAGCAATCGCTGACCGCCCATGCAAGGATCGAGGGCAAAGACGACGGCACGCTGACCTTTTCGGTCACCGCCACCCCCGGCAGCGATTTCGTGACCAACCGCACCGGCTTTGTCGTGCTGCACCCGCTGCAGGGTGTGGTCGGCAAGCCGGTCGAGGTGACCCACACCGATGGCCGCGTGGAAACCGCGCATTTCCCCGAGGCGATCAGCCCTGGCCAGCCGATCTTTGAAATCGCGGGGCTGGCCCACCGGGTCGTGCCGGGCGTCACGGCCACGCTGACCCTGACCGGCAACAAGTTCGAGATGGAGGATCACCGCAACTGGATGGATGCCTCGTACAAGACCTACGTCTGCTCGCTGCTGGACCCATGGCCCTACACGCTGCCCAAGGGGGCCGCCTTTACCCAGTCGGTCAATCTGGCGATCACCGGCAAACCGCGCAAGTCTGCTGCCGCTGACACCGGCCCCGCCGTCACCATCACCATCGGCAAACCCGCAGGCCGCCTGCCCGCCATCGGCCTTGCGGTCGGGATGGCCGATGCGCAAACGGCCATGGCCCATAGCGCCCTGATCGCCGCCGCCCGCCCGGCCCACCTCGTCTGCCAGATCGACGGCCGCGCCGCCGGTCAGGCCGAAACCGCCGCCGCCTATGCCGCCCTGAAGGCCCGCGCCGGATGCCCGGTTGCAGTGGAACTGATCCTGCCCGCCCTCGCACCTGCTGCCGAGGAAATGGCCCACCTTGCCCGCATGATAAAACAGGGCGGCCTGTCGCCTGACAGCGTGATCGTGACGCAGGCGCATGACCTCAAGTCGTTTCAGCCCGGCACCCCGCGCCCTTGGGGCCCAAACTATGAGGACATGGCCGCCTCCGCCCGCGCGTCGTTCCCCGGCCTCCGGATCGGCGGCGGCATGCTGTCGTTCTTCACCGAACTGAACCGCAAGCGGCCACCGCAGGGCCTGTTCGACTTCATCACCCACAGCACCTGTCCGATCGTGCATGCCGCCGATGACCTGTCAGTGATGGAAACGCTGGAGGCGCTGCCATGGATCATCAAATCCACCAGGGCGCTGATCGGCAAGACGCCCTACCACCTTGGCCCCTCGGGCATCGCCTGCCGTGACAATCCTTACGGCGCGACCACCTTCCCCAACCCCGGCAACCAGCGCACCTGCCTGACCGATGACGACCCCCGCCAGCGCGGCCTGTTCGCCACGGCGTGGACACTGGGCCTGATCGCCGCCACCGCTGCCGGCGGGCTTGCGGCGATCACCCCCTGCACCGCCACCGGCCCGCGCGGCCTGATCCTCACTTCGGCCATCCCCCAACCGGGTCATGACGGCGCGGCTGTGGTGCCCACCTATCAGCTTTTCGCGGCCCTCGCCCCCTTCAGCAAGGCGCGCAGGCTTGCCACCCTGACGAACGCGCCCCAGTCCGTGGCGGCTCTCGCGCATCAATCTGCCAAGGGTCCGGTTCTTTGGCTGGCAAACCTGACCAATGCCGCGCAAAAGGTGCAGATCGGCGGCATCACCGGCCCGCAAAACCTGCTGCTTCTTGACACGGACAGCTTCACCGCCAGCCAGTCAGCCGATTTCCTGACCACCCCCGGAACGCCGCTGGGCCGATCCGGTCGCCTGACCCTGCCGCCCTATGCCACCGCCCACCTGACGCCAGAATGACGGCCACGGGCGAACAGACCTTGACTTGGCACAACGCCGGTCGCCACATCGCGCAGGGATAACGGGGGAATACACCATGCACACCATGATCATCGGCGGCGCGGGGATGCTGGGCCAAAAGCTGGCCGCAAGCCTTGGCGACCATACCTTGACCCTTGTCGATGTCGTGAAACCGCCGCCGTCCCCGAATGCCACCAGCCTTGCCGCCGACCTGACCGACCCCGCCACCGCCACGGCCCTGATCGCCCGCCGCCCCGACCTGATCTTTCATCTGGCCGCCATCGTCTCGGGCGAGGCCGAGGCGGATTTCGAGCGG
>JBBQXK010000104.1:0-4773 GCA_038209775.1 Rhodobacterales bacterium | reverse complement strand
GCGCCATTCTGGACAAGCTCGGCACCCTTGATCCCCGCCCCCTGCTGCTGATGGGTGACCTGAACGAATGGTGGTATGGGCTGCGTTCGTCCTTGCAGTCCCTCAGTTCGGTTTTCACCAGCCAATCAAGGCTTCGCAGCTTTCCCGCGCGCCATCCCCTTTTGGCGCTTGACCGGATGATGACCAATGCGCAGGCCGAACTGCATGATCTGGCCGTGCACGACACACCTTTGGCGCGGCGGGCGTCGGATCACCTGCCCATTAAGGCGCGATTTCGTCTGATCGGCACGGGCAGCAATCCGGGTGCCGAAATGGCACAAGGCCATGCCACCGACGCCCGCCACGACTGAGGGTTGCGCGACGTCTAGGGCGTGGTGCAGCAAGGTCCTGCACCGCCCTTAAGGCCGGGTGCCCGGCAGTTTCGGCATGATGCGTTCTAGAACCAGTGTCAGAAACAGGATCAGGGCGATGACCAGCACGACCGCTTCGGCGCGGAAGGTGGCTTCGGACAGCGTGGGGGCAGAGGCGAGCAGGACCCCCGCCGTCATCGCCGCCACGGAGATCGGCTGCGGATGCGGCATGAAGCGCAGGCCCAGAACGAAGGCCGCCAAGGCCAGCAGCAGCCGCCACGCGTCGGGCAGTCCGGCAAGCTCGATCAGCATGGCCGCCAACACGCCAAGCGCCGCGCCGTGGCCGTATTTGAACAGCGCGCCCGGCTTGTCCTGCACTGGCATCAGGCAGCGTGAGATGAACAGGATCACGATCCAGTAGGCATGTGGCATGTTGACCGCCGTCGCCAGACCGATGGAAAGTGCCACGCCGACGCTCAGGAAAATGGCCAGTCTGACCGCCTCGGCCCGGCTGGCGGGCGCGGCGCGCAGGATGGACGGCAGACGCAGAACCGCGATCACCAGATAGCCGCCGCCAACGCCGAATGCGGCCAGCGCCAGCATGCGCAGATCGCCGCCACGCTCGACCGCGACGGCGAACAGGATAAGGCCCATCAGCACCATGACCGACATGCGGGTGCCGACACGTGCAACCTCGACCGCCGCCACTCCCGACAGGGCGATGCAGACGGCCATCAGGACCGGCAAGACCGGATAGGCCAGGACCATCCCAGCCGCGGCAATGAACCCAAGACCCGCGATGAGCACGCCCCGCAGCCCATGTGAGAGGGCTGCAAACAGGCCCACGGCAAAGCCTGCGGTCGCCGCAATGCTGCCCACGCTGCCCACGCTGCCGGTTGCGGCATAGCCCGCGATGCCAAGCGCAAGAGCGGCAGCGCAGATCGTCAGGGCATAGCGCCAGGGCAGGACGGTCGGGACAGCGACCTTTGGTGGGGTGTCCTTCGCGGTCACATCATCCACTCCACCGGCAAGACCCCGATAATCTTGACCAGGGTCCGGTCAAGCCAGGTAGTGTTGGGCTCGGTGGTCTGCACGATCTGCCCGCCGCTTTCATCCTGCGTGACCCATTCAAGGGCCTGTGTCGGGGAAAGCCGCAAAGCATAGGCGCCCCGCTCCATCACCTGATCCACGGCCTGCGTTACTGCCACTGCAAAGGTCGGGCTTTCGATCAGCAGGCCCATTTCGGTGTTCAACTGGGCTGACCGGGGATCAAAGTTGAACGACCCGATGAACACCCGTTCCCCGTCAATCGCAAAGACCTTGGAATGCAGCGAGGATGCCGACCCGACCAGATAGGTGGCAAGTCTCTGGTCCTGCCGCGGGATCAAGGGATCGGCCCTCAATTCGCCCAAACGCACGCCGCCCTCCAGCAAGGCCGGGCGATACCCGGCGTAAGAGCCGTGGACGGTCAAGACATCCGTCGCCTCTTGCGCATTGGTCAGGACCCGCACCGCAACCCCTTGCGCCGCAAGGTCGGTCAGCAGGCCGGTCCCGCCTTGACCGGGCACGAAGTAGGCCGAAATCAGGTCGACCGAAACCCTCGGGCCGGTCGCCTGATCGGTCAGGATCGCCATCAGCCGGTCAATCAGCAACCCGCCCACGGCCTGCTGGCCAAGGCCCTTGGCGGGGTCATCGGTCACCAGAGTGACCCGCGCCCATTCCACAGCATCCGGCCCCGCCATCAGGGTTCGCATCAGTGGAGACTGGCTGATGGCTTCCGCATAGGGGGCGGCCAGATCGGCGGCCCGGGCAAAGGCTACCTCTGCCTGCAGCCGTACAAGCCCGTCGGGGGCGGCTGGTAGGATCAACCCCGCCGGATAGGCCGAGGCGCTGTTCCAGTAGGCGTCGAATGCCACTGACACATCCGCCGCCGCCGGGCCAAGGGTCAGAACATCGGTGTCGATGTAATGCTCGTCCGGGCCGAAGGCGAAATAGATGTCGCCAACATTGCGCCCGCCCACCACGCTTGCCGCCCCATCCGCCGTGAAGGATTTGTTGTGCATGCGCCGGTTCAGCCGGAAGAAATCAAAGGTGAAGGACAACAGCTTGGGGCGGCGCAGGGTGAAGGGGTTGAACAGCCGTACCTCAAGGTTCGGAAGGTCATCCAGCGCCCGCAGCTCTGCGTCCAGCCCGGCGATGCCATTGTCGTCCAGCAAAAGCCGCACCCGCACACCGCGTTCCGCCGCCGCGCGCAACTCGTGGAGCAGCAGATAGCCGGTCGTGTCGGCCTGCCAGATGTAATACTGCACATCCAGCGACTGCTCAGCCGTGCGCGCCAAAAGCACGCGGGCGGCAAACGCTTCGCCACCACCAGCCAGCGGGATAACACCGCTTTCACCCGGATGCGCCCCCTGCGCCGCCAGAGTCGCAGCACCAATCGGGGTGGTGGACGTTGCGGGGATGGCCTCAGATGTCACGACGTAACGTCGTTCCGGCAAAGGAAACAGAAGCCCAAGCATCGTGATGAACACGGCAACCCCGACGACAACTAAAAGAACGCGCCGAAAAACTGCCACGCTGTGAACATCCTGATGTCTGGCATTGGGATAGCAAAGATTGAATGTGCAGGCCACATTCATGTCAACGTCAAGCGGTGACACGGTTCTTTAATTGGGCAGTCCGCTCACGGATGTATCGCGGTGATACAGCAGTTTTCGAGCGTCATCGGCTACGCGTTCCTGACGGCTGATGGAAAAGCCTTGACGTGTGGCACTCAAGAAAGCGTTCTGACCTTGCCGACTGATTAACCAACTGAAAGTATTACTTTTTATCATGCAATAATAGACACTACAAAACCATCGAATGAAGGGAGCAGCAACGCGTCGAGGTACTCCGGATCTCGGCGGATTCTCCGATGAGGAGAAAAGTTCGCCCAATCCCCTCACTTTTCCCTAGCCCATGAGGGGAATAGTTGACATATTCTCCTCATGGATATCTGGCAAACACCTGCGTGGCCCCGCTTCCGCCATGACGCAACTGCGACCGAAGGACCGCTTGCTGATTTTTCCACGCGCATTGGGTCGATCAAAGGGCTTCAAGCCGCGTTGAGCGCAGATGAACGACGCGAGACATTTTTGCGGGCGGTGACCAGCGAGGCAGTTGCCAGTTTTGCTATCGAGGGTGCCGCCCTTCGCGCCGAGGATGTTGAAGCATCAGTCGTGGCTTCGCTGGCACATCGCGGTGCCGAGCCACAACGTCGAACAGACGCCATTGCGACGTTGATGCTTGACGCTCGGGCAGGGGAGGGGGCTTTGTCGGAAGCCCGGCTGTTTCACTGGCACCGGCTTCTGTTCCATGGCGTTGATCTGGAAGACAAGGGCCGGTGGCGCAGCTTCCCGATCGTTATTGTGCGGGGTGCGGCGGCTGGAAAAGAAGAGGTGCTTTACACCGCCCCACCGCCCGACCGCGTTGCCTACATGATGCAAGACTTCCTGAGCAGCCTTGAATCTGACGTGCGCCCGGCGGCCATTCGTGCCGCTATCGCGCATCTCTGGTTTGAATCCATTCACCCGTTCAGCGACGGGAATGGGAGGATTGGTCGCGCTCTTGTCGAATACATCTTTGCCAAGGATGCCGCTTTGCCGTTTTCCCTTTCACGCCAGATAGAAGCTGACAAGCAGGGCTACTACCGCGCTCTTCAGGCCGGACGCACGGTCTTGGGGGACCATGTCGACGCGACTCCTTTCGTCTTATGGTTCTTGGAGCGCCTGACGGCCGGGATCGTCGAAGCTGAAGCCGAGGCCCGGTTTCTGGTTTCGCGCAACGGCTTCTTCCTTCGATTCCAGAGTCTTCCGCCCCGCGGCGAAAAGGTCTTGCGCCGCCTCTTTGCTGAGGGACCACGACGGGCGTCTGAAGGTATCAGCGCTGGCCCTTACGCAAAGATAGCAGCTGTTTCGCTTGCCACGGCGACGCGAGATTTGGCTGAGCTGGAGGCAAAGGGCGCAATCCTGCGGGGTGCCGAAGGCGGCAGATCGACGCGCTACCTGTTGAATCTGCCTTAGAATCGAAATTTCTTTTGACAGACGGGGTCGCGCTTCCATGGGCCTGAAAGAAAAGGCTACAGCCCTGCGGCCTTTGTCAGATTGATCCGGAACCTGTCGCGGCGGCGCTGGTAGCGGCGGGTCATTTCGGCGCTGGCGTGGCCGAGTTGCTTCTGGACATAGCGCTCGTCCACCTCGGCGCTGCTGGCAAGGCCCGCGCGCAGGGAATGGCCGGAATAGAGCCTGATCCGCTCCGCCTCGGGCAGGTCGGGGCGCAGACCTGCGTCGCGGACAGTCTGTTTGATCAAACGGGCGACATGCTTGTCGGACAGCCGCTCTGACGTGGCCTTCAGCCCGCCCCGCGATACGGCCACGAAGATCGG
>JBBQXK010000103.1:0-4809 GCA_038209775.1 Rhodobacterales bacterium | reverse complement strand
TGGCGTTCTGCACGAACCATGCGGCATAGGCCCCGATCATGATGAATTCGCCCTGCGCCAGATTGATCACCCCCATCAGGCCAAAGATGATCGCCAGCCCAAGCGCCGCGAGCAACAGCACAGAGGCATAGCTGAGCCCGCTATACAGCGTGGAAAGGCCCTGCCCGATGGCGATCTGGCGGTCGATGCGGGCCAGTGCCGCCGCGCCGGTTGCCTGAACGGTGACGTCGGCTTCGGCAGTCAGCGCCTCGGAGATCAGGGTGCGGTTGCGCAGGGTCGCGCCTGCCGCAATCGCCTCGATCGCGCGGATGCGGTTCTGGGGGTCGGGATCGGCCAGCATCATGCGCGCGCGCAGGGGTTCCAGCACGGCCAGCACCGAGGCGTCGGTTTCCTGCGCAAGGGCGGCATCCAAAATGGGCAGGCTCAGCGCCTCGCGCCGCCGTTCCAGCGCTGTGGCGGCCTTCACTCGGGCGGCGGGGTCGGTGTCGGCAAAAAGGGTCAGAGCGGCGGCGGCCGAGGCGGCAGCGGCGCGCAGGCGGTTGTTGATCGGCATTCCGGCGGCATCGGCCGGGGCGGGCGAAGGCGCAAGGGTTGCCGCATCCAGCGCCGCCGCGCCTTCGCCGATGAAGACCCCGCCGGGCGCACAGCGCAGGTTGCGGGATTCCACCGCCGCGACCACGGTTTGCGCCCATCCGGCCTCTGCCGCGCCGCCCGATGCGCCAGCCTCAGCCAGAGCGCGCAGCGCCTGTGTCTGTGCGGCCACCGAAGGCGCACAAAGCGCCGCACTGAGCGCCGCACGATCCGCCAAGGCGGGCGAGCCACTTAGGGCCACCAGAAAGATCAAAAGGCGGGTCAGGGACATACGACGGTTTCCTTCGCGCGGCGGATTGCTCCGCTGCACAGAACAGGGCCAGTGCGCGGCAAGTTGCCCTGCCGCGCACTGAGAAGTCAGCCTTTCATGTAGGGGCTGAAGGCCAGCGGGTCGGGCGTGCCTTCGGATTGCCACAACGTATCAAAGCCTTGCGTCTCATTCAGCGAGCCGATGAAGACCCCGCGCTTGACATAGGTGCTGTCGGCCATCATCGCGATCTCGTATCCCGATGGGCAGGCGAACGAAACCGACGGGCTGGCGGCGCGCACTTCGGGCACGGCGAACGAGCCTGCCTTTTCGGCGGCCAGCGCCCAGAGATGGACCCCGTCATAGACCGACACCATCGGGTCAATCGCCACGTCGCCGCGATACGGCACGCCGGTATCGGCCACATGCTTGGCCCAGGCCGCCTTGAACGCCTCGTTGCCCGGACCGGCGGCGGATTGCAGGTAGGCCCAGCAGTTCAGGTGACCGGCCAGCGCCTTGGTATCCAGTCCTTCGAAGTCGGCCTCCAGCGCGTCCAGACCCAACACCGGCACATCGAGCGCAGAGATGCCCTGATTGGCAAACTCGCGGAAGAAATCGGGGATCGAATTGCCCACAACCGTCAGGATGACTACCGGCTGACCGCCCGGCTGATCGGCGAATTCGCGGATCTGGTTGATCAGCGTCTGAAAGTTGGAATGACCCACGGGAACATATTCTTCGCGCCAATCGGTCTCGGGGATGCCCTTGGAGGCCCAATAGCCCTTGAGCTGCTGGTTGATCGTGCGCGGCCAGACATAGTCAGACCCCAGCATGAAGAAGCGCTTTGCCTCGCCACCATCCGGGCCCATCAGGTATTCGACCGCCGGCAGAACCGACGACGACGGGGGCGAATTCAGGTAGACCACGTTCTTGCTGTTTTCCTCGCCTTCAAAATGCAGCGGGTAATACAGCAGCGCGTCCGACTGCTCGACCACCGGCAGCACCGATTTGCGGCTGACCGAGGTCCAGCAGCCAAACAGCGCCGCGACCTGATCCTGTTCGATCAGCTGGCGGCCAAGCTGCGCATACAGCGGCCAGTCGGAGGACGGGTCGGTGCCCACCACCTCGATCATGCTGCCCATGACGCCACCGGCGGCGTTCAGCTCTTCCGCCGCCATCCTCACGACCGAGGTCAGGCGGCCTTCGACGTTGGCCATCGCGCCCGAGGACGAAAAGAGGCAGCCGAGTTTCACGGTATCGGCCGCCCGCGCGCTGCGGATCAGGCCGGGCAACGGAAAGCTGGCCGCCCCCACACCCAGCAGCGAGGCACCAGCAGTTTTCAAAAGACGACGGCGCGTCAATCCTTGGGTCATTCCACTCTCCATGTTGTTCACCCGGTTGCCGGGCGCTTTGTCTGCGGTTAAGTTCGTTCCATGAGGGGACCAGATCGACCGACTTGAATGACAATCAACATTTCAACCCTGAAGAATGTCCGAGGAAAGCGGCTTTGACGAAACAAACCGCGCATTTTCGGGCAATTTGCTGGGTTTTTGGGCGTTGATCGCAATTGAACCAACAGGGAGCAGCCTGTGACTTTATCCGAATTCAAGAAACTTGACCCAACTGACCCGCAGCCCTCAGCGCATGTCGGTGGGACCCTGCGCAGCCGCAGGCGGCTGTTGAACATGACGCTGGATCAGGTCGCGACGCGGGCAGGCTGTTCGGAAAGCATGTTATGCAAGATCGAAACCGGCAAGGTGAACCCGTCGATCACCCTGCTGCGGCGGCTGGCGCAGGCGCTTTCGGTCAACATCGCAGCCCTGTTCGATGACCAAAGCGCACCTGACATCGTGCTGCGCGCAGGCCAGCGCCCGCGCCTGAACGATGGCAATCTGCGGCACGGCGATGGCGTGGTACTGGAGCGCATGATCCCACATGCCGCCGGTATCACGCTGCAGGCGGACATCCACGAAATCTCGCCCGGCGGGGCGTCTGACGGCCTGATTTCGCATCAGGGCGAAGAGATGGGCTATGTGCTGGAGGGTGTGGTAGAGCTGATCGTAGACGATCAGCGATGGCGGCTGGAGCAGGGCGACAGCTTTCACTTCAACTCGGAACGACCGCATGGATATCGCAACATCGGCAGCACGATTGCGCGCATTCTTTGGGTGAATACACCACCGACCTTTTGAAGGCTTCTCAAGATCTCCCGCAGTCTTGTCAGTTGCAAGCCGCACTGCAGGGGAAAGCCTGTTGGTCTAGCTGACGGAGGGTCGTTGTATCAACTCTGTATGATTCTCTTCGACGCTTGCGGCAGGCGATTTTTTCCTGACCGAACGATTCGCGCCCCTTGAGTGCGCGAAAGACCGGCATCGTCGCACCTGGCTAAGACCGGTCGTCGGGTATTGAAGAACCGCATGCTACGGGTCCGTCGTCGTTCAGAGTTCCAGGACCGCAGGACAGATACAACGCTGTTGCGATCATTCAAATAGATCAATCTCTTCGTTGATTTCGTCGATCACCGCCAAGCGTTGATGGGCGGCGGCTCCGGCCTGACCGATGAAGGCAATCGACAGCAACCGGATCATCGACGCCATCGTGGCATGGCTGGGCAGGCGGCCAAAGGTTGCGACATGGCAGCCGATTACCAGCTTTGAAAACCGCTGCGCGGTTGCCAGAAACCGATGGTCTGTCAACGTGATCACGTTCATCCGGGTGGTGCGGGCATAAGACGTCAGCGCCGCCTGAAACTTTGGCCGCGGCTCCAGCGTCAGCAGGATCAGCACATCACGCGGGCCGGTCATCGACAGATCTTCGGCCCAGGCACCTGCGTGGGCGGCCAGAATATGGACATCCGGGCGCAGGCGGGCAAAGGTCAGCCGGGCCAGTTGCGCCAGACCCTCCTCGGCACCGAACCCCATGCACCAGACGCGCGGCGCGTCTTGTATCAGGCGGGCGGCCTCGGTCAGCAGGTCGGGGCGGATTTCCTCGAAGGTGCGGGTAAGGTTCAAGAGTTCAAGGTCCAGATGCGCGCCGATTGACCGGCCTAGAACGGCCTTTTCCGGCTGGCCCTGCGAATAGGCATAGGGCTGGGTGCGGTTGCGTTCCTCGCGCGCCTGCGTGCGCGCCTCGTCAAAATCGGTATAGCCAAGATTACGGAAAAATCGGGCGGTGGTGGCCTTGGATACACCGGCAAGGGTGGAAAGTTCGGTTGCGGAATGGGTTTCGATCAATGCCTGATTCTCAAGCATCACCGCTGCAAGTTTTTGCTCGGCCTTGGTCAGCCGGGAAATTCTTTCCTGAAGTCTTAGGGTTAGCCGCGTTGCCATGCGTGTCGCCTGATCCTGTCAATGCCCTTGCGTTAGTGAAACATTCGTTTCATCTTTATGAAACAGTGAAACACTGCCGGAGCCAAGCATGTCCAAATCCAAGATCATACGCCAGCAGATTTGGGGACGCCTGCATGATGTGGCAAAACCGGACACCCGGTTTCACCTGAACTTTTCCGAAGTCATCCCTGATTTCGACGGTTCCGAAGCAGCCACCGCAAAGGTGGTGGCGATGCCGGAATATGCTGCCAGCACATTCGCCTTTATCACGCCCGACAACTGTCTGGTGGACTTGCGGCGCGAGATGATTGCGGCGGGCAAATCATTTGTCATGTCCACCTACGGCATCTATCGCGGCTTTTTGTTGATGGAGGCCGGTATGGTGCCGCCGGGGGCAGAGCTGTACGCCTCTTGGCTGGACGGCATGGAGCATTTCGCGCGGCCCATCAGTCTGGCTGAAATTGCTAGCCTGGGACGGTTTGATTTCATGGCGACAGGGGCTTCGGCGGTGTCGGTGGATGGCGTGCGCTTTGGCAAGGGGGCTGGGTTTTTCGATCTGGACTGGGGCATGTGCAGCGATCTGGGGTTGGTCGATGTAACCTCGGCGGTCGTGGCCGTGGGGCATGACGTTCAGGGGGTCGT
>JBBQXK010000102.1:0-5379 GCA_038209775.1 Rhodobacterales bacterium | reverse complement strand
CATCGCGCGCGGTCTCTTTGGGTTGGAGCCGCTGGGATCGGGATCAGTGAAGATTGACGGCAAGGAGTACCTCGCGGGCAACCCGACGCGGGCGCTTGCGTCCGGGGTGGCCTATGTGCCGCGCGACCGGCATGGCCTTGGCATCGTGGCGATCCGGTCGGTGCGCGACAATGCGTCGATGTCGGTTCTGGGGCGGTTGAGCGGGGCGGTCGGGCTGGTGAACGGTGCGCAGGAACGCGCGATGGTGGCGGGCTATATCGACACGCTGGGCATCAAGACGCCGTCGATGGAAACGGCGGTTGAAAACCTGAGCGGCGGCAACCAGCAAAAGGTGGTGGTGGCCAAGATGGCCGCGACCAAGCCCCGCCTGTTGCTGCTGGACGAGCCGACGCAAGGCGTGGATGTGCAGGCCAAGGTGGAGCTTTTGCGCATCGTCGATCAGTTGAGCGCGGACGGGGTGGCGGTCGGCGTCATCTCGGACGAGTTGAGCGAGTTGATGGATATCTGCGACCGGATCGTGGTGTTCTATCGCGGCCGGATCGTGCGGCAGTTCACCAAGGGCAAAGACGAGATCACGGCGGTCCGGCTTCTGGCCGCCATCGAAGGCGAGACGGAGATGCTGCATGAAGCTGTCTAGGTACATACCCTTTCTTTTGGATCACCTGATCTGGGTGATCCTTGCGCTGGTCTTTCTGTTCTTCATGTCGCAAAGCCCGCATTTCCTGACCCAGATCAACATCACCAACATCCTGTCGGCGGCGGCGGTGTTGGGGGTGCTGGTGGTGGGGCAGACGTTCGTGCTGATCTCGGGCAACTTTGACCTTTCGTCGGAATCGACGCTGGGGCTGGCGGCGCTGTTCGGCATCTGGCTGATCGTGCCCGCATTGTCGCCGTTCTGGGGTGGGGGGCTGTTGGTCAGCCCGTACCTGTCGATTCTGGTCATCCTCTTGATGGGGGCGCTGATCGGCTATGTGATCGGCGGGCTGATTACGGTTGGCCGGATGAACAACTTCATCGTGACACTGGCGATGCTGTTGATCCTGCGCGGGCTGATGCTGGCCTTTACCGAAGGCAATGCCACGACCGGCCTGAACTTCCCGCCGGCAGATGTGTTTTACTGGCTGGGCCACACCACGGCGTTCGAGATCAAGGGCATCATCAAGATCCCGGTCGCGGTGGTGGCGACGGGGCTGGTGTTCGTGGCGGGGCATGTTCTGTTGAACCATCACCGCTTTGGCCGCGAGCTTTACGCCATCGGCGGCAACAAGGAGGCGGCGCTGGCCTCTGGCATCGACGCCGACAAGCGTATCCGGCAGGTCTACATGCTCAGCGGGGTGCTGGCGGCGCTGGCGGGGTGGATGCTGGCGGGGCGGGTGGCCTCGATTCAGGTCAATCTGGGCGAGGGGTACATCTTCACCGTGTTTGCCGGGGCGGTCATCGGCGGGGTCAGCCTGCAGGGTGGGCGGGGCACGATGCTGGGGGCGTTGGGGGGGGTCTTGCTCTTGTCCACCATCGACAGGGGGCTCAACCTGATGCGGGTGTCGGTGTTCTGGATCAAGGTCATCCAGGGGCTGATCATCATGATCGCGATGTTCATTGACGCGCAAAGGGTGCGGTACCGCGCCCCAAAGGACTAGTGTTGCCCGGATAAGGGCGTTGTTTTGCGGCAGGTGCGCGGGTAGTGGACGCAGTTTGAATAGGGAAACTGCGTACAGAGGGTTGGTAATGCAATTTCAGAATGTCCGGCGGCGTAAGGTGCATGAGGATGTCGCCCTTCAGATCGAAGAGGCGATCATTCTGGGGTCGCTGACCCAGGGCGACAACCTTCCGTCCGAGCGCGATCTGATGGCGTCATTCGGCGTCGGGCGTCCGGCGATCCGCGAGGCGTTGCTGCTGTTGGAACGGACGGGGTTCGTGCAACTGTCAACCGGGGGCCGCGCGCGCATCACCCGCCCGACGATCACCGTGCTGGTCGATCAGCTGTCGGGGTCGGCCAAGCATCTGATGGCCTCGCCCCAGGGCGAACAGGCGTTTCAAGAGGCGCGGCGGGTGTTCGAGGCGGCTATTGCCCGCAACGCGGCCGAGATTGCGACCGATGCCGATGTGGCGCGGCTGGGTGCTGCACTGGAGGTCAACCGGGCGGCGCTGGGCGACATGGCCGAGTTTCAGCGCACCGACGTGGCGTTTCATCTGGTGCTGGCCGAGATCGGCACCAACCCGGTGTTCGGCGCGCTGCACGGGGCGATTGCGGGCTGGCTGACGTTGCAGCGCAAGGTGTCGCTGCGCATCGAGGGGGCGGCGGCAGGGGCACTGGCCAGCCACCAGCAGATTTACGACGCGGTGGCCGCGCGGGCACCCGAACGGGCCTGGGCCGCGATGGACGCGCATTTGCGGCTGGTGATGCTGCAATACGACAAGGGCAAGGAGGCTGCACCATGAGCGATCCCTATGTCATCACGGTGGAATTCCGGTTGCACCGGGCCAGCGACATGGCGGCGTTCCGCACGCTGATCGACGCGAACGCGCAGCAATCCTGCGCGCTGGAGCCGGGTTGCCAGCGGTTTGACGTGCTGATGCCCAAGGGGGCGTCCGATACCATCCTGCTTTATGAAATCTACGACAGCCGGACGGCGTTCGAGGCGCATCTGCGGGCCGCGCATTTTCATGTGTTCGACCGGGAAAGCGACCCGCTGGTGCGGTCCAAGTCGGTTTCCGAATTCACCCTGGCCTGCGAAGGATCGCAGACCCAAACCCGCTAGAGGACGATATGGCTTCCATGGGACTGAAAGACATGACGAAAAGCCGCAAGGCCAAGTTCGGCACCTTCATCGTCGAATTTGCCACGCCGGGCATCGGCCATATCGCGCACAACGCGGGGTGCGATTTCGTGCTGCTGGACATGGAACATTCGGCCTTTTCGCATGAAACGGTCAAATCGGCGATCCGGTATTTCGAGGCGGCAGGGGTGCGGGTCATCGTGCGCCCGTCATCGAGGGACTACACCATGATCGCGCGGGCCTGCGATGTGGGGGCCGAGGGCGTGATGGTGCCGATGGTGGGCAGCGCTGCCGAGGCGCGGGCCATGCTGGACCACATGAAGTATTTCCCCCAAGGCAAGCGCGGCGTGGCGCTCAGCATCGCGCATGACAACTATTCCACCTCGACCGCGTCGGTCGCCGACCGGATGCAGGCGGCCAATGACCGGCTGACCTTCTTTTGCCAGATCGAAACGGCCGAGGGCGCGGAAAACGTCGATGCCATCGCGGCGGTCGACGGGGTGGATTGCCTGTGGGTCGGGCATTTCGACCTCTCGACCTCGCTTGGCATCCCCGGCCAGTTCGATCATCCGACCTACACCGCCGCGATGGACCGGATCATTGCCGCCGCGAAAAAGCACAACAAGGCGCTGGGGCGATTGGTGCCGACGACCGATGCAGGCATTGCGCATTTCAAGCAGGGGTTCGATTTCTGCTGCTATTCCGGAGATGTCTGGCTGCTGCAACAGGCGCTTCGGGACGGCATATCCAAACTGAAGGCAGGGTGTGTCTGATGGCAGCCCCGTTCCGCGTGGCCCTTTCGGGCGATTTCCGCAAAGAGGATGGCAGCGCCACCTATCCGGTGTTCGATCTGGCCCCCTTGCGCGCGACGCCGGGGGTCGAGGTCGAGTATCTTGCCAACGCGAGCACCCTGCAGTCCGCCCAGCTTGAGGATATCGATGCGCTGATCGTGCTTATTCACCGCTTCGAGCCTGAAAGCGTACCCAAATCCGGGCGGC
Organism: Rhodobacterales bacterium; assembly: GCA_038209775.1. Taxonomy (GTDB): domain Bacteria; phylum Pseudomonadota; class Alphaproteobacteria; order Rhodobacterales; family Rhodobacteraceae; genus JBBQXK01. Next base: position 1,604 of record JBBQXK010000102.1, on the reverse strand, counting down.
TGGCGGTCGTGGCGCGGTTCGGGGTCGGCTATGACACGGTGAACGTACCGGCTTGCACCGAGAATGACATTGCGCTGGTGATCACCCCCGACGGGGTGCGCCGTCCGGTGGCGGTGGCGATCCTGACCTATATCTTTGCGCTGACCGGGCGGCTGATGGTCAAGGACCGGCTGGCGCGGCAAGGGGCGCCCGGGTTTGCTGCACGCGGGGCGCATATGGGGGTGGGGCTGGTCGGGCGCACGCTGGGGTCGCTTGGCATTGGCAACATCGGGGCCGAGATGTTCCGGCTGGCGCGGCCGCTTGACATGACTTTCATCGCGCATGATCCCTATGCCGACCCGCAGGTGGCGGCGGAACTTGGGATCGAACTGGTGTCGCTGGGCGATCTTTTTGCCCGCGCCGACATCGTCACGGTGAACTGCCCGCTGAACGAGGCGACCCATCATATCGTCAATGCCGATCTGTTGGGAATGATGAAGCCATCGGCGTTTTTCATCAACACATCGCGCGGGCCGATCGTGGATGAACTTGCACTGACAAAGGTGCTGCAGAACCGCGCGATTGCCGGGGCGGGCCTCGATGTCTTTGAACAGGAGCCACCCGACCCTGCGAACCCATTGTTCGCGCTGGATAATGTCATCGTGACGCCGCACGCGCTGTGCTGGACCGATCAGTGCTTTGCCGGGATCGGGGCGGCGGATGTGCAGGCGGTGCTGGACGTGCGCAAGGGCCGCGTGCCGCGCGGCGTGGTCAACCGGGGCGTGCTGGACCGGCCCGGATTCAAGGCGAAACTGGAGGGTTACGGGCAGAGGTACGGAGCATAACAACCCCAGGGCCGAATGGCCGGGATCACCGGGCAGCCCACACGGCGCTGCCCACAAACGGGAGGATGCGATGGTTACGAGACGTGACGTTGGCAGAATGGGCTTCGCGGCCGGATTTGCCGGACTTTTCGCGCGACCGGCCTGGGCGCAGGCGGCCGCTGAAACAGCGGTGGCGGCGGCGCAGCAATACCGGGGGCAGACAATCAACATCGTCTGGGAGGCCGGGCTGCAATCGCTTGACCCCAAGAACTTTTCCGGACCGAAGTGGAAAGAGCTGACCGGCATCGACGTGAATGTGATCGAAGTGCCGGTGGCCGAGATGTTCACCAAGATCATGCAGGAATACCGGGGCGGCACCGGCGCCTATGACGCGCTGAACGTCATCCCCGCCTGGATGCCCGATCTGGTGAACGCAGGCGCGCTGGAAGTGCTTGATCCCTATGTCGAAAAGTTCGCCTATGCCGAAGAGCTGCAGATGATTGCGCCGACCTACCGCGACAATCAGATGATGGTCGATGGCAAGATCTATGGCTTTCCCGATGATGGCGACGTGTTCGTGCTGTACTATCGCAAGGACATCCTCGGCGATCCGGCGTTGCAGGCGGCCTACAAGGAGAAATTCGGCACCGACCTGCCGGTGCCGCCGACGACCTGGGCCGATTTCGACCAGTTGGGCCAGTTCATCACCGAAACCACGGGCGGCAAGCCTTACGGGGCCGCATTCTTCCGCGAACCGGGTTACGGCAACTTCATGTTCCAGGAGCGTTTCCGGGTTGAAGG
>JBBQXK010000101.1:0-5625 GCA_038209775.1 Rhodobacterales bacterium | reverse complement strand
GGCCGCAAGGTCGGCCATGTCGCGCCAGATCGTGCGGGTGGACACGCCAAGCGCCTGCCCAAGGTCAGCCGCCGTGTGCAGCCGCCCGTCGCGCAAGCGGCGCAGAATGTCATAAAGCCGCTCGTCCCGACGCAAAGGGCGCCCCCCAACTGACAGAATACTGTCAGGAGACCCTGCCATGCGGCGCGCGCGAAGCCAAGACTGCGCCGGTTGCCCCTAGGCACCGTGGGACCAAGCCCCTAGACACAAAGGCCAGAGGTGGCCGGGGCCTGTCCCGGCGCGATGAAAAAGGAAATGTACGCCATGCAGATCGGACCCTGGCAGATACTGATCGTCGCCATCGTCGTGCTTGTGTTGTTCGGGCGCGGCAAGATCTCGAACCTGATGGGCGAGGTCGGCAAGGGCATCACCGCCTTCAAGAAGGGCGTGAAGGACGGCACCGAAGAGATTGCCAAGGACACGCCCGAGGCAATCCGGGACGTGACCGCCGAGAAGGACAAGGTCTGATCCCCGACCTGTCCGTGACCCGGAGGCACGCATGTTCGACATAGGCTGGTCGGAACTGGTCATCATCGGGGTGGTCGCGCTGATCGTGATCGGTCCCCGCGACCTGCCCGAGATGTTCCGCACGCTGGGCCGCGTGACCGCCAAGCTGCGCACGATGGCCCGCGATTTCCAGCGCGCGATGGAAAGTGCCGCCGACGAGGCGGGTGTCAAGGACGTGGCCAAGGATCTGAAGAAGATGACGTCGCCGAAGAACCTTGGGCTTGACGCGGTCAAGGACGCGGCCTCCAAGTTCGAGAAGTGGGATCCGATGAAGCCCGCCGCCGTCAAGCCCGTCGCCAAGGGGGCTGCGGTTTCGGCGGCTGCTGCCGCGACGGCGGCTGTGCCGGTTGTTGAGGCTGCGGTGCCTGCACCGGCGCATGTGGCCCTTGGGCCGAACACCGCTGCGCTGGCCGGGAAGGTGGCCGAGCGCAAGGCTGCCGCTGCCGAAACCGCGCAGGCCCTGCGGGAGGCGCGCGCCCCTGCGCCACCCGAGCCCAGGCCGGACGGAGACGGCGCATGAAGGCCGAAGAGATCGACGACAGCTCGGCCCCGCTGATCGAGCATCTGGCCGAACTGCGCACCCGCATCCTTTATGCCATGGCGGCGTTTGTCGTCTGCTTTATCGTCGGCTATCTGATCTGGCGGCCCGTGTTCAACTTTCTGTCGCACCCGATGTGCGATGCGCTGATCGCGCGCGGGCAGGAATGCCAGCTGATCCTGGTGAAAATGCAGGAAGGCTTCTTTGTCGCCATCCGCATTTCCATGCTGGCAGGGTTTGCCATGGCGTTTCCGATCATCGCCTACCAGATGTGGCGCTTTGTGGCGCCGGGGCTGTACCGTTCGGAAAAGGGGGCGCTTTTGCCCTTTGTGATCGCGTCACCGGTGATGTTCGGGCTGGGGTTCGCCTTTGCCTATTACATCATCCTGCCGTTCGCATTTGCCTTTTTCCTGAGCTTTCAGGACGGGATCATCGGGTCGGGTGCGCCGGGTGATGTGTCGGGGGTGGAGTTTCAGGGGTCGATCGAGGCTTATCTGTCGCTGACCATGTCGTTCGTCTTTGCCTTTGGTCTGTGTTTCCAGTTGCCGGTGCTTCTGACGCTGATGGGGCGGGCGGGGTTGATCTCGTCCAAGGGGCTGAAATCGACGCGCAAATATGCCGTGGTGCTGATCCTGTTGGTGGCGGCGATTGTGACGCCGCCCGATGCGATGAGCCAGCTTATCCTGTTTTCGGCGATCTATCCCCTGTACGAAATCTCGATCCTGCTGATCGCCCGGTTCGAGCGTGACCGCGAGGCGCAGGCGCGGGCCGATGGCACCTGGGTCGAGGACGACGACGAGGCATGAAGGATGCGCTGACCCGCATCGCGGCGGCGCTGGAACGGATGTCGCCCGCACCGCTGCCACCCCCGGATTTCGGGGCTGCCGGGGCGTTCGTCTGGCATGTAGCCCCCGACCGGCTGGAGCCTGTGGCGAACGTCTCCTATGTGGACCTGTCACTGCTGTTGGGCGTGAACCGGGCGCGCGATACGCTGATGGCCAACACCCGCGCCTTTGCGCAAGGGCTGCCTGCGAACAACGCGCTGTTGTGGGGCGCGCGGGGGATGGGCAAGTCGTCGCTGGTCAAGGCGGTGCATGCGGCGATCCGGGGTGAGGGGCTGGCGCTGGTTCTGGTGGAGTTGAGCCGCGAGGATCTGCCGTCGATCCCGCGCCTGCTGGCGCATCTGCGCAGCGCGGTGGGGCATCAGTTCGTGCTGTTCTGCGATGACCTGTCGTTCAGCCATGACGATACGCATTACAAGTCGCTGAAGGCCGTGCTTGATGGCGGGATCGAGGGGCGGCCTGCGAATGTGGTCCTCTATGCCACCTCGAACCGCCGCCACCTGATGCCCCGCGACATGATCGAGAATGAGCGTTCGACCGCGATCAGCCCGTCTGAGGCGGTTGAGGAAAAGGTGTCGCTGTCCGACAGGTTCGGGTTGTGGCTGGGGTTCCACCCCTGTTCGCAGGATGAGTATCTGGCGATGATCCGGGGCTACTGCGATGCCCATGGCGTGATGATCGACGACGATACCCTGCGCGCCGAGGCCATCGAATGGCAGGCCACGCGCGGTGCGCGGTCGGGGCGGGTGGCGTGGCAGTACTTTACCGATCTTGCGGCAAGGCGGGGCGTCAGGGTCTGACCGGCGGCGCGTCCAAGGCGAATTCTTCGAAGAATTCGTGCCGGAATTTTTGAAAATTCCGGTTGTGGCGACGGTTCGGCCCTATTGCAGATACTGGATGGGGTCTACCGCATCGACGCCCTTGCGCACCTCGAAATGCAGGAAGGCCGGGGCCGCCTGGCGGATCACCGCAATCTGCTGGCCGCGTTTGACTGATGCCCCCTTGGTCACGTTGACCGCGTCGATCCCGGCATAGACCGTCAGCGTGTTGTCGGCATGGCGCAGCACCAGGATTGGCACTTGATCGGTGTCCTTGGTAATTGCCGCCACCGTGCCATCGGCCGCCGCGCGCACGCCGGTGCCTGGGGCTGCAGCAATGTCGATGCCGTCGTTCCGGCCTTTGGCAAAGCTGCGGATGATCTTGCCATCGACAGGCATCGCAAAGCGTGATGCCGAGGCGGCGGTGCGCTGTGATCCGAGGTCGGGAGAGGCCGGTGTGCCGGGGGCGGGGGCCGATGCCGCGACAGGCTTTTCATCGGGCAGGGGTTTGGCCGCCGAGGGCGGCAGGGGCGTGGGTGATCCGGTGCCGGGGATGGTTTCGGCCAGGGCCGTGGGGGGGGCGGCCCCGTCGGCGGCGGTGGGGATCAGCAGGGTCTGGCCTTCGCGCAGGGCCATGTCGGGGCCAAGGCCGTTCCAGTCGGCAAGGGCGCGCGCGCTGATGTTGTAGGTGCGTGCGACTGTAAACGCCGTCTCGCCCCGCGCCACGCGGTGGCGGGTGGGCTGGGGGCCCGAGGCTGCGACCTGTGCAGGGGCCGCGGGTGCGGCGGCGCGGTCGATGGCGGCGCCGGCCAGCGTGGTCACGTCGATCGGCCCGCTGGTGACCGGCCCGCCGACCAGTGCGCCGGTGCTGCCGCCCGTCACGGGGGCCGCCGCCACCCGCGTCGGCAGCGCCAGAATTTCACCTTCGCGCAGCGCATCTTCGGGGCGCAGGGCATTGGCCTGCGCCAGTGATGCAGGGTCGATCCCCAGGCGCGAGGCGACGCTGGCCACGTTGTCGCCGCGCCGCGCCAAAGCCACCTGATATCCGGGATACGACAGCAAACCCCGCGCATCGGGGCTGGGCCGGTTCTGCGTGGCCTGCAGCGCCGCCGTCGAAGTGTCGCCGCGCCCCGGGCCCCGAAGATCCCAGTCAAGTTCGGACGTGGTACATCCCGACAGCGCGGCCACGGCCAGCATCAGGGAACGCGCGGTTGCGGATAGGGTCATGCGCTTGCTCTGCCTCGTTCTTACAGCCCGGGGTTCGCCCCCGGTGCGATTTTCGTCCTCAGTCCGCCGCCATCCCCTCGACCAGCGGCACGAAACGCACCGGCCGCAGTTCGTGATAGTCGAACCCCCCCGTTGCAAGCCGCGTCACCTTTATCAGGCTTTGCACCGCATCGGACTGGCCTACCGGCACGACCATGATACCGCCGATCTTCAACTGCGCCAAGAGGGGGCCGGGCGGGTCTTCGGCGGCGGCGGTCACGATGATGCGGTCAAACGGGCCCTGATCGGGCAAACCGTGGCTGCCGTCTGCGGCAAAGGCGGTGATGTTGGCGAAATTCAGCCGAAGGAACAGTTCCGCCGCCTCACGCACCAGACGGCGGTGGCGGTCGACGGTGTAGACGCGGCGCGCAAGGTGGCCAAGGATCGCCGCCTGATAGCCCGAGCCCGTGCCCACCTCGAGCACCGTATCGCGGGGTTGGACGTTCAGCGCCTGCGTCATCAGCCCCACGACCGAGGGCTGGCTGATGGTCTGGCCGCAGGGGATTGGCAGGGGCATGTCTTCATAGGCGCGGTCGGCGAACAGGCCACGCACGAACACCCCCCGGTCGACGCGTTCCATCGCAGTCAGCACGCGCGGATCGGTCACCCCGCGCGACCGCAAGGCGAAGAGGAAGCGCATCTTGCGCTCCGCGTCTTCGCCCGCGTCGCCATCGGTCATGCGAGCCGCGCCTCCAGATCCGCAAGGGTGTCATGGGCGGTAAGGTCGGCGCGCATCGGGGTGACAGCGATGTAGCCGTCAAGGTTCACTGCGGCATCGGTGCCGGGCAGGGTGGGGGCGTGTTGCGGGCCGCCCTTGATCCAGAGGAATTTCCTCCCCGAGGGGGACATGTGGGGTTCGACGCCGAACGAGGTATCGCGGCGGAAGCCCTGAGCCGCAACCTTGGTGCCCTTGACGGCAGAGGCCGGGCAGGGCGGGAAGTTGACGTTGTAGAACAGGCGGTAGTCGCCGCCGGTCCACAGCCCCTTGTCCAGAAGCGCACGCACGAGGGCCGTGCCGTGCTGACGTGCGGCCTCGAACGGGTCGGCGAGGCTTTCGGTATCGGGGCCGAGGAATTGCGACAGGGCGATGGCGGGCAGGCCCTGCAGCGCCGCCTCCATCGCGCCGCCGATGGTGCCGGAGTAGAGCACGTTCTCGGCGGCGTTGTTGCCACGATTGACGCCTGACAGCACCAGATCGGGCTTCGCGCCATCGAGGACGTCGTACAGCGCGGCCAGCACGCAATCCGCCGGGCTGCCTTCGGCGGCATAGCGGCGGGGGCCGAGTTTCGCGATCATCATGGGCCGGGTGTAGCTGATGCAGTGCCCGACGCCGGATTGTTCAAAGGCGGGGGCGACTGTCCATACCTCACCCCCGGGCCCGGCGATGGCGGTGGCAATCTCGGTCAGGACCTCAAGGCCGGGGGCGTTGATGCCGTCGTCGTTGGTGATCAGGATGCGCATTCGGGTTCCCCTTGGGGTTCCTGCTTAGACGAGGGGGGGTAGGGGGGCAAGCGATGGTCTGTGTTGAGGGGGCAGGAGCGGGGGGGGGGGGACCCCCCCCCCCCCCCCCCGGGGGGGTGTGTGAGGGGGGTGTGGGGGGGAGAGGAGCGGGGTT
>JBBQXK010000100.1:0-5664 GCA_038209775.1 Rhodobacterales bacterium | reverse complement strand
CCCGTGGGATATTTGGAGACAGAAAAAGGGGGAGGTGGGCCCCTTCTTCGGCCAATGGTCAGCGCTGTGCCGTTTGCAGCAAGGGGGTGATGACGCGGATGGCCACGCGGCGGTTGGCGGGTTCGGATGTGGCGACGGGGACGAGGAGGTCGCCTTCGCCGTAGCCCTGCACAACCAGGTTTTCGGGCGGCACGTTAAAGTATTCAGTCAGCGCCAAGGCCACCGATTCGGCGCGCCGGTCGCTGAGGGCGAGGTTCGATGAGGCCGAGCCCACGGCATCGGTATGGCCCTCGATCAGGAACACTTCGGACGGGCGTTCGTCGATCAGATCAAGGATGAGGCGACCAAGGGCTGCAAGCTTTTCCGCCTCGCTGACGGCAATCGCCGAGGAGCCCGTGGCAAAGGTGATCGGCGCCACGTCGATGCGCGGGGCGAGGGCGCGAACCTCGCGGACTTCGCGGATCTGGCGCAACGAGAAGCCGCGCTTCAGTTCGCGGGCCTCGGCGGCAGCAAGGGCTGCGGCAAGCGAGGCGTTGCTGTCGGAGGCCGAGATGGTGATATCGCGCGGGCGCGGCAGGGTGGTCACGTCGATCGGCTGCACCGGGGTCAGGTCGTCGATCAACAGCGCCTCGCGGCCCCGCGCGTCGATGCGCGAGCGGCGCAGCACCCGGCCCGAGGCGTCGCGGATGGTGATGACGCTGCTGCCGTCGGCGTTCTCGACAATGGTGCGGGTCGAGCCGTCGCGGAACTGTTCGGTCCGCACGGTGGAACCCGGGCGCCGCAGCAGGGTGTCGTCATCCTTGAGGACGGTATAGGTGCCGTCATCCCGCAGCACGACAACCCGGTCGCCGGTGTTTTCGACCACGCGGTCGCCGTTCTTGAGAACCGCACCCACGACCAGGGCCCCAAGGGCGATCAGGCCGACCTTTTCGAGGTTGCTGAGGCCCTTCTTCTTTTGGCCAGGTGCTGCCGCCGTCGGAGCGGCGGTGAACTCTTCGCCGCTGGAGCGGGTATCGGCCTCGGTGATCGTGGTCACGGTGGTGTCAGAGGGGGCGGCAGCGGTCGATGTCGTGGTGTCGGTCGCGGCTGCGGCGGCAACGGGAGGGGTGGTTTCCTCGGTGCCGGTGGCGGGTTCGGAGACCAGCAACTGCTCGAGCGAGTTGATCGCCTCGGGGGCGGGTTCGGGGGCGGGTGCGTCGGAAGTGACGGTTTCCGGCGTCGGTTCGGTGACGGCTGCCGTCGCGGCGGCTTCTGCGGCGGCGGCGTTGGCGGCTTCGGTTGCGGCGGCATCTGCGGCGGCGGCATCGGTGGCATCAGCGGCGGCGGCGGCGGCTTCGGTTGCGGCGGCATCGGCGGCGGCGTTTGCCGCAGCCTCGGCGGCGGCGGCCTCTTCGGCGGCGCGGGTGGCTGCGGCGAGGGCATCGGCGTCACCGGCGGCGCGCGCGGCCTCTTCCGCCACGCGGGCGGCTTCGGTAGCGGCGGCAGCCTGTGCGGCGGCGTCGGCCGCGGCAGCCTCTTCGGCGGCAAGAATGGCCGCAGCGGCGGCTGCGGCATCAGCGTCGGCCTTGGCTGAGGCGTCGGCAGCGGCAGCTTCGTCCGCAGCAAGGGCGGCCGCAGCGGCGGCTGCGGCATCAGCATCGGCTTGGGCGGCGGCGTCGGCGGCGGCTTGTGCGTCGGCATCAGCAGCGGCTTGTGCATCAGCAGCGGCTTGTGCGTCGGCAGCGGCTTGGGCGTCGGCAGCGGCTTGGGCGTCGGCAGCGGCAGCGGCAGCGGCCTGTGCATCAGCAGCGGCCTGTGCATCAGCAGCGGCCTGCGCATCAGCAGCGGCCTGCGCGTCGGCGGCGGCCTGCGCGTCGGCGGCGGCTTGCGCCTCTATGGCAGCCTGTGCCGCTGCGGCATCGGCGGCAGCCTGCGCGTCAGCAGCGGCTTGTGCTTCGGCGGCAGCGGCTTCGGCGGCACCGTTCATCTGGGCCAGCAGGCCCTCGACATCACAGGCCGCTTCTGCGGTGGGTTCACAGACAACGGCACCGTCGGGGCCAAAGACGCGGCCCTCGGCATCGACGCTTTGTGCCATGGCGGGCAGGGGCGGCATGCCGGACAGTGCTACGGCAATCGCGGTGGACGAAATCAACAGACGGCGCATTGGCGGATCCTTTCAAGGAACGCAGGCGGGCAGGTGCCCCGGGAACCCGTGAGGTGGGCCGGGACGATGGTGCAGACAAGCCACGATTCCCCCGCGATATGCGATAACAAAAGCGGGACTTCGGCAGGCTAACGCCTATCAAGGGCGATGCGTTCCATCAGGCGCGCCTTTTCCCCGCCATCGCGGGCGTCGCTGATTGCCTGACCCAGCGCCTCGATGGTCGCCACCGAGTGGCCCGCGCGAAAGCAGTCGACATGCGGCAGCATCGCGATGATCCCGCCCGCGCGCGGGGCGAAACCATCCCAGCGCAGCAGAGGGTTCAGCCAGATCAACCGCCGGGCCGAGAGGTGAAGGCGTTCGGTCTCACGCGCAAGCAACCCGGTATCGTCGCGGTCAAGGCCATCAGTGATCAGAAGGACCACCGCCCCCTGCCCCAGCACCCGCCGCCCCCAGTCGCGGTTGAAGTCCTTGAGGCAGGCGCCGATCCGCGTGCCGCCCGACCAATCCTGCGCCTCACGCCCCGCCGCCGTCAGGGCGTGGTCGACGTCGCGCTGGCGCAAGTGGCGGGTGATGTTGGTCAGGCGCGTGCCGAAAGTAAAGGCATGCACCCGCGCCCAGCCCTGGCCGCGCCGGTTGGCCACGGCGTGGACAAAGTGCAGGACCAGCCGGGAATACTGGCTCATCGAGCCTGAGATGTCGCACAGGACGACCAGATTGGGCCAGCGGATGCGGGGGGATTTCATCGCCAGGCGGGTGATCTCGCCACCTTGGCGCAACGCGCCCCGCAACGTGGCGCGGGCGTCGATCCTGCGGCCTGATGCATCAGCGATGGTGCGGCGCGAGGCGAGCGGTTTTACGGGCAGCGACAGGCGGGACAGCATGCGTTTTGCCTCGGCCACCTCGGCGGTGCTCATCTGTTCAAAGTCCAGCGTGCGCAAGCGTTCGTCGCGGCTCATGGTGGCGGTGGCGTCGACTTCGATCTTGGTCTCGCCTTCGGGCCCGGGGTCTTCGGGCGGCATCGGGCGGTTGGCGCCGTCCAAGAGCGCCTCGGCGGCGCGCTTCTCGGCGGCCTCGATCCGGCGTTCCTCTTGTGCGCCCCGGATCGCGGGCAGCATCAGCGACATCATGTGTTCCAGATAGCGGGGGTCGCGCCAGTACAAGCGGAACACCTGGGCAAAGACCGGCATCTGTTCGGGGCGCGAGACAAAGCAGGCGTGGAGCGTCCAGTAGAAATCGCGCCGTTCGGTAAAACCCGCCACCTCGACCGCGCGGATGGCGTCGATCACCCGGCCCGGGCCGATGGGGAGGCCCGCCTTGCGCAGGGCACGTCCGAAATGCGCGATGTTATGGGCAAGTTTGCCGTCTTCGGGCAGGTCTAGGTCGGCATAGGTGGCCATGAAAATGCCCTTGCGGCGGCGGCAGGACCGAGGAGTTTCAAACCCCCCCTGCCTCTGGTTTCTCGAACCGGTGGCGAAACCATCGGCTTGCCCCCATGGGATACTTGGGGACAGAAAAAGAGGGCGCATTCACGCGGCCAGGCCTTTGCGAACCTCGTCCAGAAGGCGTTTGGCCTCGGAACCCTGGAGTTTCTGGATATCGTCCTGATATTTGAGGATGGCCCCCAGCGTATCTGCGATGACCTCGGGCGACAGGGCGATGACGTCGAGGGCGAGGAGGCATTTCGCCCAGTCGATGGTTTCAGCGACGCCCGGTTTCTTGAACAGATCCTCGGCGCGCAGACGCTGGACGAAGGCCACAACCTCACGGCTGAGGGTTTCCTGCGCCTCGGGGGCGCGGGCGCGCAGGATGGCAAGTTCGCGGTCAAAGGCCGGATAGTCGACCCAGTGATAAAGGCAGCGGCGTTTCAGCGCATCATGCACCTCACGCGTGCGGTTGGAGGTGAGGATGACGATGGGGGGTTCGGCGGCCTTGATGGTGCCAAGTTCGGGGATCGTGACCTGGAAATCGGACAGGGCCTCAAGCAGGAACGCCTCGAACGGCTCATCGGTGCGGTCCAGCTCGTCGATCAGCAGGACTGGGGCGCCGCCGGGCTGGGGCTGCATCGCTTGCAAAAGCGGGCGCGCAATCAGGTATTCCTCGGTAAAAAGTTCGGATTTCAGGGCGTTGCGGTCGGCCCCGCCCGATGCCTCGGCGGTGCGGATGGCGATCATCTGGGCGGCAAAGTTCCATTCCGCAACGGCACTTGAGGCATCGAGCCCCTCATAGCATTGCAGCCTGATCAGGCGACGACCAAGGCCAGTGGCAATCGCCTTGGCAATCTCGGTCTTGCCGACCCCCGCCTCACCCTCAAGAAACAGCGGTCGCCCGAGGCGGAGGCTGAGGAACACCACCGTCGCCAGCGCGCGCGAGGTGACATAGCCCTGCCCTGCCAGCAGGGTTTCGACGCCGTCGATTGAGGTGGGAATGTCGGTCATGGTTCCCCGCGTGCAAGGGGGCCACGTTGGCCCGGGTGCCGGGCGGGGTCAAGGGATGCTGAGGGGGCGGACGCCATGACATTTGAAACCACCCCGACATCGGCGTATCTTAGGGACAAGGTTTCAGGAGAACGCCATGGACATGCCAGCCACCCCGACGGTCAAACCCAAGGACGCCCCCGATCTGGGCCGGTTCGACTGGACCGATCCGTTCCGGCTGGAGGATCAGTTGACCGAGGAGGAGCGGATGCTGCGCGACGGGGCGCGGGCCTATGCGCAGGACCGGCTGCAACCGCGGGTAACGCGTGCCTATGCGGAGGAGACGACGGACCCTGCGATCTTTGCCGAGATGGGAGAGATGGGGCTGCTGGGGCTGACGATCCCCGAAGAGTATGGGGGGCTTGGGGCGTCGTACGTGGCGTACGGGCTGGTGGCGCGGGAGGTGGAGCGGGTTGACAGCGGATATCGGTCGATGATGTCGGTGCAGTCGTCGCTGGTGATGTATCCGATCCATGCCTATGGGTCTGAGGCGCAACGGAAAAAGTACCTGCCGGGGTTGGCCGCGGGCAGGCTGGTCGGGTGTTTCGGGCTGACCGAGGCGGAGGCTGGCAGCGATCCGGGGGGGATGAAGACGCGGGCGGTGAAGGTGCCGGGGGGGTACCGGATCACCGGGTCGAAGATGTGGATATCGAACGCGCCGATTGCGGATGTGTTTGTTATCTGGGCAAAATCCGATGCGCATGGGGGCAAGATCAGAGGGTTCGTGCTGGACAAGGGGACGGCGGGGCTTTCGGCGCCGAAGATTGCGGGGAAGCTGTCGCTAAGGGCTTCGGTGACCGGGGAAATTGTCATGCAGGATGTGGAGGTGGGCGAGGATGCCCTCTTGCCACATGTCGAGGGGTTGAAGGGGCCGTTTGGGTGCCTTAACCGGGCGCGGTACGGGATTTCCTGGGGGGTGATGGGGGCGGCGGAGGCGTGTTTCCATGCGGCGCGCCAGTATGGGCTGGACCGCCGACAGTTCGGCAAACCCCTGGCCGCGACGCAGTTGTACCAGTTGAAGCTGGCCAACATGATGACCGATATCGC
>JBBQXK010000099.1:0-6099 GCA_038209775.1 Rhodobacterales bacterium | reverse complement strand
CCCCCTTGGCATGGGCGCGCAGAACGGTCTGGGGTGTGTGGGGGGGGGGGGGGGTGGGTGGCTTCACAAACACACGGGGGGGGTTACACACCCCCCGCACCCCCCGTGGGATATTTGTGCAAGGTGAATGCGGCAGGGGGGTCAGGCGGGATCGAAGGTGCGGGCGAGCCACTTTTCCAGCCAGTGGATGTTGTAGTCGCCCGAGATGATGTCAGGCTCGGTCAGCAGCGCGTCGAAAAGCGGCACCGTGGTGTCGATCCCGTCCACGATCAGTTCGCCCAGGGCGCGGCGGAGGCGGGCCAGTGCCTCGGGGCGGTCGCGGCCATGCACGATCAGCTTGCCGATCAGGCTGTCGTAGTAGGGCGGGATCGAATAGCCCGAATAGAGCGCCGAATCCATCCGCACGCCGAACCCGCCGGGGGCATGGAACATCCGCACGCGGCCCGGGCAGGGGGCGAAGTTCGGCAGTTTCTCGGCGTTGATGCGAACCTCGATGGCGTGGCCCTGAATCTGCAACTCGTCTTGCGTGAACGACATCGGCAGGCCGGAGGCCACGCGCAACTGTTCGCGCACGAGGTCGACGCCGAACACATATTCGGTGACCGGGTGTTCGACCTGCAGGCGGGTGTTCATCTCGATGAAATAGAATTCGTCGTTCTCGTAAAGGAATTCGATGGTGCCGGCCCCGATGTAGGCGATCTTGGCCACTGCATCGGCACAGACCTTGCCAATCTTGGCGCGCATTTCGGGGGTGATGGTGGGGCCGGGGGCCTCTTCCAGCACCTTCTGGTGGCGGCGCTGCAGGGAACAGTCACGCTCGCCCAGATGCACGGCGTTGCCGCGGCCGTCACCGAACACCTGTATTTCGATGTGGCGCGGGGTCTGGAGGTATTTCTCGATATAGACCTCGTCGTTGCCGAAGGCGTTCTTGGCCTCGGCCCGGGCGGTGCGGAAGGCTGTTTCCAGCTCCTCAGGGTTGGTCGCGACCTTCATGCCGCGTCCGCCGCCGCCCGCCGTAGCCTTGATGATGACCGGAAAGCCGATGGTTTCGGCGACACCGATGGCCGTCTCGTAATCCGGCACGCCGCCCTCGGACCCCGGCACCACCGGGATGCCCAATGCCTTGGCGGTTTCCTTGGCGGTGATCTTGTCGCCCATGATGCGGATGTGTTCCGCCGAGGGGCCGATGAAGGTGATGCCGTGATCTTCCAGCGCCTGCGCGAAGGCCGCGTTTTCGGACAGGAACCCGTAGCCGGGATGCACCGCCTGCGCGCCGGTGATTTCGCACGCCGAGATGATGGCGGCCTTGTTCAGGTAGCTGTCGGTCGAGGAGGGCGGGCCGATGCAGACAGACTCATCCGCCATCCGCACATGCATCGCGTCGGCATCTGCGGTCGAGTGGACCGCCACTGTCGTGATGCCCATTTCGCGCGCCGCGCGGATCACGCGCAGGGCGATCTCGCCCCGGTTGGCGATCAGGATTTTCTGGAACATCGCGGGGTTACTCCACGATCATCAGGGGGGCACCGTATTCGACGGCAGAACCGTCATCGACGATGATCCGCTTGACCACGCCCGCGCGGGGCGCGGGGATCTGGTTCATCGTCTTCATCGCTTCGATGATGAGGAGTGTCTGGCCTTCGGTCACGGTCGATCCGATGGGGGCAAAGGGTGCGGCCCCGGGTTCCGCCGACAGGTACACCGTGCCGACCATGGGTGATGTCACCGCACCGGGATGCTGGGCCGGATCATCGACGGTTGCCACCGGGGCTGGGGCCGCCGCCATATGGGCGACCGGGGCCGCCGCATAGACCGGGGCCGCGACCTGATGCACCACCGGGGGGGCCTTGACCACGCGCACATCAAGGCTGTCGTTGTCGCCGTATTCGCGTTTGACCGACAGTTCCGTGAGGTCGTTCTTGTTCAGAAGCTCGGCCAGGGCGGCGATAAAGGCCACGTCTGCGTCGGTTGAATGTTTGCTCATGCCGTCCTCGTTCATCGTCCGGACTGAAGGTGGCACAAGGAGGCCCCGCGACCGGTTCGCCCATGCTTATAGGCGACCGATGCAGAAACGGAAAGTGCGGAAGGGCTTACCGTGGCGGGGTGACGGGGGTGCCATCTTCCTTGTGCAGGTGGCCGGACGGGGTTGGCAACAGCGCCAGTACGGTTTCCGACGGGCGGCAAAGGCGCGTGCCCAATGGGCTGCAGACGAAAGGGCGGTTTACGAGGATCGGATGGGCGACCATCGCGTCGAGGATGGCCGCGTCTGGTACGTCCGGGTCAACAAGCCCAAGCGCCACAGCCGGGGTGCCCGCCGTGCGCAGGGCCTGCCGGGGGGTGACGTTGGCGGCGGCGAACAGGCCGATCAGGTGTGCCTGCGTCCATCCAGCTTCAAGATAGGGGATCACCACCGGCTCTGTGACCGCGCGGACAAAGGCCAGCACGTTGCGCGAGGTTTCGCATGCGGGGTTGTGATAAATCACGATCATGCGGCTTTTTCCCGGGTCAGGGCGCGGGCGCCGGCGGCCCCGATCACGGCCCCGATCCCCTGTGCGGTGATGAAAGCCGGGGCGTCCCATGGCCTGATCCCGGCAAAGCTGTCGGTCAGGGTGCGGGCCAGCGTCACGGCCGGATTGGCGAAACTGGTCGAGGCGGTGAACCAGTAAGCCGCCCCGATCCACAGTGCCACGATGGCCGCCGCGTCGCGCCCCGCCGCGCGCGCCAGCACAATGGCCCCGATCAGTGTCGCGGTCGCCACCCCTTCGGCCAGCCACTGACCCGCACCGCCGCGCGCCGTGGTGGCCATCTGCAGCAGCGGCACATCAAACATGCCATGCGCCAGCCATGTCCCACACGCCCCACCCACCAGTTGCGCCGCAATCACCGCACCGGCCATGCGCCACGACAGCCCCGACCCGCGTCGCAGCGCAAGGGTGACAGCGGGGTTGAAATGTGCGCCTGAAACCGGCCCCAGAAGGGCGATCAGGACATAAAGTGCCGCCACCGTCGCCGCCGCATTGGCCAAGAGCATCACCCCTGTATCCGCCGACAACCGCTGTGCCATGATGCCCGACCCTACCACGGCGGCGACCAGCAGAGCGGTGCCGACGACCTCGGCGGCAAGCGTTTGTCCGGGTGATGACATCAGGGCTTTCCTCGGATCTGCCTGCGCAATCGCACAGTTTTGCGACAGTTCTGCGACGGGACGGGCTGGTTGCCCTCCATGGCCCGCGGTCAGGAATTTACCGTTTGATAAAAAACCGCACCTGTGCCAGCTTTTTCCGGAACAGCTTTCACGGAGACGCCCCAAAGATGCCCAACAGCACGCTTACGCCCGGCGTGGTGCCGGGTCGCCTGCCCGCCGCCGCCTATGACGCGAATTTCGCCGATCACGAACCGGCGCTGGATGCGCATGAGGCACGGGTGGCCGCTGACCGCTGTTACTTCTGCCATGATGCGCCCTGCATCACGGCCTGTCCCACGTCCATCGACATTCCCCTGTTCATCCGCCAGATCGCCACGGGAACAGCGGAATCGGCCGCGAAAACCATCTGGGATCAGAACATCCTTGGCGGCATGTGCGCCCGTGTCTGCCCGACCGAGACCCTGTGCGAAGAGGCCTGCGTGCGTGAGGCCGCCGAGGGCAAACCGGTCGAAATCGGGCGTTTGCAGCGGTTTGCGACGGACCGCGTGATGGCGCAGGGGATACATCCGTATGTGCGGGCGGCGCCCACCGGCAAGCGGGCCGCGGTGGTGGGGGCAGGGCCTGCGGGGCTGGCCTGTGCGCACCGGCTGGCGATGCTGGGGCATGACGTGACGGTCTATGACGCCCGCCCGAAACCGGGGGGGCTGAACGAATACGGGATTGCCACCTACAAGGCCGGCGATTTCGCCCAAGGCGAGGTGGACTGGCTGTTGAAGATCGGCGGTATCGTGATCGAGACGGGTCGCGCGCTGGGGCCTGACCTGACGCTTGACCAGTTGCGCGGCACGTTCGACGCGGTGTTCCTGGGCATGGGTCTGTCGGGCGTCAACGCCCTGCGCAGCCCGGGTGAGGCGCTGGCGACGGATGCGGTCGCGTTCATCGCCGATCTGCGGCAGGCGGGCGACAAGGCCGCTGTGGCCGTGGGCCGCGACGTGGTGGTGATCGGCGGCGGCATGACGGCGGTGGATGCCGCCGTGCAGTCGAAACTTCTCGGGGCCGAGAACGTCACCATCGTCTACCGCCGCGGGCAAGACCGGATGAGCGCAAGCGGCTATGAACAGCACCATGCCGCCACCGCAGGGGTAAAGATCATGACCCACGCCATGCCCGTCGCCGTCCATGGCAACGGCACGGTGCAGGAGGTCGAGTTCGCCTATGCCGCCGAAGGCCCCGACGGGTTGAAACCCACGGGCGAAACCTTTCGCCTCAGGGCCGATCAGGTGTTCAAGGCCATCGGCCAGACGCTGGACGGTGCGCCGGATGGGTTGGCGCTGGCGGGTGGCAAGATCGCGGTGACGGGGGCGGGCCGCACCTCGATCCCCGGCGTCTGGGCTGGCGGCGACTGTGCGGCGGGGGGCGAGGATCTGACGGTGACCGCAGTGGCCGAGGGGCGCGATGCCGCGATGGACATGCACGGACACCTCAGCGCCGGGACATGAGGTATGCAAACGGCACGCGTCTGGTGCGGCCTGCCGCCGGTTGCGCGACCCCTTGCCGGAGGGTTTCGGCATGGTGGAGCCAATATTTCGGGCCACCTCGTGACCTTCATGAATCACGGGATCTGACATGAAAACCCTCGGCGCCCTCGTCTTTCCGGGATTTCAGACGCTGGACCTGTTCGGGCCGCTCGAAATCCTGGGCGATCACGATGTCGGTGCCGTCGACATCAAGATTGTGGCCGAAACGATGGAGCCGGTCGCCAGTTATCATGGCTTCAGGACAGTCGTTGACCGGACCCTGGCCGATGGGACGGATTACGACCTGATCCTGATACCCGGCGGCGATTCCGCGCCGCTGAACCCCCGGAATGCGGCCATCAACGCATGGATCGTCGAGGCGTCGGCCCGTGCCGAAGTTGTGATGGCCGTCTGCACTGGCACGGTCCTGCTGGCCACCACCGGGCTGCTGGATGGCCGCCGGGCGACGACGAACAAGAAGGACTTCACCGCTACCATCCATCACGCGCCGAATGTGGAATGGATCGCACAGGCGCGGTGGGTCGAAGACGGCAAATTCTTCACCTCGTCCGGCGTGTCTGCCGGCATGGATATGGCGCTTGCGGTGATGGCAAAGATATTCGGCGCGCAAGCGGCCGAGGCGATTGCCGTCGGCACCGAGTATGACTGGCACAAAGACCCAAGCTGGGACCCTTTTGCGAAACTGGCGGGGCTTGCATGACCCGCCGCAAGCCTTGCCTTTTCCGTGCGACGGGCCTTGCGCGGGCCTGCATGCCTTGCGCATCCGGTGACGCCCGGCTAGGCCGTCCCGGGCGTAAGCCCAAAGGAGCGCTGCTTGGCAGACCTGATCGACGGCATTCTGGCCTTTGTCCGCGACAACCGCGACTGGGCATTCTGGATCGCCCTTGTGTTCGCCGCGGGCGAGACCATCGCCTTCATCTCGATCATCATTCCTTCAACCGCGATCCTTCTTGGCGTCGGCGCGCTGGTGGCGACGGGCGAGTTGTCGTTGTTCCCGATCTGGGCGGGCGCGTCCATCGGGGCAATCATCGGCTCGTTCCTGTCGTATTTCATCGGCTGGCGGTGGGGCGATGCGATCCTGTCGCTCTGGCCCCTGCGCAACCATCCCGACCTTGTGGCGCGCGGCAACGCCGCCTTCCGCCGCTGGGGTGTGGTCGCGGTCATCATCGGGCATTTCTTCGGACCCCTGCGCGCCGTGGTCTTCGTGATGGCGGGCATCGCGCGCATCCCGCCCCTGCTCTTCGCGCCGGTGAACGTCGCGGGCTGCCTTGCCTGGGCCTACGTCACTCCGAAATTCGGCGAGGTCGCGGGCCACGCCCTGGGCTGGCTCTGGCGGGCATTGGGGTTCTGACCCCTTCCGGGTTCAACTGTTCACAAATATCCCGGGGGGACGCCGCAGGCGGGGGGGCAGCGCCC
>JBBQXK010000098.1:0-7030 GCA_038209775.1 Rhodobacterales bacterium | reverse complement strand
AAGGTCGGTCAGTCGGATCACAGGTGGAATTGCAAAAACGATGGTAGCCAGAAGTGCGGGGATCTTGCCGGGGCCGAACAGCATTACGAAGGGAATCAGATAAACGAAGATGGGCAGGGTCTGCATGATGTCGAGCACAGGCAGCATTCCCCGCCGCAAACTGTCTGACCGTGCCATTGCAACCCCCGTTGGCATGCCGATCAAGACCGAAAGGATTGTTGCCGCCAGCATGAGGGCGACCGTCGCCATCGCCGCGTCCCAGATGCCCAAAAGGCCAAGCAGCACCAGAAGGACAGCTACCATAACCAGTGGCTGCCAGCGCCGTGCGGCAGCCCAGGTGGCTAGGCAAAAGGCAAATACCACCGCCCACCACGGCAGAAATTGAAGACCACGTTCCAGCCCCGTAATAAACCGTAGGACTGGCATGAAGATCAGTTCCAGAGTCTCGCCCCATTCCGCAACCACGCCGTTGAAGGCGCGGTCAAGGGAACGGCCAAAAGCGCGGGTATCCCAGATTTCGGGAAAGCCAGAGGTCATCGGCCAGATCCTTAAGAATTCGGTGTCGCCCCATTTCTGGGGCGACAGCAATGTATGTTAGTTCAGGCTTGCCCTGACCTTTTCAGCCACATCAGCAGGAACCCATGCGGTCCAGATCGGCTCGTTGTTTTGCAAGAAGTAGGTCGCAACCTCTTCCGCGGTCGAGCCATTGTCATCGCCCCAGGCGAGAACAGCACTGATCTCGTCGTTCGGTACCTGCATCTTCGA
Organism: Rhodobacterales bacterium; assembly: GCA_038209775.1. Lineage (GTDB taxonomy): Bacteria > Pseudomonadota > Alphaproteobacteria > Rhodobacterales > Rhodobacteraceae > JBBQXK01. Next base: position 6,265 of record JBBQXK010000098.1, on the reverse strand, counting down.
CAGGAATTCGGCGACGTCCGGAGCCTGCTCTTTCAGTTCAGACACGACGGCAACTGCGACCTCGCCCGCAGCCCACCCGGTCACCTGAGGATCGGCACAGTTGGCGTCGGTCAGGCAGGTGAACTTCTCGCGGTCGCTTTCTGGCATACCAAGACGGACAAGGTTGAACTTACCAACCACGTCGGACGGCCCCCAATAATACCCTACCCACGGCTTGTTCTGCGCGACTGCGCGCGCAATGGAGGCCTTAAGATTCTCGCCCGACCCTGGCGAAAACAGCTCGAACGTATCCTCCAAATTTAGGGCTTTGTAATAGTTGGTGATGATCACCTCGCTCGCCCAGCCGGGCGGGCCGTTGTAAAGCCGCCCCACGCCTGGGTTCTGGTTGTCCTCGAATATCTGCCAGTTGGCAGCAAGATCCTCTATCGTTTTGATCTCGGGATGCTGTTCCAACACATAGCTCGGCACCCAAAGCCCGTCCTGCCCGCCGCCGGCAAAGATATCCGACGCTTTGTAAACATTGCCCTTGGCCTGCATCTCGTCCCATTGCGCCTGCACCGTTGACACCCAAAGTTCGGGTGCCACCGTCGGCTCGGACCGAGTAAGCATCGACGTCGCCGTGGGCACCGTATCTCCCGGCATCAGTTCGGCGTTGCACCCGTACCCCGCCGTGAGGATCTTTTGCGTAACATGTGCAAGTGCCGCTGCCGAAAGCCAGGTCATCTCGGCGATGGTAACCTTCTCGGCAGTCCCGCAATCGGCAGCCGCTGCCGGTTGGGCCAAGGCGAGGGTCGAGGCCGCAAGCGCAGCAAAGGCAGTCAGTCGTCTTGTTCCAATCATTGCATACCTCCAGTGGTGCGTCGCCATTTTGCACGGCGACCTCATCCTAGGTTCCCCGGCTCTCTCAATTCAATCAAACGATAACGAATGACATTTACTTCAGTTTTTCTGAAGCAGTTGTGCCATCAGGGCATCGTCCACCTCGACGCCCTCCGCTTCGGTCCTCGCCCGCGCTGCAATCCGCCGCTCTCCCGGCAACCGAGCACCCTCTTGCCCGCTGATCGCTGCGGCAAGGCCTTCAATCCGGTCAGCAAATCCAGCAGCCGCGGCTTCGGGATCAATGGCAATAAAGCATTGACCTGTCGCTGGGGGACCTCCTGCGGGGCCCGAAAACGGGCTGGCCTCACGACTTGCCATCGACCCTGCAAAGGCCGAGGCCAAAACCTCGACCATCAGCCCTACCCCGAAGCCCTTCACCCCGCCCGTAGGCAACATCGAGCCCTTGAGTGCGGCCTCGGCATCAGTTGTGGGCTGGCCTTGCGCATCCAGCGCCCAACCTTCGGGGATCGGTTGACCTTTCCTAGCCCTAAGCAGCACTTCTGACTTCGCCACCACACTGGCGGACTGGTCGATCACAAAGCGCGCTGCGCCGCGTCCGTCAGGCACGCCCAGCGCAAAGGGGTTGGTGCCGATCACCGGAACCTTGCCACCAACGGGCGAGATCGAGGCAGGCGCATGGGTAAAGCACAGCCCGATCAGCCCGTTCGCGGCCAGCCTTTCAGCATGATGGCCCAGCAGCCCGCAATTGTATGACCGCCGCACGGTCATTGTCGCAATTCCCGATTCTCGCGCGGCATCAACAAGCACGGGCAGCCCCGTGTCGATGGCGGGATGGGCAAAACCATGCGCGGCATCCACAAGGATAATGCCCGCCCTTGGCCGCTCTGTCTGCGGTTGCGCCTGCCCGTCCACTTTGCCGCAGGTCACGTGCTGGACATAGATCGGCAGATAAAGCAGCCCGTGGGAGCGCATCCCGTCACGTTCCGCCGCCCTGATCGACATCGCCACGGGCAGGGCTTGCGCTGCGCTTGCTCCTGCAGCGGTCAGCGCCTGAAGTGCCAGCACCTCGACTTCGTCCAAGGTCATTCGCATGGCATTCCCCTTCTGTTTCCATTCAAAAGCATTATTTGCTCATTTCAGCGCAACTCGGTATTCCTGAATGAATCTTAAGGAAAGTTGAACATGATCCGGCTCGAAGCCCTGCGTGCCTTTGTCGAGGTCGCTGACCATGGCAATATCAAGGACGCCTCGGCGAAGCTCTGCCGTACCCCCTCGGCACTATCGATGACACTGAAACAGATCGAAGACCGCCTTGGCTGCTCCCTTTTCGAAACCGACCGCAAATCCAGCCTGACGGAAATTGGCAGGTTTGTGTACAATCATTCCGTTGTCTTGTTGCGAGACTATGACCGCGCGATGGAGCGGATCGAGGCGCAGTCAAAGGCGCGCAGCGGGCGGCTGCGCATCGCCTCGGTCCCCTCGGTCGCCACGATGCTGCTGCCTCCTTTCCTGCAGGTCTTCCTTCAAGGCAGGCCTGACCTCGACATTGACCTCGTGGATACCGACACTGCCGATGTGCGCATTCTGGTCGAAACCGGACAAGTGGACCTTGGCATTGCTGGGACCGGACTGGACGTGCCGGGGCTTGCGTGCGAGGCAATCTTCAGTGACCCGTTCAGATTGGTCTGCAGGTCCGACAGCCAGCTTGCAGCCACGGGCAGCTTGATTGACTGGCCTGACATGGCGGGCCATCCGCTGATCATCAACGAAGCGACCCGAGCGCTGCCCTCACCGGAGTTTCAACGGCTTTCTCGCGACGCGCGCTTTTCGGTGCGCAACGTCACCTCCCTATTGGCAATGGTCAGCGCTGGCATGGGCATTACCCTTTTGCCCGCGCTGGCGACGGTCAACCTTCCTGCCTCGCTGACCGCACGCCCGCTGCGGGATCCCGCCTGCCTCAGGACGGTTGGCATCTATTGGCGCGAGGGAAGGGTGCCCAGCCCTATAACCAGCCTGTTCCGGACCGACTTTGCCGCCGCCGCACGCGCTCATGTCATGCTGATCGGTTTCGAGGCCGCAATCTGACGGGTTACGCAGACTGAAGGCATCGATTCATGACCTCTTACCATAGCCGCCGGTTGGTGCTGCCGGGGCGTGACTGGCCGCTCCTCACCCCTTGCTATGTCAAACAGTAAATGACGGTCGCAAATTCAAAGTTAGCTCGCTGCCACCTTCAGCCTTGGCTTCAGCATCTCGCCGACGGCGTTCACCCCGGCCCGCAGCGGCGAGTCGATCAGGTGGGCATATCGCTGGGTGGTGCCGATCTGGGTGTGGCCGAGCAGCCGCCCGATCATTTCAAGCGAAGCGCCGCCGGAGACCAGCAGGGATGCAAACGTGTGCCGCAGATCGTGGATACGCACATCGGGGATCTCGGCATGCACGCGCATCCGTTCCCAGAACCGTTTGAGATCAACCACCGGCTGGCCAGGGACATCGCCGGGGAACAGGAAGGGGCAACCCTTGGACACGGCGTCACCGCGCAGGCGGATCAGGGCGACGGCCTCGTGCGAGATCGGGACGCGGTGCACGCGGCGCTGCTTGGTATAGGCGGCCTGCTTGGTCCAGATGGCCAAGTCGAGGTTGAATTGGTCGAAGGTCGCTGTGCGGGCCTCGCCGCAGCGGGCACCGGTCAGCATGCACAGGCGGATGATTCCGGCGGCGCGCTGATCGGGATCGGCGCAGAGTGCGTCGGCGAGGCGCTGGATTTCCTCGAATGACAGAAATCGCTCGCGGGCGGTTTCGGGGCGTTTGCGGAAACTCGTGGCGGGATTGCCGGTCCGCATTTTCCACGTGACGGCGAGGCTGAACATCTTGCGCAGCACTTCGCCGACGCGGTTGGCGCGCACTGGCGTCGGTTTGAATGTCTTCGGCGGGGACTTTGGTGCGGATCGTTTTGATTTGAACGCCCGGGGCACCGCGATCGGCTTGACGGCTTTCTTCCAGACCCGCGGCCGCCCTGCCGCGACCTTGACCAGCAGCCTGTCGACATCGGTCGGCGTGATGTCGGTCACTTTGCGTGATCGCCAGTCGGGCAAGACCAGCGTCTTGAGCATGCTGGCCTGATCCTTGCTGCTGGATGCAGACAGCTTTGGCAGATGTTCGTTGATGTATCGCTCGACCAGTTCCTCAACGGTGGGCGCATACCGCGCGTTGGTCCGCACATCCATCGGATCTTCGCCACGGTCAATGTCGCGCTTCAGGCGTTTGGCCTCCTCCCGGGCGGCAATGACCGACCAACTTGGCCATGTGCCGATCGTCATGCGCCGCTGTCGCCCGGCCGCGCAGTAAATCAGGACGAACCCCTTGCGGCCCGAGAGGAAGACACAAAGGCCGAAGCCCGCACAGTCCTCGTCAAACACCACGTATTTACGCGTGCCGATTTCGGCAGCCTTTACAATGCGTTCTGTCAGATGCGTTCCCATGTGGGCCCTCCAGTTCAGGCCGACTGAGGAGCGAGAATCGGCCAAGAGCAACCTGCTCCACGCAGGTGACCGGCGAAGAGGCGGAAAGGTCTGGAAAATTATGCCGGTTAGGGCGGCGCTGGGCGGATAGCGCTTATCCCTCGCCTCGACGTACCCGCAAAGGGTTCCAATTTCGGCTACAATCGATTACAAGATAGCTGGGCGCCGTGCTGATACACGACGCCCATGACCCCCTAGCGGGGTCTGCCGGTCAAGACCTGCTTGCGCAGAGAGTTGCCGGGATGACTATGGCGGCTTCATGTGGATCACCTCCCTTCCGCTGCCTAACCAAAGACGGAGGGAGAGCTTTGCCGGCGTTCCTCCGTCTTTTGATTTGCGGCAAGATACCATTTGCCGCTGTCCTCGCGGTAAAGACCGCTGTCGCGACCCTTACGCAATTCACTGCGATAGCTGCTAGCTTGGATCATTTCCTCCAGATCGCCTCGCGCTGTCGATTGAATCTCCTGAACACCTAAGCCGCTACCATCACTCAATGCGCGAACGATAACTTTGCGAACCAAACCTTTTGGCGCGCGCTTACGACCCTGCCCATCATCGACCTCAGTTGAGTCAGCGTCAACTTCGTCGTGGTCAGGGGCGACGTCCTTAAGTTCTTCTCCGCTAGGAGTCGTAGGCTCTGCCGCACCCAGCACAAGCCGCTGAATTTTAGCCATGGTATCCTTGGCGCCCCGATCATAACCGCGGCTTTCAGCGTCGGCGATAGCGCGACGCAGCATTTCGATGATGCTGGCTTCTAAGGAAGAATCGGTCTGCATTGCGGCCTCCATGGGTCTTGAAGTTATCTAGGGTCGCCGCACCGCAACGTCAAGCATTATCGGCCGCCGCTACGATAATCACGCCACTATGCGAATTTTTCGCCCTTTGCGCGGTGACGCCTGATCGGCGTAATTCCCTGATCCTTTCCGCCGGTTTCCGCCTCTTCGCCGGTCCCTTGCCCGTGCTTGTCTCCCCTGACCGATTTCAGCGCGCCGATCGGGGAGCGCCGGTCACGGAGAAAAGACATGAAAAAGATTGGCTTAAGCGCCGCCGAAGATGCTGCGCCGGAGGTGGATAGCGGCCTGCTGACCGGCTGGCTGAACCGCACCGATCTGGCCCGCGAACTGACCCTGTCGGTCGATACCCTGCAGCGTTGGGAGACCCGGCGCATGGGCCGGCCGTGCGTCCGGGTGGGGCGCAAGGTGCTTTACCGCATGGAGGCTGTCAGGGACTGGCTGCGTGAGCAGGAGGCCCGCAAGGCGGGCGTCAGCCGCGCTGTGGCCGGTCGGCGTTGAGGGGGCTGCCATGGCACAGATCATCCCCTTCGGCGCGATCCCGGTCACGGCGCTGATCGCTGAGGCCCAGCGCGAGTTGGACATGCGCAGGCAGGTCTATTGGGCCCGTGTTCGCGCGGGCCAGATGCGCAAGGCTGACGCCGATAAGCGCATCGCCCTGATGGCCGCCATCGTGAAACGTCTCACGGTGACGGCGGCGCTATGAGCGTCCAGGCCATCACCTGGGCGCTGGACTATGCCGCGGGCAGCGTCACCGAAAAAGTGCTGCTCCTCGTGCTGGCCAACTATGCCAACGAGTTCGGCGTCAGTTGGCCGTCGCAGAAAACCCTGGCCGATCAGACCGCGCTGGGCGAGCGGACGGTGCGTCGGGTGCTGGCCGACATGGAACGCCGCGGCGTGATCCGGCGCATTGTCCGCCGCCGCGGCAATGGCAGCAGGCAGTCGGACATGATCCTGCTTGCGGCCTTTGAGGGGCGCAAACCAGCCCCTCCCGGCATGCTCGATGACGGGCCAGATGGTGCCGAAAATGACCCTTCGGACCAACCGGCCAATGGCGACAACCGGCCAATCCGGCCGCTTGACAACCGGCTACCAGACCCGGACCCCCCGGCC
>JBBQXK010000097.1:0-7063 GCA_038209775.1 Rhodobacterales bacterium | reverse complement strand
GTCCGGAGTGTGTCGGTTGTGGGCTCACTGTCCGCTTTGGTCTTCCGCGCTTCTGGCATTCCTGTCCGTATCCTGTTGCAACTGACCCCATGGGGTGCGGCTTGGAAAAGCCGCTGACCGGGGCGACCTTGCACAAAACCTGGCAGATTTCGAGGGGTACCATAGGGTCTGAAACCAATTGGCTCAAGACCATTGACAACTGCGGTTCGCCAGTGGTTCGATCGTTGCGACAAAGCGACATGTCCGGTCCGTTTCTGCCTTGATGGCGTGCAGGCAAAGGCGCTGGTCCCGCCTTTGGAGGGTCGCGATGAAGGCAGAGTATGACTATGTCATCGTGGGGGCGGGTTCGGCCGGTTGCGTGCTGGCCAACCGGCTGAGTGCCGATCCCGAATGCCGCGTACTGGTCCTGGAGGCGGGGGGGTGGGACCGCGATCCGCTGATCCACATTCCGCTGGGTTGGGGGAAAATCTTCAAGGAGCGTCGGCACGACTGGGGCTACTTCTGCGAGCCGGAAGCGGCGGTTGCGGGGCGGGCGGTCGAATGCGCGCGGGGCAAGGTGATCGGGGGCAGTTCGTCGACCAATGCCATGGCCTATGTGCGCGGCAATCGCGGTGATTTTGTACGATGGGCGACCGAGCCGGGTTTGGGCGGCTGGGGGGCCGATGCTGTCCTGCCCTATTTCAAGCGGCAGGAAAGCTGGGCCGGGGGCGGGGACGCATGGCGGGGCGGCGGGGGGCCGGTTGGCACGCAGTTTTGCAACTATCGCGATCCGCTGGTCGATGCCTTTGCCCAGGCGGGGCGGGATGGCGGGTTTGGCTGGACCGAGGACTATAACGGGGCGGTGCAGGAAGGGTTCGGGCGGTTGCAGATGTCGATCCGCAACGGTCGCCGGGCCAGTGCCGCGAGCGCCTATCTGCGCCCCGCCAAGGTGCGGTCGAACCTGACGGTGGCGACCGGGGTACTGGCGGAACGGATCGAGATGGCGGCCGGCCGGGCCACCGGGATTGCGTTTCGTCACCGGGGCGAGGCGCGAAGCGTTCGTGCCACCAAGGAGGTAATTCTTTGCGGTGGCGTGATAAATTCTCCGCAATTGTTGATGCTGTCGGGGATTGGTGCGCCGGAGGCATTGGCTCACCATGGCATCAAGACCGAGGTTGACCTGCCCAGCGTCGGCCAAAACCTCCAAGACCACCCCTCGATCATCGTCATGTATCACCGGACCGAACCGGGGCCGTTTCACCGGATGATGCGGGTTGACCGAATCGTGCCGGACCTTGCGCGAACCTACCTCAACGGCAGCGGGTTTTCGGGCGATGTGCCGGGCGGAGTGACGGCCTTTTTGCGGTCTTCGCTGGCCACCGATGTGCCCGACATCCAGTTTCTGTTCACGGCGGCACCCTTGGCATCCTGGCCCTATCTTGCCCCGTTCAAAGCGCCGTTCCACGACGGATTTGCCACGCGCCTTGTGCTGACACAGCCCACCGCACGCGGGGATGTCACGCTGAAATCGGCGGACCCGGGGGCGGCCCCGGCGATCCGGCAGAACTTCCTGTCGACCGACCACGACTGGCAGGTGCTGCGCGAAGGGTTCGCCATTGCGCGGGGTCTTGCCGGTGCCGGGTCCATGCGGCCCTTCGTCAAGGCGGAAATTTCGCCGGGGCAGGCCTGCCAGACGCCGGACGACATCGACGCGCATATCCGCAAGACTGCGATCACCGTGCACCATCCCGCCGGAACCTGCCGGATGGGTGCCGCGACCGACCCCCGCACGGTGGTGTCAGCGGACCTGCGGGTTCATGGCGTTGACGGCCTGCGGGTGGTCGATGCGTCGGTCATGCCGGACTTGCCGAACGGCAACATCAACGCCGCTGTCCTGATGATCGCCGAGCGTGCCGCCGACATGATTCTGGGGCGTGGAGCGGTGATTTCGGCGGGATAGCGGAGCGGATTGCCTTATGATTATCAAACCATTGATTACAAATGGTTCAAGTCTCCGCCTGTTCAGTCAGGGAGAGTCGGTCATCATCATGTAATACAAAAGAAAAATGCGATCTTCCGAATTTCCCACCAGGACTTTGGACCGAACCAATGAAAGAACCGTTGACTTGTAACGGTTGATCCTGTGGTCTGGCGTCTTACGTGACCCAGCAAGCCGAAGGGAACTCACCATGGCTGTAGCCCCCGCCAAGCCTGACGTTGCCCCGCTGAACACCAACAAGGAAGCGGCGCTGCGCAGCATGTATGACCGCATTTCGGCGCGGAACATGTTTCCGTTCTGGGCGACCTCCAACGATGTGACCAACGACGAGGTGCGCCAGTTGATGGCGACCACCCGTGCTGTGCCGCATGTGTGGAGCTATGCCGACGACATCGACCCGTTGCTGCGGATGTCCGCCGAACTGATCTCGATGGACGACAGTGAGCGTCGGTCGCTGGTGCTGGTCAATCCGGGGCTGAAGCCGAAACGCGCGTCCGTGGCCACGATGTACACCGCCTATCGGCTGAACGATCCGAACGAGATCATGCCACCGCACAAGCATTCGCCCAGTGCCGTCCGGTTCGGGTTGACCGGCAAGGCCAATTTCACCGGGGTCGAGGGTGAGAATGTGATATTCGGCCCCGGGGACATGGTGCTGACCCCGAATGACGCCTGGCACAACCACGGAACGATGGGCAACGAACAGGCGGTGAACCTGTCGGTGCTGGACCTGCCGCTGGTCGAAACGCTGGGTGCGATCCACTTTGATCACAACTACACCGAGGTTGAGAACGGCGTCGCGGTGAAGAAAAAGTTGCAATCAGACCGCTACCCGTCCGACTATTCGGCAGCGGTTTACGGCATGGGCGGGTTGACGCCGCGTTGGGTGGACCACATGCGCGGCGGCGGGCTCAGCTCGCCCATGTATGTCTATCGCTGGGACGCGATGATGGAGATATTCAACCGCTTCAAGGATATAGACGGCGATCCGCACGAAGCGCTGATGGTCGAATACACCGACCCTACGCGTGGCGGGTCGGTGTTCCAGACCATCACCTTTTTCGCCCAGATGCTGCGCCCCGGCGAGAAAACCCTGCCCTTGCGCCAGACTGCCAGCCTGCTGGTGGCCCCGTTCGCGGGCAAAGGGTATTCGCTCATCGACGGCAAGCGGTTCGACTGGAACCAGTTCGATACGCTGGCAGTGCCCGCCGGTTGCTGGTGCGAGCATCACAACGGGTCGGACACCGACCCGGTCTATCTGTTCGTGGCCAGTGACGAGCCGACGTTGAAAAAGCTGAGCCTGTACAAATCGTGGGGCCACACGCCTGCGGGTGATGTGGTGAGGCTGCTGTGATGGGCGGATGGGGCGGCTGAACCGGAATGCCGCAGGCGTGGAACACCAAGCTGTTGTCGCATATCGACTGTCCGGGCGGTGGTCAGGTCTGGGTCGAGGGCACGACGTTATATATCGGTCATATGCGCAACCCCAGCGGCACCACAATCGTGGACGTGTCCGACCCGCGCCAGCCGCGCACCATCGCGCGGATCGACGTGCCTGACGGGTGGCATTCGCACAAGGTGCGGGTGTCGGGCGACATCATGGTGGTGAACCATGAAAAGCTGGGGTCTGAGGGGGATGCGGGCTTTGGCGGGGGCCTTGGCATCTATGATGTGGCGAACCCTGCGGCACCAAAGCTGATCAGCAAGTGGCGCACCGGTGGGCGCGGGGTCCACCGCTATGACTTTGACGGGCGGTATGCCTATATCTCGCCCACGGCCGAGGGGTATGTCGGCAATATCGTGATGATTCTTGACCTGATCGACCCGGCGCATCCGACCGAAGTTGGCCGCTGGTGGATCCCCGGCCAGTGGACGGCGGGGGGCGAGGATTACCCGTGGCACAACTACACCAGCCCGCGTTGTCACCATCCGTTGCGGCGCGGCGACCGGCTCTATGTCAGCTATTGGCACCACGGGTTGTTCATCCTCGATATCTCGGACATGTCGCGCCCCAAACTGGTGTCCGGCGTCAACACCAGCCCCGCCTTTCCGCATCCGACCCACACCTGTTTGCCGATGGCCTCGCTGATCAAGGGCCGCGATATCATGGTGGTGGCGGATGAGGATGTGGCAAAGCTGTCTCCTTCGGCCCCCGCATTCACCTGGATCTACGACATCACGGTGGAAACCCAGCCGACGCCGATTGCGACCTGGCAGGTGGAGGGGATCGACACGGATGGCGCGCCGCAAGAGCCGATGACGGGGTGCCATCAGCCGTCCGAAAAGGTGGCGGGCACGGTCATCCCGTTTGCCTGGTTCGCCCAAGGCATGCGGCTGGTCGATATCGCCGATCCGTTCCGCCCGCGCGAGGTGGGCCACTACATTCCCGCCACGCCGAATGGCGGGACGCGCCCCTCATCAAACGATGTGACCATCGACAGCCGGGGCATCCTGTATCTGGTCGACCGGATCAACGGTGTCGACATCATCGAAACCAGCGCCTTCTAGGGGGACGAATTGACCCGCAAATCCGACAGCCACTATGCCATCGGCAAGAAGAACCCGAACCTGCCGTTCTATCCGGCGGTGCGGGCCGGGGATTTCATATTTGTCTCGGGGCAGGTGTCGAAGGATGCCGATGGCAACATGCTGGTGGGGTCGATCGAGGTGGAGACGGCAGGCACGATCGAGGCGATCCAGCGGCTGATCGCTGAGGAAGGTGCGACGCTGGACGATGTGGTGCGGGTGACGACCTACCTTGAGGACCCGCGCGACTTTGGCCGCTACAACGTCGTTTTCAAAAGGTATTTCGAGGGGGCGGTGCTGGCGCGGACAACCGTTGAGGCGCGCGCCGTCATCACCACGCGCATCGAGATGGAGGCCATCGTCTACAAGCCGCTGGCGCGTGGATGATGGGGGAACAAGGGGTGAGACCATGCTGAAGCTGCTGGGCAGGAAAACGTCGGGGAACGTGCAGAAGGTGCTGTTCGCGCTGGAAGAGATCGGCGTGCCCTATACCCGGGAGGATTACGGGCGGCAGTTCCAGAACACCGGGACGCCCGATTATCTGGCGTTGAACCCCACGTCCAAGGTGCCGACGCTGGTCGATGGCGATGTGGTGGTGTGGGAGTCCAATACCATCCTGCGCTATCTGGCGGCATTGCATGCGCCGGGGTTGGCGGGTGCAACACCGGCTGAAAAGACCCAGGTCGAACGCTGGATGGATTTCGTGCTGGCGGCGGTGAACCCCGGCTATCTTGCGGCGTTCAAGGGGGCGAAGCTGGCCCCGGCAGAGCGGGCTGCGGGCTATGACGAGGCGGTGGCCGACCTGATCGCGCAGTTGAAGATTCTGGATGGCCACCTTGCCGGGCAGACGTTTCTGGCACTCGGGCGGCTGTCGCTGGCCGATGTGGCGTTGGCTCCGATCATCGGGCGGTGTCTGGCGTTTCCGCTGGACCGCCCGGCGCTGCCCGCGCTGGAGGCTTGGTTTGCGGGGATGCAGACCCGCCCGGCGTTCAAGGCGGCCACGGCATGACGGCAGGGTGGGCGCACTGATGCGGATCGCGATCATCGGCATGGGGTCGATGGGCCCGGGGATGGCCGCCCGCCTTGCGCGGGGCGGGCATGCGGTGTCGGTGCATGACGTGGCCCCCGCCGCGATGGAGCGTGCGCGGGCGTTGCAACCGATGATCGCGGTAGCACTCGACGGTCTGGGGATTGCCGATGCGGGCGGGGTCATCAGCTTTGCCGAAACGCTGGAGACGGCGGTGGACGGTGCCGATCTGGTGATCGAGAATGTGCCCGAAAAGGTCGAGGTCAAGGCCGATCTTTACCGCAGGCTGGCCCCGCTTCTGGGGTCTGCGACCATCCTTGCCACCGATACCTCTGGCATTCCGATCACCACCCTGCAGGCGCATGTGGCGGACCCTGCCCGGTTTGTGGGGATGCACTGGTCAAACCCGCCGCACATCATTCCGATGATCGAGGTGATTGCGGGCGAGCAGACCGCCCCCACCACGGTCGAGGCGATCACCGCGCTGATCCGCCAGTTGGGCTTGTTGCCTGTGGTACTGAAGCGCGATGTGCCGGGGTTTGTGGAAAACCGGGTGCTGTATGCGCTGCTGCGCGAATGCGTTGATCTGGTGGAATCTGGGGTGGTTAACGCAGAGGATCTGGATACCTGCGTGCGTTGGGGGATCGGGTACAAACTGTCGGTGATCGGGCCGATGCGGCTGTTGGATATGGCGGGCCTGGATATCTACCAGTCGGTTGCGTCGTTCCTGAACGCAGACTTGTGCAACCGGGCCGATGTGTCGCCGATGGTTACCGAACAGACCACGGCTGGCCGGTTGGGGATGAAGACGGGGGCCGGGTTGTTCCCCTATTCGACCGACGATCTGCGCGACCTGCCGCGTGCCCGTGCCGCCAAACTCGTGGCGGTGCGCCGCGTGTTGGAGGCCGGGGCATGACGGATCACAGCCAGCATAGGTCAGTTGTCGTCCGTGCAGGCCACATGGTCCGCAGCACCCTCGGCACAGACGCGGTCCAGCACTGCGGGCGTCGTGCCGATCACAAACGGCAGGGCGACGCGGCCCCGGGTGTCGAACAGCTTGGGAACCTTGCCGCACCAGATCGCCTCGACCGGCATCCGGTCCTTGGTCGGGTTCAGGATGTTCAGGCGGCCCGTTGCCGGATCATGCCAAAGGGTGACCTCAACAGCACCACCGACCACCGCCGTCCCCAGATCGACCGAGTACCAATGCGCCAGTGCCGCCTGACACTGGATTTCGCCATTCGTGCTATTCCGGACAGTCAAGGGCACCGCCACGGCCCCCTCGGTGCCCCGGATGATCCCGGAATACGGCACATAGGGCGCGCTCTCGGCCAATACCGCCTGACCCGCCACACCCACCACAACGGCAGCGCAGAACTGCCGGATCACCACACCACGCGCCGCATTGCGGCTGCGATCCTTCAACAACGGGAGACGTAAGACATGAAACATCTGCTTCGTTCTGCTTCACTGGGCTTGCTTCTGGCCACTTCGGCCGCCTATGCCGCTGATGTCGATACCATAGCGATCCT
>JBBQXK010000096.1:0-7850 GCA_038209775.1 Rhodobacterales bacterium | reverse complement strand
GGGAAGGGTGGCGGGTTCGGGGGGCGGTGTAAAGATCCGGGGGGTAAGGGGTTGGGGACGCTGGGTTAATCGGGGGGAATGTGGGGAATTCGGGGATGCACAGGTGATGCACAGGGCATGCATAGTGTGGATGCATGGGGTTGGGGGGAGGGGGGCGTTAACCATGGGGGGCGAATCGGGGGGTGGGGGGGGGCAAGCCCCGACCTACGAGGTTGCGCTGCGATGCGGGTGGAGGCGCATATGGGAGGTCGTGCGAATTGGCGTACCCGGATGGGTGACGATGCTTGGCATCAAGGTGGCGGGTGGGCAAGTAGGGTGCGCATTCATTGCGCACCTTTCGCGGGTGGTGGTGCGTAATGAATGCGCACCCTACGCTTTCTGGAGTTCTTTCGCGCGATGGGGACGGGGCACACGACGCGGATGGCCGATGTGCTGAAAGCGTTCATGCATGCGCGGTTTGCGGGGATGGCGAAGGGGCCGGAGGCGGTGCGGTATGACGTGGCGGGGGAGGATGACCCGGTGGGGGGGATGGAGCGGAGTTTGGCGGAGTTGATGGCGGCGGTCCGGCGGGAGGTGGGGTGAGGGTTGTCGCGGTGGGTGCGCTGCAACGCACTCGCCGGGTGACACGTCGGTTCGATTGCAGTAGCTTAAGTTGCGTAGGGTTGGACTTGCTGTTGCCAGCGAATATTTTGCGGAGAATACTGACATTAAGGCGCTCGGCTCGCTAAAATGCCTCAGTCGCTAAAGAAGGCTGCTAAGGATTTCGCGGCCAAAGATGGCGTTGCGGTGAACTAGTATAATGCTTTGTCATTGGCTGAGAACGTTGGCGCAGTGGGTGCGGCGGAGTTTTTACCTAGAGGGGGCAGGATTTGGATGTGAATTGGGCGGTTGCTTGTTTTGGAGGTGAGGCCGCAGGGGAGGTGGTGAGGGATGGACGCATGGTGCGCTCAAGTGCACCGGTATTACTAAGTCTATGGGGCTCAAAGATAGCTTCGCGTGGCTTAATCATTATTGAAATAGGGCTGTCCAGCAGATGGCGGTAAGAAACGTACGTTGCGAATTCTGTGGCGGTTCTGGAAAGAAGAACTGCATCTCCTGTGGTGGATCAGGAGGAAACGCCTGCATGAGGTGTGGGGGAAGTGGCTATGACCCATACGCTCAGCATATAAGCAATTGCAGCAATTGCTATGGGCGCGGAAAGATCAGTTGCCACTATTGCAGCGGTAGCGGCAAAGACAGTTGCTCTTCGTGCCGCGGATCAGGAGTCGTTACTCAGACGGTGCCAGATTCGCCCACTACAAGTTCACCAAATAGTCCTAGCGGCAATCCTCAAGGTGAAACTGGCTGCTTAGTTTGGATCGTAGGGCCTGCCTTTTTTGCAGCACTTCTTGGCATCGTCGACAAAATGACATGAACAGATCGAGATACGCTATCACCCCTGCAACGTCCTCACCCCATACCCCTCACCCCTCGCCTTCATCGCCGCCACCGCTGCAATACTCGCCGCTGCCGTGGTGAAATACGGGATCTTGTCCATCAGGGCCACGCGCCGGATATCGCGCGAGTCCGATATCGCCTGCGTGCCCTCGGTGGTGTTCATCACCAAAGCGATCTCGTCGTTCTTGAGGCGGTCGACGATGTTTGGACGGATGCCTTCGTAGACTTTGGGCACGGGGGTGGCGGTCACTCCGTGGGTGGCGAGCCAGGTGGCGGTGCCTTTGGTGGCGATGATCTCGAAACCCATCGCCACCAGATCGCGGGCGGCGGAGGCGAGGGGGGGGGTTTTGTCCATGTCCTTGACCGACAGGAACACGCGGCCGGTGTCGGGCAGGATCGTGCCGGCCCCCATCTGCGCCTTGAGGAACGCCAGGGCAAAGGTGCGGTCCCAGCCCATGACTTCGCCGGTTGAGCGCATTTCGGGGCCGAGGACGGGGTCGACGCCGGGGAACCTTGCGAAGGGCAGCACGGCCTCTTTCACGCTGAACCACGGGGTGTGGGGGTCGGCGAGGGTGAGGGGGTCCATCAGCGGCAGGGGGGTGTCGGGGCCGACGCCGGCGGGGTAGGGCGCGCGCATCGGGAAGTTCGAGAGGGGTTCGCCGGCCATCAGGCGAGCGGCGATACTTGCGATGGCGCTGTCGGTGGCTTTGGCGACGAAGGGGACGGTGCGGGAGGCGCGTGGGTTGACCTCAAGCACATAGATGTCGCCGTCCTTGATCGCGAACTGGACGTTCATCAGGCCGACGACATTGAGGGCGAGGGCCATCCGGACGGTTTGCGATTTAAGCTCGGCAATGGTTTCGGGGGACAGGGAGTGGGGGGGGAGGCAGCAGGCGCTGTCGCCGGAATGGACGCCGGCCTCTTCGATATGTTCCATGATACCCGCGACATGGACGTGGGTGCCGTCGGACAGGGCATCGACATCAACCTCGATGGCGCCGGAGAGATAGCTGTCAAGGAGGACGGGGCTGTCGCCCGAGACTTGTACGGCGGTGCGGATGTAACGCTCCAACTGGGCGTCGTCGCGGATGATTTCCATGGCGCGGCCACCGAGGACGAAGCTGGGGCGGATGACGAGGGGGTAGCCGACGGTTTTGGCGACTTCGAAGGCCTCATCGCGCGACCGGGCGGTGCCGTTGACGGGTTGTTTGAGGTTGAGTTTGTGGAGGAGTTGCTGGAACCGCTCGCGGTCTTCGGCAAGGTCGATGGCGTCGGGGGTGGTGCCGAGGATGGGGATGCCTTCGGCGGCCAGGGCCTGCGCCAGTTTCAGGGGGGTCTGGCCGCCGAACTGGACGATGACGCCGTGGAGGGTGCCGTTGTCTTGTTCGACGCGCAGGATTTCGAGGACGTGTTCGAGGGTGAGCGGTTCGAAATAGAGGCGGTCGGAGGTGTCGTAGTCGGTGCTGACCGTCTCGGGGTTGCAGTTTATCATGATCGTCTCGTAGCCGGCGGCGGTCAGCGCATAGCAGGCGTGGACGCAGCAATAGTCGAACTCGATCCCCTGGCCGATGCGGTTGGGGCCGCCGCCGAGGATGACGACCTTTTTCGCATCCGAGGGGCGGGCCTCGCATTCGACGTCGCCCATCACGGGGTGTTCGTAGGTGGAGTACATGTAGGGGGTCTGCGCCTCAAACTCAGCCGCGCAGGTGTCGATGCGTTTGAACACGGCGATGACGCCGAGGTTGCGGCGGGCGCGGCGGATCTGGGATTCGTCGCGGCCCGTCAGGATGGCAAGGCGGGCGTCGGTGAAGCCCATCATCTTGAGGCGGCGGATGCCTTCGGCGTGGACGGGCAGGCCGCCCTGACGGATGGTGGCCTCGGTATCGACGATTTCGCGGATGCGGGACAGGAACCAGGGGTCAAAGGATGTCGCGTGGTTGATCTCGTCATCGGTCAGACCGTGGCGCATGGCCTGGGCGATGACGCGCAGGCGGTCGGGGGTGGCGCGACCGAGGGCCTTGAAGATGGCGGCGCGGTCGGGGGCACCCTCGATGGCGATTTCGTCAAAGCCGGTGAGGCCGGTTTCGAGGGACGCGAGGGCCTTTTGCAGGGATTCGTGGATGGTGCGGCCAATGGCCATGACCTCGCCCACCGATTTCATGGCGGTGGTGAGAAGGGGTTCGGAGCCGGGGAATTTCTCGAACGCGAAGCGGGGGATCTTGGTGACGACATAGTCGATGGAGGGTTCGAAGGATGCGGGGGTGACCTTGGTGATGTCGTTGTCCAACTCATCCAGCGTGTAGCCGACGGCGAGTTTGGCGGCGATTTTCGCGATGGGAAAGCCGGTGGCCTTGGAGGCGAGGGCGGAGGAGCGCGACACCCGGGGGTTCATCTCGATCACAACCATGCGGCCATCGGCGGGGTTGATTGCCCATTGCACGTTGGAGCCGCCGGTTTCCACGCCGATCTCACGCAAAACGGCGATGCTGCCGTTGCGCATGATCTGGTATTCCTTGTCGGTCAGGGTCAGGGCCGGGGCCACGGTGATGCTGTCGCCGGTGTGGACGCCCATCGGATCGACGTTTTCGATGGCGCAGACGATGATGGCGTTGTCGGCGGTGTCGCGGACCACCTCCATCTCGAATTCCTTCCAGCCGAGGAGGGATTCGTCGACCAGCACCTGTGCCACCGGCGATGCCTCCAGCCCCGATTTCACGATGGCCTCGTATTCGTCGCGGTTGTAGGCGACGCCGCCGCCGGTGCCGCCAAGGGTGAAGGCGGGGCGGATGATGGCGGGGAGGCCGACGTATTCGATGGCGTCAACCGCCTGTCGGACGCCTGCAGCAATGTCGTACTTGCCGGAAGGCAGTTTCGGGGCGGCGACGATGGTGGCCTTGGGGTTTTCAAGGCCGATCCTGTCCATCGCCTCGCGGAACAACTTGCGATCTTCTGCCATTTCGATGGCATGGCGCTTGGCGCCGATCATCTCGACCTTGTACTTTTCCAACACGCCCATGTCATCGAGGGCCAGTGCGGTGTTCAGCGCCGTCTGCCCGCCCATGGTGGGCAACAGCGCGTCGGGACGTTCCTTTTCGATGATCTTGGCCACGACTTCCGGCGTGATCGGCTCGATATACGTCGCATCTGCCAGCCCCGGGTCGGTCATGATCGTGGCGGGGTTCGAGTTGACCAGCACCACGCGGTAGCCTTCTTCGCGCAGCGCCTTGCAGGCCTGTGCGCCGGAATAGTCGAATTCGCAGGCCTGTCCGATCACGATGGGCCCCGCACCGATGATCATGATCGAGCGGATGTCGGTGCGTTTCGGCATGGGGCCTCCGGGGGCGGGGTGGGCAAATTCGCGCGGTTATAGCCGGGCACGGGGGGGGCGCAAGGGGGCTTGGGGTGGGGGGGTGTGCGGGGGGTTGTGGCCATCCTATGTGGGGTTGGCGCAGGGGAGGCCGGGATGGGGCAGGCAAGGCTGAGGGCGGAATGGGCGGCGCTGTATCTGGCGCTGCCGGTGTTGATCGCGGTGGTGTTGCCGCCGGGGACGATGTTTCCGGCCTTGTTCGGCGGCACTGCACTGGGCATCTGGCTGTTGCACTGCACGCCAGGGTTTCACTGGCGCGACCTGCGGCAGGGCCGGATTGCCTGGGTGGCGGTGGCGGGGTTTGCCATGCTGACGCTGGCGGTGGGGCTGGCGGTGTCGCTGATGACGGGCGGTGATCCGTTGCGGTTTGCCATGGAACGCCCGGGGTTCCTGCTGCTGATCCTGATCTTCTATCCGATCCTGTCGGCCCTGCCGCAGGAGTTGATGTTCCGCGCCCTGTGGTTTCGCCGCTATGCGGGGGTTCTGCCGGGGGGGTGGGCCGGGATCATCCTGAATGCCGCCGTGTTTTCGCTGGCGCATCTGATGTACTGGTCGGGCATCGTCGCGGTGATGACGTTTGCGGGCGGGCTGGCCTTTGCCTGGGCGTACCAGCGGCGGGGGTCGTTCGCGATGGCGGTGGTGATGCATGCCATCGCGGGGCAGATCGTGTTTGCGCTTGGGCTGGGGATGTTCTTTTACTCGGGCAACGTTGTGCGGCCTTTCTGAACGGGTCCGCGAACAGGGGTGCAACAACATGAACACCGCAAGTTATACCCGCATCTCGAAGGCCATCTCCCGTGTCACCGGGCGGCCGAGCACCTTTTTGCTGGCGGTGGGGGTGATCGCCCTGTGGGTGGTCAGCGGGCCGATCTTCGGGTTCTCGGACACCTGGCAGTTGGTGATCAACACCGGCACCACCGTTGTGACGTTCCTGATGGTGTTCCTGATCCAGAACACGCAGAACCGCGACACCATCGCGATCCAGCTGAAGCTGGACGAATTGATCCGGGCCACCAACGGGGCGCATAACGCGCTTCTGGACCTTGAGGAGCTGGACGAAAAGGCGCTGGAAGCGTTTCGCAGCAAGTTCGAGGGGTTGGCCCGCGCGGCGCGTGATGGCACGTTGCAGGGGCGCCCCGACACCGACACACCCGACTGCTAGCGGCGGCAGTTCCACGCCGTGAATGCGCTGCGGCCTGTCGTCCGCCGCCCTCGCCCGGTTGGGGCGTGCATGCTAGATGTGCAGGCGGTGCGAAGGCAGGGGGTGCGGATCAGTGATCCTTCTTGAGAACGGTCCCGGGGGCGTTCCGGTGCGGTTTTCGCACCCCGAGGCTGTGGTTGTGGTGCAAGAGGCTGGCGATGTCATCCCGGCGCTGCACCGGCTGGATCAGGCGCGGGCTGCCGGGCTGTGGGTGGCCGGGCACATGGCCTATGAGGCGGGCTATGCGCTGGAGCCGCGTCTTGCGCCGCTGATGCCGGTGGGGCGTGACGGGCCGCTGATGTCGTTCGGTCTTTATGCGGGCCCCAAGGCGTTTGACGAGGGGGTTGAGACTGCCCGCCTGACGGCACCCGAGCCGATGATTACCCGCGCCGATTATGGCGTGGCGTTTGGCCGGGTGAAGGACTGGATCGCGGCGGGCGACTGTTATCAGGTGAACCTGACGTTTCCGATGGCGGCGCGGGTGACCGGGCCTGCGATCGGGCTTTACGCGGCGCTGCGGGCGCGGGGGGTGGTGCCGCACGGCGGGTTTGTCGATCTGGGGGGGGGGCCTGCCATCGTGTCCCGCTCGCCCGAACTGTTCTTCGATGTGGATGCGGCGGGGGCGATCCGGTCACGCCCGATGAAGGGCACGGCACCGCGCGATGCGGACCCTGTCCGCGATGCGATGCTGTCCGAGGAACTGGCGGCCAGCCCCAAGGCGCGGGCCGAGAACCTGATGATCGTGGATCTGTTGCGCAACGATATCGGGCGGCTGGCGGCCATCGGGTCGGTCCGGGTGCCCGAGTTGTTCGCGGTCGAGGCGTTCACGACGGTGCATCAGATGTCGTCCACCATCACCGGGCAACTGGCCGCACCGCCGGGGATGGCGTCACTGATGGCGGCGCTGTTCCCCTGCGGGTCGATCACCGGCGCGCCGAAAATCCGCGCGATGGAGATCATCCGCGCGGTCGAGCCGCATGCCCGGGGGGCCTATTGCGGCGCGCTAGGCTGGATGGCCCCCGACGGGCGGGCGGCGTTTTCGGTGGCGATCCGGACGGTGTCGGTCTGGGATGACGGGCGCGCGCGGTTCGGCGTGGGGGGCGGCGTGGTGGCGGATTCGACCGAGGACGGAGAATGGGAGGAGGCGCTGTGGAAAGCGCGTTTCGCCAAGGCGATCTGACGGACCCGGCGCTGTGGCTGCCCGACCTTCGTTTGATCGAGACACTGGAGTGGGATGGTTCGGCGTTCCCCCGGCTTGCCCTCCATATGGCGCGGCTGGCCGCTTCGGCCGCCCGGCTGGGCTGGCCTTGCGACCCTGACGCCGCGCGGGCGGCGCTGACCGATGCGGCCCCCGCCACCCCCGCCCGCCTGCGCCTGACGCTGGACGCGGCGGGCGCGATCCTTGCCGCCGCCACACCGATGCCCGCCCCGGCCCGGCTGTGGCGGGTGACGCTGGCGGCGGACAGGCTCGACCCTGGCGATCCCTGGCTCACGCTCAAATCCACCCGCCGCGCCGCCTATGACCACGCCCGCGCCACCCTGCCCGCAGGGATCGACGAGGTGGTTTTCGCCAACACCCATGGCGAGGTCTGCGATGGCAGCATCACCACGCTGTTCTTCGATGCAGGGGACGGTCTTTGTACGCCGCCCCTTGCGGCGGGCCTTCTGCCGGGTGTCCTGCGCGCCGAAATGCTTGCCACCGGCCAGTGCCGCGAGGCGACATTGCGCGTGGAATACCTGCCCCACGTCCGCCTCTGGCTGGGCAACTCGCTGCGCGGCCTGATCCCGGCCCTCTGGACCGCTTCTTGACCCCTGCCCATTCGCCTTTGCCCAAGTATCCACGGG
>JBBQXK010000095.1:0-7919 GCA_038209775.1 Rhodobacterales bacterium | reverse complement strand
TCGCCCGCGCCATGCCCGAAGGCGACATCATCGGCTTTGCCCCGCCCCTGTGCATCACCGCCGCCGAGATTGCCACGGTGGCCGAGGCACTGCGGGGGGCGGTGGCCGAGGTGTTCGGGAGCTGAGCCCGACGGGACCGAGGCGGGGGCCAGCCCCCGGACCCCCGGGATACTTGGGCAAAGATGAAATTACGAAGGAGTGCGCAGCCGGGCGGCAAGGGCGCGCAGGGTGACAAGCGCTACCACGACAAAGGCCGATACCAGCGTGCCGATCACCGCCACGGCGGGCACGATGGGGGAGTAATTGGTGGCGGTCCGCGCGAAAAGCCATGACGGCAGCGTGTTGTCGATGCCCGTGGTGTAGATCGACAGGGGCAGGTTCGCCCAGCTGAGCAGGAACGCAAAGGTGGCACCCGAGAAGATCCCCGGCCACAATGCGGGCAGCGTCACCTCGCGGATCACCTGCAGCCGCGACGCCCCAAGGTCCAGCGCCGCCTCTTCCTGCGCCACGTCATAGCCGAACAGCCGGATCGAGATGACCAGCGTCACGATCGGCACGATCCACACCAGATGGGCGATGACAGCGGTTTTCCACGTCGGCGTGATCCCCACCGCCGTCAGCGACAGCAGGATCGCCAGCCCCAGCACCGGCTGCGGAAAGAAGATCGGCAGCACCAGCACTTTCTGGAACAGGCTGCGGCCCCGCCAGTCATAGCGGGCAAAGGCCATCGCGCCCAAAGTGCCCAACACCACCGCCAGCACCACCGTACAAAGCGCTATCTTGAACGACACCTGATGGATGTCCCATGTGGTGGGCGACGCCACCGCCTCGTGGTAGGCGGCGACCGTCCACTCCTTGTGCGGAAATCGCATGTAGCGGGTGTTGGCAAAGCTGGCCAGCACCACCGACACAATGGGGATGTAAAGGGCCGTCAGCACCATCACCACCCACATCTGTGCCAACGGCCTGATCCAGCGCCCGTTCATCGCCGCGTCAGCCGCGCCAGATCGAACCGCGCCAGAACCGGCGCCACGATGATGACCGTGGCCAGGATCACCAAGACCGTCAGCGCCGCCCCCGAAGGCCAGTCCTGACCATAGTTGAACCGCTGGTCGATGGCCGCCGTGATCACCGTCACCGCCCGCCCCCCCAGGATCGCGGCCTCGGCATTGGCCCCAAGTGCGAGTACGAACGTCAGCAAGCCCCCGATCATCAACCCCGGGGCCGCCAGCGGCAGTTCCACCTCGCGGAACACCTGCCAGCCCCCGGCCCCCAGATCGCGCGCGGCCTCGACCCGGTCGCGCGGGATCATCCCGACCCCCAGGATCAGCGGGAACAGCATGAACGGAAAATGGATGTAGATCATCCCCAGAAGGGCCGCCGCCCTGGTGTTCAGGATCGACCCGATCTGCACCCCGAAGAACGCGTTCAGCGACCCCGCCAGAATGCCCCCCTTCGGCATCATGAACACCGACAGCCCGAACAACCGCACACTTTCCGAGATAAAGATCGGCAGGGCAATCAGCGCCGTCACCACCGCCGCCGCCCGGCCTACGTGGGCATGCAGCGCCTTGGCCGTGGGCCATGCCAGCAGGGCACAGACGAGGGTGGTCAGCGTGGCCCCGATCAGCGACCACATGAGGGGCTTGCCATACCCGTCGACAAAGGCCGCGCGGTAGTTCTCAAGGGTAAAGGCCAGCGTCAGGTCGAACGTGCGGGGCGGCATCAGGCTGTACCAGGCCACGATGCCGATGGGCATGGCAAAGGCCAGCGTCAGGAACAGGATGACGGGCGCCGCATAGACCACACCGGGTGACAGGCGGGCGGTCATTCCGCAACCCAGGCAAGGCTTGCCGGATCGAAGCTGAGTGCCACCTCTGCCCCGGGCTGCAAAGGTTCCGCCTCACCGCTTGGCACTTCGGCGATCAGGGTCAGCCCGCCCGCCTCAAAATGCACCTGCGTCCGTGACCCCAGCATCATCTTGTGCCGCATCATGGCCGTCAGGTGCATCGCGGCCCCATGCCCCAGCCGCAGATCCTCGGGGCGCAGCACCGCATGCGCCCCCTTGGCCGCCACAGCGAGGTCAAGCGCCGCGAACCGGCCTTCGGTCACCGACAGGATGTTCACCTCACCCATGAAGGACGCAACAAACCGGTTCACCGGCGCGCCATAGATCGCCGCAGGCGTGCCGATCTGCACGAACCGCCCCGCCTGCATGATCGCGATGCGGTCCGACATCACCATCGCCTCTTCCAACGAGTGGGTGATGTAGACAAAGGTCTTGCCGGTACGCTGGTGCAGGTCTTTCAACTCGACCTCCAGCGTCTTGCGCAGGCGGTAGTCGATGGCGGACAGGGGTTCGTCAAAGAACAATATCTCGGGGTCCGACCCCAGCGCACGGGCGAGCGCCACGCGCTGCCGCTCACCCCCCGAACATTGAGTCACGGCGCGCGGGTAATAGCTTTCCGGCAGCCGCACCAGCGCCAGCAACTCCATCGCGCGCGCCCGCCGCGCGGCGGGGGCCACGCCCTTCATCTTCATCGCGAATTCGATGTTTTGCCCGACGCTGCGATGATCGAACAGCGCCAGCGACTGGAATACCAGCGCTGTCGGGCGGCGGTTCGCAGGCACCCCCGTGATGTCCACGCCCCGCAGCCGGATGCTGCCCGCCGTCGGCGCCTCCAGCCCCGCCAGCAACCGCACCAGCGTCGACTTGCCGCTGCCTGAAGGCCCGACGATGGTGATGAACTCACCATCAAGGATGTCCAGCGTGATGCCGTCGACCGCCTTAAGCGTTCCGAAAGTCCGCGTCAGACCGGCCAGCGACAGGATCACCCCCCGCCCGCCGGGACCCTCAGATGCCATCCCCGTACCCGATCCCTTTAACCCGCATCAAACCTTTCCGCGCCCCGCTTTTTCTGTCCACAAATATCCCACGGGGGTTTGCCACCGGGAACGCCACCGGTTCGAGAGACCGGTGGCATGGGGGGGTGTGAAACCCCCCGCTCCGACGGCTTAACCCACACCACCCTGTCCATGGCATGCCGCAAACCCTACCCGCGCGCGCGCACTGCAGCCGAATAGATGTCGTACAAACGGTCATAGTCCGGCACGATATCGAACTCGACCGCGTTGGCGATGCGCTCGTCGAACTCGTCCCATTGCAGGGCGTTCAGGTCTTCGGCGGTGAAACGTTCCATCAGTTTGGGGTTCGCCATCTGCGACACGGGTTGCAGGTTGCCATTGCCGCGCGCGATGATTTCCGCGGCATCTACCGTGGTGATGAACTCCAGCCAGTCGAACGCCTTTTCGTTGAAGTTGGGGTTGTTGACGGCCGAGTTGACCTCGATCCAGTTGATCCCCCCCTTGCCGTCTGCCGGCCCCTTGTTCGGCGTTATGGCATACAGGTTGTTCACCCCTTCGCGCCGCGCCGCGCCGGTGGTATAGGTGCCGCCGGTCACGTAAAGGTCGATCTCGTCGTTCAGGATGGCCAGGTTCAGCGCCACGAAATCGGTGGTGATGATCGCCGCCCCCTTGATCCAGCGATTGCAGGTCTCCTCGAACTTCGCGATCTCGGCATCGGTCTTGACCTTGTAGGGATGCACCCCCGCGCCCATGCAGATGTGCATCACGTTCCAGTCCTCATAGGCCAGAATGCCGTAACGGCCCGCGAAATCGGGGCTGTTGAACAGATCCCAGCCTTCATCCTTGGCCGTCGCCGGGGCGATCTTGTCCGAGTTGATGACGAAATCGAACGTCTCATACCGCTGCACAATACCCAGAAGGTTCTCGCCATCCTCGCTCGTCGCCCATTTGAAGGGGGCAGCGAATTTCGGCTTCATCTGTGCATACAAGGGCTCGAACCGCTCACGCGGCAGGGCCTTGATCAGCCCCGCAGGCCACATCACGTTGCGGGCCCAGGGGTTGTTCACATTGATGAAATCCCACACGGCGGTTTCGCCCGCCCGCAGGCGGTTGACCGATGTGGGGTCTGAAATGTGGATCTCGTACTTCAGGTCGCCGCCGGTCTTTTCCTTCCACAGCGCCACCAGACGCGGGTCGGTATAGGCGTCCCAGGTCAACAGGGCCAGGGCCCGGTCCTGTGCGCTGGCCCCAAAGGGCAATGCCGTCGCCGCCGCACCTGCGGCCATGCCCGCCAGGAACTTCCGCCGCGACGCGGAATGTTGCAACCCCTGCCGCAACGGATTGCGCGCAGCAAGTGACGCCAGATGTCGGTCGTTGTGCATGTCAGTTACTCCCCGTTTTGCGGTTTCAGTCGCCGCGTTTCATTGTCGTCACTCTAGGACCGGGACGGCCCATGTCCATCCGGCCCGTCGCGCAGGAACCCCGGCGCGCGGCGTTCGTATTCGATCAGGGCAAGATCGCCCGCAGTGCGGATATGTTGGGCACAGGCATCATCCGCCGCCTGCGGATCGCGCGCCACGGCAATCGCGTCGATGATCCGCACCAGTTCCTGATACGACAGTTCCACCCGCGCCTCGTCGACAAAGGCAAACCGGCGAAAGATCGCAACCCGCGCATGGATACCGCCCAAGACATCGGCCAGCACCGGATTTGCCGTGCCGCGCAAAAGGGTGCTGTAGAACGCCGCCTTGAATTCCTCGCGCGCATCGACCGATCCGCGCAGGTAATCCGCCGTCATCCGGTCACGAAGGCCGATCATCCGCGCGATGTCGGCGGCCGTCGCCGCCGCCGCGAACAGCCGCCCCGCCAGCCCCTCTAGCGCCGCGCGCACGACATAGATCGCCCGTATCTCACCCTCGGTCAGCACCGCGACAATCGGCCCCTGCGCGGGGACTACCCGGATCAGATGCTCGGATTCCAGTTGCCGCATCGCTTCGCGGATCACCGTGCGCGACACGCCGTAACTGGCGCACAGCACATTCTCGACCAGCCGCTGCCCGGGGGTCATCAGCCCGTTCAGGATATCCTCGCGCAGCAGCCGCACAACCTGCTGGCGCAGGGGGGCGGCGGTGCGTTCGATCCTTGCGGTGCCGGTCATCGGGGCTCCCTGAACAGGACCGCTCCACGGCCCGTAATACAGTATGACCGGGCGCTTCAACGCCTGTCAATCGCAACGGCTGTCCCTGGCGCCAACCAATCACGCCGGAACGTAGGTCAGCCTGATCACGTCGGCATCCACAAAGTCGCTGTCGATCAGCCCAAGTGCCGTAAGGCTATGCGCAAGGTTCGGCCCCCAACCCCAATCGCGCCCTCGTGCCCGGACTTCAACGCCCGCATCGCACCCCAAAGATCGCCCCCGACCAGCGTGGCCTTGGGGCCGACCGACTTCAGTGACGCAACACCACCCATTTCGGCTGACGCTGCCGGGCATGCGCGACCCGCACCGCCTGTGCTGCGGGCAGCCCCCGCAACCCCCGCCTCAGACCAGTGTCACGCCCCCGTCCGCCGTCAGCGCCTGCCCCGTCACATACCCCGACTGTGCCGGATCGGACAGGAACAGCACCAGCCGCGCCATCTCGGCGTATGTGCCCTCGCGCCCCATCGGCACCGCGACAGCAGCCCCCGCCGACCGCGCGGCCAGCGCCTCGGGTGTCATGTCGGCCCGCCGGTCAGCCATCACCGCCTCAAGATACCCCGGACACAAGGCATTCGCGCGGATACCCTGCCGCGCGTGATCCAGCGCGATGCAGCGCGTCAGTTGCACAAGTGCCGCCTTCGACACCGCATAGGCTACCTCACCCGCCACCGGCTTGACCCCGGCAATCGACGCGGTGAACACCATCGACCCCGCCCCCGCCGCGATCATCCCGGGCAGAACGGCGCGGGCGAACAGGAACGCCGACTTCACATTGACCGCCATCACCCGGTCCCAGTCATCCTCGGAAGTGCCCGGCACATCCGTCGCCCCCAAAGGGTCAATCCCCGCATTGCCGAACAGCACATCCACCCTGCCCGCCGCCGAAACCGCCGCATCCGCCGTGGCCACCAGCGACGCATCCCCCACAACCACCCGCACCCCAAGCTCCGCCCCCAGCGCGGCCAGCCCCCCCGCGTTCCGGTCCACCAGCACCAGCTGCGCCCCCTCGCCCGCAAAGGCGCGCGCCGCACAGGCCCCAAGCCCGGTCGCGGCCCCCGTGATCAGCACCGTCTTGCCCGCAAACCGCATCACGCCCCCCTGACGTCAGACCTTCTGTTCATACTCGCGCACCACCAGCCGCTGGAACCCCGAGGTATGCGCCAAAGTATCGGCCCGCGTCGGCCGGTCGGTGCGGGAATAGACGGCGTTGTAATCCGCCTCGGTCTCGAACCACTGCTCGGCAATCCCGTCCCACTCAGGGGCCACCGCCGGTTTCCCCGACAGCCCCGCATCATCCTCAACCCGCAGGTCGATGACATAGCGGCGCAGGTAGGGGTGCTGATCGCGGATGATGTCGGGGGCATGCACGGTGCGCCACCAGTGACCGAACTCGTCCAGCGTCAGGTGCGGCGCACGCCGCAGAAACCACATCACCTTGATCACAGTCCGTCCCCCTGTCCGACAATGTCACCGATGCGGATCGGCCGTACCGGCGGGCGCGGCGTAAAGCGGTCGCCCCCCGTCGCCAGATGTGCCGCACAGTAGCGGCCCTGACAGCGCCCCATCCCCAAACGTGTGATGCGCTTCATGACGTTGAGCGGGGCCTCCACGGCGCAGGTCGGCGGCATCAGGTCCGCCGCCGACAACTCCTCACACCGGCAAATCAGCGTGTCAGGGGTCACAGGTGCGGCAGCGGCGGTTGCCATCACCGACCACAACGCCCGCTGAAACCGCCGGTGCCGCCGCAACGCCCGGCGCGCCGACGCCAGTTGCAGCGCATCGGCCCCGAACCCCAGATCCGCCGCCGCCGCAAACCCCGCCAACCTGCCTTCGCAGGCCGCCGCCGGTGCCCCGCCCAGTCCGGCCCCATCGCCCGCGATGAACACACCTGGCAGGCTCGACCGCCCATCCCCATCGCGCAGCACGCCGGCCGCGCCCTCAGCACAGCCCAGGGCGCGCGCAAGCTCGTCCGCAGGCAGAAACCCGTAACCCACACAGACCACATCCACCGCAAACCGCCGCGTCGGCCCGCCCGCCACCGGCCCAATCCCGGCCACCAGCCCGGCCACCAGCCCGGCCCCGGCCGCCTCCACGCCGCGCAACACCTGCCCGTAGTGCAGCCGCGCACCCAGTTGCCGCCGCATCCCCCACCCCCGCCACAAAAGGCGCGGCCCGTTCATCGCCATCTCCGCCAGCGCCGCCACCTGCCGCCACCCCGGCGCAAACGCCGCCTCGGCCACCGCCACCACCTCGGCCCCCGCCGCCACAAGCTCGCACGCGACCTGCAGGTTAAGCGGTCCGTTCCCCGCGATCAGCACCCGTTGCCCCGCCACCACGCCATAGCTGCGCAACAGCGTCTGCGCCGCCCCCGTGGTCATCACGCCGGGCAGGGTCCAGCCCGGCACCGGCCATGGCCGCTCATACGCCCCGGTCGCCAGAACGACGCGGCGCGGCTCGATCCGGTGGCTGGCGCCATCGTGCCTGACCATAAAGACCGCCCCCCCCGAACCGCCGGAACCCACAGAACCCGCCTCGAACGCCCCCCAGACCTCGGCCCCCCGCCACCAGACCACCCCCGCCGCCGCCGCAACCCGCGCCACAAGCGCCGCCCCCTCCGCCGCCTGCGCGTCGCGCACCGGGCCGGGCCGGGCGGATTGCTTGTAGTATTGCCCGCCATCGGTCGGACGCTCGTCAACCAGCAAAACCCCGGCACCCCGGCCAGATGCCGCAAGTGCCGCGTGCAGACCCCCCCCCCCCGCCCCCCCCCCCAGCACAACGGGGGGACCCCGACGGCCCCCCGCCCCCGCCCGGGCGGGCCGGGGCACGCGCGGGCCGGGCCCCAGCCCGCCCCCCCCCC
>JBBQXK010000094.1:0-8685 GCA_038209775.1 Rhodobacterales bacterium | reverse complement strand
ACCAAACCGTGTTTTTTTTTTTTTACCACACCCCCCGGGTTTTTGTCGGTGGGATTTCTTTTTGGCCCAAGTAGCCGGGGGGGGGGGGCCGCCCCCGGCTCCTGCCCTCTCAAGCCTCGATCCGTGCCCGAAACACCAGGTCGATCCGCCGCGACGCGCCATCCTCCAGCCGTCGCGCCACCGCGCGCAGGAACCGCAAGTACACCAGCCGCCCCCGCGCCAGCACCAGCCCCGCGTCCACCAGCGCGTCCGACACGATCACCGCGACCTCTTTCGCGCCCTTGAACCCGGTCGCATCCGAAATCACGCTGATCGTCAGCCGATGCTCGGCCCCGCCGCCGGTCTTGTCGGACGCGTCGGTCACTTCCTCGGGCCCGATCAGCACGAACGTCCCGCGGCCCTGGCCCTTCGGCAAAGCATCCACAACCGCCACCCCGGTCAGCAGCACCTCGGTTGACAACCGCTGCCATATCGCGGCCTGCAAGGCCGCCGCACTGCCATAGCTCATGCCGGTACCTCCTCACGCGCTGCGCACACCAGATAGCGCCCGTCGGTATCCCGCTCGGTCACCGCCAGAACTGCGAACACACGGCTCCCATCTCGAAACCGTTGCCCCGCGACGGGCCGCGACGGCACACCTTGTGCCGCCCCCCGCACCGTGATGCGGAACGGCTGCGTCGACAGCGGCACCTCGATGCCCCCGCTTTCGCGCCCCGAACCCGGGGCAACCTCAGCCCAAAGATGCCCCCGCAGTGCCCAGACCCGTGAAAACCCGCCGGTGCCATCCGGCGTCACCACCTCGGCCTCCAGCGCCAGGCGCCGGTGCAGTCGCGGCGCCCTCATCGCCCGCCCCCGCCCAGAACGCGCACCGTGCGCCAGCGCTCGATCAGCACCTGCACCGCATGCGGCAACCCCGCCGCCTCGCGCACCCCGGCCTCGTGGCGCATCTCGTAATACTCCGCCGCCAGCACGAACACCGCCTGCGCAAGATCGGCAGGCACCGCCGCCCAAGGGCCGAAACCCGCCGTGAACAGCACCTCGGCGCGCCCTCCCTCGGCAACCATCGGCAACAGCGCGCCAGTCGCCGCGATCTTCGGCCGGTGCGTATCGCGCACCAGACGGTACCGGTCCGCGGCCACCACCGAACCCGCACCCGCCGCGTCATACAACGTCACCGAAACCACCGCAGTCACCGGCGCCACCGGCAGCGCCTGCTCCGACCCCTGTCGCCAATCCTCCAGCACCAACTGGAAATTCCGCGCAATCAGCACCTTGGCCGTGCGCCCCTCGATCACCGCCAGCGCCGCCCGCAAATAGCTTTCGGCCAGCGCATCCTGCAGCCCGTCATCGGCAAAACCACTGCCCAGCCGCATGTGATCCTTCAGCGCCTGAATGGGCAGCGCCGCCTGCGGCACGCCCCCTTGCTCGATCAACAACATCTCTCGCACTCCAGAAAGCCGACTGTTCTTTCAACGCAAGCCGGCCGCCCCACGTCGGGGGCGGCCAGTCGTCCGCACGCGTCAGGTCAGGGCGAACCGCAACAGCTTGATCGCGGCAAAGTCGGTCACGTCGCCACCCACGCGCTTGGACGCATAGAACAGCACATGCGGCTTGGCGCTGAACGGATCACGCAGGATGCGCAGGTCCGGGCGTTCCGCGATGGTATAGCCCGCCGCAAAGTCACCGAACGCAATGGCAAAGGCGTTGGCCGCGATGTCCGGCATGTCCTCGCAGACCAGCACCGGATAGCCCATCAGCGTTGACGGCTGCCCCGCAACCAGACCGTCCGACCACAGGAACCGGCCATCCGCATCCTTCATCTTGCGCACGGCACCGGCGGTTTTCGAGTTCATCAGGAACGTGGCATTGGTGCGATAGTCGGCACCCAGCGCATAGACGAGGTTCACGATGGTGTCCCCCGCGTTCACCGCCGGGAAATCCGCCGCCGCCCCTGACGGCACATAGCCGATGCTGCCCCAGGTCCAGGACGCGTTGGTGACCTTTGCGGGCAGCAGGATGCCCTTGGGCTTGTCCACGCCGTCGCCGTTGATGAACGCCGCCGCTTCGGCCCGGATGAACCGCGTGGCAATCTTGCCGGCAAGCCAACCCTCAACGTCGAACGCACTGTCATCCAGCAACCGCTGCGACGCCTTCGGCATCGCCGACAACTCGTGCAGCTTGATCGAGATGCGCTCGATGGTGGGGGTCGAGGTTTCGAGCTGCGCCGGCACTTCCGTTGCCCAGCCCGACCCAACCTCGGTGCGGTCGATCAGCACGTCGAACGAGGTTGCATCAATCTGCACCACATTCGCCACGGCCCGCAGGGTCGACGTCGACAGCAGCAGCGAACGGATTGTGTCCGCCGTCTGCGGGTCCACAAGAACACCGCCATCGCCGGCCACCGCCGTCGACAGGGCCTTGCCCTCCAGCACAAGGCCACGCAGGCCGTCATCGTCGCCGCAGCGCAGATAGGCGCCGAAGGCCTTCTTGTGGGGAACATCGGTATCGGCCTGCGCCGACAGCGCCGGGCGCCCATAGGTCATCGTCTTGGCGTTAAGCATGGTCATGCGCTCTTCCTGTTGTTTCAACGTGGTCTTCACTTCACCCTGAAAGATACTGAATTCTTTCAGGAATCCGGCCATCGCGGCAGTCACGTCCGCACCCGGAAGGGCACGGGGCAGAACTTCCCCGGCCCGGGACTTCGTCTCGGTCATCTCGTTCATCCTCAGGTTGGTCGTCACTTGGCCCGGCGCGACGCCAGACCCTGCCGCGCCTCATCCAGAAGCATGGCCAATGCAGCCCAGGTCTCTGCCCCGGGGTCATCCCCCTTGGCCGCGACCCGCGCCTCGGGAAGCATGGGAAACGTCACCAGCGACACCTCCCACAGCTCCAGCTCGGCAAGCAGGCGATTGCCCTTGCCGTCGCGTTCCGCCCGCAGCGTGCGATAACCGATCGACAACCCGTCGATCGCCCCCGCGGCCAGCAACGCCGCCGCCTCGCGCCCCTGCGCCACCTCGTCAAGGATCCGGCCCTTCACATACAGGCCCGTCGCATCCTCGCGCACCTCTTCCCACACACCGATGGGGCGCGCGGGGTCATGCTGCCACAGCATCTTGACCCGCCGCCCGGCGGCGGCCAGCGCCTTCAGGCTGACCGCATAGGCCCCCTTCTGCACCACATCCCCGCCCTGATCGCGGCGGCCAAAAATCGACGCATAGCCTTCGATCATCCGCCCCTCGGTCACGGTGAACCCCGCCTCGGGCCGGTGAAATTTGCGCTCCGGCGCGCCAAACGCTGTCATGTCCTGCATCGCCTTCACCTCATCGCCGTGAAAATCACCTCGGCCCCCTGCGCCAGCAGGAACGCCGCCAATCCGTAAACGCCCACCCAGATGCGCTTTTCCATTCGCTCAAGGCCCTCTTCGATGCGGCCCAGCCGGTACTCCAGCGCACTCCAGCGTTCATCCGCGACCCGCTCGTTTGCCTCGATCCGGGCATGGGCCGCATCGAAACTCTCGTACAGATACCGCGATCCGCCCACCGGCGGTTTGGCGCGAACTGTCATGCTTCATCTGCCAGCGGCGGCAGCCCCAGGATCGTCCGCTTCTCCGCCGAGGTCAGGAAATCAGCCGCCCCGACCCGCGCCCATTGCTGATCCCGCTCGACCGACAGCGCCGGCACCTGATCCAGATCGGGCCGCAAATCCACCGCCTCACCGGAAAACGCCGACAGCCAGTGCGTGATGTCCGCCAGAACCTTCGTGGCCAACGGCAGGACCGTCAGCCGAAAGAACGCCCGGTTCGCCTCCTGATAATTGGCATAGGTGGCATCCCCCGGTATCCCCATCAGCATCGGCGGTACCCCGAACGCGATGGCAATCTCACGCGCCGCCGATTCCTTGGTCTTGTGGAACTCCATGTCCGACGGGCTGAACCCCATCGGCTTCCAGTCAAGCCCCCCTTCCAACAGCATCGGCCGCCCCGCATTCCGCGCGCCCTGATGGTTCGCCTCCATCTCTGCCGTCAGCCGGTCATACTGCTCGGACGACAGTTGCGACTGCCCGTCGGCACCCTTGTAGATGATCGCCCCCGAAGGCCGTGCCGCATTGTCCAACAACGCCTTCGACCACCGGCTGGCCGATGCATGCACATCCACCGCCACCGCCGCCGCCTGCATCGGCGAGAAACCATAGTGGTCGTCCTGCGGATGGAACGTCCGCAGATGACAGATCGCAGGCACCTCGCGCACATCGAACCGGTGCTTCTTGGCTCCGACGGTATAGTCATAGGCCACCGGCCAGCCATCCGCCCCCGGCACCACCGCCATCCGGTCCGACCGCAGCACATGCAGCTCGCCCGGCAGCATCCCCGCCCCCGGCACCGCCTCAAGATAGGCGTTGCCCGAAAGGATCAGATGCCCATAGA
Organism: Rhodobacterales bacterium; assembly: GCA_038209775.1. GTDB lineage: Bacteria > Pseudomonadota > Alphaproteobacteria > Rhodobacterales > Rhodobacteraceae > JBBQXK01. The sequence goes on along the minus strand of JBBQXK010000094.1, from coordinate 4,262 downwards.
CCGCCTCCAGAAACTCCGCCCGCCCTTGCGCCGCATTCGGCCGCCGCATCAACTCGATCAGCGGATGCACCTCATACCGTCGCTCGGCGTCCTGCAGCACCAAGGGCAGCGCCGCCGCCGCCTCCGCGATCAGCCGCACCGCCCGGAACCCCACCGGATTGCCCAGAAACCCCGACTTCGTCAGGCTCACCGTGTCGCGCGGGCTCCACGCCACCCGGCCCCCGCTGGCAAAGGCCACCACCCGCCCGGTCGCACTGGCCTTGACCTCGGCCACACCCGTATCAGCCACAGCCGGGGCCGCGCCCCGCCGCAGGAAATCGAACACCATTTCGGATCACTCCCTTCGCTCGACCAGCCGCAAGGACTGCCGAAATTGCCGCCGATAGCCCGGACAGACGCAAGCAGCGGCCAAACCGACCCCTGCCGCCCCTCCCCATTCACCTTGCACAAATATCCCAGGGGGGTCCGGGGGGTGTGAAACACCCCGGTCCTGCCCCCTCAACCCGCGCGGCCCCTACAGAAACCGCAACTTCGGATCGCGGTGCGCCGCTGCCGGTTCGATGATGAGGTCGGTCAGGGCCCAGACCAGCGCATCCAGCCGATCCGGTGACTTGGAACCCTGCCACCCCGTCACCGTCATCTTCATCATCTGCTCTTCCAGCACGCCCAGCCCCCGCACATGCCGAACCCGCCCCTGCTCATACAGCGCCGCTACCGGCTCTGCCCGCACATGCTTGCCCCGCGTCGCGTTCACTTTCCGCACCGGCAGCGTGGGGTCCACCTGGCGCAGAACCTCTGCCACCATATCGCCGCCCTGATTGACCTCAGCCACCACCCGGTCCGCCTTGTGCCGTGCGGCGGCGGCCACCACCGCCCGGGCCCAGGCATCGGGCGATGCGCCCTTCACGGTCGCATCCTCAAGCACCACCGCCCGCCAGCCGCGTGGCGGCCCCCGCGTGTCGGCCCCCACGACGACAATCCCGCATTCATCGGATCCGGCCTTGGACGTGGTCGGCGGATCGACCGCGACAACAATCCGCCCCAGCCCCTCCAGATCGGCCGATGAGGCGACAGCCGCCTCCAGCATCGCTGCCGTCCAGAACGCCCCGTCGATATCCTCTACCAGCACGCCGTCCAGCTCCTGCCGCCCCTGCGGCCGTCCGCCATAGCGGGCATAGACCTCTTCCAGAAACGACGCCGCCAGATGCGCCTTGTTGGCCACCGTCGGTGCATGCGTCAGCACCGTCGTCGGGTTCGCAAGAATGGCCTTCAGCACCCCCACATTGCGCGGCGTTGTCGTCACCACCTGACGCGGATGCTTGCCCAGCCGCAGTGCGAACTGCAGCATGTCCCAGGCCTCCTCGGCCTTCTTCCACTTGGCCAGTTCGTCGATCCAGGCCGCATCGAACTGCGGCCCCCGCATGCTTTCGGGTTCATGCGCCGAAAACACCTGCGCCACCGCCCCGTTCGGCCAGACAAGCCGCTTGCGTCCCGCCTCCCAGACCGGCTTCCGGTCAGGTGGCGAACAGGCCATAATCCCGCTGTCACCGAAAATCATCACCTCACGCACCTGATCGACCGTCTCGCCGACCAGCGCCACCCGCGCCGACCGGCCGACGTCCAGCGGCCCCGCGCCCTCAACCTCCGCCCGCACCCACTCGGCGCCGGCGCGGGTCTTGCCCGCACCCCGGCCCCCCATGATCACCCAGGTGCGCCATACCCCTTCGGGCGGCAACTGGTGCGGCAGGGCCCAGAACTCGAACATCCAGGGCAGCGACAGCAGCGCATTCTCGCTGAGGCCCCCGATGAATTCCTCAACCTGGCTCGGCGTCGCGGAGGCAAGCCAGGCGGCGCCCGATCTCATCGCGCGCCCCGTCGAAGTCGAGCGCGTGGCCGCCGACGACCCCGGCAACCTGTTTGCGGAGTTTGTCAACGCGTGTCCTTTCATCCATGACCATCTGGAAAAGCGTCTTCAGGTCGCGCACGGTCTGTTGTGCCGCCTTCACGTCGCCGGTCTTGCCTGCCCGCACGTCCTGAACCGTGCGAATGATCAGCTCGACACTTTCCCTCAGATACCCTTCGGTTTCCGCCAGCACATCGACCGGCGGTTCGTCCCCATCACGGAACTTGATTGTCATCTGCCCGCTTTCCTTGGCCTTGCCCCCGTGCTGCCCGACACGGCGGGGAAATGAAAAAGCGGCGCCGGGTTCACCCCGTGCCGCTTACCCACCTCTTCCAGCTTGCCTTAAGTCATACTCTGGACCGGACGCTCAAGTCAAGCAAATAATCCATGCAAGACAATGGCTTGGCGAACGCAGCATTAACCCGCTGTTAACCGCAGCACCCGGCGGAACCGGGGCCCTCCCGCCCTTCGTCGCCTGCAGGCTGGCGCCCGCAGCGCTTCTCAGTGTTGGGCCGGGCGCGCTGCGCGCGCCAAGAAAGGGGGGCCAGCCCCCCTCTGGGCCTGAAGAAGGCCCATTCACCCCCCGGAGTATTTGGACAAGGTGAAACCCGGGAAGAGCACCCTTACTCCGACTGCACGCCCGTGACACTGCCTGCCTCACTCTCGGTGGCCTGCTGTTTCTCTATCTCGCGCCAGCGGGCCACGTTCTCGTTGTGCTGGTCCAGCGTTTCGGCAAAGGCATGGCCACCCGTGCCATCCGCCACGAAGAACACGAAAGGGGTCGTGTCGGGGTTGAGCGCCGCCTCGATCGACAGCCGCCCGGGGTTGGCAATGGGCGTCGGCGGCAGGCCGTCGATCACATAGGTGTTCCACGGCGTCTCACGCCGCAATTCGCTTTGCCGCAAACCGCGCCCCAGCACGCCCTCGCCCTTGGTCACGCCGTAGATCACCGTGGGGTCGGTCTGCAGTTTCATCCCCCGCTCCAGCCGGTTGACAAAGACGCTGGCCACCTGACGCCGTTCTTCGGGAACGCCGGTTTCCTTTTCGATAATCGAGGCCATCACCAGCGCCTCTTCGGGCGTGGCATAGGGCAACCCGTCGGCCCGCGCGGCCCAGGCCGCAGCCAGGATCGTCGCCTGGCTGGCCGTCATGTCAGCAACCAGCTTGCCCCGGTCACTGCCCCGCGCCACGTCATAGCTGTCGGGCGCCAGACTGCCCTCGGGCGGAACTGCCACTGCCTCGCCCGCCATGAAATCGGCGCGCTTCAGTGCATCGACCACCTGCCAGCTTGTCACGCCTTCGGCCAGCGTCACCCGGTACCGCATGTCGGCCTCACCCGAGGCCTCCAGATACAAGGCCGGCACCGCATCGGCGGCCGGGTCGAACTTTACCATCTCGACATAACGCTGTGTTGCCGGGTCCAATTCGCGCAGAACCACATCCGCGCCCGTCACGCCGATGCGAAAGTTCACCTCGCGCCCACAGGTCGACTGGCCGCCGCCCGTCAGAATTTCCAGTACCTGCCCCATCGTGGCGTTCGGAGGAACAAGATAGCTTCCGAACTTCAACAGCCGCTCACGGTTGGCATAGTCGGCCCCGATACGGAAAATCCGGGCGTCCGCAATCACCCCGTCGGCCTCAAGCGTGCGGCTGACGGCACTCAGCGACGCGCCACGCTCGACCCGGACACAGGCCGCGTCGGCCAGAGGGCCCGGCCCGCTGTAAACCTCACGCCCCCAGGCCAGCAGCCCCGCCGCCACCACCAGCATCACGATCACCAGTGTCAGCGCATTCGATGCAATCGCCCGCCACATCAGACCGCCACCCGCGTCAGCACCAGACTGGCGTTCGTGCCACCAAAGCCAAATGAATTCGACAGCGCCACGTCAATGCGCCGCTTCACGGCCTTGTTGGGTGCCAGATCAAGCACCGGCACCACCGCCGGATTGTCGAGGTTGATCGTCGGCGGCGCCACCTGATCGCGGATCGCCAGGATCGAGAACACCGCCTCGACGGCGCCTGCCGCTCCAAGTAGATGCCCGGTCGCCGACTTGGTGGAGGACATGGTGACCTTGCCCCCAGCCTCGCCCATCATCCGCTCCACGGCGGCGAGTTCGATCACGTCGGCCATGGTCGATGTGCCATGCGCGTTGATGTAGTCGATGTCCGACGGGGCGAGCCCCGCGTCCTTCAGCGCCGCCCGCATCGAGCGTTCCGCGCCATTGCCATCATCGGCCGGCGCCGTGATGTGATAGGCGTCGCCGGACATGCCATAGCCGAGCACTTCGGCATAAATCCGCGCGCCGCGCGCCAGCGCATGGTCCAGTTCCTCAAGCACCACCATCCCCGCGCCTTCGCC
>JBBQXK010000093.1:0-8828 GCA_038209775.1 Rhodobacterales bacterium | reverse complement strand
AGGCCCGCATCGCTGCGGGCCTTTTTCACACTGTAGAAACGATCAGCGCTTGGAGAACTGGAAGGACCGGCGGGCCTTGGCCTTGCCGTACTTCTTGCGTTCCACCACGCGGCTGTCGCGGGTCAGGAAGCCTGCGGCCTTGAGGGCTGCGCGCAAGGACGGCTCGTAGAGTTGCAGGGCCTTCGAGACTCCGTGCTTCACCGCACCCGCCTGCCCCGACAGACCGCCGCCCGCAACCGTCGCCATCACGTCGAACTGGCCTTCCACACCGGCCACCGTGAAGGGCTGGCGCAGGATCATCTGCAGGACGGGGCGCGCGAAGTATTCGGCCATCGTCTTGCCGTTCACCATGACCTTGCCGTTGCCCGGCCTGATCCAGACGCGGGCCACCGCATTCTTGCGCTTGCCGGTGGCGTAGGACCGCCCGAGGCTGTCACGCACGGCCACGCGCGGTGCGGCCATGACCACTGCCGCGGGCGCTTCTGCGGGCGTGCCCGCCACGGCGGTCTTCAGATCGTCGAGGGATTTGATATCGGCCATGCTCAGGCGCTCCGCGTGTTTTTCGGGTTCATCGCCTTGAGGTCGAGAACCGTGGGCTGTTGGGCTTCATGCGGATGCTCGGCACCTGCATAGATGCGCAGGTTGGTCATCTGCTGGCGGCCAAGGCGGTTGCGGGTGATCATCCGCTCCACGGCCTTTTCCACCACGCGTTCGGGGTGGTTGCCTTCCAGCACCTGACGCGCGGTGCGGAACTTGATCCCGCCCGGATAGCCGGTGTGCCAGTAGTAGCGCTTGTCCTCGCGCTTGTTGCCCGTCATCTGCACCTTGCCTGCGTTGATGACGATCACGTTGTCGCCCATGTCCATGTGCGGCGTGAAGGTCGGCTTGTTCTTGCCGCGCAGGATCGACGCCACGATGGTGGCGAGGCGCCCCAGAACAATGCCCTCGGCGTCGATCAGAACCCACTTCTTGTGGATGTCCGCCGGCGTTGCGGTGAAGGTTTTCATATGCGGTCCATGTCGTTTCGCGGGGATCGTGCCCCGCTGGAATTCGGATGGCGGTGTATCGGCCAAGGCGGGAACCGCGTCAAGGCCAGAATGGGCGATTTATCGTTGTAATATCAGCGGTTTGCAAAATAGGTATCTTGGTACCCCACAATTTGGGTTGCCCTACCGCAGCCGGGGCGGGCGCATCGGGGCGGGGTCGGGCCGGGCGGCGTCGGGTTCGGGTGCGGCCATGTCCAGCCGCATCGCCGCCCGCGCCATTGCCACAGCCACCGGATCGGCACCGGCCAGAAACGCCACGTCGATCTCTCCGGCCTCGATGCCCGAAAACGTCAGCGCCTCGGCCACCGCCCGCGCCAGTCCCGCCTCTGCTGCAGGTGTGGCGTCCAGAAACGCGATCATGTGCCCACGCCGCCCGCCGGCATAGGACACCGCCGCCAGCAGTGCACCGGTGGCCAGCCCCGCCATGCCGCCCAGCTTTGCCTGCAACCCGTCCAGCAACGCCGCGGGCAATCCCGCCGGGGGCGCAAACCCCTCGGGCCGGGCCGTTGCCGCAACCGGGCCATGGCCCAGCGTCCGGGCCAGCCATTCCAGCGCCTCCGCCGGCACCAGAAACGCCCCCTCGGCGCCACCAAGATTGATGCCCAGCGCCACCCCCTGCCCCGCCAGCGCCTGCGCCACCACCCGGCCGGGCAAGGCCGCATAGGGTACCGGCGCGCCTGTCAGCCCCGCCAGCCGCTCTTCGCTGTCGCAGGCCAGCACCACAGGACCCTCATCCAGATCGAACAGGCGCGGGGCCAGGGTTTCGCCCTCGGGTTCCGTCTCAAGCCACAGGAACAGAACGGCATCCGACAGCGCCCGGTAATAGTGCAGCCGTGCGGCGTCATCCCCGGGTGCCGCCGTCATCGCGCCATGGGCTGCGTCCAGCGCTGTGCCGTTGCCTGCTGCCATCAACCCGCCCCCGAAACTGCCGCCTTGCCGTCCTTGTGCTAGTGCGCGGCCCCGGTGACGGCAATGGGCGATGCAAGCCCGCAACATCCACCCCGGTGCCCCGCAAGGGGCGTTGCCGTCGCCCCGCCGGGGGCCTATGCGATGGGGAACCGGACCCCGGCGGTGGCTGTCACGCAAACCGCCCGGTCCCCGCATAGGTTGCACGGCCATGACCCCCGTCTCGCCTTTCCTGACCCGGTCAGCCCTGGCACTTGGCGCCGGGATCGCCCTTGCCACGGTCTTTGCCGCGGCCGCCCCCGGCATTTATTTCGACACGATGGAATGGCGTCTGGCCGATCTGCCGCGCATCGCGGGCCTTGCCGATGGGGCGGTCACCCCGATCCGCATTGTGACCGACCTTCTGATGGCCGGGTTCTTCTTTCTCTTGGGCAAGGAGATGTGGGAAGCCCTTACGATCGAGCGCAGCGGCCTTGTCGGCCGCCAGGGCCTTGCCCCGGCGATCGCGGCGCTGGGTGGCATGGCGGGGGCGGCGCTGGTCTGGCTGGTCTTGACCGCGCTGATCGAGACGGCGGAAGAGGCGGCGGGCGCGCCGGGCTGGACGGTGCCCCTGGGCAGCGATGTGGTGCTGGCCTATGCGTTTGGCCGCCGCCTGTTCGGCGCTGGTCACCCGGCATTGCAGGTCCTGCTGTTTGTGACCATCGCCTGTGACATCACTGCATTGGCCTTGGCCGGGATCACCCTGCCCGGGGGGGCGGGCGTGCATCCGGGCTGGTTGGCGCTTGCGCTGGCCATCCCCGTTCTGGGCTGGGCGCTCTTGACCCGCCCTGCCATGGTGCCCGGAGCGACCGAGCGTACCCACGCCCGCGCCTTTTCGCCATGGCCCTGGGTTGTGCTTGGCCTTGCCACCTGGACGGCAGTGGCCGCCTCGGGCCTGCCGCCCGCCTTGGGGCTGTTGCCGCTGTTGCCCGCCATGCCCCCCGCCAGCCGCAGCTTTGGCCTGTTTGCCCAGGCCGAGGGGTTCCTGACCGACCCCGCAAACCGCATGGCCCAGATTTTGCGCCCCGCCGCTGTGGTGATCCTGTTCCTGTTCGGCCTGACGCACGGCGCGCTTGACCCCGCAGCCCTGGCCCCGACGACGTGGATCGCGCTGGGTGCTTTGTGGATCGGCAAGCCTCTGGGGCTGGCGCTGGGGCTGTTCGTGGCGCTGCGGTTCCTTAACCTGCCCGGCCCGCGCGGGTTGGATACCTCTGACCTCATCGCCGTCGCGGGACTGGCCAGCATCGGCTTTACCGCGCCCGCGCTGGTGATGGAAACCGCCCTGCCGGGCGGCGCGATGCAAGAGGCCGCGCGCCTTGGCCTCGCACTCAGCGTGCTGGCGGGCCCTGCGATCCTGCTGATCTTCCGCCCGCCCCGGCGTCGTGGTGCGCGGCCTTCGCAGCCGATGTGACCCGATCCCCCAACCCCATGGACAGGGGCCCCCGCGGTCGGACATAATGTCGCCGCAAGGCAAGGTTAATGTCGTCAAAGGCCGGTTGTCCTTGACTGGACCTTAACCGGATGGCGCGTATCCCGAACTAACCGGGAACAAGGGCAGGCAATGATCGCGTTCGAGAATGTCAGCAAGTCCTTCTGGACAGGTGCGCGGCGCAAGATCATCCTTGACCGCGCGTCGTTCCGTATCGAGATCGGGCGCTCGCTGGGCATACTTGCGGCGAATGGCGCGGGCAAGACCACGATCATCAACATGATGGCCGGCCTTGAGAAACCGGATGAGGGCACGATCACCCGCACCGCCCGCATCTCGTTTCCCCTGGGCTTCATGGGCGGCGTCATGCCCAAGCACAGCGGCACCGAAAACGCCCGCTACATCGCCCGCCTCTACGGCCTCGACCCCGACTATGTCGAAAGTTTCGTGCGCTGGGTCTGCGGCATCGAGGAATACTTCGACCAGCCCGTCGGCGTCTACAGCCAGGGGATGCGGTCGCGCTTCAGCTTTGCGCTGATGCTGGCGCTGGAGTTCGACATATACCTGATCGATGAAGGCATGCCCGCCACCACCGATGTCGAGTTCAACAAGCGCGCGGGCACGATCCTGCGCGAAAGGCTCAAGAACGCGACGGTGATCGTGGTGTCGCACCAGGCCAAGACCATCGAGAAATTCTGCCAGCAGGCCGCCGTCCTGCGCCACGGCCAGCTCTACATGTTCGAAACCCTCGAAGAAGCGAAAAGCCTCTATGACTATGACACTGAAAGCGCCCCGGTTCCGCATCCGCCGTCCCGAGTTTCCCGCCGCTGAACCGGCAACCCCGACGCCGGTTGAGACGCTGTTCGACGACGAGGCCGAGGACGGCTTCGGCGACCAGAGGTTTGCGACGGCAGGCAACCCGGCCCCGGCGTCCGGCGCCGGTTCCGTTGCGGTTGCCGCCCTTGCCACCCCAATGGCAGCACCCGATGAAATTGACGCCATCCGGCGCGAAGGTCTGACCGGCCGGCAGTTGCGGCTGGCGCGCCGTGTGGCGCTCAAGCACGGGCTGCCCGCAACCTCCGACTATGACGCCGTGCGCCTGTTGCGCCGCGCCGGGATCGACCCGTTCCAGCGGGGCGGCATCCTCGAACTCATCCATCCCGAGGACGAGGAAGACGCGGTACCTGGCCGCGCCCTGACCACCACCGCCAACCCCGCAGAGGGTCCGCAACTGCCGCAGGCCTACCGCCCCGTGCAGGTGCCCTCGACCGAGGTGCGGGCCGAGGCCAGCCACGTCAGCGAAGTCCTCAAGATGCAGGCCGACCTCGCCCGCCGCCGCCGCCGCAAATCGGCGCTGTTGTCGGCGCGGCTGTTCTTCTTTGTGGGCGTGCCGACGATGCTTTGTGCATGGTACTTCTACATGGTGGCGACACCTCTTTATGCGACCAAGTCCGAATTCGTGATCCAGCAATCGGCAAGCCCTTCCGCCGCCGGCAGCGGCCTTGGCGGGCTGTTCCAGGGCTCTCCCCTTGCCAACTCGCAAGACAGCATCGCCGTGCAGGGCTACCTGCAATCCCGCGAGGCGATGCAGCGGCTTGATGCCGACCACGGCTTTGTCGCCCACTTCTCTGACCCCGCGATCGATCCGATCCAGCGGCTTGACGAAGGGGCCACGTCTGAGGCCGCATACAAGACCTACAAGCGCAACGTCCTGATCAGCTATGACCCCACCGAAGGCATCATCAAGCTTGAGGTGATCGCCGCCGACCCCGCCAAATCGGCCGAGTTTGCCCGCGCCTTGATCGGCTATGCCGAGGGCCAGGTTGACCAGTTGACCAAGCGCCTGCGCGGCGACCAGATGCAGGGTGCCCGCGACAGCTATGAAGAATCCGAGGTCAACATGCTGGCCTCGCAGCGCCGCGTCGTGGAACTGCAGGAACAATACAAGGTGCTGTCGTCTGAGGTCGAGGTGCAGCTTATCACCGCACAGATCAGCCAACTTGAGACGCTTCTGACGCAGGACAAGCTGTCGCTTGACCAGATGCAGTCCAACGCCAATCCGAACCAAAGCCGGATGGACCCGCTGATCCGCCGCATCGGCGCGCTGCAATCCGAAATTGCGACGCTGCGTTCCAAGCTGACCGAAGACAGCGACACCGGCCAGTCACTGGCCAAGGTGCAGGGCGATCTTCTGGTGGCGCAGGCTGACGTCCAGACCCGCCAGCTTCTGCTGGCGCAGTCGCTGCAATCCATGGAGTCCGCCCGGGTCGAGGCCAACCGGCAGGTGCGGTATCTGTCCCTTTCGGTCAGCCCCGTGCCCCCCGACGAGGCGACCTATCCCCGTGCGTTCGAGAGTTCGATGGTGGCCCTGCTGGTGTTTGCGGGCATCTACCTGATGCTGTCGATGACGGCGGCGATCCTGCGCGAACAGATCTCGGGCTGACCGAAGGGACAGGAACGATTTCTTCGCAGAAATCGGACCGGAGTTTTCGAAAACTCCGGTGCCGCCGCTGCGCAGGTTCAGGCGATTCCGCGCACGGCAGCGCTTGACCGGGCAAGCACTGGTCGAGGACATGGCTCACGAAATCGCGGACCGCGCCGTTCGCACGTCGCCACCCAATCGCGCACCTCATCACGCAGCGCCCGAAAAATAGGCAGTCAATGCTGCCCTTTGCCGCCACCCTCCTGTCACCGCGTTGCGCAGGCCGGGGCTCGGTGGTCGATTGCAGGAATGGATACGCAGCACACGCTTGACGCGCTCCCGGTTGCCGCCCCGCTGCAACGTGCCAAGGGGCGCGCGGCGGTGGCGTTGGCTGCCGGGCGGGATGGCCGCGCCGTCGTCGCTGACCTGCATCAGCAGGGGTCTGCCAAGGCCATCCTGCCACGCGTTGTTGGCCCGGTGACCGAGGTTGTGTTCCTCAATACCTCGGGCGGGCTTACGGGTGGCGACCGGCTGGACTACGCTCTGACCCTCGCCCCCCGGACCCACGCCACCGCCACCACCCAGACCGCCGAGCGTGCCTATCGCAGCACCACCGGCACTGCGCGCGCCGAGGTGCGCCTGACGGTCGGTGCGGGCGGTTGGCTCGACTGGCTGCCGCAGGAGACGATCCTGTTCGACGGAACCGCCCTTGACCGCGACATCCGGGTGGACCTTGGCCTCGGTGCCGGGTGCCTGTTCCTTGAAGCCGTCATCCTCGGGCGGCATGCCATGGGCGAGACGGTGACCGGGTTGCATTTCCGCGACACCCGCATGATCCGGCGCGATGGCCAGCCGCTCTGGGCCGAACCCCTTGAGATCGACACCCGCACCCTGACCCGCGCGGGCAATCCCGCGATGCTGGGTGGTGCTAGGGCGATGGGCACGATGGCGCTGATCCACCCGCAGGCCGCCGACCGCCTGCCCGCCCTGAACGCCGTGCTGGATGAACCGGGCGTCGAGGCCGGTGCATCGGCCTTTGACGGGCGGCTGATCCTGCGATGTCTGGCCTGGGACGGCCTGCCGCTCCGCCGCCAGATCCTGCGCGCGCTGGCGGTCTTGCGTCCCGGTCCCGTCCCCCGTGTCTGGCAGGTATGAGGGCGCGATATGAACCTGACCCCACGTGAGAAAGACAAGTTGCTGGTCAGCCTTGCCGCCATGGTGGCACGCGGCAGGCTGGCGCGCGGCGTCAAGCTGAACCATCCCGAAGCCATTGCCCTGATTAGCGATTTCGTCGTCGAAGGGGCCCGCGATGGTCGCAGCGTGTCTGACCTCATGCAGGCCGGCGCGCATGTCATCACGGCGGCGCAGTGCATGGAGGGTATCCCCGAAATGATCCATTCCGTGCAGGTCGAGGCGACCTTTCCCGACGGCACCAAACTTGTCACCGTCCACCACCCGATCCGCTGAAAGGCCCCCCATGCCCGCCAAAACCCGCGCTGTTCGTTCCGCCCCGCTCTGGCCTTGGGCGCTGTTGCTGGCAGGGGTGTTCCTGCTGGTGCCCTTCATGGCCCGCGCCCATGAAGGCCCGCATTTGCATCCGCACGGGGTGGAAACCCTGTGGATCGCGCTGACCGCAGCGGTGATCGTCGGCGCAGGCTGGGCCGTCTTGCGGAGATGGCGATGATCCCGGGCGAGGTCTTTCCCGCCGAAGGCGAGATCGTGCTGAACGCTGGTGCCCCCGTGGTGACTTTGCTGGTCGCCAACACCGGCGACCGGCCTGTGCAGGTGGGCAGCCATTATCACTTTGCCGAAACCAACGCAGGGCTGTCGTTTGACCGCGAAGCGGCCCGGGGGATGCGCCTTGATATCGCCTCGGGCACCGCCGTGCGGTTCGAACCCGGCCAGACACGCGAGGTGCGCCTTGTGCCTTACGGCGGACATCGCCATGTCTGGGGCTTCAATGCCCGCGTGTCGGGTGCCTTGTAGAAAGCGTGCCATGTTCCCCTTCATGACCCCCAAACAGGCGATGCGTCTGGCCACCCAGTCCACCCTGATGATCGCCGAGGCGCAGCGCGTCATCGCCATGCGCGTAGCCGGGATGGCCGGCGCGTGGGACGTGCCCCCCGCCGAGGATGCCCGCATGGTGCAGGAGAAATCCGACGCGGTGCTGGCCTCGGGGCAGGCGATGATGCGGGTGATGATCGCGGGCGGATCGGCGGGTGCCGTGGCGCTGGCCGGGCTGAAGCCGGTCCGCGCCAAGACCCGCGCCAACGCGTCACGCCTTTCCAAACGCGGCCCGAAACTGCCCAAGACCCCCTGACCGGAGGCCCCGATGCCCGCCACCCTGTCCCGCGCCACCTATGCCGCGATGTTCGGCCCGACCACCGGCGGCTGGGTGTGTCTGGGCGATACCAACTTGTCATTAAGGATGAACATGGCTGGCAACTCGCGGCCAAAAAGCGAAGTATTGCAGCACCAATAAGAAAGGGGGCACTTCTCAGCGCCCCCTTAGTTTTCAACTGAATCGACTCAAGATGAGTGCTACAATTTGCAGCAACAACCCACCCAACCGAAGCCAAAACGCATACTCTTCCATAGTGTCAAACTCCTTGTGAGGCTACAAGGCGTTCGGTGCTTCACACTCTTGGACCGACAGTTTTGTGGATCCGATCAAATATCAATATGATGCGGATGCGAGCTAGATGATGACAGCGATTTACTGACGGGATGCGAACTTGATGACGGGATGCGAACTTGATGACGGGGTGCGAACTTGATGATGGGATGCGAACTTGATGATGGGATGCGAACTTGATGATGGTGCGTGCGATTTACTGAGCGTTTGCTAGTTGAGTATCTGTGATCCACGTCGCTTGGTCTTGGCGTCGAAGCAACTGGCGCCCGAACTGCAGTTAGTTACCTGTTGAACAGAAGTCAAGGAGCACGCCATGCCCGCCACCCTGTCCCGCGCCACCTATGCCGCGAT
>JBBQXK010000092.1:0-9071 GCA_038209775.1 Rhodobacterales bacterium | reverse complement strand
GTTCGACCGGCCTCTCCTCCTCCCTGGCCGGGCGATACCGGCGGCGGGTCCTCTCCTCCTCCCTGGGCCCGCCGCCACCCCACCCCCCTTGAACTTTGCGCCGGGCGCGGCCAGAACAGAGCGTCACCCCCCGGCCACCCGGAGCCTTGCCGATGCGCGCCTCGCAATTGTCGGCAGCCCTTGTCGCATCGCTGATCGGCTATGGGTCGACCATCGCACTGGTCCTGTCGGCGGCGGCGGCGGTCGGGGCGACGGCGGCCGAGACGGCAAGCTGGGTCTTTGCCGTCTGCATCGCCAAGGCACTGGGCAGCGGCTGGCTCAGTTGGCGTTACCGCGTGCCCGTGGTGCTTGCGTGGTCCACGCCCGGCGCCGCGCTGATCGCGGCGACCAGCGGGGTCACCATGGCCGAGGCGGTGGGCGCGTTCCTGATGTCGGCCACGCTGGTGGTGCTGACCGGGCTGGTGCGGCCGCTTGGCCGCGCGATGGCGGCCATTCCCGATGGGATCGCGGCGGGCATGCTGGCGGGGGTGTTGTTGCCGTTCTGCCTGAAGCTGGCCCCGGCGGCAGCGGCCCTGCCGGAACTGGTGCTGCCGATGCTGGCTGTCTATCTGGCGGTGCGGCGATTGCGGCCCGGCCTCGCGGTCCTCGCGGCCCTTGTCGCGGGCGTCTGCCTTGCCTTTGCCACTGGCTCGGCACCACACCTGATGCCGACCTGGCCCACGCTGGTCTTCATCCCCCCTGCGTTCCGCCCCGAAGTGCTGATCGGCCTTGGCCTGCCGCTGTATCTGGTGACCATGGCGTCACAGAACCTGCCCGGGTTCGCCACCCTGCGCGCGCATGGGTATGAGGCCCCGGTGCGGCCCGCGCTGGTGGTGACGGGTGCGCTTTCGGGGGCAAGTGCCCTGTTCGGGGCGCATCCGGTCAGCATGGCCGCGATCACCGCAGCCCTGTGCATGGGGCCCGACACCCACCCCGACCCGACTGAGAGGTGGCGAACGGGGCTGGCCTATGCCGGCATGTGGATCCTGCTGGCCCTGTTCGGCCCGCTGATCCTGCAGGCCTTCGCCGCCCTGCCCCCGGCCCTGATCACCGCCATCGTGGGTCTGGCCCTCCTCGGTCCCCTCACAGGCGCCGCAACCGGCGCCTTCGCCACCCCCGCGCAACGCTTTCCCGCTGCCGTCACGCTGACTGTCACGGCGTCTGGCGTGGCGGTCTTTGGCGTGGGTGCGGCCTTCTGGGGGCTTGTCGCGGGCCTTGTCGTGCTGGCGCTTGACCGGCCGCCCGCGCGCACCTGAACCCTTCCAGCTTCACCTTGCCCAAATACTCCGGGGGGAGCCGCAGGCGGGGGGCTGGCCCCCCTTTCTGTTTCGCGCCCCGCAGGGGCGCCCGGCAAAGCCCTTCAGAACGGCACGTCATCGCCTTCGCCACGGGTCACGAACCGCGCCACGATCTTTTTCATCCCGGCATGGTCAAACGCCACGTCCAGCTTGTCGCCCTCGACGTAACTGACCGTGCCCGCTCCGAATTTCGGATGGAACACGCGGTCACCCTCACCGTAGGCCGCCACTGCGGACCCGTCGATGACCACATGCCGCGCCTCGCGTGGTTGGGCCACAGGGCGTTGCGCCCCCCGGCCCTGCATCCGCCGCCAGCCGGGTGAGTTGTACACATCCGCCGTCGCCGCGCGCATCTCCAGCCCCGACAGCCCCCCCGGACTGCCGCCCGACATCCCGGCCGCGCCGTAGCCCCCACCATACAGCCCCGGCGGCGTCAGCACCTCGACATGGTCAACTGGTAGTTCATCAATGAAGCGCGAGGAACGCTGAGATTCCCAACGACCGTAAATCCTGCGATTAGATGCAAACGAGATCGTGCATATTTCCTCAGCGCGGGTAATACCCACATATGCCAAACGCCGCTCCTCCTCCAGTCCGCTATTTTTCATCGGGTTTTCATCCATGCTGCGCTGGCTGGGGAACAGTCCGTCCTCCCATCCCGGCAGGAACACCACGGGAAATTCCAGCCCCTTGGCCCCGTGCAGCGTCATGATCGTGACCTTCTCGACCGCCTCTTCGGTGTCGTTGTCCATGATCAGCGACACATGTTCCAGAAACCCCTGCAGGCTGTCGAACTGTTCCAGCGCCTTGACCAGTTCCTTGAGGTTCTCCAGCCGCCCCGGGGCCTCGGGCGTCTTGTCATCCTGCCACATCGCGGTATAGCCAGCCTCGTCCAGGATCACCTCGGCCAGCCGCACATGGTTCACATCGGCGCGCAGGGTTTCCGCGTGCCAGCGCGCCACACCCTCGACAAAGCCGCGCAACTGGCCGCCTGCCCGGCCGCCGACGCGGCCCTGAACCACCATCGCGCGCGCCGCCTCCAACAGCGGCACGCCCAGATCGCGGGCGGTGCGCTGGATGTCCTGCATCCCCTTTTCGCCGATGCCGCGCTTGGGCGTGTTCACCACCCGCTCGAACGCCAGATCGTCGTCGGGCGACACGGCGAGGCGGAAATAGGCCATCGCATCACGGATTTCCAACCGCTCATAGAACCTTGGCCCGCCGATCACCCGATAAGGCAGGCCAATGGTCAGAAACCTGTCCTCGAACGCCCGCATCTGGTGGCTGGCGCGCACCAGAATGGCCATGTCGTCAAGGTGATAGGGTTCAAGGTGCCGGGTGCCGCGCTGCAACGCCTCGATCTCGTCGCCGATCCAGCGCGCCTCTTCCTCGCCGTCCCAATGGCCGATCAGGCGCAGCTTTTCGCCGCCCTGTTCGGCTGTCCACAGGGTCTTGCCCAGACGGGTGCGGTTCTTGTCGATCAGGCCGGCCGCCACCGCCAGAATATGCGGGGTTGACCGATAGTTCTGTTCCAGCCGGATCACCACGGCGCCCGGAAAGTCCTTCTCAAACCGCAGGATGTTGCCCACCTCGGCCCCCCGCCAGCCATAGATCGACTGGTCGTCATCGCCGACGCAACAGATGTTCTTGTGCCCCTGCGCCAACAGACGCAGCCAAAGGTATTGGGCTACGTTGGTGTCCTGATACTCGTCCACCAGAATATAGCGCAACCAGCGCTGGTACTGCGCCAGTACATCCGGGTGGGTCTGAAAGATCGTCACCACATGCAACAACAGGTCGCCGAAATCGGTGGCGTTCAGGGTTTTCAGCCGGTTCTGGTAGGCCTCATACAGTTCCGTCCCCCGGTTGACGAATGCCGCCGCCTCGGACGACGGCACCGCCGAGGGCAACAGCGCGCGGTTCTTCCAGCCGTCGATCAGCCCGGCCAGCATCCGCGCGGGCCAGCGTTTCTCGTCAATACCCGCGGCCACGATCAGTTGTTTCATCAGGCGCAACTGGTCGTCGGTGTCCAGAATGGTGAAGTTCGACTTCAGCCCCACCAGTTCGGCATGGCGGCGCAAAATCTTGACGCTGATCGAATGGAAGGTGCCCATCCAGGGCATCCCTTCCGCCACCTGCCCCAACAGGCGGCCCAGCCGTTCCTTCATCTCGCGCGCGGCCTTGTTGGTGAAGGTCACCGCCAGAATTTCGTTCGGACGCGCCCGGTTCTGCTGCAACAGGTGCGCGATCCGCGCCGTCAGCGCCCGCGTCTTGCCGGTGCCCGCGCCCGCCAGCATCAGAACCGGCCCGTCCATCGCCAGCACCGCCGCCTGCTGTGCGGGGTTCAGCCCATCCAGCCACGGTGCCGCCCGCGCCCCCATGGCGCGCTGCGACAGCGGCAGGTCTGCCGTCATCCCGTCAAAGTCATCCTCGGCCCGTTCGTTCATGCGGGGAAGGTTAGACGATGCAAGCTACGGGGGAAAGTGCTGTTCTTGGTGTGTTCCGGCCTTGACGCGGCCTTGCGCGCAGGGAAATCCTGCGCCGTTCCGCCAAAGGCCCGCACATGACCATGGATCACTACATCTCGGCCCACGATGCCCCCCCGCCGTCGCTGCGCGCGACGGGCAGGGAACCCGTAGGCCGCGCCATGGGCACCTGTGCGGCGGTGCGCGCGGCATTGTCGGCGCTGGCGCCGGGGATCGACTGGACGGATCCGGCCTGGGGCTGGCTGGATCAGGGCGAAGGCCGCGCTCAGTTCGCCGTAGGCGTAGATGAGCCTTGCACCAGCATCGGCGTGTTCATCCGTTATCCCGGCGACTGGACCGACCGGCTGTTTGCCGACCTGCGGCATAGCCATCCCGACTGGTACATCTTCGACGCCTTTTCCGGCGAGTGGCGGCACCACCTGTAGACCCGGGCTATTGCCCTGCCGTCGCCGCCGCGCCGATGGCCACGAACACCGCGTCCAGTTCAGCCGCCACAGCGGCCAGTTCAGCCCCGCCTTCGGCCATATAGGGAGCCAGCACGAAACTGGGTTCCTTCCACGCCAGCGTGGCCGACCCGTCGGCATCCTCGGTCACATAGAACCGGATCGGGGCCTCAATCATCGCGGCGGTGGACAGGGGCAGGATGCGGATTGCAAAGCGGGGGTGAAAGACGCCGATCACCCGGTTTCCGGGCAGCGTGACGCCCAGTTTCGCCGCCGCCGCCGTGGGGCCGGCCTCGGTCACCACGCCCATGCCGTTCGCCACGGTCGCAGCCTTGACCGCATCGACCATGGTCGCAAAGGGCACGTCGCTGTCGATCACCTGCCAACCCGGGCGGGGGGCGATTTCAGCCGCGGCGGGTGTGGCCAGCGCCAGGATCAGCATCGTGGCTAGGGCAGGTTCGCGCAGGGGCATGGCTGTTCTCCGCTTTTGATGTGCCACCAGCCTACAGGACCGGACCCCGCAAAGCAGCCGGCCCCGGCCCGCGATGCCGCAAACGTCAACCGGGCCCGCCTGTCACGCCAACGTCATCGAATCCCTTGCGCTGCACTGCGGCGTGGCTAACGTGGTCGCAACACCGCCTACGGAGTGCGCAGATGCCCGAATTCAAGAAAATCCTCATCGCGAACCGGGGCGAGATTGCCATCCGCGTGATGCGCGCGGCCAACGAGATGGGCAAAAAGACCGTCGCGGTGTTCGCCGAAGAGGACAAGCTGGGCCTGCACCGGTTCAAGGCCGACGAGGCATACAGGATCGGTGAGGGGCTGTCGCCGGTGGGGGCGTACCTGTCGATCCCCGAGATTATCCGCGTCGCGCGGGCCAGTGGGGCGGATGCGATCCACCCCGGGTATGGGCTTTTGTCCGAGAACCCCGATTTCGTCGATGCCTGTGAGGGGGCCGGGATCACCTTCATCGGTCCGACCGCCGAGACGATGCGCGCCCTTGGCGACAAGGCCAGCGCGCGGCGCGTCGCGATGGCCGCCGGTGTGCCGGTGATCCCCGCGACCGAAGTGCTGGGCGACGACATGGCGCTGGTCAAGCGGCAGGCGGCCGAGGTGGGTTATCCCCTGATGCTCAAGGCATCCTGGGGGGGCGGTGGCCGGGGGATGAGGCCGATCAATTCCGAGGACGAGCTTGAGGCCAAGGTGCGCGAGGGCCGGCGTGAGGCCGAGGCGGCCTTTGGCAACGGCGAGGGATATCTGGAAAAGATGATCCTGCGCGCCCGCCACGTCGAGGTGCAGATCCTGGGCGACAAGCATGGCAACATCTATCACCTGTGGGAACGCGACTGCACCGTGCAGCGGCGCAACCAGAAGGTCGTTGAACGCGCGCCCGCCCCGTATCTGTCGGCAGAACAGCGCGCCGAGGTGTGCGAATTGGGCCGCCGCATCTGTGCGCATGTCGGCTATGAATGTGCCGGGACCGTCGAGTTCCTGATGGACATGGATTCGGGCAAGTTCTTCTTCATCGAGGTGAACCCCCGGGTGCAGGTCGAACACACGGTGACCGAGGAAATCACCGGCATCGACATCGTGCAGGCGCAGATCCTGATCGAGGAAGGCAAGACGCTGGCCGAAGCGACCGGCATCGCGCGGCAGGAAGACGTGCCGCTGATCGGCCATGCCGTGCAGTGCCGGGTGACAACCGAAGACCCCTTGAACAACTTCATCCCCGACTATGGCCGGCTGACCGCGTATCGCAGTGCCACCGGCAACGGCATCCGGCTGGATGGCGGCACGGCCTATGCGGGGGGGGTCATCACGCGGTATTACGACTCGCTCTTGGTCAAGGTCACCGCCCACGCGCAAACGCCCGAAAAGGCGATTGCGCGGATGGACCGGGCGTTGCGCGAGTTTCGTATCCGGGGGGTCGCCACGAACATCGAGTTCGTCATCAACCTGTTGAAGCACCCCACGTTCCTGAACGACACCTATACCACCAAGTTCATCGACACGACGCCCGAGTTGTTCCAGTTCAAGCGCCGCAAGGACCGCGCGACCAAGATCCTGACCTACATCGCCGACATCACCGTGAACGGCCACCCCGAGACCGCCGGCCGCCCGAAACCCCCCGCCGAAGTGCGCGCGCCCAAACCACCGGCGACCATGGGCGAGCCCCAGATGGGCACCCGCAACCTGTTGGAGCAGAAGGGCCCGCAGGCCGTGGCCGACTGGATGCGTGCGCAGAAACGCGTGCTTGTCACCGACACCACGATGCGTGACGGGCACCAGAGCCTGCTTGCCACCCGGATGCGGTCAATCGACATGATCCGCGTCGCCCCGGCCTATGCCGCCAACATGGGCGATCTGTTCAGCGTCGAATGCTGGGGCGGGGCCACGTTCGATGTGGCCTATCGTTTCTTGCAGGAATGCCCCTGGCAGCGCCTGCGCGACCTGCGGGCGGCGATGCCCAACGTGATGACGCAGATGCTTTTGCGCGGGTCGAACGGGGTCGGGTACACCAATTATCCGGACAACGTGGTGCAGGCCTTTGTGAAACAGGCCGCCCTGACCGGCATCGACGTGTTCCGGGTGTTCGACAGCCTGAACTGGGTTGAAAACATGCGCGTCGCGATGGATGCGGTGGTCGAGGCGGGCAAGGTCTGCGAAGGGGCGATCTGTTACACGGGCGATATCCTTGACCCCAACCGCGCCAAGTATGACCTCAAGTACTATGTCACGCGCGGCAAGGAGTTGCAGGCCGCCGGTGCCCATGTGCTGGGGCTGAAGGACATGGCGGGCCTTCTGAAACCGCAGGCCGCGCGCACCCTTATCAAGGCGCTGCGCCAAGAGGTGGGGCTGCCCATCCACTTCCACACCCACGACACCAGCGGCATCGCCGGGGCCACCGTGCTGGCCGCCTGCGATGCGGGCGTGGACGCGGTGGATGCGGCGATGGATGCGTTCAGTGGTGGCACCTCGCAGCCCTGCCTTGGGTCGCTGGTCGAGGCATTGCGCCATACCGACCGCGATACGGGCCTTGATATCGCCCGGGTGCGGGAGTTGTCGAATTACTGGGAGGGCGTCCGCAAACTCTATGCCGCCTTCGAAAGCGGCCTGCCCGCCCCCGCATCCGAGGTCTGGCTGCACGAAATGCCCGGGGGCCAGTTCACCAACCTCAAGGCGCAGGCGCGTTCGCTGGGGATGGAGGACCGCTGGCACGAAGTGGCGCAGGCCTATGCCGATGCGAACCAGATGTTCGGCGATATCGTCAAGGTCACCCCCTCATCCAAAGTGGTGGGTGACATGGCGCTGATGATGGTGGCGCAGGGGCTGACCCGGGCAGAGGTCGAGGACCCGGGTGTTGACGTGGCCTTCCCCGAGTCAGTCGTCGACATGCTGCGTGGCAATCTGGGTCAGCCTGACGGCGGCTGGCCTGCGGGCATCCAGACCAAGGTGCTGAAGGGCGAGGCGCCGATGACCACCCGTCCGGGTGCCGGCATGCCGCCGGTTGATCTTGAGGCCGCGCGCGCGAAACTGTCGTCCGATCTGGGCACGGCGGAAGAGGACGAAGACCGCGCCGTCGATGACGAGGATCTGAACGGATACCTCATGTATCCCAAGGTGTTCATGGATTATCGCGCGCGGCATCGGCTGTACGGCCCGGTCCGCGCCCTGCCGACGCGGACATTCTTTTACGGCATGGAACCGGGCGAAGAGATCACCGCCGAGATCGACCCCGGCAAGACGCTGGAACTGCGCCTGCAAACGGTGGGTGAGACGCAGGACGATGGCGATGTTCGCGTGTTCTTTGAACTGAACGGCCAGCCCCGCGTGATCCGCGTGCCGAACCGCGCCGCCAAGGCCAAGACGGCGGCGCGCCCCAAGGCGGCAGACGGCAATCCCGCCCATATCGGCGCGCCGATGCCGGGTTCCATCGCGTCGGTGGGGGTGAAGCCGGGCCAGAAGGTGCGCGCGGGCGACCTGTTGCTGACCATCGAGGCGATGAAGATGGAAACCGGCCTGCACGCCGACCGCAGCGCCACCGTGGTGGCGGTGCATGTGGTGCCGGGCGCGCAGATCGAGGCGAAGGACCTGCTGGTGGAACTGGAATGAGCGTGGGCATCACCGCCGGTTATGCGGCGCTGATCGCACTTTTGTACCTTTTGCTGTCGCTCCGGGTGATCGCCTATCGGCGCAGCAACCGCATCTCGCTGGGGGATGCGGGCGATCCGGCGCTGCTGTCGCGCATCCGCGCGCATGGCAATCTGGCGGAGTATGCGCCGCTGTCGCTGGTGCTGCTGGTGGTGGCCGAAATCGGCGGCGCGGCCCCGTGGGTGCTGCATGGCGGTGGCGGGCTGTTGCTGGCGGGGCGGCTGGCGCATGCGGTGGCCTTGTCGTTTCCGCCCACCGGCCTGCCGCTGCGCACCATCGGCATGCTGATGACCTTCACATCCATCGGGTGGCTTGCCGTGGCGGCGGTGGCGGCCTGACGGCCAGGGCATATGGGGCGGGGCACATGGGCGGGGGCAAATTCGCCACGCCCCGCACTTTCCCTCTTGCAGCGCCGCGCCAGCCTTTATACATCAACCCTCGTTCAGACCGGATGCGGGCGTAGCTCAGGGGTAGAGCATAACCTTGCCAAGGTTAGGGTCGAGAGTTCGAATCTCTTCGCCCGCTCCAATCTGGACAGCAAACAAACAGGGCCGCACCGCAAGGGGCGGCCCTTTTGCATTGCCGCACCGTCCCCCCGCCCCCTTCTTCTTTGCAGAAATACTCCACGGGGGGTGCGGGGGGTGTGAAACCCC
>JBBQXK010000091.1:0-9143 GCA_038209775.1 Rhodobacterales bacterium | reverse complement strand
GCGCTGGACGCATGTGATCACCGCAATCGCCTGGATCGGATCTTCGTTCTATTTCATTGCCTTGGACCTGGGGTTGCGCAAGACGCCCAGCCTGCCTGCGCTGGCGCATGGCGAGGAGTGGCAGGTGCATGGCGGCGGGTTCTACCACATCAACAAATACCTCGTGGCGCCGGAGATGATGCCGGAGCATCTGACCTGGTTCAAATGGGAAAGCTATGCGACCTGGCTGAGCGGGTTCGCGATGCTGGTGCTGGTCTATTACCTCGGCGCGGAGATGTATCTGATCGATGCTTCGGTGATGGAGCTTGAGGTCTGGCAGGCGGTGGCGATTTCGCTGGGGTCGCTGGCCTTTGGCTGGGTCGCCTACACCACGCTGTGCCGGGTGTTCGTGAATGCGAACCAGACGGTGCTGATGGTGGCGCTGTTCGTGGTGCTGGTGGGGATGTCGTGGTTCTACACGCAGGTGTTCAGTGGCCGGGCCGCGTTGCTGCATCTCGGTGCGTTCACCGCGACGATCATGAGTGCCAATGTGTTCATGATCATCATGCCCAACCAGCGGGTGGTGGTGGCTGACCTCAAGGCCGGCCGGGTGCCCGATCCGAAGTATGGCAAGATCGCCAAACAGCGCAGCACCCATAACAACTACCTGACGCTGCCGGTGATTTTCCTGATGCTGTCGAACCATTACCCGCTGGTGTTTGCGACGGAATACAACTGGATCATCGCAAGCCTGGTGTTCCTGATGGGGGTCACCATCCGGCACTGGTTCAACACCAAACATGCGCGCAAGGGCAACCCGCACTGGACCTGGGCGGTCACGGCCCTGCTGTTCATTGTGATCGCTTGGCTGTCCACGGCGCCGATGCGGCTGGTGGCCCCCGAGGCCGCGCTGCGGGGGCCTGCGTTGACCTATGCCAGTGCCGACGGGTTCGAGGAGGTGGTTGGCATCGTGCAGGGTCGTTGTGCCATGTGCCACGCGGCGGAACCGGGGTGGGAGGGGATGCTGTGGCCACCCAAGGGCGTCCTGCTGGAAACCCCTGCCCAGATCGCGCATGAGGCGCGGCGGATCTATCTGCAGGCGGGCGTCACCCACGCGATGCCGCCTGCGAACCTGAGCTATATCGAGCCGGACGAGCGGGCGGCGATCATCCGTTGGTTCCGGGGGGCTGGGGCGGGCGGGATCGACGGCTAGGCCGTCAGTCCGCCAGGCAATCAGCCAAGGCGTCGGCAATCCCGGTCATCATGGCGGGATAGAGGTCAGCGCCCGGTTCCAGTGATACGCCTTCGGGGTCCAGTGGCGCACCCAGTTTCGCGCCCGCCGCTTCGGCCATCTGCGCCGAAAGGTCGGCGTCGTGGTTCACTTCGGGGAAGATGCAAACGGTGCTGCCGGTGGCTTTCCGGGTCAGGTCGCGCAGGCTTTGCGCGCCGGGTGAGGCCGCATCACCGGCCGAGATGGCACCGGCGAGGGTCAGGCCGAAATGCCCGACATAGTAGCCGAAGGCGTCGTGAAAGACGACAAAGGGGCGGTCCTTGACCGGGGCAAGGGTGGCCTGCAAGCCCACTTCAAGCGCCTCGATCCTGGTTGCGGCGGCGCTGGCGTTGGCGCTGTAGGTCGGGGCATTGGCCGGGTCGAGCCGGGCCAGTTCGGCGGCGATCAGGCCAAGCCAGTGTTCCGCATTGTGCGGGTCAAGCCAGGCGTGGGGGTCAATGCCATCATGTTCATGTTCATGATCATGTTCATGGTCATGGCCGACCTCTGTCCCGCCTTCGGCGTGATCGTCATGCCCGGCTTCTTCGGCATGGTCATGCTCGCCGCCTTCCGCACCATAGGCGCGGGTTTCGGTGCCGTTTGCCGCAAGAAGCGCCAGTTGCGCGCCCTGGGCGCCGGTTCCTTCCAGCGCCCGGTCTAGCCAGGGCGACATTTCGGGGCCGATCCAGACCACCAGTCCGGCATCGGACACCGCCTGTGCCTGACTGGGGCGCAACTGGAAATCATGGGGATCGGCCCCCTTGTCCAGCAGCAGGAC
The DNA here is from genome assembly GCA_038209775.1 of Rhodobacterales bacterium. GTDB lineage: Bacteria > Pseudomonadota > Alphaproteobacteria > Rhodobacterales > Rhodobacteraceae > JBBQXK01. The sequence continues at coordinate 7,116 of JBBQXK010000091.1, read as the reverse complement.
CGGTGCACCCAGATCGCCCATGACCATCGCCACCAGCGAATGAACCGGGGCGATGTCGGTGATGACGGCCGGCACTTCGGCAAAGGCGGCAGTGCCGACAAGGCTGGCGAGTGACAGGGTGATGGTATAACGCATGATGGTCCCTCGGGGCGCGGGTGGTGGACGGGTTGGATCACCTTCTGTATGTTATAGCATAACAGGTCAAGGGGTCAGGATGCACGAGCACGCGATTTCGGCCTTTGCGGCCCATGACCACGCCCATTGCAGCGGCGATGTGCTGGCACAGGCCGAGGCGATGGTGGTGGCAGAGGGCTTGCGCCTGACCCCCGTGCGCAGGCGGGTGCTGGAGATATTGCTGGAGGCGCATCGGGCCTTGGGGGCCTATGACGTGCTGAACCGGTTGGCGGCGGAGGGGTTCGGCAATCAGCCCCCAGTGGTTTACCGGGCGCTGGATTTCCTTGTGGAACATGGGCTTGCCCACCGTATCCAGCGCCTGAACGCGTTTGCCGCCTGCATGCATCCGGGCACGGCGCATGCGCCTGTGTTCCTGATCTGCCGGACCTGCCATGTGGTGGCCGAGGCTGACGGGGCATCTGTCGGCAGCGCCTTGGTTGTTGCCGCAGGTGCCGCCGGTTTTGCCGTTGAACGCAGCACGGTCGAGGCTCTGGGCCTGTGCCCGCAATGCCGGGCGGTGCCCGCGTGACCCTGATCGCGGCAGAGGGCGTGTCGGTGCGCCACGGCGCGCGCGAGGTGCTGTCGGGTGTTACCCTGCGCCTGGGGCCCGGCGAAATCGTGACGGTGATCGGGCCGAACGGATCGGGCAAGTCCACCCTCTTGCGGGCCATGCTGGGGATTGAGCGGCTGGCGGCGGGGCAGGTCACGCGCAAGCCGGGCCTGCGTCTGGGCTATGTGCCGCAGCGGCTGGCGATTGACCGGACGATGCCGATGACCGCGGCGCGGTTCCTGTCGTTGCCACGCAAGGTGTCGCCGGGGGAGACGGCACGTTCGTTGACGCGGGTCGGCGTGCCCGCAGTGGCCGATCAGCAGATGACCAGCCTTTCTGGCGGCCAGTTCCAGCGGGTGCTGCTGGCGCGTGCGCTTTTGAACGCGCCGGAACTGCTGATCCTGGACGAACCGACGCAGGGGCTGGACCAGCCAGGCGAGGCCGCGTTCTATCGCCTGATCGAGGAGGTGCGGCGCGACACGGGGGCCGCTGTGCTGCTGGTCAGCCATGATCTGCATGTGGTGATGGCGGCATCCGACCGGGTGGTGTGCCTTAACGGTCATGTCTGCTGCGAAGGTGCGCCGCAGGTGGTGTCGGCGGCCCCGGCCTATCGTGCCCTGTTCGGGTTGGGCACGCAGGGTGCGCTGGCCCTGTACCAGCACGCGCATGACCACAGCCATGACGACGGCCACGACCATGCAGCGCATGGCAACCACCACGGGCATCACCATGCTTGACGATTTTCTGGTGCGGGCAGGGCTGGCGGGGGTGGGGCTGGCCTGTGCCACCGGACCGCTGGGGGCGCTGGTGGTCTGGCGCAGGATGGCCTATTTCGGCGACGCCACGGCGCATGCGGCCATTCTGGGCGTGGCGATGGCACTGGCGGCAGGATTGCCGGTGGTGGTGGGCACGCTGGTGGTGGCACTGGCGATGGCGGTGACGGTGGCCACGCTGGCCGCGCGGGGCTGGGCGATGGATACCACGCTGGGGGTCCTGGCGCATTCCGCACTGGCCCTTGGGCTGGTTGCAGTCAGCTTTCTGCCGACGGTACGGACCGACCTGTCGGCGCTGTTGTTCGGCGACATCCTTGCCGTATCGCGCGGTGACCTTGCGCTGATCTGGGCGGGGGCGGCGGGGGTTGTGGGGCTGTTGGTCTGGCGGTGGCAGGCCCTGCTGACCGCGACCATCAGCGAGGATCTGGCCCATGCCTCGGGCATCAATCCCGACCGGGAACGTCTGGTACTGACGCTGGCGCTTGCGCTGGTGGTGGCGCTGGCGTTGAAGATCGTGGGCGCGCTGCTGATCGCCGCCATGCTGATCATCCCGGCAGCGGCGGCGCGTGGCCTGTCGCGCAGCCCCGAAGCGATGGCGGTCATGGCGGTGGTGATCGGGGCAGGGGCCAGCCTCCTTGGGCTGCAGTTGTCGCTTTGGCAGGACACCCCTGCCGGTCCGTCGATCATCACGGCGGCGGCGGCGGTGTTCGTGCTGTCGGCGGTGTTCGGGCGGCTGCGGGGTTAGCTGCCGCCCTCCTCGCGCCACAAATCCCGGGTATTGCTGCATCGGGATCAAGGCGGGGGTAACGGGGCGATGTCGGGCAAGATGATGGCGGCCTTCGGGGGGATCGTTCTGATGGCGGTGGCTGGGCTTGACTATGCATCGGCGTCCAATGCCCGCTTGCCGAACGATCCGCTGAGCGTGACGGCACATGTGTTGAACCGTTTCGCGCAGGCGAAAGTGGCCACCGGGTTTTCCGCGCCCGCCGCGCCAACCAGCGCGGAGGGCCAGCTTGCGGCGGCCAATGTGGCGGCAGATGCCGGGGTTCTGGCGGCGATGGCTGAGACTGAGATTGACGCGGCGGCATCAACCATCGAGGGCAAGGTGCCTGACCCGAAGGCACGCACCAAAAAGGGCGAGATCACCGTGGGCATCGGTACCTGCGCCAAGAGCGGCGCAGGCAAGTTCTGTTCGGTGGGCGACTGACCGTCAGGACAGCGCGCGCCGCAACCTTGGCAGATGGCGCAGGACCAGCCAGTCCAGCACCACCACCGTCAGCATCGCCATGCCCGCCAGCGGGAACATCACCCCCAAGGCCACGGCAATCACCGCAGCCCCGGTCCACAGCGGCGCATTCTGCGGTGCCGGGGGGGCGGCCAGACTGGCAGCCCCTTTTGGCCGGCGTTTCCACCACATCACCAGACCCGAGACCGGCAGAAAGATCATCGCCGCGCAGAACAGCGTGTTCAGCGCGATGTTCCAGACCCCCATGTCGCCTTCGTGAAGTGCGATGCCGACCGCCATCATCCGCGCATAGGCGCTGTAGTCGGCAAAACCCACATCGGCCAGAACATGCCCGGTGTACTGGTCCAGATGCAGCGTGCGGTCGCGCCATGGGGCGGGGCCGTCGTTTGACATGCTGTCGTGGCTGATGGTCCAGACGCCGTCCGCACCCGCCGGCAGGTTCATCTGGAACCGCCCGTCAAAGCCCAGACTGCGGGCAAAGGCCGCGACGCCGTCGATGGTGACGGGTGCCGCAACCGCCGCCGTTCCGGCCAGCGACCCTGACGCGGGCAGCGGTGTCTGTTCCAGCGCCCAAGGCACCTCTTTCGCGGCTCCGTGGTTCATGTCGGCGTGGGTCTTGTCGGACAGCGGCACGGTGTCCCACTTTTCCGCCGGAAAGGTGGACCATGCCTGTACCAGCTTGCCCCCCCAGATGCCCGCCCATGACAAGCCCGACACGAGAAACGCCACCATCACCAGCGACATCCAGAACCCGACCACCCCATGCAGCGATTTCCAAAAGGCCCGCCCGCGTGCGCCCAGTCGCGGCACCAGCACAGCACCCCAACCCTGCCCGCGCGGCCAGTGCAGATAAAGGCCGGTCACCACCATGACGATCCCGAGCGACGCCGCCAGTTCGATCAGCCGGTCGCCGGTATCGCCCAACAGCAGGCTGCCGTGGATGTCGGTCGCGAAATCGTACCAACCCGCGCGCCAGGGGAAGGTGTCGACGATGGTGCCGGTGTAGGGATCGACCAGCACGGTCGACGATGCGTCAGCCGCATCAACCTTGAACACCGCCACCTGCCCGGGGGCGAGGGGTTCTATGTACTGGCTGGCGGTGCCGCCGCCCGCCTGTGCCGCCGCCTGCAGGGTGGACAGGGGCAGGGTATCGCCCGTGATGGGAATGGTGGTTCGTTCGCCGTTCAGATCGCTCAGCGCGGTGATCCACAGCATGACAAGGCCGGTGACAGCCAGCATTATCATGAACGGGATCACATAAAGCCCGGCATGGAAATGCCAGCGCCATGCGGTGAAGTAAAAACGTTCCTCGCCCGGGGTTACGGTTGCGTCGGGGGTTTCGGCGGGTGTCATCCGGCCAACTCCTTGTCTGATTTCGGGAAAGATGCGCCAAGATCAGACGAGGGTGGGCGGGCCGCGTGCGAGCATCCCGCGCGGGTCATGTGCAGGGCGGTGGAGGGTGCCGACGGTCAGGGCTTCGGCAGGGTGCAGCACCATCGGCGAGACGGGCAGTGGGAGTGCTGTGGTCAGCACCACGTTGTGAAGCGTCGTCCATGGGCAGGTGTCTGGCTGTGCCCCGGCGGGTTTGGGCGTGCCCGTCACGAGGTAAATCATCAACTCGAACGCTACGGTCAGCCGCAGAAGGCACGCCCCATTCCACCGTTCCCTGTCGCCGCGTGGTGCGCGCGCGCACCGGGCGGGGCGGTGGAGGACGGTCACACGCGATCCCGCAGCTTTTGTCGGCGATCACCGCTTGCAGTCAGCCAAGCCCAGGTCGCATACCATCTTCCGGCATGTCGTTTTCGTCTGCCAAAGGTCGGGCCGACTTGCCCATCGCGGCAGGCATCAGGCACATAAGGGCACAAGCCCAATCTCACGGAGACGCCGCCGATGAAAACCCATGTCAAAGCGCTTGTCGTCGGCGGTGGCGCTGTCGGTACCGGCATTGCCTATCATCTGGCAAAGGCGGGTTGGGATACCATGCTGGTCGAGCGGGACGAGTTGACCGCCGGATCGACCTGGCATGCGGCGGGGCTCTTGCCCCTGTTCAACATGGGCTACGCGACGACGCATATCCACAAGTACAGCGTCGATTTCTACAAGGGGCTGGAGGCGGAGACCGGCCTGAACCCTGGGTTTTATGTGGTGGGCAACCTGCGGATGGCACAACATGCCGCGCGGATGGACGAGTACATGCTGTATTCGTCGGTGGCCGAAACGGCAGACGTGTACCACGAATTCCTGACGCCTGCGCAGATGAAAGACCGCTGGCCTTTGGTGCGCACCGACGATCTGGTGGGTGCCCTTTATCATCCGCAGGATGGCTACATCAATCCGGCGGATGTGACGCAGGCGATGGCCAAGGGGGCGCGGGCGTTCGGTTGCACGTTCGAGCGCAAGGTGCAGGTCAACGGCTATCGCTGGACCGGGTCTGAATGGATCGTGTCCTGCACGCGGATGGTGGAACAGGGCGGGCGGCTGGTGTCGTCGGACGATGTGTTCGACGTGGTGGCCGAGCATGTGGTGACCGCCACGGGCAACCACGCGCAGCGGACGGCGCGGCTGCTGGGCATCAGGACGCCCGCAATTCCGGTTGAACATCAGTACATTGTGACGGAACCTGATCCCGCGTTGGTGGAATGGCGCAAGACCAACCCGCAGCACCCCGTCCTGCGCGATGCCGATGCGAAATGGTATGTGCGCGAGGAACGGGGCGGCTGGATTCTTGGCCCCTATGAAAAGGGTGCGCCTGCGCGGTTCCCCTATGAGGTGCCGGAATCCTTCCGCGCCGACCTGTTCCCTCTCGATCTGGAACGGATCGAGGCGGAGTACATGGCGATGATCCACCGCCTGCCGTCCTCGGAAACGGTGGGGCTGAAGGACGATTTCAACGGCCCCATCTGCTATACCCCTGATGGCAACCCCTTGGTCGGCCCTGCACCGGGTCTGCGCAACATGTGGCTGGCCGAAGGGTTTTCGTTCGGCATCACAGCGGCGGGGGGGACCGGGCACTACCTTGCGCAACTGATGACGGCGGGCGAGGCCGAGATCGACATGGCGTCGCTTGACCCCAAAAGGTTCGGGTCGTGGATGACCACCGAATATGCGGCGCGCAAGAACGAGGAATGCTATGACCACGTCTTTGTGCTGCACCACCCCGACGAGGAACGCGAAGCCTGCCGCCCGCTGCGCACCGCACCCGTCTATGACCGGCAAAAGGCATTGGGGGCGCAGTTTGGGCAGGTAAACGGTTGGGAACGCCCGATCTATTATGGCCCGAAGGATGCAGCCCCCGATTTTGACCACAACGCCCGCAGTTTCCGGCGGGGTGGCTGGTGGCAGTATGCGGTGGACGAGGCAAAGGCGATCCGCGAGACGGCGGGGCTGATCGACGCCACCGCCTTTACCAAGCATCTGGTGCGGGGGCTGGGGGCGACGAAATTCCTCGATTGGCTGACCTGCAACAAGCTGCCCGCCGTGGGGCGGATCAACCTGACCTACGCGCTGACCCCGCATGGCACCACGCGCACCGAGTACACCCTCGTGCGGCTGGGCACCGACGAATACTATTGCGTGTCGGCCGGGGCCTGGACCGACTATGACGCGGATTTCCTGAGGAAATGCGCTGAGGACAAGGCGGGCGAATTCGGCCACATCGACATCCATGACGTGACCACGCAATGGGGCGTCTTTGCCCTTGCCGGGCCGAACGCGCGGGCGATCCTGCGGGACGTGGTCAAGGATGCGAACCCCGACACGGTGCTGTCGAACAAGCGGTTCCCCTGGCTGTCGGCGCGGCGGCTGGAGTTGGGGATGTGCCCGGTGAATGCGATCCGGGTGGCCTATACGGGTGAGTTGGGGTGGGAATTGCACCACCCGATCGAAATGCAGCGCTATCTGTGGGACCTGTTGATGGCGGCGGGGGCAAAGCACGGGATGAAGCTGGTCGGTGCCCGCGCGCAGAACTGGTTGCGGCAAGAGAAATCCTATCGCGCCTTCGGCAACGAGTTGGGCCGGGACGCGACGCCGCTGGAGGCGGGGCTGGACCGGTTCGTGGACCTGTCCAAGGAGTTTCAGGGCAAGGCCGCGATGCTGGCCACCGGCATCCGGTCGAAATGCTGCACGTTGCTGATCGAAGGGCCCGAGGATACCGACCCGTGGGGCAAGGAGGCGCTGCTGGTGGACGGGGTCAAGGTGGGGCGTCTGACCTCGGGTGGGTACTCGGTGGCGTTCGGCAAGCAGATCGGCATGGGGTATGTGCGGCCAGAGCTGGCGGCGGTGGGGACGAAGCTGCGCGTGAAGATGCTGCTGCGCGAATGGGATGCGGTGGTGGTCGAGGACAGCCCGTTCGACCCGGCGAACGTGCGCATCCG
>JBBQXK010000090.1:0-9451 GCA_038209775.1 Rhodobacterales bacterium | reverse complement strand
ACGCTCTTCAAGATCAACAAAGCTGAACAGCGACCCACTTGCCTCATCCGTCCCGCGCATCTTCACCCTCGTTATTGCTGTGCAGAGTGAATCATGTTCCGCAAAACAGGTCGAGAGCCGACTATTTCAGCACCCTGCTAGGATGATGCCACGTTCCGTCAGGATCATGTCCAGCGCCTTGCCGTAGCGGTATTCTGCCATTTCGGCGGGGGTCGCTTCCTCACCGGCCTGACCCCGGACGAACCCAAGACCGTCCTTGATGTGCGCATTCACCCGAAGGACGCTACGCCAGACGGCAGGTGAACCGGGGTCATCATCGAATGTCGCCAAGACCCGCGCCCGCACCGCACCGGCAATGGCCAGCCGCTGCTTGTGCGTCAGGGGCTGAGGGCCACGGCGCAGGTTATCCCAGAACGCCCCTAGAGCCGCCTGCGCCGCGATGAACCGCGCCTTGCCTTCCGTAGGTTCGCGGGTGGAAAGAGAGACTTTCACGAAGGTCTTGCCGACAGTGATCGTGCTGACAGAATCACCGACAGGCAGCGCAACTTTCCGCCCCGGTCCCGTCTTCGCCAGATCGGCGGGCACCCGGACCCGCAGATACAGCATTCCCGTTGAAGGTTCCTTCCAAGGTGAAGCCATCCGAATGCCTGTCATGTATCCCGGTCCTGTATACCAAGGACGCGGCGCTATGTCTCTGAATTTCAGAGTCATTTGCGATGTCAATGCGATAGAAGGGAAGTGGTGGCGAGGGGGGGACTCGAACCCCCGACCCCGCGATTATGAGTCGCGTGCTCTAACCAGCTGAGCTACCTAGCCACAAGGGGCGTCATTAGGCATGCGGGCCGGGGGCGTCAAGCCCCAATGGACGCAGGGTGGGCCACGCGGGGGCGACCCGAGGCGGTGACGGTCAGCCGCGCCTCGACGAACATCTGGCGCCCCTCGACCTCGGCGCGGCTGATGTCGCGACGGACGCTGACGACCACGTCGGCGGCCCCGGCCCGCAGCGCGCGCGCACGGGCAATGGTGGCAAGGGCCGCTTCCATGGCCGCAAGCGCTTGGTCCAGGTCGTTGAAAACGACAACCCCGTCAGGCAGATGTGCAACAAAGCGGCCTTCGGCGGGGCTGGTCAGAATGCCCGTCACCTTCTGTGCAACCTGGCCCACCACCGCACCGATGGCATTGGCCACCCCGGCATGTTCGGGCAGGATCATCGGACAACCCAGCCGTTCACCCACGGCGACATAATAGGCCGGGGCCGAGGCCCCGAGGCCGATCACCGGCACCCCGAGCCGCGCCTCGATCTGCACCACGCCCTTGTGTCCCGCAAGGCCGGCGCGCAGCAGGGGATGTGCGGCCAGCGCCGCTGGGGCCTGCCCCGAGGTGCCAAACACGGGGTCTTCCGCAAGTGCTGCTTCCAGAAGGCAATCAACGGTTTGTGCGGTCAACTGGTCAACGATCCGCTGCGCAAGGGTTGCCGGATCGGCGGCGATGCGGTCACCCCGGCCATTCCGGCGGCGTGACATCAGGTCAAGCGCCTTGGCCGACGCTGTGCCGTCCCATTCGGACAGCCGCCCCAGCACATGGCTTGCGTCCGTCGGGGTCACCCCGGACAGCATCACCAGCCCCCGCGCCACCAGCCTGTCCAGCGCCGCCCCCTCCAGCCGCGAGCGCAGGAGGTCGGCCACCGGCATCGGCGCGGCCAGCCGCGCCAGCAGGTCAGCCTCGCGCGCGGGCAGGCCTTCGCCCGGCCCCATCGGGATGGCAAAGCGGCCGTCGTGTTCGCCAGGGGCATATGCACTCAGCGCGCGGTCAAGGGCGGCATGCACCATGGGACCATGGTCCACCGCCAGAAGCGACACCGGCACCAGCCGCCGGGGGCCAAGCCGAAGGCTACCCTCCAACCCCTCCAGCAGATGCACCTCGCTGTCGCCACCCAGCCCGGTGGTGCGCATCGCCACCGCCTCGACCATGGTGCGGAAGGCCCCCACGCGGGCGCCGTCGGGGTCGATCTCGGGCAGGCCATTGCGCAAGAGGGCCACATCGGTAGTGGTGCCGCCGATGTCGGACACAAGGGCATGGGGTGCTCCGGTCAGCCAGCGGGCACCGACGATGCTGGCGGCAGGACCGGAAAGGATCGTCTCGATGGGGCGTTCGCGGACCAGCGCAGAGGAGATCAGCGCGCCGTCGCCCCGCACCACCATGAGGGGTGCGGTGATGCCTGCGCGGGTCAGGTGGCTTTCGCAGGCGGTCACCAGGCGGTCGATCATGCCGATCAGCCGCGCGTTCAGCACCGCCGTCAGCGCCCGTTTGGGGCCGTTCAGATTGGCCGACAATTCATGTGAACAGGTGACAGGCTGCCCGCTGATGCGCCGGATCACATCGCGTGCGGCCAGTTCATGGGCCGGGTTGCGGGTGGCAAATCGGGCTGCCACGGCATAGCCCATGATGCCGGGGCCGGCGGCCCGCAGCGCGCCTTCAAGGGCGGCAAGGTCAAGGGGTGTCGTCTCGGTCCCGGCATGGCTGTGGCCGCCGGGCAGGGTGATGAGGGGGTCGCCCTTCAGTGCCTCGGACAGGCCGGCGCGACGGGCATCACTTTCGTCAAAACCAATGAATATCAGCGCGATACGCCCGCCCTGCCCTTCGACCAGTGCATTGGTGGCCAACGTGGTGGACAGCGAAACCATCGCCACATCCGCCGCCGCAACCCCGGCCGCTGCAAGTGCTGCATCGACCGCCCGCCCGATCCCCAGCGACAGATCGGCACGTGTGGTCAGCGATTTGGCCTTGCCCAAGACCGCCGTGGCCGCACCATCCAGGATCACGGCATCGGTATAGGTGCCCCCCGTGTCGACCCCCAGAAGAACCGCCATGCCTGACCCCCGCGACCTGCCCGCCCTACCGAATATGCCAACACGCGCCGCCCCGCCACCCCCCGGACAGGGCAAGGCCATAACCGGGTGGGGATGTGGGTGACGGGGGTCGTGGCGGGGTGGGCGGCCGGCCGTCGCTTGACCGGCCAACCTTCTGGCAATGAAGGATTTTACCTGTATTCGGTCCGTATTCGACCCGTACAGCATGTGTATGTCATCCGTACATACAGTTGACGGCGCCTGACCTTGTTGCAACGGGCGCGATGCCGGGCGACAGGCGGCCTTCGGGGCCGAACCATCGCGGTCGCGGAAGACGTTCAGGCGCGGTCGCGGAAGACGTTCAGGGCACATAGCTTGTGGGGGTTGACGGCGCGGGGGTGGGGTCCTACTAGGGCCGCACCAGAAAGTGCCGCTGTAGCTCAGCTGGTAGAGCACGTCATTCGTAATGATGGGGTCGGGAGTTCGAGTCTCTTCAGCGGCACCAAAAAATCACCTCTAAGGTATTGATCCTGCTAGACAAGATCATTCCCTGGGTGCTTACTGTGTCCTCGCCCGTATCTGCATTGCAGGGTGTAGCCATGCCGGGCATCGTTGTGAAACACGTAAAAAAGACACCCGGAACGGTAATCTGATCTACCGCAGGCGCGTTCCACAGGCGCTTGAAGGGCATTTCCCGCAAGGCGAGATCGTCAAAACCCTTGGCAGAACGACCCAAACCGCGCTGGTAGCCTATGGCCCCATTCACGGGTGGATTGAACACCTGCTTGCCTTGGCAAAGAATGGCGTGGCGGGCTTGTCCCCGGCTGAACTACGGGAACGCCTGATCGTTGCCCTGAAAAGCTGGAGCGCTGATCCGTTCGGCCCCGGTCAGACTGACCAAGAGCGGACATGGCGGGCAGAAGCGGCGGACAAGATCATCGCGCCCTTTCAAGACCCCGACCCGGGCGAATATGAAGGCGTCCCCGATGACTTGGACATACCGGCGTCAGTCCTGCTTGCTGGCGTCCCTGAAGGGGCCCGCGGCCCGTCCATCACTGATGCCTTCAAGTTCTACCCGTCAGAGAACGCCAAGCCGATCCTTGAACAGCGCAAGAAGCAGGATCAACGCTGTGCACGGGCCGAACGGAACCTGATTGCCGCCGTGGGGTCTGACCAAGGACGATGCCCGCAAGTGGCGTGACATGCGGGTTGCGGCGGGCATGGTCCCTGCGACCGTGATCCGCGAAAAGAACGGCATTGCCGCCGCTCGCTCATCCCATGGTCAGCCATAAGATGTGCAACCGCTTTCCGTTCTGTGACGGGCGTCACCACTTTTCTCCTGGCAGATCCTTCAGCGCGACATTGTCCAGCATCGTGTCCGCAAGAAGCCGCTTCAGCTTGTCGGCCACGCCGATCGCCTTTTCACGCATGCAGCGAAGGGTCTTCATTCAAAGCGACCCTGCGCCAGAACCTCGGACAGAAGCGGGTTGGGAAAGCGGCGCGCGGCGGTCACGGCCAGAAACGTCTCGGACACATCGTCAAGCTGTGCGGCCTCTATCAGCAGACCCGCGGCCAGTTCATCCTGCACAACGATGGGCGGAATGACCGCAAGACCGGCATCTTCGCGGGCCAGGAGACGCAGCATGGCCATATCCTCGACCTCGGCCGCAATCATCGGCACGATGCCCAGACGGCCAGTCATGGCGTCGAACGCAGCCCGCATCGCGGTTTCGGGCGGGGGGAGAAGCAACGGCTCTTGCATCAACAGATCCCGCACCGGGCGGGGGGTTTGGCCAAGGCGCACGGGCGTGCCGATCAGGCTGACGCGTTGCGCCGCCAGCCGGTGAACCAGCCAGGGCGTTGCCGCGTCGCGTGGCGGTGCAAGGTTGGTCAGAACAACATCAAACGTCAGGGAAACCAGCCCGCGCAACAGTTCGGCCTGACTGCCGGACCGCAGCACAACCTCGATATCCGGTCGCCCGATCAAAGGGCGCAGGAACTGCATCTGGAAATTGCGCGACAGCGTGGCCAGTGCGCCCACCCGCAACGCCCGCCGCCCCCTGCCGGTTTCGCGCAAGGTTGCGGTCAGATCGTCGGCGGTGCGGAAGATTGCCTCGGCATGGTCAAGGGCGATACGCCCTGCCTCGGTCAGGATCAGACCACGACCGCGCCGGTCGAACAGGTCATGGCCCAGTGACCCCTCCAACGCCTTGATCTGCGTCGATAATGCCGATTGCGACAGGTTCAGCGCCCGTGCCGCCCCGGTCAGTGTGCCATCCGACGCCACGGCCCGGAACAGGCGCAGATGGTGCAGGTTCAGGGATGCCATTCATCTACCAAACAGAACGTTTCCGCAGATTATATGTAATTTTCTTTGCCAAGGGCAACCTCTATCCCCGGCGAAGCCTTGTACCGACTGGAGATCACCATGACCTTCCTGCCGCCCCTCCTCATGTTCGCGCCGATTCTGCTGTTGGCTGTGGCCTGCCTTGCGCTGGTCCAACCCGGCCGCCGTCCGGGCGCATTGACGCGGCTGGCAGAGGCTGCCGCGCTTGGGGTTCTGGCCCTGGCCATCGGCAGCATTGTGCAACTGGTGGCTTATGATCCGGCCACGGTCGCCTTTGGCGGCGGGCTTGGCCTGATTGCCTTCCGGCTTGATGCGATCAGCGCCACGATGGCGCTGCTGGTGGCGTTTGTGGGCTGGGTGGTGGTGTGCTATGGCCGCACCTATCTGGACGGCGAGGCGCGGGAAGGCACGTATCACGGATTGATGCTGGCCACGCTGGCCGCAGTGATGACGCTGGTGCAGGCGGGCAGTCTGGCGGTGCTGGTGCTGGCGTTCGTGGCCATCGGGCTGGGGCTGCGCCAGTTGTTGCTGTTCTACGCCGATCGGGCCGAGGCGCGGCGCGCGGCAGCCAAGTTCACCCTTGTCTGGGGGGCGGGCGATGCGGTGCTGGTATTGGCGTCCGTGCTGTTGTGGGCCGCATATGGCACAACCGACATTGCCGCGCTGTCGCAGTCCGCTGGTGGCGGTTTGCCGTTACCCGCTCAGATTGCCGTGGCCTTGCTGGTGCTGGTGGCCGCGCTCAAGACCGCGACCTTTCCGCTGCACGGTTGGCTGACCGAGGTGATGGAGGCCCCGACGCCCGTGTCGGCGCTGCTGCACGCGGGCATCATCAACGGTGGCGGGTTCCTGTTGATCCGGATGTCGGATCTGATGCAGGCGAGCCCCGGTGCGATGGCCGCACTTGTCATGCTGGGCGGGTTGACGGCCCTGTTCGGGGCGGCGGTCATGTTGACACAGTCTGCCGTCAAGACGGCGCTGGCATGGTCTACCGTGGCGCAAATGGGGTTCATGCTGCTGCAATGCGGGATGGGGCTTTGGGCGCTGGCACTTTTGCACATCGTGGCGCATTCGCTGTACAAGGCACATGCGTTCCTTGGGTCAGGCGGTGCGGTCCGCGCCGTGGCGGCGGTGCACCGGCCCGGTCCCGTTGCCGTTCCGGGGATCAGCGCAGTCGCAAGGGCCTTCTTGCTGGCGCTGGTGCTTTATGCGGTGGTGGCGCTGGGCTTCGGGATGATCGCCGCGCCGAAATCGGCGCAAGCGCTGGCCCTCGGCGCGATCCTGATCTTTGGGGTGGCCTATCTGGTGGCGCAGGGGTTGGCCGATACCGCACCACGCGCGTTGACGCAGCGCACGGCGGTGGCGTCACTTGGGGCGGCGGTGGCCTACTTTGGCTTTCAGGTGGTGGCGGCGGCGCTTTGGGGGCCATATCTGCCCCTGCCACCGGTGCCCGGGCCGCTGGAATGGGCGCTGATCGTGCTGGCGCTGATGTCGTTTGGCCTTGTTGCCGTAGCGCAGGCGCTGTTCCCGCACTGGGCGCACCACCCGGCGGCGGCGGGGCTGCGGGTGCATCTGGCCAATGGCCTGTACCTGAACGCCGTTCTTGACCGGATGATTGGTGGCTTTCGCGCCTCCAAATCCCTCTGACCGCCCATTTTCCTTCGGAGACACAGATGTTCGTCAATCACAAACAGATCGCCCCTGCGCGCCTTGCTGGTCTTCTGAGCGCCGCCGAGGCTGCTGCCCGCGCCATTCCACCTGCCTTTCCGCTGGATGCAACCGTGGCCGTGAACCCCTTCATCGGCCAGACTACCGAGGATCTTGCCACCGCAAGCGCCCGGCTGGCCCGTGTGGCCGGTGTCAGGATCACCCGCCCGCGCGCCGACTATGCAGCGCAGGTGCGGGCGGGAAGCATCAGTGACGATGATCTGGCCGCAGCCCTGATCGCCAGCCAGTCGCCCATAAAACCCGCCGATCTGGCGCGGCTGAAGGCATCGCTGACCGCGACGAGTGCCCCGCCACAAATGGTGCCGACGGTGGCCGATCTGGCCGCAACGGCCAGTGGCACCGACTGGCCTTCGGTCATCGCGCGCAGCTTTGGCCTGTGGGCGGCGGGGCATTTCGACCGGGGTCAGGCGCTGTGGACCCCGACACCGATGCGCGGCGCCTTTGCCGCCTGGCGGGAATGGGCGTCGCATGATCTGACCCCCGAGATCGCCGGCCTGACCGGCTTTTGCGCCCATGTCTCCGGCTCTGACGACACGCCTGAACGTGTGATCCTGCGCGCTGCTGATCGCTTGGGTCTGACCGATGCGGCGGCCGAGACCGCCTTTCACCGGATGCTGATGGATCTGGGCGGCTGGTCACAGCATGCCCGCTGGCTGTTGTGGGAGGCCGAACTGCAGGGCAAATCCGACATGACGATCATTGATCTGCTGGCCATTCGTCTGCTGTGGGATGAGGCGCTGTTGGCCCACGCGCCGCAGATATCCGCCAACTGGGCACTGGCCGTGGCCGCCCATGCGGCCCCCGTACAGCCTTCGGCAGATGACGTGACCGACGCGATCCTGCAAGAGGCCGCCGAGCGTGCGCATCAACGCAAACTGGACGCCGCCTTGTCCGGGCCGAAACCCACAACGGGCCGTCCGGCGCTGCAAGCCGCCTTCTGCATCGACGTGCGGTCAGAGGTGTTTCGCCGCGCGCTGGAAAGCCAAAGCCCTGGCGTTGAAACCATCGGGTTTGCGGGCTTTTTCGGACTGCCCCTGCAACACCGGCCGCACGGCACCGAAGAATTGCAGGTGCACTTGCCGGTCCTTCTGAACCCCGCGATGACATCGACCGGCCATGCCAGCCCCGAGATTGAACGCGCTACCCGCATTGCCGCCCGCACCACCCGTGCATGGGGCCGGTTCCGGCAGGCTGCCGTATCATCCTTTGCTTTTGTCGAGGCGGCAGGACCGGCCTACGCCGCAAAACTGATCCAGAGCGCCCTTGCCTTGTCCCCTGCCGCACGGCCACCCGAACCCGCCCCGCGCGTTGAAGGAGGCATGACCGCCGAGGCCAAGGCCGCGACCGGGGCTGCGGTGCTCAAGGCGATGAGCATGACCAGGAACCATGCGCGGCTTGTCCTGCTGTTGGGTCACGGCGGGCAGGTGACCAACAACCCGCACGAAAGTGCGTATCACTGCGGTGCCTGTGCCGGGCAAACCGGTGAGGTTTCCGCGCGGTTGCTGGCGCAGTTGCTGAACGATCCTGAAACCCGGGCGGGTCTGCCGGGGCATGGGGTGACGCTGGCTGAGGATACGGTCTTTATGGCTGGCCTGCACGACACTACCACAGACAAGGTCGCGCTGTTTCACGATGGTGCCGCACCCGCACATGTGGCGGATATCGCGCAAGCCGAAGCGTGGCTTGCGCAGGCAGGCGCACTGGCGCGGGCTGAACGGGCGTTGCGTCTGCCGGGGGCCACTGCGGCATCAATCGGAGGGCGGGCGTTGAACTGGGCGGAGGTGCGCCCCGAATGGGGACTGGCCGGATGTGCCGCCTTTGTCGCGGCCCCACGCCCCGCCACCGCCGGGGCCGACCTTGCAGGCCGCGCATTCCTGCACAACTATGACTGGAAGGATGATGAGGGCTTTGGCACGCTGGAACTGATCCTGACCGCGCCCGTGGTGGTGGCAAGCTGGATCAGCCTGCAATACTATGGGTCCGTCGTGGCACCTGATGTCTTTGGCGGTGGCAACAAGCTGATCCACAACGTGGTGGGCGGCATCGGCGTGGTGCAGGGCAACGGCGGCAAACTGCGCCCCGGTCTGCCGTGGCAAACGGTGCATGACGGCGCGCAACTGGCGCACGAGCCCTTGCGGCTGTCGGTGATGGTCGAAGCCCCGCGTGCGGCAATCATCGACGTGCTGGCCCGCCATGCCGGGGTGCGCGCGCTGTTCGATAACGGCTGGCTGCATCTGTTCGCGCTGGAGGAAGGCCGGATTGCGGCCCGCTATCAGCCCGGTCTGGTTTGGGACGACAAGGAGTACCATTGTCGCGCCGCGCCCGTTCACGAATGAAGCGATGGCATGGTTTGAAGCAAACCTCGGGGAGCCCGAGCCGGATGGCCTTTGCGCCTGCGAGCGGCTCTGTTGATGGCGTGGATGCCCCTTCTGACGGCATCGCAATGTGCCAATGTGATGAGTGTTGAAGGCATCACAGAAGGAGAGGACATCCATGTCGGAAGTTACCATCATCGGCATTGACCTTGCAA
>JBBQXK010000089.1:0-9829 GCA_038209775.1 Rhodobacterales bacterium | reverse complement strand
CGCTGCCGGTGTCGGCTTCAAGTCAGAGCATTTCGACCAGATCAGCGCCACCTCTCCCCGTATAGGGTTTCTGGAGGTGCATGCCGAAAACTACATGGGGGCGGGCGGGCTGCCGCATCATCAACTGGGCCTGTTGCGGCGGGACCATGCGTTGTCCATTCACGGTATCGGCCTGTCCATCGGGGGGGCTGATGCGCTGAACCGCAATCATCTGGCGCGGCTCAAGGCCCTGTGTGACAGGTATCAGCCCGACAGCTTTTCTGAACATCTGGCGTGGTCCAGCCATGGCGGCGATTATCTGAACGACCTTTTGCCGCTGCCCTACACACCCGAAACGCTGGATCAGGTTTGCCGGCACGTGTCACAGGTGCAAGAGGTTCTGGGGCGGCGGATGCTGCTTGAAAACCCGTCGACCTATGTCTTGTTCGAACAATCCTGCATCCCCGAAACCGAATTTCTGGCCGAGGTGGTCCGGCGCACGGGCTGCGGGCTGCTGCTGGACATCAACAATGTGTTTGTGTCTGCCACCAACCACCAGACCGACCCGCTGGCCTATCTGGCTGCCTTTCCGATCGCAGCCGTGGGCGAGATTCATCTGGGCGGCCATTCCGAGGAAAGCCTGCCCTCTGGCCCGCTTTTGATCGACGCCCATGGCACCCCGGTGGCCGACCCTGTCTGGGCGCTCTATGCCTCTGTGCTGGCGCAGACCGGGCCGCTGCCAACCCTGATCGAATGGGATAATGACGTGCCGCCCTGGCCAGACCTGCTGGCCGAAGTGAAGTGTGCGCAGGCTCTGCTTGACCGTGTGTCAGAGACGAGGCTTGCCCGTGCATCCTGATCTGGTGACGGCCTTTACGGCGGGCCTGACGGATGGCACCCTTCCGCCCGGCCTGACCGCGCGGGCGCCGGACGAGGCTGCCCGCCGCTTTGCCGTCTATCGCAACAATGTTGCCGTCAGTCTGGCTGCAGCCCTGTCGCGGCGCTTTGCCGTGATTGAACGCCTGGTTGGCCCCGATTTCTTTGCGGCCATGGGGCAGTTCTACATGGCCCGGCACCGCCCGAAATCGCCGGTTCTGCACGAATGGGGCGACAGCTTTCCGCAGTTTCTGGCAGATTTCCCGCCCCTTGCCGCCTATCCCTACATGGCCGATGTTGCCCGGATCGAGGTCGCACGCGGGCTTGCCTACCATGCCGCCGACGCCGCGCCGATTGCGCCTGACCATCTGCTTGCCGCCGCAAACGCTCCCGGTGCCGCCCGGCTTGGCCTGCACCCTTCGGTGCAGGTTTTGCCCCTGACGCATCCGGCTGTCAGCATCTGGGCGGCCAACCAGCCGGGGGCAAAGGCACAGCCCATCCCGGCAGGCCCCGAAATCGCGCTGATCCTGCGCGATGCTCGGTTCGAGGTGCCGGTCACCGTGATTTCACCCGGCGACGCCGCCATGATCACCGCCCTGCAAGCGGGGCAGACCTTGCTGGAGGCGGCGGAATGCGCCGCCCACCTTGCGCCAACCCATGATCCGCAACCGATCCTGATCCGCCTGATGCAGGCGGGTGCAATCACCTTGCCAAAGGAAGCCCCATGATCCCCCTCATCCGCCATCTGAACAGCCGTTTTGATCTGATCCCGCAGGACGCTGTGGCGCTGGCGTTGCGGATATTTCCCGCCATGGTCTTCTGGCAATCCGGGCGCACCAAGGTCGAGGGGCTGTTCACCATCAAGGATTCCACCTTTTTCCTGTTCAAGGAAGAGTTTGCGCTGCCCGTGATCCCCTCTGATCTGGCCGCCATTCTGGCCACCACGGCCGAGCATGTCCTGCCCGCCCTGATGATCCTGGGTCTGTTCACCCGGTTTTCTGCCCTTGGCCTGCTGACCATGACCGGCGTGATCCAGATCTTTGTCTATCCCGACGCCTGGGTGACCCACGGCCTTTGGGGTGCAGCCCTTCTGGCACTGATCGCGCGGGGGCCGGGGCGGCTGTCGCTGGACGCCCTCTTGAACCTTGACCAAGGCACGGCCACGTCAGCCGGTACCCTGCGGCCTGCGAAATAATGCAGCGTCCCCTCTGATCCCGCAGGCCAGATGGCGCTGACCCGTCGCCCGTGGTGCAACTACCGGCAAGCCCGCAGG
This sequence comes from Rhodobacterales bacterium, assembly GCA_038209775.1. Classification (GTDB taxonomy): domain Bacteria; phylum Pseudomonadota; class Alphaproteobacteria; order Rhodobacterales; family Rhodobacteraceae; genus JBBQXK01. The sequence continues at coordinate 7,701 of JBBQXK010000089.1, read as the reverse complement.
CCGGCGGCAGGACATCAGCAGTAGTGTAACCCTTCGGGAAGCCTGCGGTTGTTTGCATGGCCAATCTGACGGGCCGTCAGCCCTTGACTGCCCCAAGTGACGGCAAGAACGAACTGGCCGTCCCCCGACAGGGCTATGATTTCCCGAACCCCACCGCAGGTCCGAACAAGGCTTTCGACCTGCTCCTGCCCAATCGCGTGGTTCGTCACCCCGGCCAACGCGGCCACATCGGCAAGCCGATTTCCCTCCAGCCTGACCAGACGTAACACGCGGTCAAGATGCGGCTTTTCCACATAGGCGATTTCTATCGTCCCATCCCGGTCGAAATCGGCAGCGCCAATCGGTGCCAACCAGCGGTGCTTCGTTCCCAGATAGCCTGTCGTCGCAAGGCGACGCAGTGAGGCACCGCCCGCGTCCTCCGTCACCTGCCAAACAGCCAGCCGCGCGCCTTTGGACAGATCGCTTTCCACGGTAACGATTTCGGGACGTCCGTCGCCGGTGATGTCCCATAGGCGCGGGGCGAAATCTTCGAACACACGGGATTGCGGTTGGTCAAGGCTGACCCTGACCATGCCGGAGTTACAGGTTGAACAGGGGGCGATATCGACCTCCAGACGGCCCCACCCTTGAATACGCCCCATGATGTTGTGGTCATAACGGTCAGTGGGTTCCGCGTAGGAGGCTGCTGTAGGCCAGGCCTTGACCGTCTGCTCGGCCAAGGCCTGGCTTGTCGTCAGTCCGACGATCATGGCGCTGATATTGAAAACTCTTCCCATGGGACCTATGATGTGTTGGCGAACAATGTAGTCGGCACGGCGCTGGGGGTTCAACCGCCTTGGATCAGCGCAAGCCTCTCACCAGCGCAAGGCGCGGGCGCCGATCAGGGTTGAAACCAGCGTTACACCCATGATCGCCAGCCCATACCATGTGACATAGAACAACGGGCTGTCCTCGGTGCAGTGCAGCGCATAGATCGCCGCCGCAAAGCCAGATCCCGCGAGGCCCGCCACGAAGCCTGCACGCATCGGTGCCGTCGTGGCTCCCTGACGCAGAACATAGAGCAGCGTCGCTACCGGCAGCACCGAAAGCAGTGGGATCGCCACCAGACATGTCGTCATGGTTTTGCCGACCGTTGCCATCTGCCGCGCATCTGCCGGTGTTGCGACATAGGCCCAAAGCAACAGCCCAAGCGCCGCAGCGGCAACCGCCGCCAAAGGCCAAAGGCGCGCGACCTGCCCGCCCTCTGGCCGGGCCAGCAGCAGGGCAAGACGGGTGGCCGCCAACCCCAAGACACCCGTCAACAGGATGCGGGCGACCGAGATCGGCGTTACCAGAGCAGTCAAAAGATCAGCACGAAAGCCCAAGACAAACCAGACCGCCAGAACGGCAATCGTCAACGAAGGCACCATGCCCAACACAAGCGTGGTTCTCAGGTGCGGCCTGCGCACCGTATCGGCGGCAAGCGCCCGGATCAGATCATCGGTCTTCATTTCACATGCCTTTCCCGCAGGATGGCCAAAGTTTTCAACGCCCGGTGCAACGCCACACGCACCGCACCTTCGCTCATCGTCAGCGCAGCCCCTGTCTCGGCCACGCTGTCGCCTTCCAACCCGATCTTTCGGATGATCGTGGCGGACCGTCCGTCCAGCATCCCGATCATCTTTGCCATGTCGGCAGCCTCGGTCGGGTCTGGCCCGGCATCGGCGGCAAGCACATCGGCAAAGTCATCAATCGGCACGTCGATCTTGCGCCCCCGCGCACGAAAGGCGTCGATGACCTTGTAACGCGTGATGGCAAAGAGCCAGGGCCGCACCGGGCTGTCAGGCTCCCAAGTGTGCCGCTTCAGATGGACCGCAAGAAGAACTTCCTGCAGCACATCCTCACAGCCCGCAGCACCCAGACTGCCACCCTTGGCCCGCACGATACCCCGCAGCACAGGCGTCACCGCCTGAAGGAACCGTGCATAGGCCCGGGCGTCCCCGGCATTCGCGGCCATAAGAAGCTGCCCCCATACGTCACCCTGTTCTGCCATCGTGCCCTTCCAATTCGCACCAAGGCCCGATTTGTTACACGGGGATGCGCGATAAATGTGATGTCCTGGCATCCATACACAAGAACGTTACGACTGTAACATCCCGCCCGGTTCTACGAAGTGCAAGGACAAGACAAACCCGCGCCGTCTTGGTTGGGCCATCACAAGGCAGAGTGAGATGATATTCAACAGTCAGGGTCAGATGCCCGAACTGCGCAGCAACGGCGGGCAGGCAATCATCCGCCGGGTTAACTGCACAGGGTTCACATTGGCATATTTTCATGGCTGGCAGAGGCCACTATGGACCTAATCTTCGCCTACCTTGCCGGGCTTTTGACCCTGATCAACCCTTGCGTGCTGCCGGTGCTGCCCATTGTGCTTGCATCCAGCCTTCACCGCGAGCGCCGCGCGCCAATGGCGCTTGCTGCCGGGATGAGCGTTTCGTTCGTCGCCCTTGGCTTGGGGATCACGGCCCTTGGACCCGCCCTTGGGCTTGATACCGATAGCGTTGCCCGTGCGGCCGCCCTTGTCATGGTCGGCTTTGGCATTGTGATGCTTGTGCCAGCCTTTTCGGCTCGCTTTTCAACGGCCACCGCAGGCTTTGCGGCCCGGGCTGACGCACAAATCGACGAGACCTCTGACGCTGGGTTAGGTGGACAATTCCTGTCCGGTGCACTGCTTGGCGCGGTATGGAGCCCCTGTATCGGCCCGACCCTTGGTGCAGCGATTGCATTGGCCTCGACCGGGGAAAACCTAGGGCGCGCAGGTGCGATCATGGCTGCTTTTGCGCTTGGGGTTTCGACGCTGATCCTTGCGCTGGCTTACGGTGCCAAGTCGGCCATTCGTCGGCGCCAGACCTTGCTGCGCGCGCTGGCAGATCGCGCCAAACCGGTGATGGGTGCCACCTTCATCGCCGTGGGCCTGGCGCTTTGGTTCGGCCTGCATCACGTCATCGACCGCTGGTTGATCGAGAACCTGCCCACATGGCTGATCGACTTTTCCGTTTCCATCTGACCCAAAGGAGCCACCGAAATGCACCGCCGCAATTTCCTTGCCATGTCTGCAAGCCTGACCTTGTTCCCCTTTGTCGCTCGCGCTGACGGTGCGACCCTCTACACCCCTGGCGCAGCCGAAGCCGCGATGGATTCGGGCAAGATTGTCCTTCTGGACTTCTGGGCCAGCTGGTGTTCGACCTGCGCCGCGCAGGAGCGCGTCCTTGCCGCTTTGAAGGCAGAAAATCCCGCCTACGAACAGACCATTGCGTTCTTTGTCGTGGACTGGGACGTGTACGGCAAAGGCGACCTCTCCAAGGCCCTGAACATCCCGCGCCGCTCTACCCTGGTGGCCCTGAAGGGACGTCAGGAACTGGGCCGGATCGTCGCCGGAACCTCTCGGGGCGATATCAAGGCCCTGTTGGACATGGCCCTCGCCGCCGCCTGACCCCCGTATCAAGACCGCAAACCGACCGGGTGGCACGCCTCGCCATCCGGTTGTTTTGCATTGTTTTTCTGGCGCGATGCCTGGCTGGGCATGCCTCAAGTCGATCACTCCTGACACACCGTATCGTGATCGCCGCACTGTAACATCCGCCCCGCACATACGAACAGGCCACTACGACCCGCAACTGTATCGCGTGATCAATGCTGAACCCCAAAGGAGATCCCATGTTTAAGGAATTCACGGCTCAATACTTATCGGTAACCGGCGGCCTTTCTGGCACAACGGCCAGCGTCCAGTCGGCAACGCTGATCGACAACGATCTTTTCCGCGACAACACTGTAAGTGAGTTCGTCACAAGAACCGGCGGCACGGCCGAAATTTTCAACGGCTTCACAGGTATCCTTCCGATTGGCCCCGGAGCACCTCTCACGCTGGCAGACTTTGAACGTCGGTTCGACGATGGAGAGATCTCGACAACACTCATGTTCAAAGACGGCACATCGCTGAGCGGCGTGCTGGGGCTTGTCGACACACTTTCGACGGGCCCCTACGGCGAATTCAACTCGGTATACCTGTTCGACCAGCAGGCCTTGGCCTCTGTCGGAAAGACCATCGCCGATGTCGCGAATGTCGGAACAATCGCCTACATTGATCACAACCTGAGATGGTCTGATTTCGGCTTCACCGCGACCGGCGTCACGGTGCCCGATCCAGTTCCCGTGCCGGAACCCGAGCCGGAACCCGTGCCGCAGCTCAACCTTGTGCAAGGCACGGCGGGCAAGGACCGCCTGACTGGCACCGCTGGCGATGACCTCATTCGGGGTGGCGACGGAAACGACAGGCTGACCGGCGGCGCAGGTGCGGATACTTTCGTCTTCGGTGCCGATGCGCGCGACGGCAACCGTGACAACGATACCATCACCGATTTCAACGCCGCCGTAGATACGATCCTGTTCGAGGTGGGTGCCACGATCCGGTTTATCGAGCAACGAGGTAGCGACCTGTTCATCCAGCTTGAAGGTGACCGCGATTCAATCACGGTTCTGAATGCTGATCGCGGGATCGTTGCGAACTTCGAATTCACCAACGGTGTTTTTCTAGGATGACCCAGAACGCGTGTTCGGGCCGACCATACGTGGTGGCCTGGACGATCTGATTGGCACAGCGTATCCCTGAGCATTTGGAATACAAGCAGGAATTGCCAGATGGCAGCTGTACGCGAGCATGGCGCAAGAACGTCTTTTCGAAACTGGCTGACGGAGAAACCCCCGATGACATCCCGATTCATAGGTAACCTGTTTCTTTGGGGCCTCGCGCCACTGTTCGCGCTGGCGCTGTGCTGGTACGACAATGCACGCGCCCAGACGACAGGCACTCTGCCTGCCTATGTGATCAAGGAATTCGGCCAACCGCCCGACGTGCCGACGGGCAAGCTGCCAGACGGCGTGCCGGATGCGCTGCAAGTTGCCTTCGTCGACAGTTTCGCCCAATCGTCCTGGGGCGATCCGCAGACAGCCGCCTTGGCGCAGATCGTGGCATCAGACGACCCCCGCCTTGCGTGGCTGATCGCTGACATGATGCGTTTCGTGTCAAACGGCCAGCTTAACGAAACGCTTGCCGTGGCTGGGGCCGAGTTGCTGGGGATTGATCCACCTGCGCAGAACGAGTGGGACATCATCACCAACCACCTGATCGCATGGGATATTCCAGCCCCGCCAGACTATCTGCGGTATAAACGCGCCATCTTTATCACAGCCGAGCCGGGCTGGGACCGCATCTTTGTTGAGGGAAAGATTGACTGGCGGTTGGTGTCGTGGGGCGGGGTCTTCATCGATGACCGAGCCTTCAACCGCACTGACCGGACCTGCAACTGTATCCCGGCTGCGGATAACCCAGACGTCAGCACCGCTGCCAAGGCGACCTGGCTGAAAGACGATGACATCGTGTTCGGAATTGAAGTGAACGGTAAAGCCCGCGCCTATCCACGCCGCATCATGGAAGTGCGCGAGATGGTCAATGACACGCTTGGCGGGCGGGACCTTGGCATCCCCTACTGCACCTTGTGCGGCTCGGCACAGGCCTATTTCACGGATAGGTTGCCTGCCGGTGTCAGACGGCCGATCCTGCGCACCTCGGGGCTGCTGATCCGCTCTAACAAAGTGATGTATGATGTCCGGACCTTCTCGGTCTTCGACACCTTCCTCGGGCGGGCCTTGACCGGGCCGCTGGGCAAGCGTGGATTGCAATTGCAACAGGCCAGCGTCATCACCACGGACTGGGGCAGCTGGCGGGCCGCGCATCCCGATACGACCGTGCTGGTCGAGGAGCTGGCGCTTGGCCGGGATTTCGATTTCCGCAACGGGCGCGATGCAGACGGCCCGATTTTCCCGGTGGGCGATGTCGACCCGCGTCTGCCGGTGCACGAAGATATCATCGGCGTCGTGACTGCATCGGGAAGGCCAGTGGCCTTTCAGCGCAGCGCCGCCATGATCGCCTTGACCCGGGGCCAAAAGGTTGGGGTTGAAAACGTGTACTTGCGGCTTGAGGCAGGCGGCATCCGTGCGGTTGATGTGGATGGGTCGGATCTGGGCAGCCATCAGGCCTTTTGGTTTGCTTGGTCGCAATTCCACCCCGGGACGACACTTTGGCCCAAATGAATGGTGCTTGCTACCCGAGGCGCGCGTCGTTGGATTGTTGGCTAGCTGACTGACGTCTTTCCATGGCAGGATGCTCTGGCACGTTTGCATCGCAGCGTCGGTGCCGACAGCACTTACACTCACCGGTCATTGCCGTCGGGATGCGATTGCGCCTTTGAGACATATACTTTTTGTAACAATCCCGTTCGAAGCCGCGAAAGGACATCTGTTGCCACGATCAATCCCTCGCATGCTGGAACTGAAAGGACACCGTCATGAGGCCATGGGCCAATGTTGCAGTTGCGGCGTCTTTTGCGCTGGGGCTTGCTGGCCCGGCTCAGACTGAGGCGAGGGGATCGCCAGACGTGCTGGTCTTGGGCGACTCGCAACTGACGTTCGGGGCCGGTGTGGCCTTCGTCGATCTTTTGACAAAGATGGCCGGGGAGTGCGGTCTTGCCGCGGATACGACCGCAGGTGTGATCGGGGTTCGGTCCAGCTCACTTCTGTCTTGGTCTGGGCGGACCAAGTCGGCCAAGGGGGCCATTTGCAATGTTGATCCGAAGTGGAAGGTGAACGCCGGGGCCTATGGCACATTGTCCCAAGGCGAGAACCCCTATGTACAGATTGGCAAGGGCGCGCAGTTTCAGTTCTGTTCGCCTGAACGGTCACCGCTGCAGGCGGTGTTCCGGGGCGGCTACTACAAACCCAAGCTCTTGATCATGTTTCTGATGGGCAACGCGGCCGAACGTTGGGCCGACGGCCCCGACGCCGCATTGCAAGACGCGCTCGCCTTCACGGCCGATCTGCCAGCGGGGCTGCCGTGCATTTTCATGACGTCGGCCCCCCCTTACGGAGAAAAGGTGGTCAAGCTGCGGCAAAGGGCGCAAGACAACATCCAAAGCGCCTTTGAAAAGGTCGGGGTCTGCAGTTTCGTCCCCGGTTTCACCGCTGCCACCATCGCCGAGAACCTTGGCAATGGCGCCAATTTCCGCCGCAAACCTTCCGGCAGCGTTAAGGACCCGTTCCACCCGACCGAGGCTGCGGCGCAGCGGTTCCTAACCCTGCGACGCGCCGCGCTTTGCAAGGCGATCGCCAAGCAGCTGTCGCCCTGACCTTGCCCTATGGCCCCGCGCCAGCGGTCGATCACAGAATCGATACTGCACTGAAACAGGTGTAACGGCTCGGCGGCTCCGAACGAATGGACACCCGGATGCGCAATTCAGGAGCCACGCCCATGTTCAAAATCACCGCCCTCGTCGTAGCCTTCGCCGCCGGAATGATCGGCACTGCCTTTGCGGGCGAGCAATATATCGACAAGACCGGCCTTGCCGTTTCGGGATACGATGTCGTGTCCTACTTCGGCCTGCCACAGTCCAAGGTCGGCCAGCCGCAGCAGTCGCCGCTGCCGGGCAGCGCCGCAATCACGGCAGCTTACAATGGCGCGACCTTTGCCTTTGCAACCGAGGCAAACCGCGACAGCTTTCTTGCCAACCCGGCGGCCTATGTGCCGCAATATGACGGGCATTGCGCTTACGGTGTCGCCAAGGGCGGCAAGGTCCCCGGTAACCCGACGCTGTGGCGGATCGTGGATGG
>JBBQXK010000088.1:0-10037 GCA_038209775.1 Rhodobacterales bacterium | reverse complement strand
GCCGACGAAGGTCATGGTGTGCCAGTGACCGAAGGGCGCGTAGCCGATCAGGCGCTTACCCCGCGCCGCCCAGCCGCGCAGCGGAGCCATGTTCGTCTTGGCCCAGGTTTCGTCGATGAAGACCAGCCGCTTGGGGTCGATACTGCCCTGACGCGCCTTCCAGCGCTCCCGTTTGCGGGCGATGTCGGGCCGTTCCTGCTCACTGGCGAGCGCGGTTTTTTTTGAAGCTGAGCCCTTCGGCATGGGCGAAGGCCCACATCGTGCGGTAGTCAACCTTGAGCCCACGCTCGGCCAACTCTGCCACCAGACCGCGCAGGGTGAAGGCACCCTCCGCCATCCGGGCGCGCAGCCAATCCGCATGTTCATCCCTGATCTTGCGCGGCACATGCCCCCCGATCTTGCCCGGCGCAACGCTGCCGGTGGTGCGCTTGCGCGCAGACCACTTCACCACACTCGACGCTGCCACGCTCAGGGCTTGCGCCACCGCCCGCACCGTCTCGCCCGCATCAAGCCGCGCCATTGCACGTTCACGAAGGTCCATCGAAAGAGGTTTCGTCATGAAGGCTGGCCTCCATACCCAGCCTCCATGGTGAATCAGAAATCCCAACCCGTGGGAATCCCCCGAGATTCACTCAAGCATCATCCCGCTCTAACCACGCAAATCGCGTTTTGCCGCATCAGACGCCCCACCCTTCGGTGCCCGACACGCAGGCCCAACTCGTTCAGCTCTTCCGTCATTCGGGGGCGGCCATAGCTGCCTTGGCTCAATCTGTGCTGATCGCGGATATGCGCCAAAAGCACCATATCGCGCCGCTGCCGAGGCGATACCGGCCGATGCTTCCAAGCCCTTAAGCCACGATCCGTGACCCCCATCACGCGGCAGGCATGCGCCCTGCAAAGCGCGCCGCGATAGTCATCCAGAAACGTGAACTTCACGGCCTTTGGGCCGCGAAGAACTGCGTGGCTTTTTTTAGCAGCTCCCTCTCCTCCTTGAGAATCCGGTTCTCACGCCGAAGCCGTTCATTCTCGCGCAGAAGGCTTTGGTCGGGGTCGGGCGGCCCGGCTTCATCTGAAACCATCTTCACCCACTTGTTCAGGGTCGAAAGACCAACCCCCAAATCAGACGCAACCTGACGCTTCGTCAGGCCGCTGGTGAGCGCGATGCGAACCGCATCCCGCTTGAACTCGTCGCTGCGTATCGCTGCCATATCCGGTCTCCTTGATGGCGAGTATTGCTATCAAAAGACCGGAACGAAACCGGGACAGGTCCAATCAGGGACGCATCCATCCCGCCATACTTCGCCCGCCACTTGTAGAACGAGGCATTGCTCATGCCATGCTCACGGCAAAGCTCGGCCACCGGCACACCGCCTTCGGCTTGCCGCAGGATCGCGATGATCTGCGCCTCAGTGTATCTACTTGTCTTCATTCAGAATCCCCTCGTTCATCTTGCCGAGAAAATTCTACTTATGCAGCCCTTACTTTCGGGGGGGATTACCGTGGCCCCGATTGACCTCGTCAGGATGGGCGTCGAAGTGGTCTGAGATGAGAGCTGTCAGGCGTCTGAGCATCGGGTCGATCTTGGACTTGGCGGCGGGCGGCACGCATTGCGCGCAAGTTCCAGACTGATATGCGGGGCGGCGGAGGGGTGGGCAATGCACCGACAGCCGCGCACTGTTTCACATTTGCGCTGCCCGCGGCGTTCGCGCACTTTTCGCGGCCTGCCTGTGACTTATGTCCGGATGACGGAGAATGCCCCATGCTGCTGCGTCTGCGCGATGTGACCAAGACCTATCCCGGGGCCGAGGCACCTGTGCTGCGCGGCATTTCGCTGGACCTTGCGGCGGGCGGGATGCTGGCGCTGACGGGCGAAAGCGGGTCGGGCAAAAGCACGCTTCTGCACCTGATCGGGGGGCTGGAGACGGCCGACAGCGGCATGGTGGCGGTGGACGGCACCGATATGACGCCGCTGGATGATGCGGGCCGCGCAGCCCTGCGGCGGGGCACCGTGGGCGTGATCTTTCAGCAGTTCAACCTGATCCCGTCGCTGACGGTGGCTGCCAACATCGCGTTTCAGGCGCGCCTTGCGGGCCGCCACGACCCCGCACGCGACCGCGCGCTGGCCGACCGGCTGGGCCTGGCCGACCACCTGCACAAATACCCCGAGCAGTTGTCGGGCGGCCAGCAGCAGCGCGTGGCCATCGCCCGCACGCTGGCCACGCAGCCGCGGCTGGTGCTGGCCGATGAACCCACCGGAAACCTGGATGAGGGCACCGCCGACACGGTGCTGACCCTGCTGCAAGAGGGGGTGCGCGACACCGGCGCAGGGCTGGTTCTGGTGACGCATTCCGAACGGCTGGCGGCGCGGATGGAGCGGCGGTTGCACCTGCGCGCGGGGCAGGTGACGTGAGGCGCGCCGTCCTGTCGGCGCTGGCCTCGCACTGGCGGCGCAACCCGTTGCAACTGATCACCCTGCTGGCGGGGCTGGCGCTTGGCACAGCACTTTGGTCCGGTGTGCAGGCCATCAACGCCGAGGCGCGCGCAAGTTACGATGCGGCGGCAGCGACCTTGGGCGAAGGGCAGTTGGCCCAGATCGCCGCACCCGACGGCGCGCCGATCCCGCAAGAGCTGTACGTTGCCCTGCGGCGGGGGGGCTGGAATGTGTCACCTGTGGTCGAGGGTGATCTGGGCGGCGTGCGGCTGGTGGGCATCGAGCCCTTGACCGCCCCGGGTGGCATCGGCCCGGTGACGGGGAACGGGGCGGACCTCGGGGCCTTTCTGTCTGGCGCAGGCCAGATCTTCGCCCGCGCCGACACGCTGGCGTTGCTGCCTGACACCGGGGCGCAAGGCGTGGTTGCCCCGGATACCGCCCCCAATACCGCAATCACCGATATCGGGCTGGCGCAGCGCCTTTTGCGCCGCACGGGCCAGATCGACCGGCTGCTGGTGGCCCATGATCAGCCCCTGACACAACGGCCGCTGGATCAGGTGGCACCCGGCCTGATTCTGACCACCCCGCAGGCGGGCACCGATGTGGCCCGGCTGACCGACAGTTTCCACCTGAACCTGACGGCCTTTGGCCTGTTGGCCTTTGCGGTGGGGATGTTCATTGTGCACGGCGCGATTGGCCTTGCCTTTGAACAGCGCCGCCCGATGCTGCGCACTCTGCGGGCCTTGGGTGCGCCGCTGCGGTGGCTGATCGCGCTGGTGGCGGTGGAACTTTTGCTGCTGGCGCTTGTGGCGGGGGTGATCGGTACGGGGCTTGGCTATGTCATGGCGGCGGCCCTGCTGCCCGATGTGGCGGCCACGCTGCGGGGCCTTTATGGGGCTGATGTCTCGGGGCAGCTGACCCTGCGGCCCGTCTGGTGGCTGTCGGGCATGGCGATTGCGGTGGGCGGCACGGCGGTGGCGGCGGCGGGGGCGCTGTGGTCGCAGGCGCGGATGCCGCTGTTGGCCGGCGCGCAGCCACGGGCATGGGCCATGGCGCGGCGCGGGGGCCTGCAGGCGGCGGGCGCGTGCGCGCTTCTGGCGCTGTCGGGGGCGCTGGCGGTGTGGGGTACGGGGCTGGTGTCGGGGTTTGCCATGCTGGGGGCGCTGTTGATCGGTGGCGCGCTGGCCCTGCCGACGGTGCTGTCGTTGGTGCTACAACTGGGCGAGCGCCATGCCCGCGGCCCCGTGGCGCAATGGTTCTTTGCCGATACGCGGCAACAGGTGCCGGGCCTGTCGCTGGCGCTGATGGCGCTGTTGCTGGCGATGGCGGCGAATGTGGGGGTGTCGACCATGGTGTCGTCGTTCCGGCTGACCTTCACCGGGTTTCTGGATCAGCGGCTGGCGTCCGAGCTTTACGTCAGCGCAAGAGACACGACGCAGGCCAAGGCGATCATCGCGGCGGCCGTGCAGGCGGATGCGATCCTGCCCCTGATGTCGGTGGACCGGCAGGTGGCGGGCCTTCCGGCCGAGGTGTTCGGCGCGCGCGACCATGCCACCTATCGCGACAACTGGCGCTTTCTTCGCGCCGTGCCCGATGCCTGGGACGCGCTGGCGCGGGGCGAAGGCGTGCTGGTCAACGAACAGCTGTACCGCCGCGCGGGGCTGGATCTGGGGGCTGCGGTGACGCTGGCCCCCGGTGTCAGCCTGCCGGTGCTGGGCATCCATGGCGACTACGGCAACCCCATCGGGCAGGTCATCGTGGCCGAGGCGGTATTCCTGCGCCTGTACCCCGAGGCCCCCGTCCTGCGCTTTGGCCTGCGGGTGGACCCGGCGCGGGTGGATGCCCTGCGCGCCGAGCTGCGGACCCGTGCGGGTGTGGCCGATGGCGCGATGATCGACCAGGCCGCGATCAAGGGGCTGTCGCTGGCGGTCTTTGACCGCACCTTCACGGTGACGACTGCGCTGAACGTGCTGACCCTTGCCGTTGCGGGCTTTGCCATCCTGATGAGCCTTCTGACCCTTGCTGCCATGCGCCTGCCGCAACTGGCCCCCGTCTGGGCCCTTGGCCTGACACGGCGCAGGCTGGCGGCGCTGGACCTGCTGCGCACGGTGTTGCTGGCGGCGCTGACGGGGGGGCTGGCACTGCCGCTGGGGCTGGCGTTGGCATGGGCCCTGCTGGCTGTGGTCAATGTCGAGGCGTTTGGCTGGCGGCTGCCGGTGTACCTGTTCCCGTGGGATTATCTGCGCCTTGGCGCGCTGGCGCTGCTGGCGGCGGCGCTGGCCGCAATGTGGCCCGCATGGCGGTTGTCGCGCCTTCCGCCTGCGCGCCTGCTGGGGGTGTTCCGCCATGAACGTTAGGGTTTTTCTTCTGGCCCTGTGGCTGCCTCTGCAGGCCATGGCCCAAGGGTTCGCCGGGCTGGGCACCACGGCGGGCGACTTCGCCCGGCCAGACCCGGCCCGCGTGTTGCAATTCCCCGCCGATCACGGGGCGCATCCCGACTATCGCATCGAATGGTGGTACCTGACCGCCAACCTGACCGGCCCCGACGGCACGCCCTATGGCCTGCAATGGACGCTGTTCCGTTCCGCCCTTGCCCCCCGCGACGGGCAGGGATGGCAGACGCCGCAACTGTGGATGGGCCACGCCGCCGTCACCACGCCCACCGCGCACCATGTGGCCGAGCGGCTGGCGCGCGGCGGGATCGGGCAGGCGGGCGTCACCGCCGCGCCCTTTGCCGCCTGGATCGACGACTGGGTGATGGAGGGGCCGTCCCTTGACACCCTGCGCCTGACCGCATCCGCCCCCGATTTCGCCTTTGACATGCGGCTGGCGGCGCAGGGCCCCCTGATCCTGCACGGCCAGAACGGCTATTCCGTCAAATCCGCCGCCGGGCAGGCCAGCCACTACTATTCGCAGCCGTTCTTTCAGGTGGCGGGCAGCCTGACCCTGCCCGAAGGCGTGGTGCAGGTCACCGGCAACGCCTGGCTTGACCGCGAATGGTCGTCGCAACTACTGGCGGCGGATCAGACGGGGTGGGATTGGTTCTCGCTGTCCTTCGACACGGGCGACAAGCTGATGGGCTTCATCCTGCGCGGCACTACGGACTATACCGCCGCCACATGGATCGCGGCCGATGGCACGGCCACGCCCTTTGCCGATGGGGCCTTTGCCGCCATGCCGCTGGTCCGCCACACGGTTGCGGGGCGCGATGTGCCGGTCGAATGGCAGGTGCGCCTGCCTGACCGGGGCGTGGACGTGACGGTGCGCGCGCTGAACCCTGACGCGTGGATGGCGACCTCGGTTCCCTATTGGGAAGGGCCGGTGACGATTTCCGGCAGCCATGGCGGCGTGGGGTATCTGGAGATGACGGGCTATGACGACTGACCCCCAGCCCTGGGCCAGAACGCTGGACACGCTTTACGCGCAGGTCTGGGTGCTGCTGGTGCGCGGCGTCGGCGACCGCCACGCGCCCGCCCGCCACCCGACGCTGGCGACCGTGTCGCCCGAGGGCCGGCCGCAGGCGCGCACCGTCGTGCTGCGCGCTGCCGATCCGGTCGCGGGCACGCTGGATATCCACACCGACCTGCGGTCGCCCAAGGTGGCGGCGCTGCATGCTGACTGTCGCGCGGCACTGCATGTCTGGGACGCTGCGGCACACCTGCAGATGCGGATCGAGGCGACAGCGGCGATTTTGACCGGTGCCGATGTGGCCGCAATCTGGGCGCGCGTGCAAGGTCCGTCGCGGCAGGCCTACGGCATCACGCCTGCGCCCGGCCTGCCCATTCCGGATGCGCTGGCCTATGACAAAGCCCCCGATGCCGCCACCTTTGCCGTGCTGCGCCTGACGGTACAGGCCATCGATGCGCTGCACCTTGGCCCCCGGCACCGCCGCGCCCGGTTCGACCGCGCGGAGACCTGGGCCGGGCAGTGGCTGGCACCCTGAGGGCGGGACACGCGGGCATTTGCGCGACCACCCGTGTCACATAGATCGTTAACCTTGGCACCGGCGGTGCATTCGGATCGGCCACGGCAGGGGCGGGGAACGATGCGGCTTTCGCCTTCAGGACCGGATTCTCTGTCCGGGCGCTGATCGGCCCTTTGGGCAACGACGACGTCAGCTTCAAGGTCAGGCTGGACGGCCCGGCCTTTTTCGAAGCGCTGAAGATTGAACGCACCAGCGGGCAGGTGGACCTGCCGCAGCCGACGATCCCGCCGGGCATCAGTGACCCCCCATTCACGCCGCCCTACGGCAAGGCGGCCGTCTACGCCCGCAACCGGGCGGGTGCCCCATGGATCGACGTCATGCGCCCTTCCGGCCGCGACTTTCCCGTGCAGCCGCATTGCGGGGTGAACCGCTGACGCTGGCCACGCCCATCAACTGCATCGGCTTCCATCGCGGCACACACAACCGTTGGCAAAGGGTCGCAAATGACGGTACCGGCGCGCCGACGCCGACGGACATGGGGGCGATTTTCGCCATAGCCACCGGCGCCGCGCTAACCGTGTTCATCGCGGCCCCGCCGAACGGCAGCCCGGTCTGGGTGCGGGTCGGCGACGAAGTCTCTGGCGCTGGCTTCGGGCAGGACATCACAGCGGACCTGCCCCCCAACACCCAGTTCCTTTCGCCCCGGTTGTTCATGAACAATGGGCTGCAGCAGCGGCGGTCGCTTATGACTGCTCGGGGTTACATGCGCAGGCGGACTGTTGGGTGACCACGTTGGTTGGCGCGCCATCGAAACGCAGAACAAAGACATTCTCAGGGCATGGTTGACAATTAACATTTATTTGAACTCGGTCCCCGAGGTCAGATCATGAATGGGATTTTTAGATGGCACTGCTGATTGTACCGACAAATTTTTCCAGCCTCAGCATGGCTTTGGGCGCCGCTGCCCCAGGAGATACCATTCGGGTACTGGCTGGATATGCCGTTGCCGAATCGGTGATCGTCAACACCAACTCTTTGACCATACAGGGGCAAACAACCTTTACGGGTCTGACTTTGACGTTGGGCGCGGGCATATCCGGTCTGACCCTGAGCGGGACCACACCGTTCGACGTGATCGACAACAGTGGCAGCAATGCCCTGACGATGGGCGGCGGCAGCCAGAGTGTCACCGTAACGGGCGGCAGCGACACGGTCGACATGGGGGCGAACGGCGCCACTGACGTCGACCGGCTGACGGTGAACTGGTCATCGACGTCGGGCAACGTGACCGGGGGATGGAGCTATTTCAGCGGCCTGGAAGCCCATAATGAAGGCTATGGGAATTTCTACAATGACAACGGCGTCGAAGGCGTAGGTTTCTCTGGCGTCGAAGCGTTCGATGTCCGCACCGGATCGGGCAATGACAGCTTCGCGACCGGGTATGGCAATGACACGGTTTCTACCGGAACTGGCGACGACGTGATAAACGTCCAGATCGGCACGTTCCGCGCCGACCTTGGCGCTGGCACGGACCAATTGACGGCCAACATTGGCGCACAGACGCAGGGCGTGACGATCAACCTTTTGTCCCAGAACATCGCCACCGACATCGGCGGTGGAAACTTTCTGGCGGGCGTGGAGTCTCTGACCCTGACCACCGGTTCGGGAAATGACAGCATCCGCACCCTGGCCGTGGCATTGAGCGACACGCTGACCACTGGTGCTGGCAATGATGCGGTCACGCTGGCGGGTGGTTACGACAGTGCCGACATGGGCGATGGAGGTGCCTCCGACCTTGACGTCCTGACGGTGGACTGGGCGACAACGGTCGGCAACGTGTCCGGCGGATGGAACTATTTCAACGGCGTTCAAGCCGACAATGAAGGCTATGGGAATTTTTACAATTTAAACGCCGTCGACTATGCTTATTTCTCTGGCGTCGAGGCGTTCGATATCCGCACCGGATCGGGCAATGACAATTTCTATACCGGGTATGGCAATGACTCTGTGTCCTCAGGCGTCGGGGACGATGTCATAAACGTCCAGACCGGCACGTTCCGCGCCGACCTTGGCGACGGCACGGACCAGTTGGTGGCCGATCTCGGAGCGCAGACGCAAGCCGTGACGATCAACCTTTTGTCCCAGAACATCGCCACCGACATCGGTGGCGGAAACTTTCTGGCGGGTGTGGAGTCCCTGACGCTGACCACTGGTTCCGGGAATGATGTGATCCGGACTTCGGCACTTGCCCTCGACGATTTTCTGACGACCGGCGCGGGCAATGACGCGGTGACCCTGGCGGGTGGACTTGACTTTGCCTACATGGGGTTGGGCGGCACGACTGATCTGGACGTGCTGACGGTTGACTGGGCCACAACGTCGGATGCTGTGTTCGGGGGAGTTCAATTTTACAACGGTGCGGAAGCCGAGAATGATGCCTATGGAACGTTCAGCATTTCCAACTTTCAACAAGCAGGTTTCCAGGGTGTCGAGGCGTTTGATATCCGCAGCGGATCGGGCAATGACAGCTTCACGACGTGGCTGGGCAATGACACCCTGAACGCGGGAACCGGTTCGGATAGTCTGAACGGCGTCGCAGGCGACGATCTGTTCATTCTGGTCGGTGATGGCAATGATGAGATCACCGGCGGCGGGGGCACGGACACGGCGACGCTGGACTATACCGCGACATCGCAGAACGTGACCGGCACTCTGGCATCCGTATCCGCAGGAGCTTACGGATCGCTGACCATGACCGACGTCGAGCGGGTTGTGGTCCAGTTGGGGTCTGGCAACGACACCTTTACCGGCGGCGTTTTGGCCGACGTGCTGACGGGCAATGGCGGCAATGACAGCCTGATCGGCGGCAACGGGAATGATACGCTGACCGGCGGTGCCGGGAATGACGTGATCAACGGCGGTGCAGGGTCTGGCGACCGGGCGGTGTTCAGCGGCGCGTGGGTGAATTACACGATCACAGGCTCTGCCGCGACATCCTTCACGATCACCGACACCCGTGCCTTGTCGCCGGATGGCACGGATGCCGTTTCGAATGTCGAAAGCTTCCAGTTCGCCAACGGAACCTTCACCGCCGCGCAGATTTTGAACGACGCGCCGGTCGGGGTGAACAACAACAACGCCTCTGACCCCGTGACCGAAGCCGGCGGCACCGGCAATGCGGCCTTGGGTGACCCCGCAGCGTCCGGCAATGTGCTGACCAACGACACGGACGCCGACACGGTGCTGGGCGATACGCTGGCTGTCAACGGTGCACGCAGTGGCACCGAGGCGGCTGGAGGCGTGCTGACCACGGTTGCCGGCGCGACGGTGATTACCGGCATTTACGGCAGCCTTACCATCAACCCCAATGGCAGCTACAGCTATGCGTTGGACAATGCCGATGCGGACACCCAATTGCTTGCGGGTGGTGCGGCGGTGACCGATGCCTTTACCTACCGGTTGACCGACGCCATGGGCGCGACCGATCTGGCACAACTGACCATCTCGATCACTGGTGCCAATGACGCTCCGGTGATCACCTCGAACCTTGGCGGTCCGACGGCGGCTGTATCGGTGGCCGAAAACGGCACGGCGGTGACGACAGTGGTTGCAACCGATGTGGATGCGGCAACCACGTTGACCTATTCGATCAGTGGGGCGGATGCGGCGCTGTTTGCGATC
>JBBQXK010000087.1:0-10195 GCA_038209775.1 Rhodobacterales bacterium | reverse complement strand
GTGGTGCCGTGGACTATGTGGACTCCCTGCTCGACCTCGTCGGCAACACGCTCCTGCTCAAGCTCGGCCCGTCGACGGACGGGGCGAAGGGGCTCGTGCTCGCCAAGGTCGAGTACCTCAACCCCGGCGGGTCCGTGAAGGACCGGATAGCCATCAGGATGGTCGAGGCGGCCGAGAAGAGCGGCGCGCTCAAGCCCGGCGGCACGATCATCGAGCCGACCTCCGGCAACACCGGCGTCGGCCTGGCGATGGTGGCGCAGGCGAAGGGTTACTCGTGCATCTTCGTCTGTCCTGACAAGGTCAGCGAGGACAAGCGCAACGTGCTCAAGGCGTACGGCGCTGAGGTCGTGGTCTGTCCGACGGCGGTGGCACCGGAGCACCCGAGCAGCTACTACAACGTCTCCGACCGGTTGATGCGCGAGACCAAGGACGCCTGGAAGCCCGACCAGTACTCCAACCCTGACAACGCGCGCAGCCACTACGAGACCACGGGCCCGGAGATCTGGCGACAGACCGAGGGGAGGATCACGCACTTCGTCACCGGCGTCGGGACCGGCGGCACGATCAGCGGCACCGGTCGTTACCTGAAGGAAGTGTCCGACGGTCGCGTCCAGGTCATCGGGGCCGACCCCGAGGGATCGGTGTACTCCGGGGGCAGCGGGCGTCCTTACCTCGTCGAGGGTGTCGGCGAGGACTTCTGGCCGGACGCCTACGACCGCAGCGTGGCCGACCGCATCATGGCTGTGTCCGATCGCGACTCCTTCATGTTCACGCGGCGGCTGGCCCGCGAGGAGGCCCTGCTCGTCGGCGGTTCGTCCGGCATGGCGGCTATGGCGGCGGTCCGGTTGGCCCACGAGCTCAACGACCCGGACGCCGTCATCGTGGTGCTGCTGCCGGACGGCGGTCGCGGCTATCTGACGAAGGTGTTCGACGACGGCTGGTTGGCGCAGTACGGCTTCCTCGGTCAGCCCGAGGAGCTCACAGTCGGAGCGGTGCTTCGCGGCAAGGACGGCAGGCTGCCGGATCTCGTCCACACGCACCCGAACGAGACCATCGCCGAGGCGGTGCACATCCTGCGCGAGTACGGCGTGTCACAGATGCCCGTCGTGCTTGCCGAACCGCCCGTGATGGCGGCTGAGGTCGCGGGCTCTGTCAGCGAGCGTGCGCTGTTGGCGGCGCTGTACGCGGGCAAGGCCAAGCTGGTCGACCCGGTCTCGGAGCACATGGACGCCGCGCTGCCGTCCGTCGGCGCAGGTGAGCCGGTCTCGGCCGCCGTCGACCGACTGCAGGAGGCGGACGCCGTTCTGGTGCAGGACGACGGCAAGCCGGTGGGCGTACTCACCCGTCAGGACCTGCTCGGCTTCATCGCTCAGGCCTGACTGTCGCCGACATTGACCTGAGACACCTTCGTCACCTCGGCGCCCGAGCCGCGCGCGGCCAGGCGTCGCTCGACGAACTCGGCCAGTTTCGACAGCGAGTAGTTGATGATGATGAAGACCAGAGCGATCGTCGTGTAGACGAGGATCGTGCCGTCACTGACAAACAGCGCGACCTGCCGACCGTGCCGGACCAGCTCGCCGTAGACGACGACGTACCCCAGGGACGTGTCCTTCAGGACGATCACGCACTGGCTGATGATCGCGGGCAGCATGAAGCGGACCGCTTGCGGCATGAGGATAAGTCGCATCACCTGGCCCTTGCGCATGCCGATGCCGTAGGCCGCGTCGGACTGCCCTTGCTGCACCGCGTTGATGCCGGCGCGGAAGACCTCAGCCAGCACCGCCCCGTTGTACAGGATGAGCGCGGTGACCACAGCCCCGAAGGGACCCACCACTGACCTGAACGTGAAGAACAGGAAGATCATCAGGAGGACCAGGGGGATCGCTCGGAAGAGCTCGATGAGGACCCGTGCGGGAATGCGCACCACAGCGTGGTCGGACAGCCGGGCCGTGGCCAGGATCATCCCGAGCACGAGGGCGCCGAGGATGGCGACGCCCGCAGCCTTGAGCGTCCCGACCAGCCCTTCGAAGAGGTAGGTGACGTTGCTGTTCGTGAACGTGTCGTTGAAGACGGTGGAGGTCAGGACGCCCTCGGCGGAGAGCTTCCGGACGACGATGGCGACCAGCAAGGCGATCACGACGAGGGTGATCACGGTGTAGATCCGGTGTCGGGCGCGCGCCTTCGGCCCCGGGACGTCGAAGAGGAGGCTGCTCATCCTGCCCTCGCCCCCCTGCGCTCCAGCAAGGTTCCGATGGTGGCAATGACCCAGACGATGAGGATGTAGCCGCCGGCGAACCCGACGAAGATCCACCAGCGGTCGCCGGCGTTGTCGTTGGTCAGCTTTTTCATGATGAAGGTCGCCTCGGTGACGCCGATGGCGAGGGCGACGCTGGTGTTCTTCGCCAACGCGATGTAGGTGCTGACCAGCGGAGGGATCGAGGCCCGGAACGCCTGCGGAAGAATGATCTGGGCCATCGTCTGGCTGAACGTCATGCCGATCGCCCGGGCCGCCTCCGCCTGCCCCACGGGGATCGAGTTGATGCCGGATCGCAGCGCCTCGCAGACGAATGCGGCTGCATAGAGGCCGAGTCCGACGGTTGCCGCGACGAAGAAGAAATTGAAGTAGTTGTCGATCGAGTAGTTGAAGCCCAGCTTCGGGAACGCGTCCCGGAACAGGAACAGGATGAGGAGCAACGGGGTATTGCGCACGACGTTGATGTAGCTCGTGCCGGCGCCGCGCATCAATGCCACCGGTGAGACTCGCAGGGCGACCAGGAACGTGCCGAGGAAGGCCGCGATCACGCCAGAGAAGAGCAACAACCAGAGCGTCTTGACGAAACCGTCGACGATCTGCCCGAAGTTGTCGATCAGAACCTGCATGTCCGTCTGTTCACCTCGTCTCGCGGAAGCGGGTGGTGGGGGGGGGCCCCCCCCGCCCCCCCCCCCCCCCCCCCCCCCCTCCCATAGCCCCCCACGCCCCGGGCGGGCCCGGCCCCCCCCCCCCCCTCCTGCCCCCTCCACCTTGCCCCACCCTGCCTCCTCGGCTATCAGCCCCCTGCCGCCGCCTGCCCCGGAGTACCCCCGATGATCCCCCGCTAGTCCCGCCCCGAGATGGTTGCCCTCTGGTCGCCCGAGACCCGCTTTCGCATCTGGTTCGAGATCGAGGCCCATGCAGGCGATGCGATGGCGGCCCTGGGCGTGATCCCAAGGGCGAATGCCGAAGCGGTCTGGACGGCTCAGGACGCCACCTTTGACGTGGCCCGCATCGACGCGATCGAGGCCGTGACCAAACACGACGTCATCGCGTTTCTCACCCATCTGGCCGAGATCGTCGGTGCCGACGAAGCCCGCTTCGTGCATCAGGGGATGACCAGTTCCGATGTGCTGGACACCTGCCTGAACATCCAGCTTGTCCGCGCTTCTGACCTTCTGCTCGCCGCGATGGACCGGGTGCTGGCCGCCCTGAAAGCCCGCGCACTGGAATACAAGGACACCCCGCGTATCGGGCGCAGCCACGGTATTCATGCCGAACCCACCACGATGGGCCTGACCTTCGCCCGCTTTCACGCCGAAATGGCCCGTGGCCGGGCGCGTCTGGTGAATGCCCGGGCCGAGGTGTCCACGGGTGCCCTCTCGGGCGCTGTCGGCACCTTCGCCAACATCGACCCGGCCGTCGAGGAACACGTCTGCGCCATGCTCGGCCTCACGCCCGAACCGATCAGCACGCAGGTGATCCCCCGCGACCGCCATGCCATGTTCTTCGTCACGCTTGGCGTCATCGCCAGTTCCATTGAGAACATCGCCACCGAAATCCGCCACATGCAGCGAACCGAGGTGCTGGAGGCCGAGGAATTCTTCAGCCCCGGCCAAAAGGGCTCATCCGCGATGCCCCACAAGCGCAACCCCGTCCTCAGCGAAAACCTGACGGGTCTTGCGCGGCTGGTGCGGATGGCCGTGATCCCCGCGATGGAAAACGTGACGCTCTGGCACGAACGCGACATCAGCCATTCCTCGGTCGAACGGATGATTGGCCCCGATGCCACCGTGACCCTCGACTTTGCGCTGCACCGCCTGGCGGGACTGGTGGAAAAGCTGGTGATCTATCCCGAAAACATGCTGGCCAACCTCAACCGCCACAAGGGCCTGGTGATGAGCCAGCGCGTGCTTCTGGCGTTGACCCAGGCCGGCGTCAGCCGCGAGGATGCCTACCGTCTGGTCCAGCGCAACGCGATGAAGGTGTGGGAGGCGGGCGCCGATTTCCGGGCCGAGCTTCTGGCCGACCCCGAGGTGACAGCCGCCCTGACCCCGGCGCAGATCAACGAAAAGTTCGATCTCGGCTATCACCTGAAACACGTCGACACGATCTTTGCCCGGGTTTTCGGCAAAACCTGACGCTCACGCAGGCGTGAAGGGCCGGGGTGACCGGGGATCAGGAAAAATCTGCGCCGATTGCACAGGCCCATGTTACACTTTCGGGTGAAGGTGCTTCCGGAGGAACTGATGCGGCTCGCCGTTGCTGTCCTAGCGTTGTTGCTGGCATCGCCCGCCGCCTTTGCGGAAGGGTCCGACAGCGATGACCCCCCCGAACCCACAGAAACCACCACCACCTGCAAGGGCGCGCAGGTCTGGGACAAGAACAAGAAGGCCTGCGTCGATGCCCGCGAAGGGCGCCTCGACAACGACACCCTCTACCGCGCCGCGCGCGAGATCGCATGGGCCGGGCGGCCCGCCGATGCCCTTTTGGTGCTGGACGCGATGACCGAAGGCGACAGCGACCGCGTGCTGACCTATCGTGGCTTTGCCCATCGCAAGTCTGGCCAGTGGGAGACGGGACGCGCGTTCTATGCCGCCGCACTGGACAAGAACCCCGACAACCTCCTGGCCCGCAGCTATCTCGGCCAGGGATTGCTGGAACGTGGCGATTTCGACGGGGCATTTGCCCAGTGGGAAGAGATTCGCGCCCGTGGCGGCGCTGGCACCTGGGCCGAGACCGCCCTTCTGGCCGCCCTCGAAACCGGCACCGTTTCCGAATACTGATCCACCCCAACCAAAGGAGAGACCGCATGACCCTGAAAATGACCTTCGCCGTGATCGCCCTGACCCTGGCCCCCGGCCTTGCCGCCGCCCAATGCGTCCACGACAACGCGGTCAAGATCACCGCCTCGGCTTGTGGCGAGGGGATGGTCTGGGACACCGCCGCACAATCCTGCGTGGCAAACCCTTCATCCTGACGCCCCCTTCCGGGCTTCACCTTGCACAAATACTCCACGGGGGGTTCGGGGGGTGTGAAACCCCCCGTTCTGCCCGCCCCGCTTGGCCGACCCTAAGTCGCCCTTAACCTCTCTCGCCCTAGCCTGCCCCCCAGAGACAACCGAATCGGGGAACGACATGGCACAGGCACTGGCGCAGATACGACCCGCGCAGATGGCCGCCCCGGCGGCGCCTGTTGCCCGTAACCTGACCCCAAGGGAAAAGGCCGCCGTGATCGTGCGCCTTCTGCTGGCCGAAGGTGCGCCGATCCCGCTCTCGGCCTTGCCCGAACACATGCAGGCGTCGCTGGCCGAACAGATGGGCCAGATGCGGCTGATCGACCGCACGACGCTGGCCTCGGTCGTCGCCGAGTTCCTTGGCCAGCTTGAGGCGGTGGGTCTGGCGTTCCCCGGCGGCATCGAAGGGGCGCTGTCGATGATGGACGGCCATATCTCTGCCACCGCCGCCAGCCGCCTGCGCCGTCTGGCCGGCGCCTCGGCCAAGGCCGACCCCTGGGACCGTATCGCGGCCATCGCTCCCGACCGCCTGCTGCCGCTGCTTGAGGCCGAGTCGGTCGAGGTGGCCGCCGTCACGCTGTCGAAACTGCCGGTGCCGCGCGCCGCCGACCTTCTGGCACAGATGCCCGGCGAACGCGCCCGCCGGGTGGCCTATGCGGTATCGATGACCGGCAATGTCGATCCCGAAACCGTCCGCCGCATCGGCCTGTCCCTTGCCGCCCAGCTTGAGGCGCAGCCCCCCCGCGCCTTTGAAACCCCCCCGGTCGAGCGGGTGGGTGCCATCCTCAACGTCTCGAACGCGCAAACGCGCGAGGCGGTGCTGGCAGGGCTGGCGGCACAGGACCAGAACTTTGCCGATCAGGTGCGCCGCGCGATCTTTACCTTTGCGCACCTGCCCGCGCGCCTGCTGCCGCGCGATGTGCCCAAGGTGCTGCGTCTGGTTGACATGCCCCGCCTTGTCACGGCCATGGCGGGGGCGCAGGGCAATCCCGCGCTGGCGGCGGCGGCCGAGTTTCTTTTGGTCAACATGTCGCAACGCATGGCGCAATCGCTGCGCGAAGAGATCGCCGAACGCGGCAAGGTCCGCGACAAGGACGCGGAAGAGGCGATGGCGGCGGTCATCCTTGCAGTGCGGCAACTCGAGGCGGCGGGTGAGTTGGTCCTGATCCAGCAGGAAGACTGACCGCAAACGGCCGCCGCGCGATCCCACAGGGACAAACCGGTTTCCGCACGGAAACCGGACCCGAAATCCGCTTGGATTTCGAACCCGGAAAACCTTGTTTTCCGCCCCCCTCCGCGCGGATACCGAGCGGCGCCCTGCCAAACTCACGCCTTGTGCCGACCGATGCCGCCACGCGCGCAGCCAAACCAGCTTCCCGGCACGCGATCCCACCCTGACTGCACCGGATGGCCCCTGCCGCGAATTCGGTGTAGCCGGAGCGGTGTGCCGCCCATCCGGCAAGATGCCGCAATATCGACCGGCATACAGAAACGCCCACCCCTCTTCCCGCCGAAAGACCCCGTCGCCCCATGTCACTTCGCTTGCAGCCAAACCCCGTTGCCACGACCGGGATCGGGCGCGGTCTGATACAACTGATTGTCGCGGTCTTTCTGTTCACGCTTCTGGACTCACTCGCCAAGGATCTGGTCGCGCGGTATTCCTTTGTTGTCGTTCTCTGGGCGCGCTTTGCGGTACAGCTTGTGCTGGTGGCGCTGTACCTGCGCCGTGATTTTCCGGCGCATCTGCGCACCGCCCGTCCCGGGTTGCACCTTGCGCGGGGCCTGACGCAACTGGCGGCGGGCGGGTGCTTTTTCGCCTCGCTCGCCCATATCGGCCTGGCCGAGGCGACGGCTTTGGCCGATCTGAACCCGGTTTTCATCACCCTCGGGGCCGCTCTGTTTCTGGGTGAGCGTATCGGCATCCACCGGATTTCCGCCGTGCTGGCCGCGATGGCAGGGGCCTGGATGATCATCCGGCCCGGAACCGATGCGTTTTCTCCGGCGGCAATCCTGCCGCTCCTTTGCGCAGCGTTCTATGCCGCCAACGCGCTGATCACCCGCGCCGTTGGCCGGACCGAACCCGTGGCCACCGTGATGGTCCTGTCCAGCCTGATCGGCACCGGCATGGTCACCCTCGCCCTGCCGTTTCACATCGAGCCTGTCGCCATCGCTGACATCCCCCGCTTTCTTGCCATAGGCGCGCTTGGCACGGTCGCACAGGTGCTGGTCATCCGCGCCTTCAGCACCACCGAGGCGTCGGTGCTGGCACCGTTCGGCTATGTCGGGATCGTCTTTGCCATGCTCTGGGGCGTTTTGTTCTTTGGCGAGTGGCCCGACCGCATGACACTGGCCGGTGCGCTTGTGATCGTGCTGGCCGGTCTCTATGTCTGGTACCGCGAAACCAGGGTCAGGCGCTGACAGCAGGCATGGAAGATACCGGGCAGGACGGGCGGCCGGGCTGGCGCACCCGCTGGCAGGGCACATTCCTGCGCAGCCTGATCGCGGCACTTCTGATCTTGCCATACCGCTGGCGCGTGCCGCTGTGCGGCTGGGTGATGGCGCGGGTGATCGCCCCGGTTGCGGGCTATGACCGGCGGGTGCGCGACAATCTGGCGCTGATCCTGCCCGACCTGCCGATGGCCGAGGTGCGCCGCCTGTCGGTGCGCGTGCCCGACAACGTGGGCCGCACCCTGATCGAGATTTACTCCGGCGCCGAATTTGTCGCCCGCACCACCGCCACACCGCTGACCGGCCCCGGCGTGGCGGCACTCGATGCGGCCCACGCGGCGGGCAGGCCGGTCATTCTGGTCACCGGGCATTTCGGCAATTACGACGCCAGCCGCGCAGCCCTGATCGCACGCGGGTTCCGGGTGGGGGCGCTTTACCGCCCGATGCGTGACGCCCAGTTCAACGCGCATTACCTCAACGCCATCTCGGGCATCGGCACGCCGGTCTTTCCGCGCGGACGGCAGGGTCTGGGCCAGATGGTGCGGTTCCTGCGTGGCGGCGGGATGCTGGGCATGCTGATCGACCAGCACATGGGCCATGGTGCCGCCCTGACCTTCTTTGGCCATCCCGCCAAGACCGCCCTGTCGGCGGCTGAGCTTGCCCTGAAATACGATGCCCTGGTGGTGCCGACCTATGGCCTGCGCAGGCCGGACGGGCTGACCTTCGACATCATCATCGAGGCCCCGATCCCCCACGGCACCCCCGAGGCAATGACCCAGGCCCTGAATGACAGTCTTGAGGCACTGGTGCGCCAGCATCTGGACCAGTGGTTCTGGATTCACCGCCGCTGGAAGTGACCTAGCGCAGCGCCGCCGCCGCGATGATCTCGGCCGGCCCGTCCGCCTGGATTATCACCGCCGCCCCCTCGGACCCCGCGGCAGGCGTGGCCAGTTCAAATGCTGCCGACGCGTTCCAGTCGGCGACATGTTCCCAGGATGTTACAACGTTGTGGTAAGTGATCTCATGCCCCGCATTCTCGCCCCGCTCGATCGCCACCGTCGCCTTGTTGCGGTAGCGCACCAGCTGCACCCGGAACGACCGGTCGGTCGGCGGCACGGCCACGGCACGGATGACGATGCGGTCGCCCACCCGCGTCAGCGTCAGACGCACGGTACGGGCCAGTCCCTCATGGGCCCGCAGCGTGGCCGCAACGACATCGGGATCGTTGCCGACGATGCGGTCGATCCCGCCCACCACCATCTGCGGCGTATAGATCATCCGGTCCCCTGCCGCCCGGGCATAGGATTTCTGCCGGTCGGTGAAGGCCGGACTGGCAAACTTGTCCTTCCAGCCCAGATAATCCCAGTAATCCACATGCATCGACAGGGCCAGAACGCGTGGGTCGGCAATCATCTGCGCCAAAAGGGCATCGGCCGGCGGACAGGACGAACAGCCTTGCGATGTATACAACTCGACCACCACCGCGCCGCCGGTATCTGGTGTCACATCTGCCGTCTGTGCCGCAGCGATGGTTGCACTGCCCGCAACAGACAGCGCCAAGAGCGCGGCCCCTGCCCGCAAAGCGCGGGCGGCCTTGACAATCTGACGCATGTGGATGTCCCATTCCCCGTGGTTCCCTTTCCATCTAGCCAAAGCCCCATGACCCTGCCAATCAAGGTTTTGCGAGGGTACGAATCTGTGACCGGCCTGCATCCCTTTCCCGCCTCAAGGGGTGGTTTTTTGGCATACAACGGTATACAGTACAGCCTGCACCCAAGGGACACCCCGCGTCCCGTTCCCAGCCATCCACCCGAGGAGCGCCCCAGATGACCGTCACCGTCGGACATGACAGCACCAACACCCGTCGCACGCTTACCGCCGGGGGTGCCAGTGTCGCCTATTACTCGATCCCTGCCGCTCAGGCGGCGGGTCTGGGCGATTTCGACCGCCTGCCGGCCAGCCTCAAGGTGGTGCTGGAAAACATGCTGCGTTTCGAGGATGGCAAGACTGTCAGCGTCGACGATATCCGCGCCTTTGCCGAATGGGGTGCCAACGGTGGCCGCAACCCGCGTGAGATCGCCTATCGCCCGGCGCGCGTGCTGATGCAGGATTTCACCGGTGTGCCTGCGGTGGTCGACCTGGCCGCGATGCGCGACGGGATCAAGGGCCTGGGCGGCAAGGCGCAGCAGATCAACCCCCTCGCCCCGGTCGACCTTGTCATCGACCATTCCGTGATGATCGACGAGTTTGGCACCCCCCGCGCCTTCCAGATGAACGTTGACCGCGAATATGAGCGGAACATGGAACGCTATGTGTTCCTGAAATGGGGCCAGAACGCATTCAACAATTTCCGCGTGGTGCCGCCCGGCACAGGCATCTGCCATCAGGTGAACCTGGAATACCTGTCGCAAACCGTCTGGACCGATACCGACCAGCATGGCGATCTGGTGGCTTACCCTGACACGCTGGTGGGCACTGAC
>JBBQXK010000086.1:0-10447 GCA_038209775.1 Rhodobacterales bacterium | reverse complement strand
GTCCTTTGACGGTGCCCAGGCCGCCGTCTGCCCCAGATCAAGGATCGGCACCACCAGATCCAACCCCCAGCCGATGGCACTGAAACTCTCCCAGTCCATCCCCGCCTGCCCCTTGCTCGACCACGCCTCGGCCGGGTTCTTCTCACACCCCACAGCCACCACCCCCCCGCCCCCCGCCACACAATCCCGCGCCAGCAGGCCCTGCCACCCCTCCGACACCAGCACCACATCCGAGTTCGGCGCAAACTCCCCCCGCTCCCAAACCCGATGCGCCATCAGGCTTGCCATCAGCCACAACACCACCAAGCACCCAAACGCCCGCCCCGGCCTGTACCCATACCCCACCGCCCACCGCAGCACCCACGACCAAACCCCAACCCCCGCCGCCCGCACCTCGCGCCCAAGCTGCCCGAACACCATATCCCCAGCCCCCACCGGAGCCGCCAGAATGTCCCTCTGTACCTGCAGCGCCACCTCTTGTTCCCGCCAGTAAAGCACCGTCCGCGCCTCACCGCCGAGGCCCATGTTGCGAAAGACGCGGGCAAGTTGGGTGTAGGGTTGGGGGTAGAAACGTCCTACGCAGACCGACCCCGCTTTCAACCACTCCCGCCGCCCCGCCGCCGTGGCCGGGGCCTTGTCCCCCGCGATCCGGTCATAGGTGAATCCGTCCAGGACGAGTTTATTAGCCATTGATGGCCAGCATCCGTCATCTGCCAAATCACGCACTCGTGCCGCATTGAGATTGACGCCACCAGATGCAATTAGCACGTTCCACCAAAGGAAGCTCTGCCCAACTTCTAGGTGTTGCGCCTGCACCGCTTCAAACTCGGAGCCATCAAGTTGCACATTCAAAAAAGATAATTGATGCCCAATCTTTGCAGCGTTCAAGTCGATGCGTCCTGAAGCTTTCAATTGTCGCAGAAACAACTCCTTCCCTACCTCAATTCCTTGCGCACTCAGCGCCACTCCCCCAACACCATTCAATTCAGCCCCTTCGAAATCCAATTGTCCAGCGATCTTGGCACTGTGCAGGTCGACCGTACCTTTTGCCTTGATTTGTCCAAAGAAAGCGTTCTGGCCAATGCTAACACCGAAGGCGTGGAACGCTTTGCCACCCGCCGAAGTAAATTCAGCTCCGGCGCAATCCAGCGCTCCGCCAATCCGCGCACCGCTTATCTCCACTAATCCGGTAGCTTTCACTCCACTAAGCAATAGATCTCCAGACACCACCACTGTATTTGCAAGCATCGCGTCACCTGTTGCAACGCGCAGTTCGGCATCTTCGAAGTCTAGATGGCCACCGACCTTCGATCCAGCGATATTGATTGGGCCATTGGCGACCACCCTTCGGAAAAAGAGATTCCCACGCAGGTGCATTCCCTGTGCGAAAAGGCTGGGCATGCGCGATCCGTTCAAAGTTAATTCGTTCAGACGCGTTTCATTTAGTTGCGGTTCCTCTGCGAAGTTGCAACGAACTAGCATCGTCCCCCCACGAGCGTTTGCGAATGACAACGAAAGAGTGTCTGAGATCCACGCTCCAAAAAGAGCTACCCCGAAATCCTGCGTTCCACACGCTGGCGTCGCCCCCGTAATCAGCAGCCGCAACAACCCCGCCCGCACCGTGTTCTCGCGCGTCGCCACCTCGGGTCGAACCCCGGACAGCACACACCCCTCCCCCACCCGCACCGCCCGCACCAACAGCACCTCAGCCAGCGTCGGCCTTGCCTCCCCCGTCAGCGCCAGAAACTCATCGACCGTGCGAAACCCCATCATCACCCCCGAAACCTGCCGCATGATGGGATGACCCGGGCCGTTGTGGCAACCGGCTCCATGGCCAACCTGCCGATTCGGCAGCCTTGGTTAACGCCACGGCCCCCGACCGGCGGCGAAACGGCGTATGCATGCCCTGTGCATCGCCTGTGCATCAACCGTGCATCCGCCCAAAACCCCCACCACCCCCGATTAACCCAGCGCCCGCAACGCGCTAGCGTTCGTCCGGCCGGGTCAGCCGCACCACCTCCCGCACCACCGCGTAATCCTGATACCCCATCCGCGCCATCGGCCGGTACTGCGTCACATCGAACCGCCCCGCCACGATGCAATCGTCCCGCAGATGCACCCCCGTCACCTCGCCAATCACCATCACATTATCCGTCCCGCGCAAGGTAACCTCTTGCACCAGAACACATTCCAGCACCGCAGGCCCACCCTCGACCCTCGGGCAGTCAATCGTCCGGCAAGCCCCCCGCGCCACCCCCGCATGCACAAACTCATCCACCCCGCGCGGCAAGGTGGCCGAGGTTTCGCTCATCACCCCGAACATCGCCTCTTCCACGATATTCACAGCGAAAACATGGGTTTCCCGGATGTTCCTGACGCTGTCCTTGATGCCGGTGGAACAGAACATCACCTGCGGCGGGGTATAGGCCACGGCATTGAAAAACGAATAGGGTGCCAGATTGTCCCCCATCGACCCCGTCGTCGAAATCCACCCGATGGGACGTGGTGACACGATGGCATTGAACGGGTTATGCGCCATCCCATGCCCGTCTTTCGGTTCATAGAACATCCGACCCTCCTGCCTGTTTGCCCCAGACCTATCAACGTGTTACCCGCGTTTCCAGATGATTCCCCCGGAGGCTTGCGGTGTACCATCTGGAGGAAGAAACCGACGCTGACTGGTGGGAGGTCGAGGCGCTTTATG
Source organism: Rhodobacterales bacterium (assembly GCA_038209775.1). Taxonomy (GTDB): domain Bacteria; phylum Pseudomonadota; class Alphaproteobacteria; order Rhodobacterales; family Rhodobacteraceae; genus JBBQXK01. Next base: position 7,743 of record JBBQXK010000086.1, on the reverse strand, counting down.
ACCTCTGCTTCGCCCCCGGCCGCACCGCATTGTCATCCTACCGCCTGCGCGACGGTGTCCCCACCGTCGCCCCCCTCTGCCTCGTGCTGCGCGACGAGACCACCACCCTCGCCGCCGCGATCCGCTACTGGCCGGTCGAGGTCGGCGGGCAGGATGCCCTCCTCCTCGGCCCCATAGCCGTCCACCCCACCCGCCAGGGCGAGGGGCTGGGCGGCCTTCTGATGCTGGAAAGCCTGGCCGAGGCGCGCAAACTGGGCTGGGCACGGGTGATGCTGGTGGGCGATGCCCCCTATTACGGGCGGTTCGGGTTTGCGAAACTGCCAGATGTGGTGATGCCGCCCCCCACAAACCCCGAACGTGTGCTGGGCCTCGCCCTGCACAAGGGTGCATGGGACGGGGTCACAGGTCCCGTCCAGAAGACCCACACCTGACCCCTGCACCCCTCTCCCCTTGGGCAAGAGGGGTGCAGGGGTGAGGGCGCGCACGGGTCTTGCACCGCGCCCCCCCCACCCCATATCAAAGCTGATGGAAACCCTGCCCGCCCTCCACGACGACCTCGCCCCCCAGATCGCCGCACTGGCACAGCGTTACCGCCGTGCCAACGGGCCGGTGGTGGCGCTTCTGAACCGCTTCGGCGGCCAGATCGAGCATGCCCTCGCAACCCTCCCCCCCAGTGTCCGAAGCCGGATCGAGACCGTCACCACCCAGGCCCTCAACCGCGCGTTTTCATTGGCGATCCTCGGCCGCCACGCCCCCGCCCTTGGCGCGCGGGCATCGCAGACGCTGGCGATGCTGACGGGTGCCGCAGGTGGCATCGGCGGCCTGCCGACGTCGCTGGCCGAAATCCCCGTCACCATCACCGTCTTCCTCCACGTCATCGCCCGCGCCGCCGAGGCCGAGGGGTTCGACCCCAACGCCCCCGAGATCCGCGCCGAATGCCTGCGCGTGCTGTCGGCGGGCAGCCCGCTGGCATCGGATGACGGGGTGAACACGGCGTTCCTGTCCGCCCGCCTGACGCTGACCGGCCCGGCGGTCAGCGGCCTTGTGGCCACCGTCGCCCCGGCTCTCGCGGCAATCCTCACGCGGAAACTCGCGGCACAGATGGTGCCGCTGCTGGGGGCGCTGACGGGGGCGGCGCTGAACGCCGCGTATCTGTCCTACTACAAGGACCTCGCCGAAATTCGCTTTGCGCTTCTGCGGCTTGGCGCGCTGCACGGGGCGGAACGGGTGGTCGCGGATTTTGCCCGCGCGGTGGAACCGCCCCGCATCACCCGCGCCTGATCCTCAGGCGATGATCCCCGGATCGTCGCCCATATCCAGCCCCGGAAACACCGCGGCCTCCAGCACACGCCGGTCCAACCCGTACAGGTGGTGCATCGCCCAGGCGGCCCAGCTCCGCACATCCGATGTGGGCATCAGGTCGCGCCGGTCATACAGGCTGGCCTCGTCCAGCCCCGGCCAGCGGCCCAAGACCCGCCCCCCCTTCAGCGCCCCCCCGGCCATCAGCATCACGCCGCCGGTACCATGATCGGTGCCGTTGGTGCCGTTCTCGGCCACCGTCCGGCCAAACTCGGTCATTGCGAGAAGGACCGTCTTGCCCCAGACCGCAGGCCCCAGACCATCGGCCATCCGCAGCACACTGTGTTCCAGTTGCCCCAAGGGCCCGGTCAGCGCGCGGCCCTGATTGCGGTGGGTGTCCCAGCCGCCCTGGCTGAACGCGGCAATCCGCGTGTCACCCTGCAACCGCGACACCGCAAAGTCGATCAGCCCGTCGACCGACACCATCCCACGCGCCGACGCCGCTTCGGGCGCAGGCCCGCCTGCGGCCATCATCGACGGATCGTCGTCATCACCTTCGATGACGGCAGAGGTTTCGGCGGCCAGTTGTATCGCCTCCAGCCCCGCCTCGCGGAACAGGTCGTCGTCATGCCAGACATGTTCCAAGAGCAACTGGCTTTGCGCCGACAGGGCAAGGCTTACCTCGGGCGTCCAGCTCATCGTCGGCGCGCGCCCCGACAGCATCGGCAGCGCATCGCGCCCGACAGCAAAGGCGGTCTCGGCGGTCAGCCCGGGCACCGCCTGCAACATCCGGTTCAGCCAGCCGTCGCGTGCCGTCCCGATCGCCACATCCATCCCGGTGCCCGCCTCCAACAGGTCCTGCCCGTCGAAATGACTGCGCTTGTCGCGGTAAGGGGTTGATACGGCATGGGCAAAGGCCAACTCGCCCCGCGCCCACAGCGGCAACAGCCGCCCCAGCGACGGATGCAACCCGAACCGGTCAGCCAGCGGCAACGCAGGCGGCCCCTCGGCCAATGACGGGCGCAGCCGCGCCAGGATCGGGTCACCTACCGGACGCACCACGTCCAGCCCGTCCATCGCCCCGCGCAGGATGATGACCACCAGACGGTGATCGCCCAAGGGGCTGGCCCCCGATGCCGACTGCGCCAGCGTCAGCGTTGTCAGAAACGGATGCGCCGCCGCCGAACAGCCAAGCGCACCGATGCCCCGCAGGAATGTCCGCCGTTCCATGATGGTTCCCTTCAAGTGGCTCAGCGCCGGTTGAACATCGGCGAGGCAAAGATCACGCCCAACCCCTCGGCCCGGGTTTCGGCGCGCGCGGCGGCCCAGACGACCCGTTCGTCGGCGCCAGTCCCCAGGGCCCTTGTGACCACACTCACCGGGTCGGGCAGCTTGGGCACAAGGCGCGACGGTTCCGCCATGGCCCACGTCACCCGTGCCGCCAGAAGCTGCGGCGTGATCCATGCCTCAGCCGCCTCGGGCCAGCCGTCGGGGCCACGCGGGGCCTGCCAGGGCTGGCCCATCGTGGCCAGGGCATCAACGACCGACCTGCGAAACCGGCTGTCGGACATCCTGGCAACCGCGGTGCCATCGAACCCAAGCGCGCGCAACGCCGCCACAATGAAATCAAAGGGCTGGCGCGCCTTGGTCAGGTCGGGCGCCCAGGCGGCGGGATGGTCCAGCATGGCCCGATAGACCGCCATCAGATCGCCCCCGGTATCGGCAAAGGCCCGGGTCATCGCGGCCACCATTGCCGGATCGGGGGTGTCTGCCACGAAATGCACGGCCAGCTTGCGGGCGATGTGGGCGGCGGTGTCGGGGCGGGTGGCGATATCGTCCAGCACCGCCAGGATCGGCTCCAGCCCCGACCCCGCATAGGTCACGCCCAGAACGGTCTCGGCCCCCGGTTCGGCCTGATCGGGGCGGAACACGAACCCCTCGCGCGACATCGACAGCCCGGTCAGCAACTCGGCCAACTGCCGCACATCGGCCTGCGCATAGTCAGCACCGACGCCCAGCGTGTGCAGTTCCAGAACCTCACGCGCAAGGTTTTCGTTCAGGCCCCGCGCGCGGCGCAGGCCGATGCGGGAGTTGGGGCCGACCGATTGCGCCTGATCCAGGTACAGCAGCATCGCCGGGTGCAGCATCGAGGCGCGCAGCATGTCGGCAAACTTCGCACCCACGTGCGGCCGCACCACCTCGTCGGCAAAGGCCTGCGGCATCAGTACCGTATAGCGGCCCTTGGCCAACACCGTGAAATGGTCCGCCCAGAACCGCACCAGCCGCTCACGAAACCCCGACGGCGCACCCAACGCGCGCGCCATGGCCAGCCGGGCCGGAACCAGCCGTACGGCCCGCCCTTCGACGCGCACGGCCGCGACGATGGCCAGCGCCGCCTCGGTGTCCAGCTTGCGCGCCTTGGTGGCCTCGGCCCCGCGCCGGATCAGCGCGTTCGCATCGGCCAGCGTCGGGCCGGGAAACGCCTCCAGCATCGGGTCAGGACCGGCCAGCCCCGCCAAAAGGCCAGCCGCATCGCCCGCGCCCTGCGCAGGAAGGCCGGTGCCAAAGCGGATCGCGGCAAGTTCGGCAGGGGGAATCATCAGCGGCTCCGGCACATTCCGGTCATCAATATAGGCCCTGCAATGCCGCATTGCACCCGCCATCCCCGCCCCGTTGCCGCAAACGTGCGGGTTTCGGCGCAGGCCCGCACCGCATCACGGCGGGTTCCGGCCATAGCCCCGTATCGCGCGCCGTCCCCCCGACGGAACCGCCGCTGCCGCGCGTTCAACGCCGATGGCCGCGCCGTCAGGCGTCCTTCGGCACCACCCGCAGCGACAACTCGCGCATCTGCGTGTTGGTGGGTTCACTCGGCGCGCCCATCAGCAAATCCTCGGCGCGCTGGTTCATCGGGAACATGATGACCTCACGGATGTTCGCCTCATCCGCCAACAGCATCACGATCCGGTCGATCCCGGCGGCACAGCCACCATGCGGGGGGGCACCGTACTTGAACGCCTTGACCATCCCGCCAAACCGCTTGTCCACCTCAGAGTTCGGATATCCCGCCAGTTCAAACGCCTTGTACATGATTTCCGGCTTGTGGTTGCGGATACCGCCAGAGATCAGCTCATAACCATTGCAGGCCAGATCATACTGATAGGCATAAACCTGCAGCGGATCGCCCATCAACGCCTCAAGCCCGCCCTGCGGCATCGAGAACGGGTTGTGGCTGAAGTCGATCCCGCCCGCGTCGGTTTTCTCGTACATCGGGAAATCGACAATCCAGGCAAAGCGGAACGTCCCCTCCTCGGTCAACTTCAACTCCCGCCCGATTTCGTTACGGGCACGGCCTGCGACGGATTCGAAGGTTTCAGGCTTGCCCCCAAGGAAAAACGCGGCATCGCCGAGGCCGAGGCCAAGCTGCACCCGGATCGCCTCGGTGCGCTCGGGGCCAAGGGCTTTGGCGATGGGGCCTGCCGCTTCGGTGCCCGACCCATCCTCGGCTTGCCGCCAGAAAATGTACCCCATCCCCGGCAACCCTTCCTTCTGGGCAAAGGCGTTCATCCTGTCGGCAAACTTGCGGCTGCCCCCCGTGGGCGCAGGGATGGCGCGCACCTCGTTGCCGGGCTGCTCCAGCAGTTTCGCAAAGATGCCAAACCCCGACCCCGCGAAATGGTCGCTCACATCCTGCATCCGGATCGGGTTGCGCAGGTCGGGCTTGTCCGACCCGAACCATTTCAGACTGTCGCGATAGGCGATGCGGGGCCAGTCTTTCGCCACGGTCTTGTCCGGCGCAAACTCTTCGAAAATCCCCTGCACCACCGGCTGTACGGCGGCGAACACATCCTCCTGCTCGACGAAACTCATCTCGACGTCCAACTGATAGAAGTCGGTGGGCGAACGGTCGGCGCGGGGGTCTTCATCCCGGAAACAGGGTGCTATCTGGAAATACCGATCAAACCCCGCCACCATGATCAACTGCTTGAACTGCTGGGGGGCCTGCGGCAGGGCATAGAACTTGCCCGGATGCAGGCGCGACGGCACCAGAAAATCGCGCGCCCCTTCGGGCGAGGACGCGGTGATGATCGGCGTCTGGAACTCGTTGAACCCCTGATCCCACATGCGGCCCCGCAAAGACCGCACCACGTTCGACCGCAGCATCATGTTGCGGTGCAGCTTTTCCCGCCGCAGGTCCAGAAAGCGGTACGTCAGCCGTGTCTCTTCGGGGTATTCGGTATCGCCGAACACCGGCAGCGGCAGATCGGCGGCCTCACCCAGAACCGTCAACCCTGTGGCATAAACCTCGATCTCGCCGGTGCCGATCTTGGCGTTCACCAACCCCGCATCCCGCGCCTTCACCCGCCCGTCGATCTGCACCACCCATTCGGCGCGCACCCGCTCGATCGCGGCAAAGGCGGGGCTGTCGCTGTCGGCGATCACCTGGGTGATGCCGTAATGGTCGCGCAGGTCGATGAACAGCACACCGCCGTGGTCGCGCACCCGGTGGACCCAGCCCGACAGGCGCACCACAGCCCCCACATCGGGGGCGCGCAGGGCGTTGCAGGTATGGCTGCGATAGGCGTGCATGCTGGGTGTCCTTCCAGGGTCCGGGCCAGCCGCGATACACCGCGCAAGACGGGCGAAGTCAACCCCGCAAGGCCCCTGTGGTGCGGCGATGCACAGGCGCGGCGCGGCATTGCGCGGGTGACAGGCGCCACCTCGCGGCCCATATGGCAGCGCAAGGGGCGATGCGGCCCCATCCAGACAAGGGACACCCCGAAATGCCCACGATCCCCGGACTGCACCACGTCACCGCCATATCCGGCAACGCACAGGCAAACGTCGATTTCGTGACGGGCGTGCTGGGCCAGAAGCTTATCAAGAAAACCGTCAACTTCGACGCGCCCGACACATATCACCTCTACTATGGCGATGCGGCGGGGCGCCCGGGGTCGGTGCTGACCTTCTTTCCCTTCGCGGATGCCGCCCCCGGCCGGCCCGGGCCGGGGATGGCCGAGGCTTATGCCTATGCCGTCCCCCCGGGCCATATCGACCGGCTGACCGACGCGTCGGCCACCCCCTCGGAACGCTTTGGCGCAAGGGTGCTGACGCTGCGCGCCCCCGATGGCGGTGTGGCGGAACTGATCGAAACCGAAGGGGCCACTGATGCCCACGGCTTCCACTCGGTCACGCTGAACCTGTCCGACCCCGGACCCACGGCGCGGCTGATGACCGGCGTGATGGGCTATGCCGAGACCGCGCACGAGGTTTTCGCGGGTGGTGAGCGGCTGCGCCTGACTGCGCCCGGCGGGGCCGAGGGGGCCATCGTCGATCTGGTGCGCCGTGACGGGGCGGCCCCGGCGCGGCAGGGGGCGGGCACCATCCACCACGTCGCGTTTCGCGCGCCCACGGGTGCTGCACAGCTTGACTGGCGCGAACGGCTTGCGGCAGCGGGGCATCCCACGACCCCGGTGATCGACCGCCAGTATTTCGACGCGATCTATTTCCGCGAACCCGGCGGCGTGTTGTTCGAGATTGCGACCGACGCCCCCGGCTTTGCGGTCGACGAAGACCCCGCCCAGCTTGGCCAGTCGCTGAAACTGCCGCCCAAGTACGAGGCCATGCGCGACCGGATCGCCCGCGCCCTGCCCCCCCTCTCGGTGCCCGCATGATCCGCGCCGGTGCCCCGCCCGCCACCGCCGTGGCCGGGGTGGTCGCCTTGCACGGGCGGGGCGGCGCTGCATCCGACATGCGCGGCCTTCTGGAACAGGCGGGCGTCCTTGCCACCACCGCCGCCGTATGTCCCGAGGCCCCGGGGCGCACCTGGTGGCCGACCAGCTTTCTGGCCCCGGCAGCCGAGATGGAACCCTGCGTGACCGCAGGCATCGCGGCGGTGCAAAAGGCCGTGGCGGTCCTTGAGGCCGAAGGCGTCCCGCGGGCCCTTATCTGGCTGATGGGGTTCAGCCAGGGGGCCTGTCTGGCGCTGGAAACCTTTGCGCGGTCAGGCGGCGGACTGGCGGGCGTATTCGCGTTTTCGGGTGGCCTTGTCGGCACCGGCGACGCGGGGGGTGAGGCATTGGCCGCACTTTACGGCCACGCGCCGAAACGCTTCGACTATGCCGGGCGGCGTGGCGGGCAGGTCTGGCTGTCGTGCCACGCCCGCGACCCGCACATCCCGCTGGCCCGGGTCGAGGATACTGCGCGCGTGCTGTCGGGCATGGGGGCGACGGTCGAGACGCTGATCCACCCCGGGCCGGGGCACGGGCTTGGCCCGGCAGATATCGCGGCGCTGCGGCGGCATCTGGGGCACTGACGGCGCGGCTGCACAAGGGGGGGGGGGGGGGGGGGCCGCGGCGCCGCCCCCCCCCCCCCCCACGCCCGGCCGAGGAAAGAGGCGAGGCGGGCGGGGCAAGGAACGAGGAGGGGGCAGCGGGGAGGGCCGCG
>JBBQXK010000085.1:0-11296 GCA_038209775.1 Rhodobacterales bacterium | reverse complement strand
ATTCACGGACTTCTGATCCGTCCATCATACCATCATCTCCTTCGTCGCCGTCAGCCGCACTTTCGGATAGTCGCGTTCCACCCGGTCGATGTCCCACTTCAGGCGCGTCAGATACACCGTGTCGCCATCCGAATCCTGCGCAATGTGACCCTTATTCACGTTGATGAAGGCCTCGACCTCGGGCTTCGGCCCGTTCACCCACCGCGCCGAGGTGAAGGGCGACGGCTCGAACCGCACCGGCAGGGCGTATTCCTGCTCGATCCGGCTGGCCAGCACGTCGAATTGCAGCGCCCCCACCACGCCCACGATGAAGCCCGATCCGATCATTGGCTTGAATACCTTGGCAGCACCCTCCTCGGCAAACTGCATCAGGGCCTTGTCAAGGTGCTTGGCCTTCATCGGGTCCATCGCGCGCACGGATTGCAGCAACTCTGGCGCGAACGAAGGGATGCCGGTGAAGCGCAGTGTCTCGCCTTCGGTCAGCGCGTCGCCGATCCGCAACTGGCCGTGGTTGGGGATGCCAATGATGTCGCCGGCCCAGGCCTCCTCGGCCAGTTCGCGGTCGGCGGCAAGGAACATCACCGGGTTGGCCACGGCCATGGTTTTCTTCGTGCGCACGTGGGTCAGTTTCATGCCGCGGATGAAATGACCCGAGGCCATTCGCACAAATGCCACGCGGTCGCGGTGCTTGGGGTCCATGTTGGCCTGCACCTTGAAGACAAAGCCCGCAACGGTGGGTTCCTCGGGGGCCACGCCGCGTTCGGCGGCCTTCTGCACCTGCGGTTCCGGCCCGTGCTCGCCCATCCCGCTCATCAGTTCGCGAACCCCGAACGAGTTGATCGCCGAGCCGAACCAGATCGGCGTCATGTGCCCTTCTAGGAACGACTGGCGGTTGAAGGCGGGCAACAACTCGCGCGCCATTTCAAGGTCTTCCAGCAGCTTCTTCAACAGATCGGACGGGATGTGTTCGGCCAGCTTCGGGTCATTCAGCCCCTCGATCTTGATCGATTCCGCAACGCGGTTCCGGTCAGCCCGGTCCATCAGTTCCAGCCGGTCGTGCAGGATGTCGTAGCAGCCCAGAAAATCCCGCCCGATGCCTATGGGCCAGGATACGGGACAGACGTCGATGGCGAGGTTCTCCTGAATTTCGTCGATGATATCAAAGGTGTCACGGCTTTCGCGGTCCATCTTGTTGCAGAATGTCAGGATCGGCAGGTCGCGCAACCGGCAGACTTCGAACAGCTTTCGGGTCTGGGATTCGACGCCCTTGGCCCCGTCGATCACCATGATGGCCGCGTCAACGGCGGTCAGCGTGCGGCAGGTATCCTCGGAGAAATCGCTGTGGCCGGGGGTATCCACCAGATTGAACCGGTAGGGGCCATAGTCGAACGACATCGCCGAAGCCGACACGGAAATCCCGCGCTCCTGCTCCAGCTTCATGAAATCCGACCGCGTCCGCCGCGCCTCGCCCTTGGCGCGCACCTGCCCCGCCATCTGGATGGCACCCCCGAACAGCAGGAACTTTTCGGTCAGCGTCGTCTTGCCCGCATCCGGGTGCGAGATGATCGCAAACGTGCGGCGACGGGCGATTTCGGGGGGCAGGGCGGGGCGGTTGTTCATGGGGTGTCTGATACCGCGCGGCGGGGGCAACGTAAACCGGCTGGGTGCGGGCGCGGAGGCCGTTCGATAAGCGATGTTGACACGACCCGGGCCGCCGTCCGATACTTTAATCTTGAATTTTAACCCAAGGAGATTTGCAGATGACCGTCACTGTTTCCCTGCCGCCAACCGTTGTGAACACCGCGAACCTTGGCGGCGACCAGTTGAATGCCAAGTCGATCGCCCTGCCGGACGGCGGATATCTGGTGGCGTGGAACGCGCCAGCCTTCGGCACCACGATCTGGATGCAACGCTTTGACGGCTTGGGCAACCCTGCCGGTGCGGCAATCAACACAGGGTTCATCGGCAGCGCACAGGATATCGCGTTGACGGCGAATGGTAATGTGGCGCTTGCCATGTCCAACTTCGCAAGTGTACTTGTCGCGGTCTACAACGCGGCCACCCTTGCCCTGATCGGGGCGTCTTCGGCCAACAGCATCTCCGGTGCGAACGTCAACGGCCTGCAGATTGATCCGGTGTCCGGCGACACTGTGCGGTTGATGTTCAGTGAAACGGGTGGCACCATCGGGACAGCCATCGCCGATCCCTCCGTGCCGGCCATGTCGGGGGTCGTGTCCCTTACCGGGTTTGTTCCGGGCACGCGGGTTCTGGAAACCGCGCCGACATCGAACGCCAATGTGGATTTTGGCCTGCTGTCAAACGGTGTGATCCTTGACTCTACGGGAAACGGTGTTGGTAGCAGCGCTTTGACCACCGCGACCGACCTCATGCGGCTGCAGACCGGGTTCTATGTGGTGATGGCCAGTGCCATCGACTCGCCCGTTCCCAGGCTGACGGGCGTGTTCGGCAATGTCGCCTCGGCAAGTTCGCTGGCACCGGGCATCACGGTCGTTGCGGCCAGTATTGCGGGCCTTGGCACCACCACCCTTGGTGCCGAGATCACCGCGCGCGAGATGGTCAATCTGGGCGAAGGGCGGATCCTGATGATCTGGGGGGCGTTCCGCGGGGGTGTCTCTTTTTCGGAGCAGTCCGGGGTCTATGCGTCGGTCTATAACGCGACGACGGGCAGCATCGAGGGCAATGCGGTCATGATCCGCCCGATCCCGGACTTTTTCGATTTGCAGGACGTTTCGCTGTTGGGCACGCTCTTGGCTGACGGGCGTGTGGCAGTGGGTCTGACCCTGCCGAACGGCTTGTCAGGAAGCGATGTATTTCAGGTTATCCTTGACCCGCGTATCGCAGGGGTGACGGTGACGGCCTCGGCAGGGACGGATACCTATGTCGGGACGAACTTTGACGATACGTTCCTGAATGTGGGGACGCTCGACACGATATTTGGCGGCAACGGCAATGACAGCGTGACCGTCGGCAGCAACACGGCGCGGCAGATCGACCTGATCACGCCCGAAGCCTTTGTCGGCGGCGGCCCGCGCCTGGTGTCGATCGAGAATGTGACGACCGGCAATGGCGAAGACCTGATTCTGGGCTCGGCCGGTGCAAACATCCTGAACGGCATGGCCGGAAACGACGTGATCGACGGGCGCGGCGGCAATGACAGCCTGATCGGGGGCATCGGCAACGACACCCTGCAGGGCGGCACCGGCGATGACACCCTCGACGGGGGGGCAAATGATGACATGATGCTGGGCGGACGCGGGCTGGATGTGCTTCTGGGTGGCTCGGGCAACGACACTTTGCGTGGTGATGCCGAGAATGACCTGCTGATCGGTGGCGACAATGACGACGTGCTGTTCGGCGGTGCGGGGGATGACACGCTCTATGGCGGGTCCGGGAACGACAAGCTGGTTTCGGGCGATGGCGATGACCAGGTGTTTGGCGGCTTGGGTGACGATCTGATCTTCGTGCAGGCGGGCGGCTATCTGGTGGCGGGCGAAGGCGGCAACGACACCGCCAGTTTTGCGCGAACGGTGATCACGCCGGTGGATGTGGGCGGGGTTCTGACCAATCTTGGCGTGATGGCCGACCTGACCGGCAACTTCGATCAGTTGGCCGCGGGGGCCGGGTTTTCACCCGATGGCAACACACTGACAGGCATCGAGAACCTTGTTGGCAGCCGGGGCAATGATTTCCTTGCGGGCGATGCGGCGGCAAACCGGATCAGCGGTGGCATCGGCAATGATACGCTGTTCGGTCGCGACGGGGCCGATACCCTGACCGGAGGAGACGGTGCCGACACGTTCGTGTTCGATGCCATCGTCGCCGCGAACGACCAGGTGCGCGATTTCACCATCGGCGCGGACAAGATCGCGCTTCTGGCCGGGGTCTACGGCGACATCGACGCGGGAAACATTGCTTCACGCTTTTTCTCAAGCGTCACGGCGGCCCCGGGTGCAAGTGCGACGGCGCAGTTCCTGTTCGACAATGGCGGCCCGGGCGCGGGGCGGCTCTTGTATGACGCCGACGGCAACGGGGCCGGGGCGGCGGTGTTGCTGGCGACCGTGCAGTTCACCACGGCGAACGGGTTGACCACCTTTGGTGCGGGGGATTTCGTGTTCCTGTGACGGCGTGCTGTCTTGCTGATGTTACGCGCAGGTTGTAGCGTGAGAACATTAAGGCAACATCAAGGAGGAATGCCATGACACTGTCCGAAATCGCCAACGAACTGGTGGCCGGCTGCCGCGAGGGCCGGGCGCGGGCCAATCTGCAGACGCTTTATGCCGCCGATGCCGTGTCGGTCGAGGCGGCAGATATGGGTGGCGGACGCGAGACGCATGGGCTGGCCGGGATCGACGGCAAGCACGCCTGGTGGGAGGATAACCACACCATGACCGGCGGATCGGTGCAGGGCCCGTTCCTGCATGGTGATGACCGATTTGCGGTGTTCTTTGTCGCCGAAGGCACGTCCAAGGCCGATGGCAAGGCATTTGTGATGTCCGAAGTGGGCGTCTATCAGGTAAAGGACGGCAAAATCGTGCGGGAAGAGTTCTTTTACTCCTGACCTGTCAGCCCCGGCTGCGCGGCCCCCCCGGGCGCAGCGCATCGGCACCGATCTGGTCCAGAAACTGCCGCCCCGCCTCGGTGCCGAAATGCTGGACCTGGCTCAGCCCCGGGAAACGCGCCTGCACCTCGGCCGCAAGGGTGGGGGGCAGGCGGGTGACGGTCGCCTCGTTCACCATCAGGCTTTCGACCGGGATACCCTCGGCATAGATGATCTCGTGATGGTCGAAGACCAGACTGAAGTAATCGACAAACCCGCCCTCGCGCTGCCACACCGATGCGCCGTCGACCAGATGTTTGGCCTGCACCAGCAGCTCCGACGTCTCGAGGCCCGGCAGACGCTGGCGCTGGTAGAGGAATACGCGGTGATGCTGGCTGACCACCAGATCGCCCGCATTGCCGAGGACCCCCTTGCCGATCACCACCGGCGCAAAGGCCCCGACAGCGCGCAGGGTGGCACGCCCCACCCACCGCACCGGCTGTCGCCCCCGGTCGCGGGTCAGCACCATGTCGCCCGGTTGCAACGCCTCGATCGGGTGCTGGCGACCGTCGCCAAGGGTGATCGCCGTGCCCCGCGCAAAGGATACGCACATCAGATCGGCCAGAAGCACGGCCTCGGGTGCCGCCTCGACCGCGACCAGCGTGTATTCCGACCGCGCGTCAAGCGGCGACAGGGGCAACATGCACAGCCCGCCTGACCCCGCGCAAAGCAGCAGCAACTCGACGCTTTCGCCGGTGGGGCTGATCATCCGGTAACGCGTGATCAGGTCCACCCTGTCACCCGCCGCCCCGATTTCGCTGCCCGAGCCCACACATTGCCCCCCCGCATCGCGCCCGATCACCAGCCGCAACGGCACCGCTGCGGCCTCAAGCAGATAGATGTCGCCGGCACAGACATTGTCCGGCGTACCCAGTCCTTCACCCTGATTGACGCCGATGGACACATAGAAATCCTGCGCTGCAAAGACCTGGCAGGTCTGATGCGGCAAACCCGGCAGAGGGGTGGCTGGCTTGGCGGTCATCATCCCTCGCAGGGTCGGGGCGTGGCGGGCCTTGGTCGGCCCGCCATCATTGTGGGTGATATGGGTTAACAGATTGTTTTCCCTTGCGTCAATCGACCCGCCACGGCACCGGGGGGAAAGCAGGCCGGTTTTTCCCCGTTGACGCACGCGTTTTCTCCCTCGCGTTGCAAGGGCCGGGGTTTCGCGCGGGTTCTGGGGCTGCTACCGCTTTGGGACAGGGCAAGGGGTGGGGGACGGGCGATGGATCTGGGCATTCGGGGCAAAAGGGCGCTGGTCTGTGCGGGGTCAAAGGGGCTGGGGCGCGGTGTGGCCGAGGCCCTGGCGGCGGCGGGCGTCGAGATCGTGCTGAACGCGCGGGGACCAGAGGCGCTTGACGCCACGGCACAATCCCTGCGCGACCGTTGGGGCGTGACGGTGACGGCGGTGGCTGCCGATATCACCACGCCGGACGGGCGCGCCGTTGTGCTGTCGGCGGCGGGTGACATCGACATTCTGGTGACCAATGCAGGCGGGCCGCCGGCGGGCCTCTGGTCGGACTGGTCACGCGATGATTTCATCGCGGCGCTGGATGCGAACATGCTGACGCCGATTGCCCTGATGCAGGCCTGCTTGCCGGGGATGATGGCGCGACGCTGGGGCCGGGTGGTCAACATCACCTCGCAATCGGTGAAGTCCCCCATTGCGGCCCTTGGCCTGTCGAACGCCGCGCGCACCGGCCTGACCGGGTTTGTCGCGGGCACAGCACGGCAGGTGGCGCCGCAGGGTGTGACGATCAACAACCTGCTTCCGGGCATCCACGACACCGACCGCGCGACCTATCTGGACGCCAATGCCGCCCGCGCCGCGAACACCTCGCCCGAAGAGGTTCGCCGGTCGCGCGAGGCGACGATCCCCGTGCGCCGCTATGGCACGGCGGCCGAATTCGGGGCGGCCTGCGCGTTTCTATGCTCGGTCCATGCGGGGTTCATCGTGGGGCAGAACATCCTTTTGGACGGCGGTGCGATGAACGCGACGCTCTGACGGGGCTCGTTGCGGGATAAACTTCGTCGGCTGGCGGCCCCCGGGTGCGGGGCCGACGGATTGAGTTGATTTTCAAGTGCGGCAGCGTAAGCTTCGCCCAGATTTCTTCTTGAATTTCGCAATTCAGTCCCATGAAAGGGCGTTGTCATGACCGCTTTCGTTCAATCCACCACCCTGATCGGCCCGACTGCTTTCCATGTCTCGGTTGCCGTGGGGGACAGTTTCACCCTGCTTCAGAACGTTACTGTCTTCAACACGAACGGCTTTACGATCAACATGATTCACGCCGACTATTCGGTGTTCAACATGGGCTCACTACTGTCAGCCAACAGTTATGGCGTGATCGTGAACGGCGTCAACAACTGCGACATCTTCAATGCCACCACTGGCACGATCGGCGCTCTGGCGAGCAACGTCGGGTTTGTCGCGGCCTATGTCGTCGGCAACGGAAACACGTTGCGCAACCTGGGCGAAATCTTTTCGACCAACGGCATAGGGGCAACGCTCAATGGCAACGGCAATGTCCTGACCAATGCAGGCCATATCTCTGGCGCAGCGCAAGGGGTACTGGCCAGCGGCGACGGCTATGCCCTGGTCAACAGCGGGACAATCGAAGGGGGCACGACCAGTGGCAATAGCGCCGTCTTCATGGGCGGAACGGGCAGCGCCCGCACACTTGTCAACACCGGCCTGATCCAGAACCTTGGCGTGAACTCGGGGAATGCAGGGGTTGAGGTCAACGCCTTTGGCACCACGACCATTCAGAATGAGGGCACCATCCGGTCGATCAGCGGCGCAGCCATCGAGGCTGTATCCGGCAGCGGTGCGCTCGTCCTTATCAACAGCGGCATCCTGGAAAGCGGGGCGGTCTTCGGCACGTCGGTCACCGGTTCAAACGTCATCGACACCATCACCAACACCGGCTCGATCAACGGCGACATCGCCTTGCTTGACGGCAATGACATCTTTGACGGGATCGGCGGGCATGTCGGCGGCACGGTCTTGGGCGGTGGCGGCAACGATACCTTCCGGGTGTCGGACTCCATGGCGCGGGTGTTCGAGGCTGTGGGCGAAGGCATGGCGGACCTGATCGAATCCACCGTCAGCTTCAGCCTTGCCAACGTGGGTGATGTCGAGCGTCTGACCCTTCTGGGCACCGCCGCGGATGGTACCGGCAACGCGCTGGCCAATACGATCAACGGCAACATCGCCGACAACCGGCTGTTCGGCGCAGCGGGCAGCGATGCGATTGCGGGCTATGACGGCGATGACCTGATCGACGGTGGCGCCGACGGCGACCAGTTGTACGGCGGCGCCGGCAATGACCGGGTGGTGGGCCGCGCCGGGGCGGACGTGATGTTCGGCGATGATGGCGAGGACTGGCTGATTGGCGGTATCGGCAACGATACCATGACCGGCGGCGAGGGCGACGACACGCTGTTCGGGGGTACCGGCCGCGACAGCATGACCGGCGGCACCGACGCGGATGTGTTCGTGTTCCGCAATGCAACCGACAGCGGCCTCACGACCCAGACCCGCGATATCATCGTCGATTTCGAGGCGGGGCTGGATGTGCTGGACCTGTCGGGCATCGACGCTGTTCTGGGTGTGGCCGGCAATCAGGCGTTCAGCTTTGTCGGGCTTGGGGCGTTTACCGGGGTGGCGGGGCAGTTGCGGTACTTCCAGTCAGGAAACTCGCTGATCGTCGAGGGCAATCTGAACAACGATCTGGTGGCCGATTTCTCGATCCTGCTGAAGGGTGAAACCGTGCTGGCCGTGGATGACCTGATCCTGTGAGCTGCGCCTTGTCTGCCACGCCGCCGCCCGCTTGCACCAGCGGCGGGCGACTGGTACCAGCCGGGGCTGAACCTGATGGTTTTCATCAGCCAATCAAGGACGGCGCGTGCGGGGGCTTCGGTCGGCAGGGGCAGACGAAACGGCACCGTCACGGCTGGCGGTGGCGGGCCTGACGCGCCGTTTTGGCGGTGCGCCGGTGGTTGATGATCTGACGCTGACCGTGGCCGCCGGGCAGGTGACCTGCCTTCTGGGACCGTCGGGCTGCGGCAAGTCTACCACCCTGCGCATGATCGCCGGGGTTGAGCGGCCCGACCTTGGCAGCATCGCCATCGACGGCCGGACGGTCAGCGACAGCCGCACTTTCGTGCCACCCGAGGGGCGGTCGGTTGGCCTTATGTTTCAAGACTTTGCACTGTTCCCGCATCTGACGGTGGCGCAGAACGTGGGCTTTGGTCTGAGCGGTGACAAGGCGGTGCGGGGGGCCAGGGTGGAGGAGTTGCTGGAGCGGGTGAACCTGCAGGCTTTTGGCGCGAAGTACCCGCATGCCCTGTCGGGGGGGGAGCAGCAACGGGTCGCTTTGGCCCGTGCCTTGGCCCCGCGTCCACGTGTGATGCTGATGGATGAACCCTTTTCCGGCCTCGACAACCGCCTGCGCGATGGCATCCGCGATACCACGCTGGAAATCCTCAAGGACGAGGGCACGGCGGTCTTGCTGGTTACCCACGAACCCGATGAAGCGATGCGGATGGGGGACGAGATCGCGCTGATGCGGGGCGGGCGGATCGTGCAGCGGGGCGCGCCCTACAACATCTACAACGCGCCGGTGGACCGCGCGGCGGCGGCGTTTTTCTCGGATGTCAATGTCATCAAGGGGATAAGCCGGGGTGCCTTGACCGACACGCCATTCGGCGCGTTCCTGACGCCGGGCCATGCGGACGGGGGGGCAGTGGAGATTGTAATCCGCCCGCAGCATCTGAAGATCGACTTTGACCGGGCGGGTCGCGGGCCGGACCCCACCGTGCAGGACGGTACGGCGGCGCGGGGGCGGGTGTTGCGGGCGCGGTTTCTGGGGCGCGAAAGCCTGATCGACTTTGCCATGGATGACGGCGACATGCGCCTGACCGCCGCCGTGCCGGGGGTGTTCATGCCGCGCGCGGGCACGCCGCTGTGGCTGATGATCCGGCGCGACAGGTGTTTTGTGTTTCCGGCGGGGCGGGTGGGGTAGCGGCCTGCAAGGCGCTGAAAACGCTGAAAACCCGCGTATGCGATCTGTATGTCATCCGTATGCGATCCGTATTACATCTGTACATACACTTGGGGCAATCCGTTGCAGCTTTCACCCTATGTCGTCCCCCCTTGCAGCCCTTCGGCGCGGCGGGCGTGGTAGGCGTCAAGATCGCGGCCCGGTTCGGGTGCGAAGGACAGACCGCTGGCCCGGACTACGGTGATCCGGTCCACGCGAAAGCTGCGGAAGTCGGCGCGGGTTTCGCAGTAAGCTGCCAGCGTCCAGACCCGGCCCCAGAATTCCAGCAGCAGCGGACGGACCTGTCGCAGGCTTGGGCGGTCGGTGCTGTCGCGGTAGTCGAGGATCAGCGGCTCGCGCTCCCGGATCGCCTGGCGCAGGCGGGGCAGGTGGCGGGCGGCGGCGGCGGCCTCGGGGCCGGGGAAAACCCATGTGTCGTGCCCCGGACGGGCCGGCACCCGCGACCGGGGCAGGGCGGCCTCGATCTTGCCCGACAGACCCGCCGCCGCCACCGCCATCGACGGGTCTGCCCCCTCGGCCACCAGCCGGACCCCCAGACGCAGCACGTCCAGCTCGTCCGGCGTCAGCGTCAGGGGCGGCAGGTCGATGGGTTCGCGCAAGATATAGCCCACGCCACGCTCACCCTCGACCGGCAGGCCCGAGGCGATCAGCGTCGCCATGTCGCGCCAGATCGTGCGCACCGACACCTCTTGCCGTACGGCCATGGCGCGGGCGGTGTGCAGCCGCCCGTCGCGCAGGGTCTGGATCAGGTCGAACAGGCGGTCGGTGCGGCGCATGGCGGCAGGGTGGCGGCAGCGCGCGCCCCGGTCAATCGGACATCGACCAGAGGATGGGCTGGTGACGCATGGTGACCGTCGCCATGTCGATCATCGCGACGAAGGCGCCGAAGGCAGGGTCGGCCATCACCACCTTTGCCGCATCCTGTGCTTCGGCGAGCGAACGCCATTCGACCAGATCGGTCCAGGTGCCCGCGCCATCGGACAAAAGGCGGCGCGAGACATAGCCCGGTTGCCCGCGCAGAGGCGCCGCCGAGGCGCGGGCGGCGGCAAGGAAGGCGTCGGGATCGGTGGCGGTCGTCAGCCGGAAGGTCACAACCTCCATCACTGGGCCATCGGGCGCGCCGCGCGCGATGTCGGCAGGGGTCAGGGTCAGCATAGGGCGGGGGAACAGGCGCATCACGGTCACTCCGGGGGGTAAGGGTTGCAGAAGTGCCCCTGTGGCACACCCCTACTGACAACACCCTGTCAGCAACCGATCACGAACCCTCCAGCCCCGCCTGTGGCAACAGTGTCTCGACCTTGGCTAGAAGACTGCGCGCGGCCTTTGCCCTTGGGTGGCCGTCAACCGCAATCACCAGCATCAGCCCCTCGACCAAAGCATCATGCTCGTCCTGCGTCAGCATCGTCGGCGGCAGGACCAGGGGTGCGCGCAGGATGTAGCCAAGGCCCCGCTCACCCGCCACCGGCACGCCACTGGCCGCAAGGTCGGCCATGTCGCGCCAGATCGTGCGGGTGGACACGCCAAGCGCCTGCCCAAGGTCAGCCGCCGTGTGCAGCCGCCCGTCGCGCAAGCGGCGCAGAATGTCATAAAGCCGCTCGTCCCGACGCAAAGGGCG
>JBBQXK010000084.1:0-11805 GCA_038209775.1 Rhodobacterales bacterium | reverse complement strand
GCGAATCCTGCCGCAAAGCCGGTGAAGGGGGTGGCGGTGAGGCTGGATAGCGCCACAGGGACAACAGCGGCGGCAGACACACCAAGCAGCGAGCCGGTCTCGCGCCAGCCGGCCAGCCGGAAATGGCCCTTGGGGCCAAGGTGTGCCGCCTTTTCAACGCCTTGCGCGTAAAACACGATGGTCAGGAACGAAAATCCGCTGAAAAGCAGGATCAGCGTCAGTGCAAACCATGCCAGCGGAGCAATCGGCGGCGTGACGGCAAACAGGCCGATCATGGCAAGGGCCAGCACCATCGCCGCAACCCAGACCAGCGTGGCGCGATCTTTGCGCCCGGCTTCGGCCAGCCAGCCCAGCAGCGGATCCTGCACCACATCAATCAGCCGCAGAGCGGCGAGCGTGATGCCAAGGGCGGTCAGGCTGGTGCCATAGCTATCGACGTAAAACTTGGGCGCGTGGATGTAGATCGGCAGGCCCGCCGCCGCGATCATCGCGGCATAGAGCGACCATGGCAGAAGCTGGGTCTTGCCCGTCACCGCGAAACCTCATCGGTGGGGGGGGCGGGGCGGCGGCGGAAGCGGGCACCCTTCAGCGCCAGTTTCAGCGCCTGCCAATGGATCAGCGCCAGCACCCGGCGCGATCCGAAGGGGCGGCGGAGGCAGGCCTGCAACAGGCTTGCGTTGGTCAGGGGGCGGCGCGGGCCGGTCAGGTTGGTATAGACACCGCCGTCAGCATTGGTGTGGTCGATCCAGATGCCGATGCGGTCGGGGCTGATGTCAAAGCGGAACCGGTAGCTGCCCGCGACTGGCTGGAACGGCGAGACGTGGAAAATCTTCTGCGCCTCGATGGTGTCTTCGCGGGTCAGGGGCAGGCCATCTGTGCTGTGGCAAAGATAGGAGTGCCGGTCGCCCATGGTGTTCGTCACCTCGGCAATGACCGCCGTCAGGGCATCGGCGGGACCGAGGCAGAGCCAGAAGGATACGGGGTTGAACACATGTCCCAACACGCGCGGCTGCGCCATCAGGAGGATGCGGGTGGCGGCAAGGTCATGGGCCGCCAGCACCTCGCGCACCCATTGGGTGCCCCGGCCCGCGCCGGGGGGGCCGCCGTGGTCGGTGTCGTGCAGGGACACGAGGCCGGCGCGGTTCCGGCGGAAAAGGGTGGGCCCCTGTGCATCGTCGGGGTCAAGGAGGACATAGTCGACGCGGTAGCGGAAGTGATTGGTGACCGCGCCCTTGCGGCCATGGAAGGTTTCGCCCGGGATGTGTTCGACGCGCGTCATGGCGTGGCACAGCGGAGGGGCGGGGTGCCACGCCATCCCGACCATCCCCCACAAGGGGGGAGGGGGGCGCGGGTGACAAGGGCGCGCCGGGCAAGCCACCACAGGGCGGGTTTCGCAAGGTGAGCGGCCCCCCGCCCCCCGGGGGGGCGGGGATGGGGGTGGGGAGGGCGCTGCGTCATGCGGCGGCCAGCCGTTCCGGCGTGCGCATCGCGGTGGCCACGTCCACCGCACTGGCAAAGCCGTCTTCGTGAAAGCCGTTGCGCATCCAGGCCCCGCAGAACCATGTGGCCCGCGTGCCCTGCATCGCGCGCAGCATGTCACGCCCACGCTCGGCGTCCAGATCATAGACCGGGTGGTGAAAGGTGACCGTGTCATACACGAGGTCCGGCCGGATCGGCGCGTTGGCGTTCAGCGTCACGAACAGGGGGTCATCCTGCGGGATCGGCTGCAGCGAGTTCATCCAGTAGGTCAGGTCGATCCGGTCCATCCGCCGCGCGGCAGGTTCCACGTAATTCCAGCTTGACCAGGCCCGGCGGCGGCGGGGCATGACCGAGGGGTCGGCATGCAGCACCGCCTCGTTCGCCTGATAGCGGCAGAGCGACAGGGCGGCACGCTCATCCGGCGTCGCATCGGACAAGAGGCGCAGCGTGTCGTCGGAATGGGTGGCAAAGACCACCTCATCGAACGCCTCCCACTCGCCCCCCTGCGCGCGGACAAAGGCGCCGCCATCCTGCCGCCGCACACCCGCCACCGGCGCGCCGAGCCGCAGGTCCACCCCGCCCGCCACTAACGCCGCCTGCAGGCGCGTCACATACTGGATCGAGCCGCCCTTTACCGTGAACCAGTCGTGCTGTTTTGACACCTGCAACAGCGCGTGGTTCTGGAAAAACCGCAGCAAGGTATCGGCGGGGAAATCGAGGATGCCTTCCTTGGGCGTCGACCAGATCGCGCCCGACATCGGCAGAAGGTAGTAGTCACGGAACCAGTCGCCGGTGCCGACGGCGGCCAGAAGATCACGGATGGTCATGCCGGGGCGCACGGTGGTCAGCGCGCGGGCGTTGAAGCGGAGGATGTCGCGCAAAAGGCCAAGGAACGCCGGCCGCGCCAGATTGGCGCGCTGCGCAAAGGTGCTGTCGAGTGTTCGCAGCCCGTATTCCAGCCAGCCGCCCCGGATCGAGGCCGCAAAGCTCATGTTGCTGGGCACCACCGGCACGTCGAGGCGCTGAAAGAGGTCCAGAAGATGCGGATAGTTCACGCGGTTGAACACGATGAACCCGGTATCGACCGGCTGATCCCCCCGCTTGCCCGCGAGAACCGTGCGCGCGTGGCCGCCAAGGCGGGCTTCGGCCTCATACACCACCACGGCATGATCGCGCGCCAGAAGATGTGCCGCAGCCATTCCCGACACGCCACCGCCGATGACAGCGACGCGGCGCGGATCGGGGCCAAGATGTTCGAATGGCATCAGGCGGGTTCTCCTGTCAGACAACGATTTACGCGGCGCTGTGCCGGTTGGATCAGGTCCGCGTGGGTATTGTCAAACCGTTCGGACAGGACGGCGGTGCAGAAATCCGTCAGGGGTATCGGGATGCGGTGATCCGACCGCGTTCGGCGGGCGTATCACTGTCATGTTACTTGATGCCTGTCGCCCTCGCGGATCGGATTTACTTGCGCCTGCGCAGTTCTATGCTGCAGCGTCGAAGCCAATGGTGATTTCTGTAAACAGGCGGCAGGTGCAGGCGCAAGAGGCGGAAACGGATTGGGTGGGGCTGGTTGTGCGGGTGCGCGACCATGCCGACAGGGCGGCGTTTGCCGCGCTGTTCCGGCACTTTGCACCGCGTGTGAAGGGGTTCCTGATGAAGTCGGGGGCAAGTGCCGGGCTGGCCGAAGAATGTGCGCAGGACGTGATGGCGGTGCTGTGGCAGAAGGCGCATCTTTACGACCCTTCGCGGGCATCGGTGGCGACCTGGGTGTTCACCATTGCGCGCAACCGCCGCATCGACGCCCTGCGCAAGGCGCGCCGCCCGGAACCCGAGGATCTGGCCTGGGGCCCCGAAGCCGAGCCGGATCAGGCCGAGGTGTTCGAGTTGCAGCGCGAATGCGCGCGGTTGGGTGAGGCCGTGGCCCGCCTGCCCGACAAGCAGCGCGCGCTGATCGAGCGGGCGTTCTGGGGCGATCTTTCGCACAGCGAGATTGCCGCCGAGACCGGCCTGCCGCTTGGTACGATCAAATCACGGATACGGCTGGCGCTGGAACGGCTGCGCCAGGTCATGGATTGAAGGTAAGGGTAACGATGACGATACGGCACCATATATCCGAGAACCTGCTGTTGGCGCATGCCTGCGGGCAGTTGCCCGAGGCGTTCAACCTTGTGGTGGCCGCACATCTGACGATGTGCGACGAATGCCGCGCCCGGGCCGGGGCGTTTGACGCGCTTGGCGGGGCGGTGATCGACGCAGATCCGGGGGCCGGGATGGACGACATGGCCGATGCGGCGGTGGCGGCGGCGGTGGCCCGGATTACCGGCGCGCCGCAGGTGAAGGCGTGGCCGGTGGCGCGGGCAGCGGGGGTGTTGCCGGCACCTTTGGCCGATTATGTGGGCGGTGATCTGGATGCGGTCCGCTGGCGGTCGGTGGGCATGGGTGTGCGGCAGGCGATCCTGCCTACGGCGCGCGGTGCGTCGGCGCGGTTGTTGCACATTCCCGCCGGGGCGGCGATGCCCGGGCATGGGCATGGCGGGCTGGAACTGACGCTGGTGCTGCAGGGTGCCTTTGTCGACGAAGGTGAGCGTTACGGGCCCGGCGATGTCGAAAGTGCTGACGCCGCGACCCAGCACACACCGGTGGCCGAGGCATGGGGCGATTGCATCTGTCTGGCGGCGTCGGATGCCAAACTGAAATTCTCAGGCCTGCTGCCCCGGTTGGCGCAGCCGTTTTTCCGCATCTGACAGGCCAAGGAGGCGGGTGGCAAGAACCACACCACCCGTCACGTCAGCGCCGGTTTCCGTCAGAATGAGGTCACCGCCTTGGATCGGATGCCCGCTGACCGTGGCGGGTTCAACGGCATAAAGCGCCAGCAGTCCGCCCGCAGGCAGGATGCCAGAGGCCACGCCAACCTCGGGCGGGGGCAGGCTGGCGCGGGTCATGACGTTGAAATCCTCGCTCGGGCCGGTCACGTCATGGGCCGCGATGTCGATATCGCCGGAAAACGCCACGGGGGTGAGGGGGGCCGCGCGAAGTGCCACGCCTGTGCCGGTCAGCGAAAATCCCGGCCCCCGGATGACCGTCAGGTTGCGGTGGACGCCGGCAAAGCGCGAGAACGGGCCATCCTCGACCACCGCCGCCACCGACAGCCGCCAGACCAGGCCCCGCGCATCATCGACGCGCGCCAATTCCACCGTCCGGCCCCGGCCATTGGCCCAGGTCTGCACGCGGAAGTCGGTGTGGGTGAGGTGGATCATTGCGTCCTTCCGTCATGATTTGCACCGGAACTGCCAGCCGAACGATAGGCGCGGCCCTTCTGGGGGGAAATGCACCCTGGCTGCCGAGTTGTGCGTTCCGCCAAGGTTGCCATGAGGCACCGCGCCCTAGCGCCGACCGAACAGCCGTTCGATGTCGGTCAGGGACAGCGTCACATGCGTGGGCCGCCCGTGGTTGCACTGGCCCGATCCCGGGGTCGCCTCCATCTCGCGCAGAAGGGCGTTCATCTCGTCGGCGCGCAGGGCGCGGCCTGACCGCACCGACCCATGGCAGGCCATCCGGCTGAGGATGGCGTCGATGCGGGTGCGCAGGGTGGTGGTGGCGCCAAGGTCGGCCAGTTCGTCAAGGATGTCGCGGATCAGGGGGGCGGCGTCGATGGGGCCAAGGATTGCAGGGGTTTCGCGGACGGCGATGGCGCTGCCGCCAAAGGGCTCGATCGTCAGACCAAGGGCATGGAGGTCGGGGGCAAGGTCCAGCAGGCGGGCGGCGTCGGTGGGCGACAGGTCGATGATTTCGGGGATGAGGAGGGCCTGCGACGCGATGCCGGTCGTCGCCTGTGCCTTGAGCCGTTCGTAGACCAGGCGTTCGTGGGCGGCGTGCTGGTCGATGATGACCATGCCGGTGGCGGTCTGTGCGACGATGTAGTTGCCGTGCAGTTGCGCCCGGGCGGCACCGAGGGGCAGGGTTTCGTCATCGGTGGTGGGCTGCTCGATCCGGGCAGCGGGGGCTTCGGCAAAGCCGGGGATCGGGGCCTGTGCCATATGGGCGCTGCGCAGGGCCGCCTGTGACGGGCGGTCCATCTGGTAGATGCGGGGCTGCATTGCGGCCAGCGTGGCATCGCCCACGGTGGTTGACGCGCGGTGGCCGGCACCCGCAATGGCGGCACGCAGGCCACCCACGATCAGGCTGCGCACGGCGTCGGGTTCGCGGAACCGCACCTCGGATTTGGCAGGATGCACGTTCACATCCACCCGGTCAGGCGGGCAGGTGATGTTGAGGACCGCCGCCGCGTGCCGGTCGCGGGACAAGACGTCGAAATAGGCGGCGCGGAGGGCACCCAAAAGGCTGCGGTCCTGCACCGGGCGGCCATTGACGGCGAGGTACTGCGCCACCGACGAGCCGCGCGCATAGGTCGGCAGGCCCGCAAGGCCCGTCAGGCGCAACCCGTCACGCTCGGCATCCACCCAGACCGCATTGTCGGCAAAGTCGCGCCCGATGATGCGGGCGGCGCGGCCGGTGGCGTCATCGGGTTCGGCTGACACCAGCAGGCGGCCTTCGCCGCCATCGGTCACGTCACGCAGGGTAAAGGCGACGGCGGGTTCGGCCAGCGCCAGACGGCGGATGACGTCGGCCACGCCCATCGTCTCGGCCCGGTCGGTGCGCAGGAATTTCAGGCGGGCGGGGGTGGCATAGAAAAGGTCGCGCAGTTCCACGACGGTGCCGCGCACCATGGCGGCGGGGCGGACCGGGCCCATGCGCCCGCCCTCGACCGACACCTCGGCCCCGTCATGGCCGGCGGCACGGGATCGGATCGTCAGGCGGCCCACGGCGCCCAGCGACGGCAGCGCCTCGCCACGGAAGCCGAAGGAATGGATGGCCAGAAGGTCAGACCCGTCGATCTTGGACGTGGCGTGGCGCGACAGCGCCAGCGGCAGGTCGGCCCCGGTCATGCCACAGCCGTCGTCGGTGACGCGGATCAGCGTCTTACCACCGCCCGCGATATCCACCGTGATGCGGCGGGCACCGGCATCCAGCGCGTTTTCGACCAGTTCCTTGACGGCAGAGGCCGGGCGTTCGACCACCTCACCCGCCGCGATGCGGTTGACGGCAGCCTCATCAAGCTGACGGATCACCGGGCGGTCGGTGGAGATGTGGGGGGCGTGGAGGGTCATGCCACCATCCCTAGCATGGGCAGAGAGATTCGCCTATGGGCGCATGGCCGGGTGACAGCCCCTACGGACCGGTCACCAGTCCCACGGGCTGTCCCACCACCACGAAATGCAGATCGCCGGTGCGCAGGATGCGTTTCGCCACACGGGCCACGTCGTCCAGCGTCACAGCCTCGATCTTGGCATTGCGCGACACGGGGTAATCGATGGGCAGCCCTTCGCGCTGCATGCCCACAAGGATATCGGCGATGGCGCCGTTGCCGTCGAACCGCAGGGGGTAGCTGCCGGTGAGGTAGGTCTTGGTGGTGGCAAGCTCTTCCGCGGTGATGCCGCTCTGTGCGGCGCGGTCCCACTCGGCGCGGACGATGGCGATGGCTTCGGCGACCTTGGTGTTGTCGCTGGAGAACTGGCCGCCGATCCATTCGCCAAGGTCCATCGGCGCAAGCCAGGTGCTGATGCCGTAGGTCAGCCCGCGCTTTTCGCGCACCTCGGTCATCAGGCGGGCGCCGAAGCGGCCACCGCCCAGAACCTCGTTCAGGATGAAGGCGGCAAAGAAATCGGGGTCGTTGCGCTTGATCCCCTCTTGCCCGAACAGGACGACCGACTGCGGCACCGGGAAATCCTGCACGGTGACACCGCCGGCCAGTTGCCATGTGCCGCGCGGCGGCAGGGGGGCACCCTTGGCGGGCAGGCCGCCCAGAAGGTTGTCGAGGAGCAGGCCAAGGTCCGCTGCATTGATATCGCCCGAGGCCGACACAAAGATGCGGTCCTGGGCGATGGTCGCCTTGTGGGCGGCCATGATATCGTCGCGGGTCAGGGCGGTGACGCTGGCGGCAGTGCCGTCGGTGTCGCTGCCGTAAGGATGGTCGCCCCAGGCCAGCGCATCCAGCGCGCGGGATGCCAGTTGCCCCGGGTCCTGGTCATTGTCGGCGATGTTCGACACGACCTGTCCGCGCACCCGTTCGATGGCGTCGGGGTCAAAGCGGGGGCTGGTCAGGGCCTGACGCAGAAGGTCGGCGGCGGCATCGCGGTTTTCGGTCAGCATCCGGGCCGAGACGGCCAGCGCATCGCCCCCGGCCTCAAAGCTGAAATCGGCGGCAAGGCTGTCGCGGGCGGCGGCGAAGCCCTGGGCATCCATGTCGCCGGTGCCCTCTTCGATCAGGGCGGTCATCAGGTTGGTCACCCCGCGCTTGCCCGCGGGGTCAAGGTTCGCGCCGCCGCGAAAGCGGATTTCAAGGGCGACAAAGGGGATCGAGCGGTCTTCGACCAGCCAGGCACGGATGCCGCCGGGCGAAGTGACGTCCTGGATGACCATTTCGGCCCGGGCGGGCAGGGCCAGCATCATGACGGCAAGGGCGAGACGCAGCATCATGGTGTGGCCCCTTCGGTTCCGGTCAACCAGCCGGTCACGGCGCGGCGGCGGTCCAGCACGTCGCGGGCCGCGGCCATCACGTCATCTGGCGTCACGGCCTGCAGGATATCGGGCCAGGCCCGCACATCTGCCACGGTCAGGCCGGTGGTCAGGGCGGCGCCGTAGGTGCGGGCAAGGCCGTCGACATCGTCGCGGGCATAGATCTGTGCGGCGCGCAGTTGCGTCTTGAGGCGGGCAAAGGCGGCAGGGTCGACCCCGTCGGTCAGGAATTTTGCGATCACCGCATCCATCGCCGCCTCGCCCTCGGCCAGCGTCACGCCGGGTTTCGGCACGATCACCAGACCGAAGGTTGACGGATCAAGCGATGAGCCGTCGTAGAAGGCCGAGGTATAGACCGCCTTCGGATCATCAAACTGCAGCGCGCGGGCGAGGACGGATGTGGTGCCCGAACCGCCCAGAAGCTCGGCCAGATAGGTCAGCGCCGCCGCCTGTTCCTGCGCGCCGGTGTTGCGTTCGGGGGCCGTGTAGCTGCGGATGACATAGGGTTGCGCCACCCGCTGATCGGCCATGCTCAGCCGCCGTTCGGCCAGTTGCGGCGGCTCGGAGGGGCGGATGCGGGGCACGATGGCGTCTGACGGGGGGATCGGGCCGTAGTGCTGTTCGGCAAGCGCGCGCACCTGCACCGGATCAACGTCGCCTGCGATCACGAGGACCGCGTTGTTGGGGGCATAAAAGCGGCGGTAGAAGGAAAAGGCGTCATCGCGGGTCAGCGCCTCCATCTCGTGGCGCCAGCCGATGATCGGGATGCCGTAGGGGTGGTTGAGGTACTGCGCCGCCTGCCGCTGTTCCTGAAAAAGCGCGCCCGGATCGCTGTCCACCCGCTGGCTGCGTTCTTCAAGGATGACGCGGCGTTCGGTGGTCACGTCGTCTTCGGTCATCTGGAGGTGGGTCATGCGGTCGGCCTCCATCTGCATCATCAGGGGCAGACGGTCAGCGGCGACACGCTGGAAGTACGAGGTGTAGTCCCACGAGGTAAAGGCGTTGTCATCGCCGCCCTGTGCCTCGACAGTGTCCGAGAACTCACCTGCCGCCAGTTTGTCGGTGCCCTTGAACATCAGGTGTTCAAGGAAATGCGCGATGCCGGATTTGCCGGGCGGCTCATCAGCGGCACCGATGCGGTACCAGATCATCTGCACCGCGACAGGGGCGCGGTGATCTTCGATCACCACCACCTCAAGGCCATTGGTCAGGGTAAAGCCCGAGACGGTTTCGGCGCGCAGGGGCAGGGCGGCCAGGACAAGGATCAGGGAAAAAAGACCGCGCAGCATCCGATGTCCTTTTGACAGGCTGTGCCACAGACGTACGCAGTACGGGGGCGGGGTCAACCCCGGCCTACGCGGATGTGAGGATCAGTTTTCCGGCGGGGCCGATGGGTTGCGCGCCCCGGCCCGCCGCCAGCGGTCAAGTTCGGCCTGCTGGTCCAGCGACTGTTTCTTGTAGGCGCGGAAATACACGTTGAGGCTGAACAGACGTTCCAAGGGACGACCGCGGTTCTTGGACCGGAATGTCAGGTCTTCGGCGGCAAGCTGTTCGCGGATGCCCGCAGCACGGCCATAGCGACCGACGTGGTTCATCAGGCCCGCGTCACCGGCAGCACCGGCGCCGGGGCGTCCGCCAAGGGCCGCAACCGCATCTTCATTCGGTGTGGGGTCGGTCAGGTTGCTGCCGCCCGGTGTGGGTGCCGGCAGGTCGACCAGCGATTCGGGCAGTTCCAGCGCCTTGGGCGGCAGGATCGAGAATTCGTCGGGACCATCGGTTGCCGACCGCAGGTTCATCAGCCGGGGTTCACCGCCACCGCAGGCCGAAAGCATCAGCAGTGCCAGCCCTGCAACCGCCAAGGTGCGCCCTCCTGCCCGCATGCCCGTCTCCTGTGTGCCGCCCTTGGCATCTTCCTTAGCGCATCGCCAAAGGCGCGTCACGGGGTCTTTCCACCGCGCTTGCGCGGGCCATTGCCCGCCTCGGCGGCGAACAGCACAAGTCCGAGTGCGCCCGCAAAGATCGCGATGTCGGCCACGTTGAAGGCAAAGGGGTTCTCGATCCCGCAGCAGGACATGTTCAGGAAATCGGCCACAGCACCATAAAGCACCCGGTCCACGATGTTGCCCAGGGCGCCACCCACCAGAAGGCCCCCCGCGATGCTTGCCAGCCGTCCCTGCGGCGCGCGCGAAAGCCACCACAGCGCCCAGCCCGAGATCAGCAGCGCCACGCCAACCAGCACCCAGCGCATCACATCGGCATCATGCGCGAAGAGGCCAAAGTTGACGCCCCGGTTCCAGGCCATGCGGAAGGTAAGGTAAGGGGGCCAGACGTCGATCATGCCCACGTCGATCAGCCGCAGATGGAACACGACGAACCATTTGCTGATCTGGTCCAGTGCAAAGGTCACAAGGGCGGCAAGGGCGGTGATGCGCATGGGATCAGTGCCTGAAATGCCGCTGGCCGGTAAAGACCATGGCCAGCCCCGCCGCATCGGCCGCCGCGATCACCTCGTCATCGCGCAAGGAGCCGCCGGGCTGGATCACCGCCAGTGCGCCCGCATCAGCGGCGGCCAGAAGGCCGTCGGCGAAGGGAAAGAAGGCGTCGGATGCGACCACCGACCCACGGGTCGGGGTATCGGCCAGGCCCAGTGCCTCGCCCATGTCGGTGGCCTTGCGGGCGGCGATGCGGGTGCTGTCGATGCGGCTCATCTGGCCCGCGCCGATGCCTACGGTCGCGCCGTCACGGGCGTAGACGATGGCATTGGACTTCACATGCTTGGCCACCGTCCAGGCGAACCGCAGGTCGGCAAGCTGTGCCTTGCTTGGCTCTACCCTGGTCACGACCCTCAGGTCGCCGAGGCGGCCCACGTTGCGATCCTGCACCAGAAGGCCCCCCGCGACCTGCCGCACCGAAGTTGCTGCAAGCGTCACGTCGGGCAGTCCATCGGTCAGCAGCAGGCGCAGGTTCTTCTTCCTGGCCAATACGGCACGGGCGGCGGCGTCGGCACCGGGCGCGATGATGACTTCGGTGAATATCTCCGAGATTGCTTCTGCCGTCGGCCCGTCGAGGGGCATGTTGAGCGCGATGATCCCGCCAAAGGCCGATGTGCGGTCGCAGTCGAAGGCACGCCCATAGGCCTCGGCCATCGTCGCCCCGCGCGCGACGCCGCACGGGTTGGCATGCTTGACGATGACGCAGGCGGGCCCGGTCTCGGAGTCGAATTCCGACACCAGCTCGAACGCCGCGTCGGTGTCGTTGATGTTGTTCCAGCTCAGGTCCTTGCCCTGAACCTGAGTTGCCGTGGCGATGCCGGGCCGGGTGTCGCCGTCGGTGTAGAACGCGGCCCGTTGATGCGGGTTCTCGCCATAGCGCAACGCCTGTTTCAACTTGCCCGAGAACGACGCGCGGCGGGGTGCCGCCATGTCCGTGGCGCGCGCCATCCACCCGCTCACGGCGGCATCGTAGGCGGCGGTGCGGCCATAGGCAGTCTGGGCGAGGCGCTGGCGAAAGGCATGGGTCGTCCTGCCGTCGTGCGCGTCGAGTTCGTCGGTCAGGGCGGCGTAGTCCTCCACGTCGACGACCACGCTGACAAAGGCGTGGTTCTTGGCCGCCGAGCGGATCATCGCCGGGCCGCCGATATCGATGTTCTCGATCGTCTCGGCATGGTCCGCACCGCGCGCCACCGCCGCCTCGAAGGGATAGAGGTTCACCACCACGAGGTCGATCGCGCCGATCCCGTGCTCCTCC
>JBBQXK010000083.1:0-11907 GCA_038209775.1 Rhodobacterales bacterium | reverse complement strand
GCTGCCGATCACCGGCGTGGTGCCGTCGCCGTCCGATTTCATCGGGGGCAAGGTCGAGGCGGTGCAGCGGTCGCTGGACTACATGGGTCTGGTGCCGGGGCAGCGTCTGACGGACATCGCCATCGACACGGTGTTCATCGGGTCTTGCACCAACGGCCGGATCGAGGATTTGCGCGCGGCGGCGGCGATCCTGAAAGGGAAGAAGAAGAAAGACGGGCTGCGGGCGATGGTGGTGCCGGGGTCCGGTCTGGTGCGCGCGCAGGCTGAGGAGGAAGGGCTGGCGCAGATCTTCATCGACGCAGGGTTTGAATGGCGTCTGGCCGGGTGCTCGATGTGCCTTGCGATGAACCCCGACCAGTTGGCCCCGGGTGAGCGGTGTGCAGCAACCAGCAACCGCAACTTTGAAGGGCGGCAGGGGCGTGGGGGGCGGACGCACCTGTTGTCACCCGCGATGGCGGCGGCGGCGGCGATCACGGGAAGGCTCACGGATGTGCGCGAGATGATGGGAGAGAATGTCTGATGACCCCCTTCACCACCCTGACCGGCATCGCAGCCCCCATGCCCTTGGTCAATATCGACACCGACATGATCATCCCCAAGCAGTTCCTCAAAACCATCGCCCGCACGGGGCTGGGCAAGAACCTGTTTGACGAGATGCGCTATACGTTGGACGGGGATGAAATCCCGGGGTTCGTGCTGAACCAGCCTGCGTACCGGCACGCGGAGATCCTTGTCGCGGGCGACAACTTCGGCTGTGGGTCCAGCCGGGAGCATGCGCCATGGGCGCTCTTGGATTTCGGCATCCGCTGTGTCATCGCCACGTCCTTCGCTGACATCTTCTTCAACAACTGCTTCAAGAACGGCATCCTGCCCATCGTGCTGCCGCAGGACGCGGTCAATGCCCTGATGGCGGATGCGCGGAAAGGGGCGAATG
The DNA here is from genome assembly GCA_038209775.1 of Rhodobacterales bacterium. GTDB lineage: Bacteria > Pseudomonadota > Alphaproteobacteria > Rhodobacterales > Rhodobacteraceae > JBBQXK01. The sequence continues at coordinate 10,973 of JBBQXK010000083.1, read as the reverse complement.
CCCGGATGACGGTGGACCTGGCCACGCAGACCGTCACCACGTCCGACGGGGCAAGCTATGCCTTCGACGTCGACGCGCATCGCAAGCACTGTCTGATGAACGGGTTGGACGATATCGGCCTGACGCTGGAGAAGGCCGCTGCCATCGACGCCTACGAGGCGCGGGCGGCCACGTTGCAGCCTTGGGCCTGACAAACCGCTGACCACCACATCTGGGGTCGCCCAACCGTGCGGCCCCTTTTTCATCCCGCCTTTGATGCAAGTTGGCGACACATTTTCCCCGAAACAGCCACAAACATTCGCTTTTCTGAGGGCGCGGTTGCGAGGCCGTCGGAAAGAAGGCACAAATTGGGCAAGATTGAGGCAATCCGCCACAAAGTGCGGAACTACGGGCATCAGGTGTGGCGTCAGATCGCACCAGGCCCCATCGAGGGTAGAACAGGCGTGCTGTCGCAGATTACGGGCGCATTGGTCAGGGCTGTGCTGGTGATGGTGCTTGTCGCCACGCCCTCTGTTCTGTTGCCGGGCACCGACATGGACGGCAAGCAGATGGTCGCGCTGGTCGCGCTGTTCGCGGGCATCCTGACCTTTGTCGAGTACTACTCGACCTACCCCGGCCTGATCGAGTTCCGCGATGCGCCGCCCTACAACCGTACCCGCTGGCTGATGCTGTTCCTGATGGTGTTCCTGCTGTCAATCGCAGCGCGGAATGACGTGGCCCCTTCGAACATCGGCGCGCTGGTGGCGGCGCTGGCGCATGTGATGGGGGCGGCGCTCGATTTCCCTTACAGCCCGGTGCGGCTGGTGACGCTGATGCTGACCGAGGGGCAGGACCCCGCGCTGGTGCACCGCGTGCGGGCGGCGGCGGGGGCTGCGTACATGATTGCCCTGTTGGTGCTGGGTGTGTTCGTGCTGATGTTGCGGGCGCGGGCCTGGCCGGGGCAGGACCGGGCGTTCAACGTCTGGGTGAACCTGCCGACGTTTGATCCGACGGCGGGCGGCGACGTGGTGGCTCGACTCGAGCGGGACGCGCGTGCCAATCTGGCGATGGGGTTCGTGCTGCCGTTCGTCATTCCGGCGGTGATGCAGATGGGGGGGATGGGGCTTGGCACCTTCGACATGTCCTCGCCGCAGACGCTGACATGGACAATCTCGGCCTGGGCGTTCCTGCCCGCCAGCCTGTTCATGCGCGGCATCGCCATGGGGCGCATCGCCGCCCGTATCCGCGACCGTCGTCGGCAGGTGGCGGATGGCATGGCTGGTGGGCTGGCGCCGGTCTGATCGCTCTGCTGCTGGCTTGGCCTTGTTTTGCTGAAATTCGCGTGGCTACCTGGAACGCCGAACTGGTGCGGGCGGGGCCCGGGTTGTTGTTGCAAGACATCGTGCGGGGCGAAGATCCCCAGGTGGCGGCGGTCGTTGCGGTGATCGCCGCGCTGGATGCCGATGTGCTGGTGCTGACCGGCATTGATTTCGACCACGGTCTGGTGGCGCTGACGGCGCTGGAGGGGCGGCTGGCGGGGGTGGGCTATCCCCACCTTTTTGCACTGCGGCCCAATACCGGGATGGCGACGGGCCTTGATCTGGACGGCGACGGTCGGCTGGGCACCCCGCGCGATGCCCAGGGGTGGGGGCGGTTCGCCGGTGAGGGGGGGATGGCGGTGCTGTCGCGGCTGCCGGTGGATGGGGCGGCGGTGCGTGACCTGTCGGCGGTGCTGTGGCGCGATCTGCCGAGGGCGATCCCGCCACCCGGCTGGCCCGAGGATCATGCAGCGGTGCAGCGGCTGTCGACCACGGGCCATTGGGTGGTGCCCCTGGTGCTGCCGGGTGAGGGTCGGCTGACGCTGATGGTCTGGCACGCGACGCCGCCGGTGTTCGACGGCCCCGAAGACAGGAACGGGCGGCGCAACCATGACGAGGCGGCACTGTGGTTGCGTTTGCTGGACGGGGACATGGGTGCTGTGCCCGCCGCGCCGTTTGTGGTGATCGGCGACGGCAATCTTGATCCGGCGGATGGTGAGGGGCGGACTGATGCGATGCTGGCCCTTCTGGCACATCCCGCCTTGCAGGACCCGGCCCCGCGCGGGCAAAGCGGGCGCGCCGAGCCAGCCCACAAGGGCGATCCGGCGTTGGACACCGCGCTGTTCGATCCGGGGCCGGGGGGATTGCGGGTGGACATGATCCTGCCATCGGCGGACCTGACGGTCACAGGATCGGGGGTACTGTGGCCGCCCGACACCGATCCGCTGGCTGCCACGCTGCGCGCCGCCTCACGGCACCGGCCGGTCTGGGTGGACCTGGCGCTGCCCGGCCCCTGACGCCGCGCCTTGACCCTGCGCGGGGCATTGGCTAGGCCACCCCGCATGATCCCCAGACCGCAGGAGCGCTGAGCCGTGGCCAATCCCTCAATCCTGATCCTTGCCGGCGACGGTATCGGCCCCGAAGTCATGGACGAGGTGAAAAAGATCATCGGCTGGTTCGGCACCCGCCGGGGGATCGTGTTCGATGTGACCGAGGATCTGGTGGGGGGCTGTGCGTACGATGTGCACGGCGTGCCGCTGACCGACGCCACGATGGCCAAGGCGCAGGCGGTGGATGCGGTTCTGCTGGGGGCGGTCGGCGGGCCGAAGTACGACAAGCTGGATTTCAGTGTAAAGCCCGAACGCGGCCTGTTGCGGCTGCGCAAGGAGATGGACCTGTTTTCCAACCTGCGCCCGGCGCAATGCTTTGATGCGCTTGCCGATTTCTCCAGCCTCAAGAAAGAGGTGGTGGCGGGTCTGGATATCGTCATCGTCCGCGAACTGACCAGCGGCGTCTATTTCGGCGAACCGCGTGGCATCTTTACCGAGGGCAATGAACGGGTGGGGATCAACACCCAACGGTACACCGAATCCGAGATTGCCCGCGTGGCGCGGTCGGCGTTCGAACTGGCGCGGCGGCGGTCGAACAAGGTCTGTTCGATGGAAAAGGCCAACGTGATGGAGTCCGGCATCCTGTGGCGCGAGGTCGTGCAAGAGGTGCATGACAAGGAATATCCCGATGTGGCCCTGACCCACATGTATGCCGATGCCGGGGCCATGCAGTTGTGCCGCTGGCCCAAGCAGTTCGACGTCATCGTGACCGACAACCTGTTCGGCGATATCCTGTCGGACATGGCCGCAATGCTGACCGGCAGCCTGGGCATGCTGCCCTCGGCCAGCCTTGGGCTGCCGATGGCCAACGGGCGGCCCAAGGCGCTGTACGAGCCTGTCCACGGGTCGGCCCCGGACATTGCGGGCACGGGCAAGGCCAATCCGATCGCCTGCATCCTGTCGTTTGCGATGGCGCTGCGCTATTCCTTCGACCTCAAGGACGATGCGGCCCGGGTCGAGGCGGCGGTGGAAAAGGTGCTGGCTGACGGGTTGCGCACCGCCGATCTGATGGGCCCCGAGGGTGGTGTGCCGGTATCGACGGCGGCCATGGGCGACGCGGTAGTGGCGGCGCTGGACGCCAGCCTCTGACGCCATGAAACTGCGGTGACCGCTGTGTCGGCGAACCTGCGCGGGGCGATGCTGGGGTTCGCGGCCTTTGGGCTCTATGCGCTTTATGACATTGCAATCAAGTACCTCGGCGGCATCTATAGCCCGATGCAGGTGCTGTTCTGTGCGGGCCTCTTTGCGCTGCCGATGGTGACGGTGCAGGTGCTGACCGACGTGCAACGACGGGGTTTGTGGCCCGTAATGCCGGGCTGGATGGCGTTGCGGGTCGGGGTGGCGCTGGTGAACGGGGTGCTGGGGGCCTATGCCTTTGCCGTGTTGCCGCTGGCCGAGGCTTATGCGGTGTTCTTCACCATGCCCTTGATGATCGCGTTGCTGGGTGTGCCACTGTTGGGTGAGCCGATGGATATGCGCCGCGCACTGGCCATTCTGGCGGGCCTCGTGGGGGTGATCGTGGCGCTGCGGCCCGGGCAGGTGCCGGTGACGCCGGGGCATCTGGCGGCGCTGACGGCGGCGGCGCTGGGGGCGTTGAACTATGTCATCCTGCGCCGCACTGGTGCTGTCGAGCGGCCAGCGGTGCTGTTGTTCTGGCCGATTGCCGTGCAGTTTTCAGTACTTGCGATGGCGATGCCGTTTGTCTGGCAACCGATGCCGCTGGCCGATCTGGGCCTGACCGCGCTGATGGCGGTCGCGCTGGTTCTGGGCGGCCTTCTCATCATCGCGGCGTACCGTGCGGCGCCGGTGATCGTGGTGGCACCGATGCAGTATTCGCAGATCGTCTGGGGTGTGCTGTTCGGCGTGTTGTTCTTTGGCGAGGGGCTGAGCCTGGACACTGCCATTGGCATCGGCATCATCGTAGCCTCTGGCCTGGTGATCCTGACGCATCGCACACCGCGCGAAAGCGGGCCCTAGGGGCGCTTGACGCTTGCACTTTCCGGCGGAAGGCGCGACATGCGGGCAAGGCTGCGGGTGGTGGCCGGGACGGGATGCTGATGGGCGGAAACAACGCATTCGGCGCGATGCTGGCACTGATTTCATTCGGAATCTTTGCCACCCATGATGTGGTCGTCAAGTTTCTGGGCAGCCATTACTCCGCCATCCAGATCATCTTTTTCTCGGTCCTCATGGGGTTTCCCCTGGTCATGGTCATGCTGATCCGTGACCGTTCGGACGGTAACCTGCGCCCGCGCCACCCCTGGTGGACGGCGCTGCGCACGGCGTCGGCAGTGATCACCGGGGTGACGGCGTTCTATGCGTTTTCCGTCCTGCCCTTGGCGCAGACCTATGCGATCCTGTTCGCGGCACCTTTGCTGATTACCCTGCTGGCAATCCCGATCCTGGGGGAAAAAGTGGGCATTCGCAGGGGCATAGCGGTGATCGTCGGGCTTTTTGGGGTGATGGTCGTGCTGCGCCCCGGGGACGCCGATCTGTCCTTGGGCCATGCGGCGGCGCTGACGGCGGCGGTGTGTTCGTCGCTGGCCTCGGTCATCGTGCGCAAGATCGGGGCGGACGAACGGGCGGCGGTGCTGTTGCTGTTTCCGATGCTGGCGAACTTCGTCGTGCTCGGGGCGGCGCTGCCGTTCGTGTACAAGCCGATGCCGGTTGAACACCTGGGGATGATCGGCATTATCGCGCTCTTCGGCTTTGTCGCGATGCTGTTCATCATCGGCGCGTACCGGCGGGCCGAGGCGGTGGTGGTGGCCCCGATGCAGTACAGCCAGATGATCTGGGCGGCGGTCTATGGTGCGCTGATCTTTGACGAAAGCCTTGATTTCTATACGATCCTGGGGGCCAGCATCATCATCGCATCGGGCATCTACATCGTCCTGCGCGAGGGCCGCAAGCAGTCGTCTTCGCAAAGCCCGGTGCTGCGCACGCAGGCGCGGCCCGAGACCGGGCTATTGCCGCGCATGTCCAGCCTTATGGGCATCGGTGGCCGCCACGGCGACCCGCGCAACCGCCGCGACGATGCCGAAGGCGGGGCGTGATGGCCCTTGCAAAGAACCTGCCGACCGGGTAACCCCCGCCCCACGGTCGGAGCGTAGCGCAGCCTGGTAGCGCACCTGCTTCGGGAGCAGGGGGTCGGAGGTTCGAATCCTCTCGCTCCGACCAAATTCCCGCCTTCATCATCCTGACCTGACTGCGGCCCAAGACGGCCGCTTGCCGCGTCGTCATGTCGGGCCGGACAGGTTAACGCCGGGTTGACGGGCGCGCGGCGGGGGCATCTGTTCTGACCGGGCAACCCGCTGTAAAGGCTGTGATTTGGGTGTACTCGGTCGGTATTCGGGCCGTACAGCACCCGTATTACATCCGTACATACACCTGTGCATTTCGGGGCGGTGTCGCCGGTCATCCTGACCATGGCTGTGGGGGCATCCGCCGGACCCTGACAGCGCGGGTTTCAGGTGACCGGCGTCAGCAGGGGGCGACCGGCGAAATGGGCGCTTAGGTTGTCACGCATCAGTTGCCCCATGGCGCGGCGGGTGGCGACGGTGCCGCTGGCGTGGTGGGGCTGCAGCAGCACGTTCGGCAGGGTGCGGAACCGGGGGTTCAGCGCAGGCTCGCCCTCGAACACGTCAAGGGCTGCGCCGCCGATGCGGCCGGCCTCAAGCGCGTCAAGCAAGGCCGCCTCATCGACATTCTGCGCCCGGCTGATGTTCACCAGCACCCCGTCGGGCCCAAGTGCGCGCAGCACGTCGGCATTCACGATGTGCCGGGTCGCGGCATTGGCGATGGCGGTGACGATCAGGAAATCCGACCGGGCGGCAAGTGCCACCGGATCGGGCACAAAGGCCCAGCCGGGCGTGTCCTTGGGCGTCTGCGCCGCATAGGCGATGTCCATGCCGAACCCCGCCAGCCGGTTGCCCACCGCCCGCCCGATCCGCCCAAGGCCAAGGATACCCGCCCGTTGCCCCCAGACCCGGCGCTGCAGCGGAAACGGCCCCTTCGCCGCCCAGTCACCCGACCGCGCCCAGCCTTCGGCCGCCACCACCCCGCGCGCAAAGGCCAGCAGCATCGCCACCCCCAGATCGGCGCAATCCTCATCCAGCACGCCGGGGGTGTTGGTCACGGCAATCCCCCGCGCCCGCGCCGCCGCCATGTCGACCGCGTCATAGCCCACACCGTAGACGCTGATGATCTGCAGCCCCGGACAGGCGGCGATGATCGCCGCCGTCGCCCCAAGATCGCCGCGCGTGGCGATGGCGCGGATCTGCGGGCCGACCTCGGCAAGAAAGGCCCGCGGGTCGGCGGCAAGGTCAAGGCGGTGGACGGCAAAGTCTGCGTCCAGCGGTTCCTGATCGAACACCGGATAGGGGCCGATCTGCAGGATGGGGGGTTTGGTCATCGGGGTTTCCGGGGTTCGAGGGGCACGTCAGCGACAGCATTGCCGGCGGCACGGGTCGGTGTCGAGGGGGTGCATGGGGTACAATCGGCGGGGGTCAGGCGGGCGGGTGCCCGGCCTCGCAGGCCAAAAGGGCCGCGTCGACCGTGGGCGTATGGGTGACGCCGTGCAGGTGGTGCAGGTCCAGAAGGCGGCGCACCTCGGGCAGGGCGCCAGCCAGGTACAGCGCCGTCCCCTGCGCCCGCGCCCGTGCCGCCAGACGTTCCAGAAGGTTGGCCCCGGTGGTGTCGATCAGGGTCATCGCGGCCAGATCAAGGATCAGCACCCGGTGCCGCGCGCCGATCTGGTCCAGTGTCGCCCCGACCGACGCCGCCGCACCAAAGAACAGCGCGCCCGAGATCTGGTGGATCGCCACCCCGGGGGGCGTGGCCCTTGCAGTGCTGTCGGACGGCGTTGCGGATTGGGGGGGGCGTTCGGCGGAAATGGCAGTGGTCCGGCTTATCCTGAGGACGAACAGCACGCATGCCAGAAGGAACCCCGCCAGGATCGCCTGTGTGAGGTCGCGGAAAATGGTCAGCACAAAGGTCACCGCCAGCACCGCAGCCTCACCCCAGCCTGACCGCAACAGAACGGCGATGGCCGGTTTCTCGACCATGTTCCAGGCGACCACAGCCAGCACGCCCGCAAGCGCCGCCAGCGGGATATAGGTGGCAAGCGGGGCCGCCAGCACCATGAAGGCCAACAGGAACAGGCTGTGCAGCATCCCCGCCACCGGACTGTGCGCGCCTGCCCGCACGTTGGTGGCGGTGCGCGCGATGGTGCCGGTCACGCAGAACCCGCCGAACAGCGACGCCCCCACATTCGCCACCCCCTGCGCCACCAGTTCCGCATTTGACCGGTGCCGCCGCCCGGTCATCCCGTCGGCGACGACGGCGGACAACAGCGACTCGATCGCCCCAAGCAATGTGAACGACAGCGCCGCCGGCAGCACGGCCACCACCAGCGGCCATGACAGGTCGGGCAGTTGCGGCGCGGGCAGTCCCGCAGGGATGCCGCCGAACCTTGTGCCGATGGTGGCCACCGGCAGCGCCAGCACCGCCGTCAGCGCCGACGCCCCCACCACCGCGATCAGCATGCCCGGCCAGTTCGGGCGCACGCGGCGCAGCGCAAGGATGGTCACCACGGTGCCCACGGCCAGCCCCAGGGCGGCAGGGCTGAACCCGGGCAGTGCCGCCCAGAGTGCGGGCAGCTTTTCCAGAAGTGGCCCAGGCTCGTGCAGCAGGGTCAGGCCGAAAAGCTCGCTGATCTGGCTGGCCGCGATGATGACCGCGATGCCTGCGGTAAAGCCTACGGTCACCGGAAACGGGATGAACTTCACCAGGTTTCCCAGCCGCAGCCAGCCCGCCACGATCAGCATCAGCCCCGACAGGAACGTGGCCAGCACCAGCCCCGCCACGCCGTGCTGTGCCACGGTTGCGGCCACCAGCACGATGAACGCCCCGGCGGGCCCGCCGATCTGGTGGCGCGATCCGCCAAGCGCCGACACAAGGAAGCCGCCGACGATGGCCGTCGCCAGTCCCTGCGCCGGGCTGACGCCCGACGCGATGGCAATGGCCATCGACAGGGGCAGCGCCACAACGGCCACGGTCAGCCCCGCCACCGCATCGGCGCGCAGCGCGTGCAGCCCGTAACCCTCGCGCAGCACCAACACGAGTTTCGGCATGAACGCATCGGCACGGCCGGGGCGGGCTGTGGGTGGGGGGACGTTGGGGGTCATGTCGGCTGCCACCCTACGCCCGCCCGCCTGCCACTATCAAGCCGCCAACGTTTTGACATTCGCGGGCAGCAGCGCCAAGGTCGCGTGCGGCGATTGGGCAGGGCCGGGGGGCAGTGCATGGATGACTGGTGGCGCGGGTCGGTGACGTATCAGGTCTATCCCCGGTCGTTTCAGGACAGTGACGGCGACGGCATCGGCGACCTTGCCGGCATCACCGCACGGCTGGGGTATCTGGCCGACCTTGGCGTCGATGCGGTTTGGCTGTCGCCGGTCTTTGCCTCACCGATGGCCGACATGGGGTATGACGTGTCGGACTATACCGCCATTGATCCGCTGTTCGGTACACTGGCGGATTTCGATGCGCTGGTGGCGCGGGCGCATGATCTGGGACTGCGGGTGATCGTCGACCATGTGATCAGCCATTCATCCTCGGCACATCCGTTCTTTCAGGAAAGCCGCCGCGACCGGGTGAACCCCCGCGCCGACTGGTACGTCTGGGCCGACCCCGGCCCCGATGGCGCACCGCCCAACAACTGGCTGTCGGTGTTCGGCGGCCCCGCGTGGGAATGGGAGCCACGCCGGCGGCAGTATTACTTTCACAACTTCCTGACCTCGCAGCCCGACTTCAACTTTCACCACAAGGACGTTCAGGACTGGCTTCTGTCGACAATGGAATTCTGGCTTGACCGGGGGGTAGACGGGTTCCGGCTGGATACGGTGAACTATTACTTTCACGACAAACGCTTGCGCCCGAACCCCGCGCGGGTCCGGCCGGTGGCGCTGCCCGAGGTCAACCCGAATGACATGCAGGACCACATCCATTCCAAGAACCGCCCCGAGACGCCGGTGTTTCTGGAACGCATCCGCAGCCTGCTGAACCGCTATCCCGGGCGCGCGATGGTGGGCGAGGTCGGCGAAAGCGGGGCCAAGGCGGTGGCGATCATGGCCGAGTATACGGCGGGCGGGAACCGGCTGCACATGGCCTATTCGTTCGAGATGCTGTCGCCGGTGTTCACCGCCCGCCAGTTCCGCGATTGTATCGAGGGGTTCTTTCAAGGGGCACCCGACGGCTGGCCGTGTTGGGCGTTTTCCAACCATGACGTGGTGCGCCATGCCTCGCGCTGGCAGGACCACGACGCCGGCGGCGATGCACTGGCGCGTCTGTCGGCGGCGCTGTTGTTGTCGTTGCAGGGGTCGGTCTGCCTGTATCAGGGCGAGGAACTGGGCCAGACCGAGACCGACATTCTGTATGAGGAACTGACCGACCCTGCGGGCCGCGCGTTCTGGCCCGACTACAAGGGCCGCGACGGTTGCCGCACGCCGATGGTCTGGGATGCGTCCGGCAACGGCGGTTTCACCACCGGCACCCCCTGGCTGCCGGTCAAGCCACCGCAGGCCGCGCGGCATGTGGCGGGGCAGGGGGACGGGTCGGTTCTGGCCTTCTACCGCGCCATGCTGGCGTTCCGGCGGACTGAGCCCGCGCTGCGTACCGGGGGCACGCGGTTTCTTGAGGTGGCAGAGCCGGTGCTGGCCTTTGTCCGGGGCACGGGGGCGGGGGCGGTGCTGTGCCTGTTCAACCTGTCGCCCAGGGCGGTGGCGATCACGGTGACGGGGGCCGGTGCGGCCATCGGGCCGGGGGGTGAGGGGCCGGTGCAGCTTGGGCCGAACGGGTTCTTGTTCCTGCGCGGCGGTGACGCGGTGACAGCGCGCGTCGGCTGAAGCAGCGCAAAGACCGATTTCTTCAAAGAAATCGGGCCGGAGTTTTTGAAAACTCCGGGGTGGCGGCGGTGGCGGGTGCTGCGTTTCTGTGGTGGGCCATGTTGTGTGGGAGGGGGAGAGAATGACGAAACCTTTGCCGGTGCTGGGGGCGGCGCTGACGCTCGATATGCTGGCGCTGCACCGCGATTGGATTCTGGAACATCAGCGCGACGTGGAAATTCAAAGCTTTGCCTCGCCGCAATGGCTGTCGGGCGACATGACGCCCCGGCTTGACCGGGCAAGGGCGCTGTTGGACGGCCATAGCGGGCGGCGCGGGTTGCACGGGCCGTTCCTCGGGTTCCAGATCGACGCCGCCGACCCGGATGTGGCCGAGGTGGTGCGGCGGCGGATGCTGGCCTGTCTGGACGCCTGCGTGGCGCTGGGGGCCGATCAGATGGTCATTCATTCGCCGGTCACCACCTGGGACCATTCCAACCACCTGTGGGAACCGGCCCAAGGCATGATCCAGACCGAACGGGTGCGCTATGTGATGGCCCCGGTGATTGCCCGCGCCGAAGATGCCGGCGTCACGCTGGTCCTGGAGAACGTCGAGGATGTGGACCCCGCCGCCCGCGTCCGGCTGGCCGAGGCGCTGAAAAGCCCCGCCGTGGCGGTGTCGCTGG
>JBBQXK010000082.1:0-13060 GCA_038209775.1 Rhodobacterales bacterium | reverse complement strand
CGCAAGACTGCGACAAAAACGAAACGGCTCACTCGGGAGGAAAGCCAAGATGATGAAACGTACATTGATGACCTGCGCCCTGTTGGCAGGTACGGCGCTGACGCTGGCGGGACCGGCGGCGGCGGAAGGCAAGAAGATGGCCACGGTCGTCAAGATCGCCGGCATCCAGTGGTTCAACCGCATGGAAGAGGGCGTCAAGCAATACGCCGCCGACACCAAGAACGACGCGTTCCAAGTGGGCCCGGCCCAGGCCGACCCGCAACAACAGGCGGCGCTGATCGAGGACATGATCGCGCAAGGCGTGAACGCCCTTGCCGTCGTGCCGATGTCGCCCGAGGCGCTGGAACCCGTGCTGAAGCGCGCGATGGATGCGGGGATCGTCGTGATCACCCACGAAGCCGCCAGCCAGCAGAACACCAGCTATGACCTCGAAGCCTTCAAGAACGAGGATTTCGGCGCGAACCTGATGGAACAGATGGCCACTTGCATGGGTGGCGAGGGCGAATATGCGGTGTTCGTCGGTTCGCTGACGTCGCAGACCCACAACCAGTGGGTCGATGGCGCGATTGCCTACCAGAAGGAAAAGTATCCCAAGATGACGCTGGTGGGCGACAAGAACGAAACCTTCGACGACCAGCAGAAGGCCTATGAAAAGGCACAGGAAGTGCTGCGCGCATTCCCGAACGTCAAGGGTCTGCAGGGGTCGGCGTCGACCGACGTGGCCGGCATCGGTCTGGCTATCGAAGAGCGTGGCACGGCCGATGCGACCTGCGTGTTCGGCACGTCGCTTCCGTCGATTGCCGGGCAGTATCTGGAAACCGGCGCGGTTGACGGGATCGGGTTCTGGGATCCGTCGGTTGCGGGCTATGCGATGAACAAGCTGGCGATGATGGTGATGAACGGCGAGACGGTGACCGATGGCATGGATCTGGGCCTGCCCGGGTACAACGCGATCAAGCTCGACGGAAAGGTCATCTATGGTCAGGCTTGGGTCAACGTGAACAAGGCGAACATGGCCGACTATCCTTTCTGAGGACAGGTTTGCATGAAAAGGGGGGCAGCGGCGTAGTGCGCTGCCCCTGCGTTTGCCTTGCAGGATGGCCCTGATGCCCGCCGATCTGATCGCCATGGAAGGCGTGACCAAGACCTATGCCGGGATCACCGCGCTGGCCGATGTGGGGTTCACCATCGGCGCGGGTGAGGCCGTGTGTCTGGCGGGCGAGAACGGGTCGGGAAAATCGACGCTGATCAAGATACTGGCGGGGGTCGAACGGCCCGACCGGGGGCGGATCGCCTTTGGCGGGGTGGAGCAGGGGCCGCTGTCACCGCGCCTGTCGGCGGCGGCGGGGGTGATGGTGATCTTTCAGGATTTCAGCCTGTTCCCCAACCTGTCGGTGGCCGAGAACATCGCCTTTTCGGCCGGGCTGGCCGAGGGGCACAGGGTGTACCGGCGTGACCGCGTGCAGGCGCTGGCAAAGGCCACGCTGGCGCGGGTGGGTGTCGATCTGCCGCTTGATGCCGCCGTGGAAACCCTGTCGGTGGCGCATAAGCAACTGGTGGCAATCGCCCGGGCGCTTGCCCATGACGCGCGGCTGATCATCATGGACGAGCCGACCACGGCCCTGACCGAACGCGAGGTTCGGGCGCTGTTGGGGATCATCCGCAGGCTCAAGGCCGACGGGGTGGCGGTGCTGTTCGTCAGCCACAAGCTGGCCGAGGTGCTGGAGGTTTGCGAAAAGGTCGTGGTCCTTCGCAACGGCGCGAAGGTGGCCGAAGGGCCCGCGTCCGAGTTTGATGCAGCGTCGCTGACCCGTCACATGACCGGCCGCGATGTGGCGGAAAAGGCCCCCGATCCGGTGGCGGCGAATGCGCCGGTGCTGATGACGGTCGCGGGTCTGACCAAGGCCGGTACATTCGAAGACGTGCGGTTTTCCTTGCGCGCGGGTGAGGTTCTGGGGATATCGGGACTGTTGGGCAGCGGGCGCACCTCGCTGGCCAAGGCCTTGTTCGGGCTGGTGGCGCCCGAACAGGGCACCGTCACGGTGGATGGCATGCCGGTGCCTCTGGGCGACCCCCTGGCGGCGGCGCGGGCGGGCATCGGCTATGTCCCCGAGGACCGGCTGACCGAGGGATTGTTCCTGATGCAGTCCATCGCGCGCAATGTGGCCATCGGGCGGCTTGATGCCCATTCGCGGGGCGGGACGCTGGATTTTGGCGGCCTTCTGGGCGAGGCGCGCGATTGGCTGGGGCGGCTGCGGGTGAAGGCCGCCGACGTGGATGCGCCGGTTCGCAGCCTGTCGGGGGGGAACCAGCAGCGGGTTGTTCTGGCCCGCTGGCTGGCGCGGTCGCCGCGTGTGCTGGTCCTGAACGGGCCAAGCGTGGGGGTCGATGTGGGGTCCAAGGCCGACATCCACGGCATCATCCGCGAGTTGTCGGCGCAGGGGCTGGGGGTGATCGTGATTTCCGATGACCTGCCCGAGTTGCTGGCCACCTGTCACCGGATTCTGGTGATGAAGGCCGGGCGGATCACCGAGGAAATCGCAGGTGGCACGGCGACCGAGGCCGACCTCGCGCACAGGCTGGCGTCGTGATGCGACCCGGACGCCTTGGTATCGACTGGACCCGCAACGAAACGCTGGTGGCGCTGATCATCGCGGGGTTCTGCGCGGTTGCCGCCCTCAGCGACCCCGGGTTTCTGTCAATGGCCACCCTGACCGACCTTCTGCGCGGTGGCATCGTCATGGGGATACTGGCCGTGGCGTGCCTGTTGGTGCTGATCTCGGGCGGGATCGACGTGAGTTTCACCGCCATCGCCGCCGTCACGATGTACAGTACCGCGATGATGCTGAACACGCTGGCCCCATGGGTGCCATGGTGGGGGGCGTTTGCGGTGGCCATGGCCATCGGCGCGGCCCTTGGGGCGATCAACGGCATCCTGATTGCGGGCTTCGGTCTGCCGACGCTGATCGTCACACTGGGCACCCTGTCGGTATTCCGGGGGTTCATGCTGACTTTCATCGGCCAGAAACAGATCACCACCCTGCCGCCCGGCATGCGCGAATTCGGGCGGATGATGATGCTGCGCGGCACCAACGCCGACGGGTCATTCTACAGCCTGCACGCGGCGTTTCTGGTGACGGTGCTGTCGGTGGTGGTCACCTGGGCGATCCTGCACCGCACCATGCTGGGCCGGATGATCTTTGCCATCGGCGGGTCGGTTGAGAGTGCCCGGCGCATCGGCATCAACGTGGCGGGGGTGCAGTTCTTTGTCTACGTCTATGTCGGCATGCTTGCCGGCCTTGCGGGCATCATCCATGCGTCGATGGCGCGGGTGGCCAATCCGTTCGATCTGGTCGGGCTGGAGTTGTCGGTGATCGCCGCCGTGGTGCTGGGGGGCGCGCGGCTGGCCGGGGGGTACGGCACGCTGACCGGCACGATGCTGGGGGTCGCGCTGATCGTGCTGGTGCGCAATTCGCTGGTGGTGCTGGGCATTCCCGCGACATGGCAGTTCGTGGCGGTGGGGGTGCTGATCCTGATCGGCACGGGCGTCCCTGCATGGCAGGCCAAACGCGCCGCCGCGAGGGCCGCATGATGCGGATGGGTTCCCCCGAGGCGCGGCTGGCGGTCATCGCTGTGGTGGTGTTCGTCGTCATGGCAGCGCTGTCGCCCGACAGGTTCCTGTCGGTGCAGAACATGACCTCGATGGCGTTCCAGTTCCCCGAGTTTGCCATTCTGGCACTGGCGATGACGCTGACGATGCTGACCGGGGGGATCGATCTGTCGGTGGTGGGGGCGGCCAACCTGTCGGCCATCGTCGCGGCAACCATCCTCACGACGTTTGCAGGCACCGGCGCGACCGGGGCCGATGCGGTGATGTGGTGGGGTCTGGCCTTTGGCGCGGCGGTCGGCGTCGGTGCGTTGGCCGGGCTGTTCAACGGGCTGGCGATTGCGGTGATGGGCCTGCCGCCCATTCTTGCCACGCTGGGATCGGGCCTGATCTTCACCGGGTTTGCCGTGGCCCTGACCGGCGGTTCCGCGGTGATGGGCTTTCCGGTCATCGTGGCCTGGCTGGGTAACGGCACGGCCCTAGGCATTCCCGTGCCGCTGATTCTGTTTGCTGTGCTGGCGCTTGGGTTGTCGCTGTTGCTGACCCGGACGGCCTTTGGCCTTCGGGTGCAGATGTTCGGCGCAAACCCACTCGCCGCCCGCTTTGCCGCCGTCGATGTCACCGGCCTTCTGATCCGGGTCTATGTCCTGTCGGGGGTATTCGCCGCCATCGCCGGCATGGTGGTGATGAGCCGCGCGAACTCGGCCAAGGCCGATTATGGCTCCAGCTATCTGCTGTTGGCGGTGCTGATCGCTGTTCTGGGTGGCGTAAACCCCTATGGCGGGTACGGACGCGTCATCGGCGTGGTGCTGGCGGTGCTGTCGATGCAGTTCCTGTCATCGGGCCTGAACATGCTGGGCGTGTCGAACTTTGCGCGCGAACTGATCTGGGGGGTGCTCTTGATCTTCGTGATGCTGGTGAACACCCGCACCGGCACCCGCCGCCCGCGCGCCCCTCAACCCCTGAAAACCGAACCGGAGCCCCTGCCATGAAGAAGATCCTGAACAACCCGGTGGATTATGTCGATGAGATGCTGGCCGGCCTGACCGCCGCCCATCCCGAGTTTTACCGCCTGCACGGCGACAGCGGGCGCGTCGTGGCCCGCGCGACAGCCGGACCCAAGGGCAAGGTCGGCATCGTGACCGGCGGCGGATCGGGGCACCTGCCGGTGTTCACCGGCTATGTTGGCCCGGGCTTGTTGGACGCCTGCGCCATCGGCGACGTGTTCGCCTCGCCCTCGGCAGACCAGATGGCCGATGCGATCCGGGCGGCGGATCAGGGCGCAGGGGTGCTGCGCCTGTATGGCAACTATGGCGGCGACCTGATGAACTTCGATATGGCGGGCGATCTGGTCGAGTTTGACGGGATCACCTGCACCACCGTCGTGCTGGCCGATGACGTGGCCTCGGCCCCGCCAGCCGAGCGCGAGAAACGGCGTGGCGTGGCGGGGATGGTCTATGCCTTCAAGATCGCGGGGGCGGCGGCTGAAAGCGGTGCCGATCTGGAAACGGTGACGGCGGTGGCGCAGAAGGCCGCCGATGCCTGCCGGTCGGTGGGTGCCGCGCTGTCATCCTGCACGGTGCCGCAGGCGGGCAAACCCACCTTCCACATCGCCGAGGACGAGATGGAAATGGGCATGGGCATTCACGGCGAACCCGGCGTCTGGCGTGACAAGCTGCGCCCCGCCGATGCGATTGCGCATGAGATGATGGACCGTCTGTTCGCCGACATGCCCCTGTCGCGCGGTGACCGGGTGTCGGTCATGGTCAACTCGCTGGGGGCGACCCCGCCCGAGGAATTGTACATCCTCTACCGCATCGTCAAGGCGCGGCTGGATGCCGCCGGGGCTGTCACGGTGATGCCACTGGTCGGGCGCTATGCCACCTCGATGGATATGGCGGGGGTGTCGTTCACGATGCTCAAACTTGATGCCGAACTGGAGGGCTACCTGACCGACCCCTGCGACTGTGCGTTCTGGAGGGTGGGATGATCGACCGCACAGCCCTAGTCGCCGCGATCAGTCGCATAACCGCCGCGATGGAGCGGGACTTTGACGCGCTGAATGCGGCGGACGGGGCTTTGGGTGACGGCGATCTGGGCGTGACCATGACGCGCGGCATGCGGGCGATCAGCGAGGGGGTCGCGGATCTGCCGGATGATCTTGGCCTCGGCCTTTTGAAATGCGCGCAGGCGTTCACGAAATCCTCAGGGTCGTCTTACGGTACGCTGATGGCAACGGGATTGATGGCGATGGCCAAATCGGTCAAGGGCCGCACCACGGTCGAGGCTGGCGAAGTCGCGATGCTCGTCGGCCTTGCCCGCGATGCGATGCAGGCGCGCGGCAAGGCCGATCTGGGTGGCAAGACGGTGCTCGATTCGCTTGACGCCGTGGCGAAGGCGACCAACGGCCTGAGCGACCCTGCCGCCATCGCCGCCGCCGCCGTGACCGCCACGCGGCAGTCAATGCACACCTTCCGCGACAAACCCGCCACCATCGGCCGCGCCCGCATCTTTGCCGAGAAATCCAAGGGGATGGACGACCCCGGCATGCTGGCGATGACCGCGATCATCGTCGCAATCGCAGGCTGAACCCGCTTCCCGCTTCACCTTGCATAAATACTCCACGGGGGTTTGCCGCCGGGAACGCCACCGGTTCAAGAGACCGGTGGCATGGGGGGGTGTGAAACCCCCCGGTCCTGCCCCCTCCACTACCGCAGCCGGTTGCCATCCTTGTCGAAATGAAACGCCCGGCCCGCATCGACCGTCAGATGCACCGCCTGCCCCACCGCATGGTCATGCTCGCCGAACAGCCGCACTGTCAGCAACCCATGCGGCTCGGCCCGCACATAGACTAGCGTCTCGCCGCCCAGCTTTTCCACATGGCTGACTTCACCCGCAATCTGGCCCGAATCCCGTGACAGGCCCAGATGTTCGGGCCGTATCCCCAGCGTCTCGCCCCGCATCCCGACCGCCCCCACGCGCAGGAAGTTCATCATCGGGCTGCCGATGAAACCCGCCACAAAGGTATTCGCGGGGTCGTTGTACAGTTCCATCGGCGCGCCCACCTGTTCCACCTTGCCCGCCCGCAACACCACGATCCGGTCGGCCAGCGTCATCGCCTCAACCTGATCGTGGGTCACATAGATCATCGTGGCCCCCAACTCGCGGTGCAGCCGCGCTATCTCGATCCGTGTCGCCACCCGCAGGGCGGCGTCCAGATTGGACAGGGGTTCGTCGAACAAAAACAGCTTCGGTGTCCGCACGATGGCCCGCCCGATGGCCACACGTTGCCGCTGCCCGCCCGACAACTCGGCTGGCCTGCGGTCCAACAGCGCCTGCAACGACAGCATCCCCGCTGCCCGGTCGGTCGCGGCCCCGATCGCGGCCTTGTCCATGCCCGCCTGTTTCAGCGCCAGCCCCATGTTGTCGCGCACCGTCAGGTGCGGGTAAAGGGCATAGCTCTGGAACACCATCGCCAGTTCCCGCTTGGCCGGGGCCACGTCGTTGACACGCCGGCCCTCCAGCAGGATGTCGCCGCCGCTCGCATCCTCAAGCCCCGCGATGATGCGCAACAGGGTCGATTTCCCACACCCTGACGGCCCCACGAACACGCAGAACTCGCCCGGTTGCACCTCCAGATCGACGCCCTTGATGACATCCGTGGTCCCGAATGACTTGGTCACCCCCCGCAGAACCAACGCGCCCACGGCATCCCCCCTCACAGTTTCACCGGCACACCGGAACGCACGCTTTCATCCGCCGCCAGACACACCGCCAGCGACCGCACCGCATCCCGCAGGTGCCGCGTCAGGTCGATGTCCCCGGCAATCGCCCGGGCGACAAACGCCTGTTCCAGGTTGCACAACTCCTGATGCCCCGGCTCGTCAGCCATCGAGATATCCTCGCGGTCCCGCCCCACCCGATGCACCCGCAACAGCGAGGTTTTCGTATGCGTATCAATGTCATCCGACCGCGCACTGTCCGGCATCCGTATCGACACCGCGCCCTTGGGCGACACCACATCCTTCACGAAGAACGCGGTGTCCGACATCATCGGCCCCCATCCGGCCTCGTACCACCCGACCGATCCATCGGCGAACAGCACCTGAAAATGCCCGTAGTTGTACATGTCCGCCGCAATCTCGTCCGACAGCCGCAGCCCCATCCCCCGCACCTCGACCGGGGCCGCATCGGTGATCTGGCACATCACATCCACATAATGCACACCGCAATCCACGATGGGGGATGTGGTCGCCATCAGCGCCTTGTGAACCTCCCACGTTGGGCCTGATGACTGCTGGTTCAGGTTGAGCCGGAACACATAGGGCCCGCCCATATCCCGCGCCTCGGCGATCAGCCGCTGCCAACTGGGGTGATGCCGCAGGATATACCCCACCACCACCTTGCGCCCCGTCCGCGCCGCGCAATCCGCCACCCTTTGCGCATCGGCCACTGTGGTCGCCAGTGGCTTTTCGACAAAGACATGCGCCCCCGCCTCCATCGCAGCCACGGCGTAATCGGCATGGCTGTCGGAATAGGTTGCCACACAGACCAGATCGGGTTTCAGCCGCTCCAAAGCCTCGGCATAGTCTGCCGTCACGGGATAGCCCTGCAACTGCACCGGCAGGTCCACCGCCGAACGGTTCACCAGCCCCACCACCTCGAACTCCGGATAATGGTGGTATGCCAGCGCATGGCTGCGCCCCATGTTGCCCAGACCGGCCACCAGCACACGGATCATTTGACGGCTCCTGCAGTAATGCCCCGGATCAGTTGGCGCGAGAAGATAAGGTACAAGACCAGCACCGGCAGGATCGCCAGCGATAGCGCCGCCAGCACCGCGTTCCAGTTGGTCACGAATTGCCCGATGAACACCTGCGACCCCAGCGTGATCGTCTTGACCTCCTCGGATGGCGCCAGGATCAGCGGGAACCAAAGGTCGTTCCAGATCGGAATCATGGAAAACACCGCCACCGTCGCCATCGCCGGCCGCACCAAGGGCAGCACCAGCACGAAAAAGATGCGGTACTCGCTCAACCCGTCGATGCGGCCTGCGTTCTTCAGATCATCCGACACCTGCCGCATGAACTCAGACAATATGAACACGGCCAGCGGCAACCCCTGTGCCGTATAGACCAGGATCAGCGCCATCAGCGTGTTGACCAGCCCCGAGGCCACCATCAGCTCAAGGATCGCCACCGTCCCCAACCTGATCGGGATCATGATGCCAAGCGCCAGATACAACCCCCACAGCATGTTCCCCCGGAACCGGTATTCCGACAGCGCAAACGCCGCCATCGCCCCGAACAAGAGCACGAAGAACAGGCTGGCCACCGTCACGATCATCGAGTTCTGGAAGTACAGAAAGAAATCCCCCTGCTTCAGCACCGTCGCATAGCCCACCGCGTCGAAATTCGACGGCGTGGGCAGCGCCAGCGGATCGGCAAAGATCGCGCGGCGGCTTTTGAAGCTGTTGATGATGACCACGAACACCGGGAACAGCGCGATGACGGTATAGGTCAGCAACACGGCATGGGCGGCAATGCTGCGTCCAATGGGGGTGCGGGCGGCCATGATATCCCCCTAGAACTGATAGCGGCGCAGCCGCGTCTGGATGCCGAAAATGTACACGCAGACCCCCACCAGAATGATCACGAACATCGCCGTCGCAATCGCCGCCCCCATGTGCGGATCACCCAGTTGCAACTGGAACCCAAAGAAGGTGCGGTAAAGGAACGTGCCCAGAATGTCGGTCGCATAGTTCGGCCCGGCAAGCGCACCCTGCGACACATAAATCAGATCGAACGCATTGAAATTACCCACGAATGTCAGGATAGAGATGATCCCGATGCTCGGCAGGATCAGCGGCAGCTTGATCCTTCGGAACTGGCTCCACCCGGTGATCCCGTCCATCTCGGACGCCTCCAGCACCTCATCAGGGATCGACAGAAGGGCTGCATAGATCAGCATCATCGGGATCCCCACGAACTGCCAGACCGAGATCAGCGCCAGCGTGGTCAGCGCCGACCACTCCTGCCCCAGCCACGGCGCGAACAGCCCCTTGAGGCCCACGGCATCCAGCATTCCCGGCGCAATCCCCCAGATCGGCGACAGGATGAGCTTCCACACGAACCCCACGATAACGAAGCTCAGTACCGTCGGGATAAAGATCGCGGTGCGATAGAACGCCGCCATCCGCAGGCGCGGGTTCGACAGGATCGCCGCCAGCAATATACCGATGGGATTCTGCACCAGCATATGCACCACAAAGAACCAGCAGTTGTTCCCCAGCGCATTCCAGAACGCCTCAGACCATCGCGGATCGCCGAACAGGGTCACGAAATTCGCCAACCCCACGAAAACTGCCCCGCCGTCGCCCTTGTTCCACAGCGCAAGGTTCAGCGTCCCGAACAGGGGCACGATCATGATGGCGGTATAGACCAGCACCGCCGGGGCCAGAAACACGGCAATGTGCCACCGCACAGGTCTGCGGATGCCCATGTTCTTCCCCTTTCATCTTTGTCCAAGTATCCTCGGGGGGTCCGGGGGGCAGACAGCCCCCCGGTCCCGTGATCTCAACCGGCGATCACTTCTGCGGCGCGTACCAGCTTGCCAGCCCGTCCTGCAGCCGCTTGGCCGCATCCGCGGGCGTCTCGGACCCGCGGATCACGTTGGCCGAGGCATTCCACGTCTCGTTCTCCAGGTTCGGCGTGCCGCGCGACAGGATCTGATAGGTAGACCGGATCGTCGACTGGCACTTGCCGCGCCAAGACACGAATTCCTGTGCAAGGGGGTCCTGCATCTCGACCGGGGTCGAGTTGAGGCTGAAGAACCCAGGCAGGGCGTTGGCGTACATGGTGGCGAACTCGGGGGAGCCTACCCATTCCAGGAACACCTTCCCGGCCTCGGCATTCGGCGACTTCGCGTTCAGGCCGATGGCGATGTCGGTGTGGTCCGAGATGTAGCAGGTGTCACCGGCTGCTTTGACGGGGGGCGCAAAGGCACCCATCTTGAACGTCGCCTGCGTATTGAACCCGCTGATTTCCCACGAACCGGCGGGATAGATCGCGGCACGGCCAAGCGTGAACAGGTTCTGGCTGTCGGGATAGGTCTGAGCCTCGAACCCGTCGCCCAGATAGTCCTTCCAGCGCGCAAGCTCTTCGAACGGGGCCACCCAGTCGGCATCGGTCAGCTTCTGCTCACCCTTGATCAGCGCCAGACGTCCCTCTTCGCCCTTCCAGTAGTTCGGGCCGATGTTGTTGTAGCCCATGGTGGCCGCTTCCCACTGGTCATTCGTCCCCATCGCCATCGGGATGTAGGTGCCATCGGCCTTGATCTTGTCCAGCGCCGCAAAGAACTCGTCCTGCGTCGTGGGCACTGCGATTCCAAGTGCTGCAAAGGCATCGGCGTTGTAGATGAACCCGTGGATAACCGACGCCATCGGTACGCAGAAGGTGGCGGCGGCGTCATCGGTCTGCCAGGCGGATTTCGCGACGGGAGAGAAGTTGGCCATCGCCGCCAACCCCGACAGGTCCGCCAGATGCCCGGCGTCATAAAGCGCCAGCGATGCGTCGAAGGGTCGGCAGGTGATGAGGTCGCCCGCCGAACCCGCATCCAGCTTGGAGTTCAGGGCGGCGTTGTATTCCGCCGGGGCGGAGGGGGCGAAGACCACCTTGATATCGGGGTGCTGCGCCTCGAACGCGGGAATGATGGTGTCCTGCCAGATGGTCAGGTCGTCATTGCGCCAGCTTTCAATGGTCAGCGTGGTTTCGGCCTGTGCGGCCCCCGTCAGCATCGTGCTGGCCAGAAGGGCATTTCGGATCGTGCGTGTCATGGTCGTCTCCCTGTTGTGCGGGCCGTTCCGGCCCCTTGGTGAAGCCTAGTGTTCCAGATGCGGCGCAAGATGTCCGCCACTTTGTCCCAGCGCCGCCAGCGCCGCCTCGGGCGTCAGCCCGCGCGCCACCAGCACCGCCGTCTTGACCACGCCACCGGTCGCGGCCAGCGCGTCGCGCGCGGCGTCCTCGCCGGTGCCCGCAATCGCCGCCACGATCCGCGCCGCGCGGTCGCGCAGCTTGGCATTGTCGGCCACCACGTCCACCATATGCCCGTCATGCACCGCGCCCAGCCGGATACCGACCAGCACCGACAGCATGTTCAGCGCCACCTTCTGCGCCGTCGCAGCCCCCATGCGGGTGGACCCAGCGATCACTTCCGCCCCGGTTTCCACCAGGACCGGATGGGTTGACGCCCGCAAAAGCGCGCCATCCGGCACATTCGCAATCCCGATCACCGCCGCCCCTGCGGCCCGCGCCGCATGCGCCACCGCCAGAGTGTAGGGCGTCGACCCCGAGGCCGACACGCAGATCACCGCATCCTGCGGCCCGAAGGTCACCCTTGCGCAATCAGCCTCTGCCAGCCCCAGATCATCCTCGACCCCGCCCGTCATGTGCAACAGTGCCGCCACGCCACCGGCGAACAGCACCGGCGTGCTTGCCGGAGGGATGCCAAAGGTGCCCGCCAGTTCCAGCGCATCCGACAGCGCCATCAGCCCCGACGACCCCGCCCCCGCATAGGCCAGCCTGCCGCCGCCGTGCAGTGCCTGTGCTGCCACGTCCGATGCCGCCTCAAGCGCCGGCAGGGCCGCCGTCAGCGCCTGCACCGCCCCGGCCTGTGCCGCCAGCAACCGCGCCAGTGCCTGCCCGGCAGGCAGGGCATGCAACCCCGCTGACGACGGATGCACAGCTTCGGTCGGACGGTCGGACATGCGATTCCCCCTTGGTTTGGTGATAATGCCAAATTGATACCAATTGTAAACCCCCTTACAATTTCGGGCCTTTTATCGGGCTCCAAGGCGGTTTCAACGCAAACGCTTCCCATCTGGTATTTCTTTGGTATTGTACCGGCGAAGGAGATTCGCGGCATGTTTCATCTTGGTCTTGATGGCGGTGGCACCGGGTGCCGGGCGGCTTTGGCCGGGCCGGACGGGGTGGTTCTGGCCCGGTCCGAAGGCGGGCCGGCAAACATCGCGTCAGACCCCGACCGCGCCCGCGACAATATCCTGTCCACGATCATGACCGCTCTTCAGGTTGCGGGTGCCGCGCCCGGTGACGTGGCGGTGGGCCTTGGGCTGGCGGGGGCCAACATGGCCGGGGCTTCGGCACGGCTGGCTGTTGCGCTGCCGTTCACCCGCCTGCGGATCGAGACGGATGCTGTGGCGGCGGCATTGGGGGCGCTGGCCGGGTCGGACGGGATCGTGGCGGCCATCGGCACGGGGTCAGTCTTTGCCATCGTCGAGGGGCGGGACGTGCGGCAGGTGGGCGGCTGGGGGCTGGTGCTGGGGGATGAGGGCAGCGGTGCCGCATTGGGCCGCGCGCTGCTGGCGCGCGCCTTGCGGGCGCATGACGGGCATCTGCCTTTGACGCCGTATCTTGCGCAGCTTCTGGATCGCCACGG
>JBBQXK010000081.1:0-13349 GCA_038209775.1 Rhodobacterales bacterium | reverse complement strand
AAAGGCATCGGACGTGCGCGATACCTCGCTGCGCCTGCCGCCCGGCGCCTATGGCACCGTGGTTGAGGTGCGGGTGTTCAACCGGCACGGCGTCGACAAGGACGAACGCGCCCTGCAGATCGAGCGCGAAGAGGTTGAGCGTCTGGCGCGTGACCGCGACGACGAGTTGGCCATTCTGGAGCGCAACATCTATGCGCGCCTTAAAACGCTGATCATGGGCAAGGTTGCGATCAAGGGGCCGAAGGGCGTCAAGGCCGGGTCCGAGATCAATGACGAGTTGCTGGCAACGCTCAGCCGTGGACAGTACTGGCAGTTGGCTTTGGGTGAGGAAGCCGAGGCGAAGGACGTCGAAGCCCTGCATGACCAGTTCGAGGCGCAGAAACGTTCGTTGGACCACCGGTTTGACGACAAGGTGGAAAAGGTCCGTCGCGGCGACGATCTGCCCCCCGGCGTGATGAAGATGGTCAAGGTGTTCGTGGCGGTAAAGCGCAAGCTGCAACCGGGCGACAAGATGGCCGGACGTCACGGCAACAAGGGCGTCATCTCTAAGGTGGTGCCGATGGAGGACATGCCGTTCCTGGCTGATGGGACGACGGTCGATCTGGTGCTGAACCCCTTGGGCGTTCCCAGCCGGATGAACGTGGGCCAGATTCTGGAGACGCACATGGGCTGGGCCGCGCGTGGTCTGGGCATGAACATCGACGAGGCGCTGAAGGCTTACCGCCGCTCAGGCAACATGGCCCCTGTCCGTGAGGCAGTGCGTCTGGCCTATGGTGACGAGACCTATGAGGCGGCCTTTGCCGACCGGAACGAGGAGGACTTCCTCGAACTGGCGGGCAATGTGACCAAGGGCGTGCCGATTGCGTCGCCGGTGTTTGACGGCGCGAAAGAGGCTGACGTGAACGATGCGCTGACGCGGGCGGGGTTCGATACCTCGGGCCAGTCGGTGGTGTTTGACGGCCGTTCAGGCGAACAGTTCGCGCGCAAGGTGACGGTGGGCGTGAAGTACATGCTGAAACTCCACCACCTGGTGGACGACAAGCTGCACGCCCGTTCAACCGGGCCGTACTCGCTGGTTACCCAACAGCCGTTGGGCGGCAAGGCGCAGTTCGGTGGTCAGCGTCTGGGTGAAATGGAGGTCTGGGCGCTTGAGGCGTACGGGGCCGCCTATACCCTGCAGGAGATGCTGACGGTCAAGTCGGACGACGTGGCGGGCCGGACCAAAGTGTACGAGTCGATCGTCAAGGGCGAGGACAACTTCGAGGCCGGCGTGCCGGAATCGTTCAACGTTCTGGTCAAAGAGGTCCGTGGCCTGGGCCTCAACATGGAACTCCTGGATGCGGAGGAGGAGTGACCGGAATTTTCAAAAATTCCGGGCCGGTTTCTTCGAAGAAACCGGCTCCTCACCCCTCTGACCGCAGCCCTCACATTGGGAAGATGAAATGAACCAGGAACTCTCAACCAACCCGTTCAACCCGGTTGCCCCCGTCAAGACCTTTGACGAAATCAAGATCTCTTTGGCAAGCCCCGAGCGGATCCTGTCGTGGTCTTTCGGCGAGATCAAGAAGCCGGAAACCATCAACTACCGCACGTTCAAGCCGGAACGCGACGGCCTGTTCTGCGCGCGTATCTTTGGCCCGATCAAGGATTACGAATGCCTTTGCGGCAAATACAAGCGCATGAAGTATCGCGGCGTCGTCTGCGAAAAATGCGGTGTGGAAGTCACCCTGCAGAAGGTGCGGCGCGAGCGGATGGGGCATATCGAACTTGCCGCCCCCGTCGCGCACATCTGGTTCCTGAAATCGCTGCCCAGCCGCATCGGCCTGATGCTGGACATGACGCTGCGCGATCTGGAGCGTATCCTGTACTTTGAAAACTATGTGGTGATCGAGCCGGGTCTGACCGACCTGACCTATTGCCAGATGATGACCGAAGAGGAGTTCCTCGACGCGCAGGACCAGTACGGCGCGGATGCCTTCACTGCCAACATCGGCGCGGAAGCGATCCGCGAGATGCTGGCCGCGATTGATCTGCAGGCGACTGCCGACCACCTGCGCGAAGAGCTCAAGGAAGCCACGGGCGAGTTGAAGCCGAAGAAGATCATCAAGCGGCTGAAGATCGTCGAGAGCTTCCTTGAATCGGGCAATCGCCCGGAATGGATGATCCTGACGGTTCTGCCGGTGATCCCGCCGGAACTGCGCCCGCTGGTGCCGCTGGACGGTGGCCGGTTTGCGACGTCGGACCTGAACGACCTTTACCGCCGCGTCATCAACCGCAACAACCGTCTGAAGCGGCTGATCGAATTGCGCGCGCCCGACATCATCGTGCGCAATGAAAAGCGGATGCTGCAGGAAGCGGTCGACGCGCTGTTTGACAACGGCCGTCGGGGCCGCGTCATCACCGGCACCAACAAGCGCCCGCTGAAATCGCTGTCGGATATGCTCAAGGGCAAGCAGGGGCGGTTCCGTCAGAACCTTCTGGGCAAGCGGGTGGACTTCTCGGGCCGGTCGGTCATCGTGACCGGGCCGGAACTGAAGCTGCACCAGTGCGGGTTGCCGAAGAAGATGGCGTTGGAGCTGTTCAAGCCGTTCATCTATTCGCGGCTTGAGGCGAAGGGGCTTTCTTCGACTGTCAAGCAAGCCAAGAAGTTGGTCGAAAAGGAACGTCCCGAGGTTTGGGATATCCTGGACGAGGTTATCCGCGAGCATCCGGTTCTGTTGAACCGCGCGCCGACGCTGCACCGTCTGGGCATTCAGGCGTTTGAGCCGATCCTGATCGAGGGCAAGGCGATCCAGCTTCACCCGCTGGTTTGCTCGGCGTTCAACGCCGACTTTGACGGCGACCAGATGGCGGTTCACGTTCCGCTGAGCCTTGAAGCGCAGTTGGAAGCGCGCGTTCTGATGATGTCGACAAACAACGTCCTGTCCCCCGCGAACGGCGCGCCGATTATCGTGCCGTCGCAAGATATGGTGTTGGGCCTGTACTACACCACCATGGAACGCAAGGGCATGGTTGGCGAAGGCATGGCGTTCCGCGATGTCGAAGAGGTCGAGCATGCGCTGCAGGGCGGTGCCGTGCATCTGCACGCCAAGATCCGCGCGCGGATCAAGCAGATCGATGAAGAGGGCAACGAGGTCTGGCGCCGGTTTGAAACCACGCCCGGCCGTCTGCGGCTGGGCAACCTGTTGCCGTTGAACGCCAAGGCACCGTTCGATCTGGTGAACCGGCTCTTGCGCAAGAAGGACGTGCAGAACGTCATCGACACTGTCTATCGCTACTGCGGTCAGAAAGAGTCGGTCATTTTCTGCGACCAGATCATGACCATGGGCTTCCGCGAGGCGTTCCGGGCCGGCATTTCGTTCGGCAAGGACGACATGCTTATCCCCGACACCAAGTGGCCCATCGTCAACGAGGTCCGCGATCAGGTGAAGGAATTCGAACAGCAGTACATGGACGGCCTGATTACCCAGGGCGAAAAGTACAACAAGGTGGTCGATGCCTGGTCGAAGTGTTCAGACAAGGTGGCGGGCGAGATGATGGCCGAAATCTCGGCGGTCCGCTACGACGAGAACGGGGCCGAGAAGGAACCGAACTCGGTCTACATGATGTCGCACTCGGGCGCGCGGGGGTCACCGGCGCAGATGAAGCAGTTGGGGGGCATGCGCGGTCTGATGGCCAAGCCTTCGGGCGAGATCATCGAGACGCCGATCATCTCGAACTTCAAGGAAGGTCTGACCGTTCTTGAATACTTCAACTCGACCCACGGGGCGCGCAAGGGCCTTGCGGACACGGCGTTGAAGACGGCGAACTCGGGGTATCTCACGCGGCGTCTGGTGGATGTGGCGCAGGATTGCATCGTGCGCAGCCATGACTGCGGCACCGAAAACGCGATCACGGCGGAACCGGCGGTCAACGACGGTGAAGTGGTGTCGAGCCTGGCCGAGCGTGTGCTGGGCCGGGTGGCGGCGGATGACATCATGGTTCCGGGCACCGATGAGGTGATCGTGGCCAAGGGCGAGTTGATCGACGAGCGTCGCGCCGACCTGATCAATCAGGCCGCCGTGCAGTCGGCGCGCATCCGTTCACCGCTGACCTGCGAGGCCGAGGAAGGCGTTTGCGCCATGTGCTATGGTCGTGACCTGGCGCGCGGTACGCTGGTGAACCAGGGCGAGGCGGTGGGCATCATCGCGGCGCAGTCAATCGGTGAGCCGGGCACGCAGCTTACGATGCGGACGTTCCACATCGGCGGCATCGCGCAGGGCGGGCAGCAGTCGTTCCTTGAAGCGTCTCAGGAAGGCAAGATCACCTTCCGGAACGGCAACCTTCTGGCTAACGTCACGGGCGAGTCCATCGTCATGGGCCGCAACATGGCCATTCTCATCATCGACGAGAACGGGGCGGAACGCGCCGTTCACAAGGTGACCTATGGTGCCAAGGTCCACGTCAAGGAAGGTCAGGCGGTCAAGCGCGGCAACAAGCTCTTTGAATGGGACCCCTACACCCTGCCGATCATCGCCGAAAAGGGCGGTGTGGCTAAGTTTGTCGATCTGGTCTCGGGCATCTCGGTGCGCGAGGAGACCGACGATGCCACCGGCATGACGCAGAAGATCGTCAGCGACTGGCGTTCGGCCCCCAAGGGCAATGACCTCAAGCCCGAGGTCATCATCATGAACCCGGCAACGGGCGAACCCGTCCGCAACGAGGCCGGGAACCCGATCACCTATCCGATGTCGGTGGACGCGGTTCTGTCGGTGGAAGACCAGCAGGACATTCGCCCCGGCGACGTGATTGCCCGCATCCCGCGCGAAGGTGCTAGGACCAAGGACATCACGGGTGGTCTGCCGCGCGTGGCCGAACTCTTTGAAGCGCGTCGTCCGAAAGACCACGCGATCATCGCCGAGATGGACGGCTATGTGCGCTTTGGCAAAGACTACAAGAACAAGCGCCGCATCACCGTGGAACCGGTTGATGATACGATGACGGCGGTTGAATACATGATCCCCAAGGGCAAGCACATTCCGGTCGCGGAAGGTGATTTTGTCCAGAAGGGCGACTACATCATGGACGGCAACCCGGCACCGCACGACATCCTGAGGATCCTGGGGGTTGAGGCTCTGGCGAACTACATGATCGACGAAGTGCAGGACGTCTATCGCCTGCAGGGCGTCAAGATCAACGACAAGCACATCGAGGTGATTGTCCGTCAGATGCTGCAGAAGTTCGAAATCCTCGAGTCGGGCGAGACCACGCTGCTGAAGGGCGAACACGTCGACAAGGCGGAACTGGACGAATACAACACCAAGGCCATCACCCTTGGCATGCGTCCGGCGATTGCCGAGCCGATCCTGCTGGGCATCACCAAGGCCAGCCTGCAAACGCGCAGCTTCATCTCGGCGGCGTCGTTCCAGGAAACCACGCGGGTGCTGACCGAGGCGTCGGTTCAGGGCAAGCGTGACAAGCTGGTGGGTCTGAAAGAGAACGTGATCGTGGGCCGTCTGATCCCGGCAGGGACCGGCGGGGCCACGTCGCGGATCAAGAAGATCGCCGCCGACCGCGACCAGAAAGTGGTCGACCTGCGCCGCAGCGAGGCCGAGCATGCCGCAAGGCTGGCGGCCCCGATGGACGACGTGATCGAAACGGACGAGGGCGATTCCGGCCTGGTCGATACGATCGAAAGCCGCGACCTCTGATCCAGAGGTTGTGACAGACAACTGCCCGTCGCCAGGAATGGCGGCGGGCTTTTGATTGTCGGGTTGGGTGGGTCCGGGCGTGCCGTCCCTTGTGGTGCGCCGCATTGGGGAATAGTCCGACGACTAATGCCTGCGGAGCCTGTTGTGATCCTGTCAGAGAATACCCGTGGCGTCGCGGCGATGTGTACTGCGATGGCGGCGTTCACCTTCAATGACGCGCTGATGAAGGCGGTCACCGAAAGCCTGCCGCTGATGCAGGCCATCGCGATCCGGGGGGCACTGTCCATCGCGGGGTTGCTGGCGCTGGGGAGCATTACCGGCGGGCTCAGGTTCCGCCTTGCACCGCGCGACCGCAGGCTGGTGGGACTGCGGACCCTGGCCGAGGTGGGGGCCACGCTGACCTTTCTTGCGGCGCTGACGCAGATGCCATTGGCGAACCTGTCGGCGATCATGCAGGCGCTGCCGTTGGCGGTGACGCTGGCTGCGGCGCTGTTCCTGCGCGAACAGGTGGGCTGGCGGCGGATGGCCGCGATCTGCGTGGGCTTTGCCGGTGTGCTGATGATCGTGCGGCCGGGAACCGCGGGGTTCGACATATGGTCGCTGGTGGGGCTTTCGTCGGTGGCCTTTGTGGTGGTGCGCGATCTGGTGACGCGCCAGTTTGCGACCGCCCTGCCGTCGGTTCTGGTGGCGCTGTGGTCGGCCCTGGCCGTGACCGCAATGGGGATCATCGGTGTGGTCGCGGGTGGCGAATGGCAACCCGTTGCGGCCCTTGATGCCGGGCGGCTGGTCCTGTCGGCGACCGCGCTGGTCTTTGGCTATGTGTTCAGCGTCAAGGCGATGCGGCACGGCGATGTGGCGATGGTGGCCCCGTTCCGGTACACCATGCTGGTCTGGGCGATCCTGTTCGGATGGGTCATGTTCGGCACCCTGCCCGATGGCTGGACCTGGGCCGGTTCTGCGCTGGTTGTCGCCTCGGGCCTCTTCGCGCTCTGGCGCGAGGCGAAATCGCGGCGTAGGGTGCCGCCGATTTGAAACCCCATCGCGAAGGCGTCATCTTGCCCTTGTCCAGTGTCACCGTCGTGATCCCCATGAAGAACGAGGCGGGCAATATCGGCCTTCTGATCGACGGCATCGAGGCCGCACTGTCCGGCGAACCCGCGCGCGAGATCATCGTGGTCGATGACGGGTCAACCGACGCATCCGCGGCCGAGGTCACGGCCCGCAAGGCCGGTCTGCCGCACCTGCGCCTTTTGCGCCATCCGGTCAGCGGCGGGCAAAGTGCGGCTGTGCATTCCGGCGTGACAGCGGCGCGGGGCGCGGTGGTCTGCACGCTGGACGGCGACGGGCAGAACCCGCCCGAGGATCTGCCCATGCTGCTGGCAGCCCTGCGGCAGGCCGGGGGCGGACTGGTTGCCGGGCAGCGCAAGAAGCGGCAAGATACACTGTCGAAACGTCTGGCATCGCGGTTTGCCAATGCGGTCCGGTCCTGGGCGCTGGCGGACGGCACGCGCGACACCGGCTGTGGGCTCAAGGCATTCCGGCGCGACGATTATCTGACGCTGCCCTATTTCGATCACATGCACCGCTATCTGCCCGCGTTGTTCAACCGCGCGGGGTTGCCGGTGACGCTGGTTGATGTGGGGCACCGACCACGCGGGGCGGGGCGATCGAATTATGGCAACCTGCAACGCGGGCTCGTGGGGGTGGTTGACCTTCTGGGCGTGATGTGGCTGATCCGCCGCAGAAAAAAGGCAGCGCCGCTGCCAGAGGAAAGCTGACCCGCCATGCATGTCCTGATGTCGATCCTTGGCACCGACAACCCGCGCGATACCCTGTGGGTGATGGTGGGGCTGTTCGGGCAGCTGATGTTCACCGCGCGTTTCGTGATCCAGTGGCTGGCGTCAGAGCGGGCGGGCCAGTCGGTGGTGCCGGTGGCGTTCTGGTATTTTTCGCTGGCGGGGGGGCTGATCGTGTTGGCCTACGGGCTGCACAAGTGGGAGCCGGTCATCATTCTGGGCCAGTTGCCCGGAACCGTGATCTATGCGCGAAACCTGATGCTGATCCGAAAGGCCAGCCGTGCCCGCAGCTGACAGGGGCTGGTTCGCGCCCGCCTGCGCCATTGTCATGGCGGTGACGGCGGCGCGGCTGGTGCTGCTGGCCTTCGACCGGACCGATCCGTTTGTGGACGAGGTGCAGTACTGGCTTTGGGGCCAGTCGCTGGACTGGGGCTATTACTCCAAACCGCCGCTGATCGCCTGGGTGATGCGGGGGGTGACCGATCTCGCGGGCAGTGATGCGCCGTTCTGGCTGCGGATGCCGGGGGCCGTGCTGCATGGGGCGACGGCGCTGATCCTGGGTGCGCTGGCTGTGCGGATCTACGGGTCAGGTGCGGCGCTCTGGGTGGTGGCGGGCTATGTCACGCTGCCGATGGTGGCGGTGGGATCGCTGTTGTTCTCGACCGACACGGTGATGGTGCCGTTTCTGGCCGCGTCGCTGTGGTTCTGGCACCGGGCCTGTGGCGAGGGCGGATGGCGTGATGCGGTACTGGCCGGGGTTCTTGCGGGCATTGCAGGTCTTGCCAAGTATGCGGGCCTGTATCTGGTGCCGGGTCTGGCGGTGGCTGCAATGCTTTCGCCTGCATGGCGGGTGTCGTGGCGTTATTGGGCGGTGTTCCTTGTGGCCATGGTTGCGGTGCTGTCGCCCAACATCATGTGGAACCTGGCCCATGACCTGACCACCCTGTCGCACACCGCCGACAATGCCGCCTGGGTGCGCGAAGGGGCATTGTTCAGCCCCGCATCATTGGCGCGGTTCTGGGCTGAGCAGTTTGCGGTGGCGGGGCCGGTGGTGGCAGGGGCCTTTGTGCTGGCGCTGGGGCGGTGGCGAGCGGTGGACCGGGGGCTGGCGGGGTTTGCGGTGCTGGTGCTGGTGGTGGTGTCGGTGCAGGCATTTTTGGGGGGGGCCAATGCCAACTGGGCGGTGGCGGCTTGGCTGCCGGGCATGGTGGTGGCGATGATGGCGATGTCGGTGCGGATGCGGGTGGCATCGCTGATGATCAACGGGGCCATTGCGGTGATCCTGCCGGTGCTGACGATCTGGCCGACATTGGGCCCCGAGGGCAACCCCCTGCTGCAGCGCTATCTTGGCCGGGCGGACCTGTCGCGGCAGATCATCGCGACGTCGGGCGGCCTGCCTATTGTCGCCGACGGGCGCGATGTTCTGGCTGATCTGTTCTATACGGGCCGCGATCAGGGTCTGACCATCCTCGCCCGCCCGCATGCGGGCCCCCCGCGCAATTTCTACGAGCAGGTCCACAGCATGCCGCCCGGCCTGACCGGCGATGTGCTGCTGGTCACCCGCGACCCCGGCGATTGCCCGGCGGTGTCGGCGGGGTTGCTGGTGACCGACGGCGGGGCTTATCATGGTCAGGGGCTGCAGCTTTGGCGCGTCCCTGCCGGGTGCCTGCGTGCAGAATAGAACAGCCGTCGGCGTCTGGCTGGTCTGCACGGCCATGACGCTTTTGGTGTTCGGCCTTTGGCCACGCGTTGATCTGTGGGTGTCGGGCCTGTTCCACGATGCCGGGCCTGGGTTCTGGATGGCCGACCTGCGCATCATCACCACCGCGCGGCAAGCCCTGTGGAGCGGGGCAGAGTTGATGGTTCTGCTGTCGGTGATCGGCCTGATCATCGCGCGTGCGATCGGTCGCCCGGCGCTGTGGATGCCTGCGCGGGTCTGGGCGTTTGTCCTTTTGCTGTTCGCCACGGGACCGGGGATCATGGCGAACCTTGTGCTCAAGGAATTCTGGGGCCGGGCGCGGCCCGACCGGGTGGTCGAGTTCGGCGGTGACCGGTTGTTCACGGGACCTTTCCTGCCCACCGATCAATGTGCGCGCAACTGTTCCTTTGTGTCGGGTGAGGCTGCGTCGGCGATGGCCCTTGGCATCGCGATGTTCGTGATCCTGCGCCATCTGCGCCCGCGCCTGACACCGCGCGTCTGGCGCGCCGGGGTTCTGGTTGCGGCGGCGGTGCCGGTGGCAGGGGCGGCGCTGCGGCTACTGGCGGGGCGTCATTTCCTGTCGGACGTCATCTCGGCAGGCCTGATCGTGGCCGGTCTTGCGCTTGTCCTTGACCGGGTGATCCTGTCCGGCAAACCCCTGGCATGGCCGCGTTTCCGGTAGGCATCGCGGTGCGAAATCACCGCTGTCAGGACGCCCGAGCGTCGTGTTGACATCCCCTGCGACTCCCCCTATACGCCGCCCATCCGAACAGTGGTGTGCCACTTTTCGGGTCTCATGACTGTAGTGGGCACGATCCGGGCAACCGCCCCGATCCTCTGGAATTCCACCGCATCGTCCCCGAGTGTGGGGGCGTTGGCGGTATTTGCGTTTGCGGACGCGCAAGCGCGCGAAACTGGTCCCCCGGGGGGCCGCGACACGGGTTGAAGAAGGGCCAAGACCTTATGCCGACGATCCAGCAGCTTATCCGCAAACCGCGGGAGCCGAACGTGAGAAAGTCCAAGTCGCAGCACTTGGAAGGATGCCCGCAAAAGCGCGGCGTCTGCACGCGCGTCTACACCACGACGCCGAAAAAGCCGAACTCGGCGATGCGGAAGGTTGCAAAGGTCCGCCTGACCAACAGCTTTGAAGTGATCTGCTATATCCCCGGTGAAAAGCACAACCTTCAGGAACACTCGGTGGTCCTGATCCGTGGCGGCCGGATCAAGGATTTGCCCGGCGTGCGTTACCACATCCTGCGCGGTGTTCTGGATACCCAGGGCGTCAAAGACCGTCGTCAGCGTCGTTCGAAATACGGCGCAAAGCGTCCGAAGTGAGGAACTGAGAAATGTCACGTCGCCACGCCGCCGAAAAACGCGCAGTTCTGCCGGACGCCAAGTATGGCGATACGGTCCTGACGAAATTCATGAACAACCTGATGGTCGACGGCAAGAAGTCGGTCGCCGAGGGGATCGTCTATTCCGCGCTGGAGCGGGTACAGACCCGCCTGAAGCGTGAGCCGATCCAAGCCTTCCACGAAGCGCTGGACAATGTGAAGCCGTCGGTCGAGGTGCGTTCGCGCCGCGTTGGTGGTGCCACGTACCAGGTGCCAGTCGAAGTCCGCATCGAGCGCCGCGAAGCGCTGGCGATCCGCTGGCTGATCATCGCGGCGCGCAAGCGCAACGAGAACACGATGGAAGAACGTCTTGCGGCCGAACTGGCCGATGCCTGCAACAATCGCGGCACCGCCGTGAAAAAGCGGGAAGACACCCACAAGATGGCCGACGCTAACAAAGCGTTCAGCCATTATCGCTGGTAAGGGGTCACCACCATGCCGCGCGACTATCCGCTGAACCGCTACCGCAACTTTGGTATCATTGCGCACATCGACGCAGGGAAAACCACGACGACCGAGCGGATCTTGTACTACACAGGCAAGACCCACAAGATCGGCGAAGTTCATGATGGTGCCGCCACCATGGACTGGATGGAGCAGGAGCAGGAACGGGGGATCACGATCACCTCGGCTGCGACGACGACCTTCTGGCAGCGCCAGATCGATTCCGACGACCTGTCGAAAGACGACAAGTACCGCTTCAACATCATCGACACCCCCGGCCACGTCGACTTTACGATTGAAGTCGAGCGTTCGCTGGCCGTGCTGGATGGTGCCGTGGTGCTGCTGGACGGCAATGCGGGTGTCGAGCCGCAGACGGAAACCGTCTGGCGTCAGGCTGACCGTTACAAGGTCCCCCGGATCGTGTTCGTCAACAAGATGGACAAGACCGGCGCCGATTTCATGAACTGCGTCAAGATGATCGCCGACCGCACCGGCGCCGTGCCGATGCCGATCCAGCTGCCGATCGGGGCCGAAGACAAGCTGGAAGGCATCATCGACCTGATCACCATGGAAGAATGGGTTTATCAGGGCGAAGATCTGGGCGCATCGTGGATCCGCCGCCCGATCCGGCCGGAACTGAAGGCCGAGGCCGACACCTGGCGCTACAACATGCTGGAAAAGGCTGTTGAGCAAGACGATGCGGCCATGGAAGCCTACCTTGAAGGCAATGAGCCGGACGAGCCGACGCTGCGCCGCCTGATCCGCAAGGGCACGCTGGCCATCGACTTTGTCCCGATTCTTGCCGGTTCCGCGTTCAAGAACAAGGGCGTGCAGCCGATGCTGAACGCCGTGATCGACTTTCTGCCCGATCCCCTGGACGTGCCGCCCTACATGGGCTTTGCGCCGGGCGACGAGACGGAAACCCGCAACATCGCGCGGTCTGCCGATGACGCACTGCCCTTCTCGGGCCTCGCGTTCAAGATCATGAACGACCCCTTCATGGGTACCCTGACCTTTACCCGCATCTATTCGGGTTCGGTCAAAAAGGGCGACCAGATCCTGAACGCCACCAAGGGCCGCAAGGAACGCGTCGGTCGCATGGTGATGATGCACGCGAACAAGCAGGAAGAGATTTCCGAGGCGTTTTCGGGCGATATCATGGCGCTGGCGGGCCTCAAGGAGACCACCACGGGCGACACCCTGTGTGATCTGGCCAAGCCGGTTGTTCTGGAAACCATGACCTTCCCGCAGCCAGTGATCGAGATCGCGGTTGAGCCGAAATCGAAGGCCGATCAGGAAAAGATGGGCGTGGCCTTGGCCCGTCT
Organism: Rhodobacterales bacterium; assembly: GCA_038209775.1. GTDB lineage: Bacteria > Pseudomonadota > Alphaproteobacteria > Rhodobacterales > Rhodobacteraceae > JBBQXK01. Next base: position 1,001 of record JBBQXK010000081.1, on the reverse strand, counting down.
GGCCGCCGAAGACCCGTCCTTCCGTGTCGAGACCGATCAGGAATCCGGTCAGACGATCATGAAGGGCATGGGCGAGTTGCACCTCGACATCCTGATCGACCGCATGCGGCGTGAATTCAAGGTTGAGGCGAACATCGGTGCGCCGCAGGTGGCCTACCGTGAAACGATCAGCCGCGAGACCGAGATCGACTATACCCACAAGAAGCAGACCGGTGGTACGGGCCAGTTCGCCCGGATCAAACTTATCATTACCCCGGTTGAGCCGGGCGTCGGATATTCGTTTGAATCCAAGGTTGTCGGTGGTGCGGTGCCGAAGGAATACATTCCCGGCGTCGAAAAGGGCATCAAGTCGGTGATGGATTCGGGCCCGCTGGCCGGCTTTCCGGTGATCGACTTCAAGGTCCAGTTGATCGACGGTGCGTTCCACGATGTCGACAGCTCGGTTCTGGCCTTTGAAATCGCCGCCCGCGCGGCAATGCGTGACGGGTTGAAGAAAGCCGGGGCCAAGCTTCTGGAACCCATCATGACCGTCGAAGTTGTCACGCCGGAAGAGTTTACCGGCGGCGTCATCGGCGACCTGACCTCGCGTCGGGGCATGATCCAGGGGCAAGACAGCCGTGGCAACGCCAATGTCATCGCGGCGATGGTTCCATTGGCCAACATGTTTGGCTATATCAACAACTTGCGGTCCATGACGTCGGGGCGTGCCACCTTCTCGATGAGTTTCGACCACTACGATACGGTGCCTGAGAACATCTCTCAGGAAATCCAGAAGAAATACGCTTAACCGGTGTGGCGGGGTGAACCCCGCCCTACCACCCCGTAGGGCGGGGTTGACCCCGCCGCAACCGCACGAAACTTGAGGAGTACCCGCGATGGGCAAGGCAAAGTTTGAACGCAACAAGCCGCACGTCAACATTGGCACGATCGGCCACGTTGACCACGGCAAGACGACGCTGACGGCGGCGATCACCAAGTATTTCGGCGAATTCAAGGCCTAC
>JBBQXK010000080.1:0-13981 GCA_038209775.1 Rhodobacterales bacterium | reverse complement strand
CCCCCCGGACCCCCCCGGGGATACTTGTGCAAAGGCGAAAGGGGCAGAGTGAAGATGCGGGCGATGGTGGTGTTTGCGCATCCCTGCGAAGAGAGCTTTTCGTCGGCGCTGCACGGGGTTGTGGTGCAGACCCTGACCGCGCGCGGGTGGCAGGTGGATGACTGCGACCTGTACGCCGAGGGGTTCAGTCCGGTGCTGACGGCGGAGGAGCGGCGGGGGTATCATGAGGTGGGGGCGAATACCGGGCCGGTTCAGGGCTATGTCGACCGGGTGCGGGCGGCGGAGGTGCTGATCCTGGTGTTTCCGGTTTGGAACTTTGGGTTTCCGGCGATGCTGAAGGGGTTCTTTGACCGGGTGTTCCTGCCCGGGGTCAGTTTCCGGCTTGAGGGGGGGCAAGTGCTGCCGAACCTGACGCATGTGCGGAAACTGGCGGCGGTGACGACCTATGGCGGCAACCGACTGCGCGCGGTCATGGCGGGTGATCCGCCGCGCCATGTGGTGAAGCGGGCGGTGTGGCATGTGTGCAGGCCGGACAAGGTGCGGTATCTGGCGCTTTACGACATGAACCGTGCGACGGATGTGCATCGGGCGCGGTTTCTGGCGCGGGTGGCGGGCGAGATGGAGCGGCTGTGATGCGGGTGCTGGTGGTCTATTGCCATCCGAAAGAGGGAAGTTTCAGCGCGGCCGTGCGCGACTGCGTGATGGGCAAGCTGGCACAGGCGCGGGCCGAGGTGCGACTGGTGGACCTGTATGCGCAGGGGTTTCAGCCGGTGCTGAGCGGGGATGAATGGGCGGGGTATCTGGAGGCGCCGGCCAACGCGTTACCTGTGCAGGACGCCGTCGATGACCTGAAATGGTGCGATACGCTGATCTTTGTCTATCCGACATGGTGGTACGGGATGCCTGCGATGCTGAAGGGGTGGCTTGACCGGGTGATGCTGCCCGAGGTGGCGTTCCTGATGCCGGACGGTGTGAACCGCACGATCCGCCCGGGGTTGCACAACATCACCCGGTTGGGCGTGTTCACCACCTGTGGCGCGTCGTGGTGGCTGACGGCGTTTGTGGGGGCACCGGGCAAGCGGACGCTGATGCGGGGGCTGGGGTTGCTGTGCCATCCGCGCAGGCGGACGGCGTTTGCGGCGCATTACCTGATGGACAGTTCGACCGATGCCAGCCGGGCGGCGCATCTGGGGGTGGTGGCCGCGCGGATGGATCGGCTGATCGGGACAGGTGCGGCATGAGTTTGCGCGACTGGACGGCGTTGCGGGCCCCCGAGTTTGCGGGGCTTGACCCGATGGCGGCGATTGCGGTGCTGCCCTTGGCGGCGGTGGAACAGCATGGGCCGCACCTGCCGGTTGGCACTGATACGCTGATCGGCGAGGGGATGCTGGCCGAGGTGGCGCGGCTGTGCCCGGCCGATCTGGACCTGTTGCTGTTGCCGATGCAGCGGGTGGGCAAGTCGAACGAGCACCTCTGGGCGAAGGGCACGCTGACGCTGACCGCCGAGACGGCGCTGGCCGCTTGGGTCGAGATCGGGCTGTCGGTGGCGCGGGCGGGGGTGCGCAAGATTGTCATCGTCAACAGCCATGGCGGCAATGCCGACCTCATGTCGATTTTGGCGCGGGAGTTGCGGGTGCGGGCGGGGATGCTGGCGGTGCGCTGTCAGTGGATGTCGTTCGGACTGCCGGAGGGGATGTATTCCGACCGGGAACGCGCGTTCGGCATCCATGGCGGCGATGTGGAGACCAGCCTGATGTGCCACTTTCATCCCGGTCTGGTGGATATGGGGGCGGCACAGGATTTTCGCAGCAGTGCGGAGGGGGCGGCGATCCCGCCCACGGGCCCCATCGGCTATGGCTGGATTGCGTCCGACCTCAATCCGGCGGGGGTGGTGGGGGACGCGCATCTGGCGACTGCGGACAAGGGGCGGCTGACGGCGCTGCATCAGGCGCGGGGGTTTGTGGCGCTGATGGCGGAGGTGCGGGCGCATCCGATGGCGGGGTTGTCGCCAGTTGCAACCTGACCCTTTCGCCGGGGCGAAACCCTGCCTATATGGCGGCAAGGCCCCGTCCCGGGGCACCGCCTTGCGCCGGTCTTGCCCGGCGGCTAGGGTGCGCCGCAATTCGCAGGGGGGCCTCCTCTCTGCCCGACCGAAGGACTGACAATGTTCGTAACCCCCGCCTTTGCCCAGGCAGCCGGACCCGGTGGCGCCGCTGCCGCCTTTACCTCATTCGTGCCGCTGATCCTGATTTTTGCGATCATGTATTTCCTTCTGATCCGCCCGCAGCAGAAAAAGCTGAAGGAACACAAGGGCATGGTTGCGGCACTGCGGCGCGGCGATCAGGTGCTGACCCAAGGCGGCATCATCGGCAAGGTTTACAAGGTGAACGACGATGGTGTGCTGGAGGTCGAGATTGCGGACGGCGTGCGCGTGCGCATCCCCCGCAGCACCATCGCGCAGGTGATGGCCAAGACTGAACCGGCAGCCTGAGGGCACCCCCGTCATGCAGACCCCCCTTTGGAAGCGGATCATCATCTGGGGCATCTGCCTGCTTGGTCTGGCGCTTGCCTTGCCGAACCTGTTTTATTCGCGCGTCGAGGGGCACAACGATGCCCTGGCCGCCGTGGCGGTTGCGGGGTCTGCCACACCCGAGCAGGAGGCCGCGATTGCCGCGTGGCCCGGGTTCATGCCGTCGGGGCTGCTGAACCTGGGGCTTGACCTGCGGGGCGGGGCGCATCTGTTGGCCGAGGTGCGGGTGGCCGATGTGTACAAGGCGCGGGTTGACGGGATGTGGCCCGATGTGCGCGACACCCTGCGCGATCTGCGCGATCAGGTGGGCAACATCCGCCGCCAGCCGTCGCCCGAGGGCACGCTGCGTGTGGCGATCGGTAACCCGGCGGGGCTGGATGCGGCGGTGACGGCGGTGCGCGCGCTGGCGCAGCCGGTGGTGACGCTGACCGGGATCGGCCAGAGCGACATCGAGGTTGCGGTCGATCAGGGCGAGATCGTCGTGCAGTTGTCCGAGGCTGAGCGGACCGCCACGGATACCCGGACAATGCAGCAAAGCCTTGAAATCATTCGCCGCCGGGTGGATGAGGTCGGCACCCGCGAACCCACGATCCAGCGCCAGGGTGCGGACCGCGTCCTGATCCAGGTGCCGGGCATCGGATCGGCGGCAGAGTTGAAGGCGCTGATCGGCACCACGGCCAAGCTGACCTTCAACCCCGTGGTGCGCAGCAGCACCAACGCGGGCGAGGATCCCGGCGCGCGCAACCTGTTGCTGCCGTCGGTGGACGAGCCGGGCCGGTACTATGTCGTCGAGGAAACGCCGGTAGTGACCGGCGAAGAGCTGGTCGATGCGCAGCCTGCGTTCGACCAGAATAACCGCCCCGCCGTCAATTTCCGCTTCAATCCGTCCGGCGCGCGTAAATTCGGCGATTACACGGCCGAAAACATCGGCCAGCCCTTTGCCATCGTGCTGGACGAACAGGTGATCTCAGCCCCGGTGATCCAGAGCCATATCCCGGGCGGGTCGGGCATCATCACCGGCAATTTCAACATCGAGGATTCGACGCAACTGGCGATCCTTCTGCGCGCAGGGGCCCTGCCGGCCGAGATGACGTTCCTTGAGGAACGCACGGTCGGCCCGGAACTGGGTGCGGATTCGATTGCGGCAGGGCGGACGGCGGCGCTGGTCGCGATGGTGGCGGTGGTCTTGTTCATGTGGGCGTCCTACGGGATGTTCGGGCTGTTCGCCAACATTGGCCTCGCGATCAACATGGCGCTGATCTTTGGCATCCTGTCGGTGATCGGCGGTACGCTGACGCTGCCGGGGATTGCGGGGCTGGTCCTGACCATCGGCATGGCGGTGGACGCCAATGTGCTGGTGTTCGAGCGGATCCGTGAGGAATTGCGCAGCGCCAAAAGCCCGGTCAGGGCGATTGAGCTGGGCTATGAGCGGGCGCTGTCGGCGATCGTCGACGCGAACCTGACCACGCTGATCACGGCGGCGGTGCTGTTTGCGGTGGGGTCGGGGCCGGTCCGGGGGTTTGCGGTGGTGCTGGGGATCGGGATCGTGACCTCGGTCTTTACCGCGCTGTTCGTGACGCGCGAGATCACCACGATATGGTTCAACATCCGGCGTCCCCGGACGGTGCAGGTCTAGAAAAAGGGTTTGGCGATGGCATGGCGTCTGCGGCTGGCCCCGGAAAAGACCACATTCGATTTCTTTCGCTATCAGCGGGCCACCTTTGGTGGGTCGATGGCGCTGATGGTCGTCGCAATCCTTCTGTGGGCGGTGATGGGGCTTAACTTCGGCATCGACTTTCGCGGTGGCACGACGATCCGCACCGAAAGCACGATCCCGGTCGATGTGGGCGCCTATCGTGCCGCGCTGGTGCAGTTGGACCTTGGCGATGTGGTGATCACCGAGGTGTTCGACCCCACGTTCCGCGATGACCAGTTTGTGGCGCTGGTGCGCATGGCGCCGCTGGACGGGATCGAAGCGGTGACGCCCGAGGTCATTCTGGCGGCCGAGAATGCGCTGAAGGCGATTGATCCCTCGATCACCTTTCCGGCGGTCGAATCGGTCGGCCCCAAGGTATCGGCGGAGCTTGTCCGTTCGGCGATCCTGGCGATGGTGGCGGCGACGGTGGGCATCCTGATCTACGTCTGGCTGCGGTTCGAGTGGCAGTATGCCGTGGGCGCGGTTCTGGCGCTGGTGCATGACATCTTCATCACCATCGGGGTTTTTGCGCTGTTCCAGATCAAGTTCGATCTTCCGATCATCGCGGCGTTGCTGACGATTCTGGGCTATTCGATCAACGATACGGTTGTGGTGTTCGACCGGCTGCGGGAAAACCTGATGAAGTACAAGACGGTGCCGTTGCGCGATGTGATGAACCTGTCGGTCAATGAGACCCTGTCGCGCACGCTGATGACCTCGACCACCACGCTGATTGCCCTTTTGGCGATGCTGGCGTTGGGGGGCGACGTGATCCGGGGCTTTGCCTTTGCGATCACGCTTGGCATCGTGCTGGGCACCTATTCCTCGGTCTATGTCGCCAAGAACATCGTGCTGATCCTGGGGCTTGACCGCAGCGACAAGCCAAAGGCAGGTGCCGGCGGCCAGTTCGCCGATATCGACGCCTGAAAGGGGCGGTGCCCATGCACCTGACCGAGATCACCTATGACGCGGCGCGCCCGATTGAAGGGTACGGCCCGGGGTTCTTTCGCATCGCGGGACAGGTACTGCGTGGCCCGTGCCTGATCTCGCCGTGGAGTGCCGGGGGTTGGGGCGGGCTGGAGGACAGCGCGACACCGCTGGCACTGGCGGGCCGCATCGACGTGCTGTTCGTCGGCATGGGGGCCGAGATTGCGCATGTGCCGCCGGCGTTCCGCGCGGCCATCGAGGCGGCGGGGATCGGCGTCGAGGTGATGAACTCACCCGCCGCCTGCCGCACCTACAACGTGCTCTTGGGCGAGGCGCGGCGGGTGGCGGTGGCGCTGATCCCGGTCTGACGTGCCGGCCCCACGCATTCTTCTTTGTGGAAATACTCCACGGGGGGTGCGGGGGTGTGAAACCCCCGTTGGCAACGGCTGTGCCATCACCACGATGCATGGACGTGCGGGGCGACCAGCCGGTCATAGACCTCGCGCGCCGCCGCCATGGTTTCGGGCGACAGGGGCGGCAGGGCATCGGCGGCGGCGTTGGCCTGTGACTGTGCCGGCGACTTCGCCCCCGGGATCACCACCGTCACCGCATCGGCCATCAGGATCCAGCGCAGCGCGAAGGCGGCCATCGTGGCCCCTTCGGGCACCAGCGGGCGCAATTCGTCCACTGCTGCAAGGGCCACGTCGAAGGGCACACCCGAGAAGGTTTCACCCTTGTCGAACGCCTCGCCATTGCGGTTGAAGCTGCGGTGGTCGTCGGCGGCAAATGTGCTTGCGGCACTCATCTTGCCGGTCAGAAGGCCCGAGGCCAGCGGCACCCGCGCGATCACCGCGACATTCGCGGCCTTGGCTTCGGCAAAGAACACCTGCGCCGGGCGTTGGCGGAAGAGGTTGTAGATGATCTGCACCGAGACGACGCCCGGCTGCCGGATCGCCATGCGCGCCTCTTCGATGGTTTCGACCGACACGCCGAAATCGGCGATCTTGCCGCTGGCCTTGATCGCGGCCAGTCCGTCGAACATCGCCGTGTCGTGGTAGACAGAGGTCGGCGGGCAGTGGAGTTGCACGAGGTCGAGGCAATCGACCCCGAGGTTCACAAGGCTGCGGTCGATGAACGCTTCGATGTTCGCCCGCGTGTACCCGGCGGCCACATGCGGCGACAACCGGCGTCCTGCCTTGGTGGCGACAAAGGGCCGCACGCCGCCCCGTTCGGCCAGAACCGCGCGGATGATCCGCTCGGACCGCCCGTCGCCATAGACATCCGCCGTGTCGACAAAGGTCATGCCCGCGTCGAGGGCTGCGTGCAAGGTCGCCTTGGCATCAGCCTCGGTCACTTCGCCCCAGGTGCCGCCGATGGCCCAGGCGCCGAACCCGATCGAGGTGACGTCGTGGCCCGTCGGGCCGAAGGGGCGGGTGGACAGCATCGGGCAAACTCCTTGGTTCGGGTTGTGGGGGGATGTAGCGCGCGGCGAAGGGGCAGGCAATCGCCGTGGCTTGGGGTTCCGCTGCATCCGTGGCAGACTGCCCGCACCATGACCGACGATCTGCCCGACCGCATCCGCGCCTGCACGCTTTGCGCGCCCCGTTTCGCCGCAACTGCGACGGCCCATGCGCCCCGCCCGGTGGTGTGGTTCGCACGGGGTGCACGTATCCTTGTGGCGGGGCAGGCCCCGGGCCTGCGCGTGCATCAGTCGGGTGTTCCCTTCCGCGACGCCTCGGGTGACCGGCTGCGCGACTGGATGGGGGTGGGTGAGGAGGTGTTCTATGACCGGAACATGGTGGCGGTGGTGCCGATGGCGTTCTGCTTTCCGGGTTATGACGCCAAGGGGTCCGACCTGCCGCCACCGCCGATCTGTGCCGCGACCTGGCGGACAGGGGTGATGGCGATGCTGCCGGACATCCGGCTGCGCCTGTTGGTCGGGGGCGCGGCACAAGGCTGGCATCTGGGCACCAAAGGCGTCGACGACACCCTGCGGCGGTGGCGCAACTTTGGCCCCGACACCTTTCCGCTGCCGCATCCGTCCTGGCGCAACACCGGCTGGCTGAAGCGCAACCCCTGGTTTGAGGCCGATCTGCTGCCTGTCCTGCGCGCCCGGATTGCCGCCGTGGTTGCGGGGCATTGAGGGCAGGACCGGGTGCGCCCGCGCCCCCCGGACCCCCCGCGGGATATTTCTGTCAAGATGAAAGGGGCAGGGCGGGTGTTTTCACCGGCGCGGGCTTGGGTTAGGGCTGTGACCATGGTGGCCCGAGTCCAGAACCTTTCCTGCGCGCGTGGCGGCATTGCGGTGTTGTCGGGGGTGACGTTTGCGGTGTCGCCCGGGCAGGCGATCATGCTGCGGGGGCCGAACGGGGTGGGCAAAACAACGCTTCTGCGCTGCATCGCGGGGTTGCAACCCGCCCTTGCCGGGCGGGTCGATCTGCCCGAGGCGGGGGTGGTCTATGCGGCGCATGCCGATGGGGTAAAGGCGGTGCTGAGCGTGGCCGAAAACCTGGCCTTCTGGGCGGCGGTACAGGGCGCGCGCGGGATCGGGGCGGCGATAGCCGCGATGGACCTTGGCCCGTTGGCCGACCGGCCCGCGCAGAACCTGTCGGCGGGGCAGCGGCGACGGCTGGGGCTGGCGCGGCTGTTGCTGGGGGCCCCGGGTGCGCTGTGGCTGATGGATGAACCGACGGTGTCGCTGGATGCAGCATCGGTCGGGCTGGTCGAGCGGGCTGTGGCGGCGCATCTGGCGGCGGGGGGGATGGCGTTGATTGCCACGCATCTTGACCTTGCTGTGCCGGGGGTGGCGGTGCTGGACCTGCAGGCGTTTCGTGCCCGCGCGGGCACTGGCGTGGGCGCCGGCACTGCCGATGCCTTTGCGGGGCCGGTGGAATGAAGGCGCTGTTCCTGCGGGACCTTTCCCTGTCGTTCCGCGCGGGGGGCGGGTTCGGGCTGGGGCTGGCGTTCTTTCTTCTGGTCGCGGTTCTGGTGCCGCTGGGTGTCGGCGCTGACGTGGCGGTGCTGGCGCGGATCGCACCCGGCGTCCTTTGGGTGGGGGCGTTGCTGTCGTGCCTTCTGACGCTGGACCGGATGTTCGCGCTGGACCGCGAGGATGGGACGCTGGACCTTCTGGCCACCTCGCCCCTGCCGATGGAGGGGGTCGTGGCGGTGAAGGCCATGGCGCACTGGGTGGCGACGGGGCTTGCGCTGACGCTGGTGTCGCCGGTGCTGGGGGTGCTGCTGAACCTGGCGCCGGCGGGGCAGGGGTGGCTGGTGCTGTCGTTGTTGCTGGGGACACCGGCGCTGTCGGTGATCGGCGCGTTCGGGGCGGCGCTGACCGTGGGGCTGAAGCGGGGGGGGCTGCTGTTAGGCCTTCTGGTGCTGCCGATGTATGTGCCGACGCTGATCTTTGGTGCAGAAGTGGTACGGCGCGGGGCGGCGGGGCTGGAGGTGGCGACGCCGCTGGCGATGCTGGCCGGGATCACGGCGGGTGCCGTGGCGCTGTTGCCGTTTGCCGCCGCCGCCGCGATCCGGGCCAATCTGCGGTGATCCGCGACAGCTTGGACCTTGCGCGCGGGCCCAAGCGGAAATACCTGAGAAGCCATGTCGATCTGGGAATACGCCAATCCGCGCAAGTTCATGCAGACCTCTGCCGCCGTCCTGCCATGGCTGGTGGCGCTGACGGTCGTGTGTCTGGGCTTGGGGCTGGTCTGGGGGTTCTTCCTGACCCCTGACGAGGCGCTGCAGGGGGCCAGCGTCAAGATCATCTATGTTCATGTGCCGGCCGCGATGATGGCGATAAATGCCTGGGTGATGATGCTGGTGGCCAGCCTGATCTGGCTGATCCGCCGTCATCATGTCAGCGCCCTTGCCGCCCGTGCGGCGGCCCCGGTGGGGCTGATCTTCACGATGGTGGCGCTGGTGACGGGCGCGCTGTGGGGGCAGCCGATCTGGGGGACGTGGTGGGTGTGGGATCCGCGGCTGACGTCATTCCTGATCCTGTGCCTGTTCTATCTGGGCTATATCGCGCTGTGGCAGGCAATCGAGGACCCGGACACGGCGGCCGACCTGACGGCGGTCCTGTGCATGGTGGGATCGGTCTTTGCCGTCCTGTCGCGCTATGCCGCCAATTTCTGGAGCGAGGGGCAGCATCAGGGCGCTTCGCTGAGCCTGGACCGCAAGGAGAATGTGGCGGATGTGTTCTGGCAACCCCTGGTGATTTCGATGGTGGGGTTCGGTCTGTTGTTCGTGACGCTGGTGCTGGTGCGGACGCGGACCGAAATCAGGGCGCGGCGTCTGGCGGCGTTGCTGGCGCGGGAGCGGATGGGATGATGCCGGACCTTGGGAAATATGCCGTTGCGGTGCTGGGGTCTTATGCGGTGGCGATTCTTTTGATCGGGGGGCTTGTGGTGCTGTCGCTGTGGCAGGGCGCACGGGCGCGGGCGGCGCTGCGGGCGGCAGAGGCCCGGGTGGTAGAAGCGCGGGCGGAGCGTGCCAATGGCTAGGTGGCTGATGTTGGTGCCGCCGGTGCTGTTCGCGGCACTGGCCGGGCTGTTCGCGGTGGGGATGATGCGGGATGACCCGGAGGGGCTGCCGTCGGCCTATGCGGGCAAGGCGGCGCCTGCGTTGCAGGTGACGGCGCTGGGCGAGGGGCCGGTACTGACCGACGCGCTGTTGCGGGCACCCGGGGTCAAGGTGGTGAACTTCTGGGCAAGCTGGTGTGCGCCCTGCCGCGCCGAACACCCGCGTCTGGGCGAGATTGCAGCGATGGGGGTGCCGGTGTACGGGGTGAACTACAAGGACAGTGCCGCGAACGCGCTGGGCTTTCTGGGTGAGTTGGGCAATCCCTATACGGCTGTCGGGGCCGACGAGACGGGGCGGGCCGGGCTGGACTGGGGGTTGTACGGGGTGCCCGAGACCTTTGTGATCGACGGGTCGGGCACGGTGGTGCTGCGGTTTGCCGGGCCGATCACGGTGGCGGAGATGGAGCGCACCATCCTGCCAGCCATCGAAGCGGCACGGTAGCAAGGGGGGCGCTGCCCCCCGGTCTTTGGCCTCCCCCCGGGATATTTGGGCAAAGATGGATGGGGAAGGGGGGCGTTGTGCCCCCCCGTTCGATTATGACGCCAGGGCGAGGTTGCGCAGGACGTAGTGGAGGACGCCGCCGTGTTCGACGTATTCGATCTCGATCTCGGTATCTATCCGGCACTTGATCTGCATGGTGGTCGTGGTGCCGCCGGCAAAAGTGATCGTGCAGGGCACCAGTGACAGGGGTTTGAGATCGCCCGCAAGGCCGGTGATCGACACGGTTTCTGTGCCTTTGAGGCCAAGGGATTTGCGCGTGGCGCCACCGGTGAACTCGAACGGGATGACGCCCATGCCGACGAGGTTCGAGCGGTGGATACGCTCAAACGATTCCGCGATGACGGCCTTGACGCCCAGGAGGGCGGTGCCCTTGGCGGCCCAGTCGCGGCTGGAGCCTGCGCCGTATTCGATACCGCCGAAGATCACGAGCGGGGTGCCCGCCGCCTGATGCGCCATCGAGGCGTCGTAGATCGAGGTCTGCACGCCGTCGGGTCCGAGGGTATAGCCACCCTCGACCGCATCGAGCATCTCATTCCTGATGCGGATGTTAGCGAAGGTGCCGCGCATCATCACCTCGTGGTTGCCGCGCCGGGCGCCGTAGCTGTTGAACTCGGATACCGGAACCTGACGTTCTGTCAGGTACTTGCCCGCCGGAGTTGAGGATTTGAATGAACCTGCGGGGCTGATGTGGTCGGTGGTGATCATGTCGCCGAGGATGGCGAGGATTTTGGCGCCGGTGATGTCGGCGATCACGCCGGGAGTCTTTGACATGCCCTGAAAATAGGGCGGGTTCTGGATGTAGGTCGAGGTGGCGGGCCAGTCGTAGGTTTCGCTGTCGGTCACCTCGACCGCCTGCCATTTCGCGTCGCCCTTGAAGACATCGGCGTATTTCTTCTGGAACGCCGCACGGGTGACGGTGGCCTGCACAAGATCGGCGATTTCGGCGTTGGTGGGCCAGATGTCGCGCAGGAAGACCGGCGTGCCTTCGGGGGTATGGCCCAAAGCCTCGGTCGTGAGGTCGATGTTCATGTCGCCGGCAAGGGCATAGGCCACCACGAGGGGGGGCGAGGCGAGGTAGTTGGCGCGCACGTCGGGGGAAATGCGGCCCTCGAAATTGCGGTTGCCGGAAAGGACGGCGGCGGCGACAAGGTCGCCTTCGTTGATCGCCGCACTGATTTCGGGCTGCAGGGGACCGGAGTTGCCGATGCAGGTGGTGCAGCCGTAGCCGACAAGGTTGAAGCCGATGGCGTCGAGGTCTTCCTGCAGGCCGGCGGCGTTCAGGTATTCGGAGACGACCTGTGACCCGGGGGCGAGCGAGGTTTTGACCCAGGGCTTGCGGTTAAGGCCAAGCGCGCGGGCCTTGCGGGCGACAAGGCCCGCACCGATCATCACATAGGGGTTCGAGGTGTTGGTGCAGGAGGTGATCGAGGCGATCACCACCTTGCCGGACGACATGGTGTAGGATTCGCCCGCCACGGCGACCTGCGTGCCTTGCGGGCGTTTGAACGAGGTTTCCATCTCATGCGCGAAACCGGCCTTGGCGTCGGTCAGGGGCAGGAAATCCTGCGGGCGTTTGGGGCCCGAGATGGCGGGGACGATGGTGCCCATGTCGAGTTCAAGGGTGGAGGTGTAGACGGGCGCATAGTTAGCGCCGCGCCACATGCCTTGCTCCTTGGAATAGGCCTCGACCAGCGCGATCCGCGCCTCGTCGCGGCCGGTCATGTGCAGATAACGCAGGGTTTCGTCGTCGATCGGGAAAAAGCCGCAGGTGGCGCCGTATTCGGGGGCCATGTTGGCGATGGTGGCGCGGTCGGCCAAAGGCAGGTTGTCCAGCCCCTCGCCCCAGAATTCGACGAACTTGTTCACCACGCCATGTTTGCGCAGCATCTGCACGACCTTGAGCACAAGGTCGGTGGCGGTGGTGCCTTCGCGCATGGCACCGGTCAGTTTGAAGCCGACCACTTCAGGGATCAGCATGGAAACCGGCTGGCCCAGCATTGCAGCCTCAGCCTCGATCCCGCCGACGCCCCAGCCAAGGACGGCCAGACCGTTGACCATGGTGGTATGGCTGTCGGTGCCGACAAGGGTATCGGGGTAGGCCACCTGCTGACCATGCTGGTCGGTGTCGGTCCAGACGGTTTGCGCCAGATATTCCAGGTTCACCTGATGGCAGATGCCGGTGCCGGGGGGCACGACGCGGAAGTTGTTGAATGCGTTCTGGCCCCATTTCAGGAACTGGTAGCGTTCCATGTTCCGCTCATACTCGCGGTCCACGTTCATCTGAAAGGCGCGCGGGTTGCCGAATTCGTCGATCATCACCGAATGGTCGATCACGAGGTCGACCGGGGCCAGCGGGTTGATCTGCTGTGCGTTGCCACCCAGCGCCTTGATCCCGTCACGCATTGCGGCCAGATCGACGACGGCTGGGACGCCGGTGAAGTCCTGCATCAGGACGCGCGCCGGGCGGTAGGCGATCTCTCGCGGGTTCTTGCCGCCCAGGGTCGCCCATTCGGCAAAGGCCTTGATGTCGTCCACGGTGACGGTCTTGCCGTCCTCGAACCGCAGCATGTTTTCCAGCACGACCTTCAGCGCGGCAGGCAGTTTGCTGAAATCGCCAAGGCCAGCCTGCGTGGCCGCGTCGATCGAGTAGTAGGCGACCGACTGGTCGCCCACGGTCAGAGTCTTGCGGGTCTTGGCGGTATCGGTGCCGACGGTGACGGTCATGGCTGTTCCTTCAGGTTGAGGACATGTGGCTTGCACAGCTTTTGCCCCATGCGGGGGATGCGTTCAAGTGGGCGGCGCGAAAATATGTATACTGTCGTATACCGCCGTTGGTGTGACGCGAGAGACGCGGTGTTTCATGTGGCAGCGCCGTCGCGATTGCTTGATTGGTCATTACATTCCAAGCTGATTAGACGATTGGGTATGAATAACCCGGAAAGTCGATCCATGCGCCATGTTATTGCTGCCGGTATCCTTGGTGCCTTGATCGGGGCGACGCCGGCAACGGCACAGGATACGGGCACGGTCGTCGAGCTCTACACCTCTCAAGGGTGTTCGAGCTGCCCACCTGCGGACCGGATCCTGGCGCAGATGGCGGACAGGACCGACGTGATCGCGCTGGCGCTGCATGTCGATTATTGGGATTATATCGGCTGGGCAGACGATCTGGCCGATCCGGCCTTCACGGCACGGCAGCGCGGCTACGCGCATCATTGGCAGGCGCGCAACGTCTACACCCCGCAGATGGTCGTCGCGGGGGTTCAGGAATTCGTCGGCAGCCACCCGGTCGTGGCGATGGATGCCGTCGCGTCGCACCCGGCCTCGGCCTATCCGGTGCAAGTGGGACTGACCCGTGACGGAAACGCGGTCGTCATTTCGGCCACGGCACGTGGCCCGGTCCCGAAACGGGCGCTGGTGCAGCTCGTGCGCTACATCCCCGAGGTCGTGCGCGAGATCCCCAAGGGCGAGAATGCGGGCAAGACGGTGATCTACCGCAATGTCGTCACGGAGTGGTCCGAAGTTGGCCAGTGGGACACCGATGCGCCGCTGTCCCTGCGGGTGCCTGCTGCGGGCGATCAACCGGTCGTCGTGATCATGCAGGACGGTGCGGCCGGACCGATCCTGGGCGCGGTGCGCCTGCGCTAGGGCGCGGCCTTCCAGCGGCGATGCACCCAGAACCATTGCGCCGGATCGGCGGCAATGCGCGCCTCGAGCCGCTGCGTCGCCTCACGCATCATGGT
>JBBQXK010000079.1:0-14192 GCA_038209775.1 Rhodobacterales bacterium | reverse complement strand
CCCAGCTTGACGAACCGGCCCCGGTCCTCTTCGCGCAAGCTGCGCCGGATCGCCGCCTTGGCGCGGCCGGTCGTGACAATGTCGATCCACGACGCCTGCGGCCGCTGCCCCTGCGCGGTGATGATCTCGACCGACTGGCCGTTCTTCAGGCGGGTCCACAGCGGCACACGGATGCCGTCGATCTTGGCCGACACGCAGGAATTGCCGATCTTGGTATGGACGGCATAGGCATAATCCAGAGGCGTCGCGCCGCGCGGCAGTTGCACCACGTCACCCTTGGGGGTGAAGCAGAACACCTGATCGGTGTACATCTCCAGCTTGACGTTTTCGAGGAACGCGTCGTCTTCCTCTTCCTCCCCCAGACGGTCGGTCAGGCTGGCCAGCCATTTCGCCGGATCGACGGCAAAGCGGTTTTCGGCGCGCACCCCCTCACGATAGGACCAGTGCGCGGCAACACCTGCCTCGGCCACCTCGTGCATCTCGCGCGTTCTGACCTGCACCTCGACCCGCTTGCCGTCGCGGCCAGACACGGTGGTGTGGATGCTGCGGTAGCCATTGGTCTTGGGCTGGCTGATGTAGTCCTTGAACCGCCCCGGCACCGCTTTCCACCGCTGATGGATCACGCCAAGGGTGCGGTAACAGTCAGCCTCGCTGCGGCAAATGATGCGAAAGCCGTAGATGTCGGACAGGCGGCTGAACGCCAGATCCTTTTCCTGCATCTTGCGCCAGATCGAATAGGGCTTTTTCGCGCGCCCGAAGACGTCGGCGTCGATGGCAACCTTGTCCAACTCCAGCCGGATGTCGGCGGTGATCTTGTGGACCACGTCGCCCGATTCGCGCTGCAGCGTCAGGAACCGGCGGATGATCGAATTGCGCGCCTCGGCGTTCAGCACCTTGAAGGACAGATCCTCCAGCTCATCACGCATCCACTGCATGCCCATCCGGCCAGCCAGCGGCGCATAAATCTCCATCGTTTCGCGGGCTTTTTGCGCCTGCTTGTCGACGGGCATCGACTTGATCGTGCGCATGTTGTGCAGGCGGTCGGCCAGTTTCACCAGGATCACCCGCAAATCCTTGGACATCGCCATGAACAGCTTGCGAAAGTTCTCGGCCTGTTTGGTTTCGGCAGAGGACAGTTGCAGGTTGGTCAGCTTGGTTACCCCGTCAACCAGTTCGGCAATCTCGGGCGTGAACAGGCGCGACACCTCGGAATAGGTCGATTTGGTGTCTTCGATGGTGTCGTGCAAAAGAGCGGTGACGATGGTCGCGTCGTCCAGCCGCTGTTCGGTCAGGATGGCGGCGACGGCCACGGGATGGGTGAAATAGGGCTCACCCGATTTCCGCATCTGGCCGTCATGCATGCCCCGGGCATAGTCAAAGGCCCGGCGGATCAGGTCGGCGTTGGTGCGCGGGTTGTAGTTGTGGACGAGGGCGATCAGGTCTTCGACATCGATCATCCTGTCCGCCCCACCCGCCCGCGCGCCCTGGCGGGTGTCAGTTCGCGCCCTGCGCTTCCATCAGCGCACGCAACAGCTTTTCCTCGGACATGTCGTCCAGCGCCGGGCGGTCCATCTCGGACCCCATCAACAGCGCCATCTGGTCATCCTCGGGCTCATCCACCTCGATCTGGGTCTGGTGGCTTTCGATCATGCGTTCGCGCAGAGCGTCAGCACCCTGCGTTTCATCCGCGATTTCGCGCAGGCTCACGACGGGGTTCTTGTCGTCGTCGCGGTCGACGGTGATCGGCGATCCCGCCTGAATTTCGCGCGCGCGATGGGCGGCCAGCATCACCAGTTCGAACCGGTTCGGCACCTTGTCAACGCAGTCTTCAACGGTCACGCGGGCCATGGATCAGCCTTTCACATCATTGGGCGGGAAGCGACGATATAGGCGCTGAGGCCGGGGTTGACAAGCGGCGAAAAAACCTAAGGACCCAAGGGCTTCACGGCGGCGCGGTCCGCGACCGGGATGCGCCGCAGCATCTGGGTGACGGTCAGCCCGGTGGCCGGATGCCGCCAGCGGGGGGCCACATCCGCCAGGGGCACCAGCACAAAGGCGCGGTCCTGCAACCGGGGATGCGGCAGGATAAGTCGGTCGGGGGTTGCGGCGATCTGACGCTCTGGCGGCAGGTCACGCCAATGTGACGCGGTGGCGGGGTCGGGCAGGATCAGATCGCCCATCGCGATCAGGTCCAGATCCAGCGTGCGCATGCCCCAGCGTTCCGCCCGCGCCCGCCCGAACAGCGCCTCGGTCCGGTGCAGCGCCGCCAGAATGTCTCGCGCGCCAACCCCGGGCCGGGCCCGTAACCATATGGCCGCATTCACATAATCCGGCCCCGCCCCGGCCGGAAAGCAGGGCGTGGCATAAAGGCGGCTGGCGCGCAGGATAGCCAGCCCTTCGCCAGGCAACGCATTGATGGCGGCCTGCACGGTGTCGGCGGGGGACCGCCCGTCATGCGGCAGATTCGCGCCAAGTGCGACAAGCACAGGTATGTTGACGTTGGGTGACACCTTACACTTTCGTATAGTCGCGCTTGAATCCGGGGACATTCACCCGATACTTCCCCTGTAATCGGCCACGGGTTAGAACGAAACAACTGACGACGTGCGGAATTCCGGTGTCGGCGCTTATTTTGAGAGGAGCATTCGATGTTTTACAAGGACGAACGACTGGCGTTGTTCATAGACGGATCAAACCTTTACGCGGCTGCCAAGGCGCTGGGGTTCGACATCGACTACAAGCTGTTGCGGCAGGAGTTCATGCGCCGTGGCAAGCTGATCCGCGCCTTCTACTACACCGCCCTTCTGGAGAACGACGACTATTCGCCGATTCGCCCGCTGGTTGACTGGCTGCACTACAACGGCTTTTCCATGGTGACCAAGCCCGCCAAGGAATACACCGACAGCCAGGGTCGCAGGAAAGTGAAGGGCAACATGGACATCGAACTGACCGTCGATGCCATGGAACTGGCCCCCCGGATGGATCACGCGGTGTTGTTTTCGGGCGACGGCGACTTTCGCCCGCTGGTCGAAAGTCTGCAGCGGCAGGGCGTGCGGGTGTCGGTGGTATCCACCATCCGGTCGCAACCCCCGATGATCGCCGACGAATTGCGCCGTCAGGCCGATAACTTCATCGAACTGGACGACCTTCGCGAAGTCATCGGGCGCCCGCCCCGCGAACCCCGGACCGAGCTGCGCACCGGCATCGCCGACCGCGAGGATCAGGCCACCGTCGCCGCAAGCTGAGCGTTTGGCATGGATCGGGGCCGGGGTGTGGGGACACCCCGGCCTTTTTCATGGCCGTGACGGGTGGACCCGCGCGGCGGAATTGCCTAACGCTGGGACATCGGACCCGGAGCCTGCGATGACCGACCTGCCGCCCCTGACGCTGTACCTGGCCGCCCCGCGCGGGTTCTGTGCGGGCGTGGACCGGGCCATCAGGATCGTGGAACTGGCGCTGCAGAAATGGGGCGCCCCGGTCTATGTGCGCCACGAGATCGTCCATAACAAATTCGTGGTAGATGACCTGCGCGCCAAGGGTGCTGTGTTCGTCGAGGAACTGGACGATTGCCCCGATGACCGGCCCGTGGTGTTTTCGGCCCATGGCGTGCCCAAATCCGTGCCCGCCGCCGCCGCCGCCCGCCAGATGATCGCCGTGGATGCAACCTGCCCCCTGGTGACCAAAGTGCACAACGAGGCCGCGCGCCATCACGAGAACGGCCTGCAGATGGTGATGATCGGCCACGCGGGTCACCCCGAGACGGTGGGCACCATGGGGCAACTGCCCGACGGTGAGGTGCTGTTGGTTGAAACCGAGGCCGATGTGGCGCGGCTGTCGGTGCGCGATCCGGCACGGCTGGCCTTCATCACCCAGACCACCCTTTCCGTCGATGACACGGCGGGCATTGTGACAGCCCTGCAGGCGCGGTTTCCGGCCATCGTCGGTCCGCACAAGGAGGACATCTGCTATGCCACCACCAACCGGCAGGCGGCGGTCAAGGCGGTGGCGGGCCGGATCGACGCGCTTCTGGTGATCGGTGCGCCCAACAGTTCCAACAGCTTGCGGCTGGTCGAGGTTGGCCGCGCGGCGGGCTGCGCCTATGCCCAACTGGTGCAGCGGGCCGTCGACATCGACTGGCGGGCACTGTCGGGCATCAGGTCGGTCGGGATCACCGCCGGGGCCAGCGCGCCCGAAGTGCTGGTGAACGAAGTGGTCGACGCCTTCCGCGCAAGGTTCACCGTGACGGTCGAACTGGTCGAGACGGCGCAGGAGAACGTCGAGTTCAAGGTGCCCCGAATCCTGCGAGAGGAGGTCGCCTGAATGTTTCGTCGGCTTGTCGTGGCCCTGATGCTGCTGGTGTCCCCCCCGGTGCAGGCCGACGAGGCCGAGGTTCTGGCCGAATACTGGCAAAGCTCCGGCAGCCTGCCGCCGCAATATGCCTGGTCGGTGTCTGTCAGCATCCACGCGGACCGTGTGGTGATCGTCAAGCGCTGCAAGGGCTTTGACAAGAACGGCCCCAACTGCACCACCCAACGTGTCACGGCAGATGCCGCAAGGCTGGACGCGATCCGCGCGGTTGTCGCGGCCTCGGGTCTGGTCGAAACCCCGGCGCGCGAGGCGACGGACTTCCCGGTCGGCGGCGGCTCAAGCGGTGGCACGGTCTATTACGATGGAACCAAGGTGGTCCTGCCGCCCTTTCCCGCAGAACCGGATGTGCAGCGCGTAGGCACCGTCCTTGCGGCCATCGTGTCGGCCTTGCCCTAACCTGCCACCCGCCCTCACCGCTTTGGCAGGGTCGCGTCATGCGTGGCGCGGATCACCGCCTCGCAATGCACGGCAAGCGCCTTGCGGTCGGGAAAGGCCGCGACCGCAACGGGATCATGGAAAGTGACCTCGACATGCCCGTGCCGCGCCGTTGCCAGCATGCGCAGAAAATGGGGCGCAAACGACATCTCGCCCCACCAGCCGTAAAACCGGGGGTCTTGTCCCGCCGGAGGGTGGTAGACCACGCTGACCGGTTGAAGACGCAAACGGTCGCGCAGGCCATCGGCAAAGAAGGCAGCAAAGAGCGTGGACTTGAACGGCACGATGCGGGTCGCGTCGGTGCTGGTACCCTCGGGGAAAAACAAAAGGCGGTGCTGTGCGTGGAGACGCGTTTCAAAAAGCGCCGCCTGCACCCGTGCCTCGGATCCCTTGCGCGCGATGAACACGGTGCCGGTGGCGCGTGCAAGCCATCCGATGCCGGCCCAGCCCGCCACCTCGGACTTCGACACGAAATAGATGCGGTCGCAGGCGTTCAGTACGAATATGTCCAGCCAGGACGCATGGTTGGCGACAATCGCCCCCTCACCCGTCATCGGCTGCCCCCGCCGCACCAGCCGCAGCCCGATCACCCGCAGCGCGGTGCGGCAGACGAACTGCGTGATCCACGGCGTCACCGGGCGGCGGGGGGCAAACAGCGGGGCCTCGACCAGCCGGACCAGCAACAGGACCACCAGACAGCCATAGGTCACCACACCGATCACGGTGCCGCGCAGCACGATCAGAAGCCATCCAACCGGACCGGGCCGCCACGCCGGCAGCCGCGCCGCACGCCAGTCGGTCATGCAGGGATGCCCTGTTTGCGGGTGTAATAGGCGCGGTGCCGGTCGGACATCCGCGCGGTGTCCATCACCAGACAGACATCGGTGGTGTTGAACGCATGATCGGTCCAGGCCCCGTCACCGACGAACCCACCCAGCCGCAGATAGGCCTTGATCAGCGCCGGCGTCGCCAGCATCGCGGCCTTGCGGTCCAACGACGCCTCGGGCACGAGGTTCATCGCTTGCCGGTGTCCGGTCCGCGCCGAGACGCGCAGTGCCGGCGGCGCCAGGTGGTGGTGGTGCAACCAGGACAGCGGCTGTGCCAGCGGGGCCGGATCAGTGCCGTGAAAGCTGGCCACGCCAAACAGCACCTCGATACCCCGTTCAAGCACATAATCGGCCAGCCCGTTCCACAAATGGAACATCGCCGACCCACCCCGGTGGTCTGGATGGACGCAGGACCGTCCCAGTTCCAGAAGCCGCCGCCCGCTGCTGCGCAAGGGGCCAAGGTCATACTCACCCTCGGAATAAAAGCGGTCTGTAGGGCCAACGCGGGTTGACGGCAGGATGCGGTAGACACCCACCACATCCTCCAGCGCCCCCGCATCGCGGCGGCGGTCGACAAGGATCAGATGATCAAAGACGGCATCGTACTCATCCCGCTCCAGCCGCGCCGCATGGTCAACCAGCGGGCCGTCGCCGCCCAACTCCTCGACAAACACCGCATAGCGCAGGCGCTGTGCGGCCAGAAGGTCACGGTCATCCCGCGCCAGACGCAGTTCCAGATGCGCGTCGTCGGTTTTCATCATCCCCGTCCGATGCCGCGCATGCCCAACCTGCCGCGCCGGTCGCGACCCATAAAGCATGATCCCGCGCGAGGGAAGCGCACAGGCGAGCCGTTCGGGGAACATCCCCGCAACCCCGCACCTGCCCGAATGACACGCTTTTCAACCGACAGCTTTCGCCGTCGCAATCGAAGGTTGAACAATCGCGCAACTCAGCCATAGATTCACGGCAAGCGACCGAAGAACCGCAACAACACGACATGCCTGCCGTCGATGACCACCTTGCCCGCATGTTCGAAGTTCACGGTAATCCGGTGGCCGATGCTGGACTGCACCTGCCCTACGCCCCAGTCGGGGCACCCGGGGTGCGTCACCAGCATGCCAGGTTCAAGTAACGCGTTCATCCTTTTTCCACCTGACCGGAGACCTTGCCGATGCCCGACCGCCCCGACCTGACAGCCCTGATCGGATCCCGCATCTGCCATGACCTTATCAGCCCGATCGGCGCCATCGGCAACGGGGTCGAACTCCTCATGATGGACGGCGTGACGAAAGGCCCCGAAATCGCCCTGATCGCCGAAAGCGTGGCCAACGCCAATGCCCGCATCCGCTATTTCCGCATCGCTTTCGGCTCTGCAGGGCGCGACCAGCGCATCGGGCGGGGCGAGGTCGCGTCGATCATCGAGGATACCACGCGCGGCGGGCGCATGCTGATCGAATGGCAAAGTCCGCAGGATCTGGCGCGGCGCGAGGTGAAACTGGCGTTCCTCGCCATTCAGTGCTGCGAGACCGCGATGCCCTATGGCGGCCGCATCCGGGTGGAAAAGGGCGAGGCGCGCTGGACCGTGGCCGCACAAGCCACCCGCGCGCGGATCGACACTGCCGTCTGGGATGTACTGTCGAACCCCGGTGCCGCCACCGACCTGACCCCCGCGCACGTCCATTTTGCGCTGTTGCCCGAAGAGGTGATCCGCCAGGGCCGCCGTCTGGCGGTCGAACTGCGTGAGACAGAGATCAAGATTTCGTTCTGACAGAACGCCGGTCGCGCATAGCGCCATCGTCTTTCTTTCAGCTTTCACCTTGCCTAAGTACTCCGGGGTCGCCCACCGACACGCCATCGGTTCAAGGCCGATGGGCGACGGGCAGAGCCCCGCCCCTGTGCCGCCAGCACCAACGCCCGCCACCTCAGGGCCGGATCGTCCCATCCCCGGTCACGAGGTATTTGAAGCTGGTCAGTTGCTCGGCCCCCACAGGCCCGCGCGCATGCAGTTTGCCCGTGGCAATGCCGATTTCGGCGCCCATCCCGAACTCGCCCCCGTCGGCGAACTGGGTGCTGGCGTTGCGCATCAGGATGGCGGAATCCAGCCGCTGAAAGAACCGCGCAGCGGTGGCGTCGTTCTCGGTCAGGATGCTTTCGGTATGGTTGCTGCCATAGCGGCGGATATGGGCGATGGCCTCGTCCACCCCGTCCACCAGCCGCACAGCAATCACCATGTCCAGAAACTCGCGCCCGAAATCCTCGGGCGCGGCCTGAACGGTGCCCGGCACCTTCAGCAACTCGCCCTCGGTCCGCACCTCGACGCCCGCGCGCAACAGGTCGTCGATCAGGACAGCGCCATGCGCTGTGTAGAATTTCCAGTCGATCAGCAGGCACTCCGCCGCCCCGCACACCCCGGTGCGGCGGGTCTTGGCGTTCAGCACCACGCGGCGCGCCTTTTCCAGATCGGCGTCACAGTCGGCATAAACGTGGCAGATGCCTTCCAGATGCGCGAACACCGGCACCCGCGCCTCACGCTGCACCAAGCCGACCAGACCCTTGCCACCACGCGGCACGATCACATCGATCAGGCCCACCGCCTGCAGCATGTCGGTCACCGCCTGCCGGTCGCGCGTGGGCACCAACTGGATCGCCGCCACTGGCAGGCCCGCCTCGGTCAGGCCCCGCACCATGCAGGCATGGATTGCGGTCGAGGAATGGAAGCTTTCCGAACCGCCCCGCAGGATCACTGCATTCCCCGCCTTGAGGCACAGCGCCCCAGCATCCGCCGTCACGTTCGGGCGGCTCTCGTAGATCACACCGATCACGCCCAGAGGCGTTGACACCCGCTGGATATGCAGCCCGTTCGGCCGGTCCCATTCCGCCAGCACCCGCCCGACCGGATCGGGCGCCTCGGCGACGGCGCGCAAGCCGTCCACCATGTCGCGGATGCGCGCCACGGACAGGGTCAGCCGGTCGGTCAGCGCGGGTGACAGACCCTTGTCAGCGGCCTCGCCCAGGTCCTGATAGTTTGCATCCAGAATGGCCTCGCGGCCTTCCCAGACGAATTCGGCCGCACCGATCAGGGCGGCATACTTGCGTTCCTGGCTGGCATGGGCCAGTTCGGTCGCCGCTGCCTTGGCGGCGGCGGCGATCCCGGCGATCAGGGTCGTGGTCTGTCCGTCCATGTCCTGCCCTCTTTGCCCGCGCGAACCGGAGTTTTCAAAAACTCCGAACCGGAAATTTCAAAATTTCCGTACCGAATTCCGTCAGGAATTCGCCTCGTCTCAGATCACCATGTCATCCCGATGTACCAGCGCCGCCCGCCCCGCATAGCCCAATATCGCCTCGATCTCCGCCGAACGATGCCCGGCAATCGCCCGTGCCTCATCCGCCGTGTAGCGCACCAGCCCCTTGCCCAGCACGACGCGTGCCGGGTCAAGGATCGACACCGGCTCGCCCCGCCCGAACCGCCCCGTTACCTCACGCACACCTGCGGGCAACAGCGATTTGCCCTGCGCCAGGGCCGCGACGGCACCTGCGTCAAGGATCAGTTCGCCCTTCGGCTTCATCGACGCAATCCAGCGTTTGCGGGCCAGTTGCGGATCGGCCTGCGGCACGAACCACGTCCGTGCGGCGCCGTTGGCAAGGGCGGTCAGGGGCCGGGGCGTGGACCCCTCCATGATCGCCATGGCACAGCCGCCGGCAATGGCGGTCTTGGCCGCCAGTATCTTCGTCTTCATGCCGCCCTTCGACAGCCCCGATACCGGATCACCTGCCATCGCCTCCAACGCGGGGGTGATCGTCTCGATGATGTCGAACCGGCGGGCGGTGGGGTCGGTCTTGGGGTTGGCGGAATAGAACCCGTCCACATCCGACAACAGGATCAACTGATCCGCCCCCACCGTCACCGCGATCTGGGCGGCCAGCCGGTCATTGTCGCCGAAACGTATCTCGTCGGTCGCGACCGTGTCGTTCTCGTTCACGATGGGCACCACGCCCAGCGAAAGCAGCATCTGCATCGTGGCGCGGCTGTTGAGGTATCGGCGGCGATCCTCGGTATCTTCCAGCGTCACCAGAACCTGGGCCGAGGTTATGCCATGCGGCGCCAGCACCTCTTCATAGGCCCGCGCCAGCCGGATCTGGCCCACCGCGGCCGCCGCCTGTGCCTGTTCCAGCGCCAGCGGGCCATCGGCCAGACCCAGCACCTTGCGGCCAAGGGCGATAGAACCTGATGACACCAGCACCACATCCGTGCCCCGTGCCCGGGCCTCGGCTACATCGGCGGCAAGGGCGGTCAGCCAGCCGTTCCGCAGTCCGCTCACCCGGTCCACCAGCAGCGCCGAGCCGATCTTGACGACCAGCCTGCGGGCCGTGCGGACATCGGGTGCGGCCACCGTTAGGGTTGCCATGCAACCACCTCGGGTGCCACGGTCCGGTCGGCCACGATCCGGGCGTACAACGCGCGCAGAACCGTGTCCAAACCCTGCCGTGCGACGCCCGAAATGACATGAACCGTGCCACCCGATGCATCTTCCAGCGCGCGGCGGCGGCGGGTCAGGGTGGTGCGGTCCAGCGCGTCGGCCTTGTTCAGGGCAAGGATGCGGGGCTTGTCACCCAGCGCTTCGGCATAGGCCTCAAGCTCGGTCACGATGGTGCGGTAATCCTTGACGATGGTTGACGACGTGCCGTCGACAAGATGCAGAAGGACCGAGCAACGCTCGACGTGGGCCAGGAACTGCATGCCCAGACCCCGCCCCTCGCTGGCACCGGCGATCAGGCCGGGGATATCGGCCATCACAAACTCATGCGCGTCAATGCCGACGACACCAAGGTTCGGGACCAGCGTGGTAAAGGGATAGTCGGCAATCTTGGGCCGGGCGTTCGACACGGCAGCAAGGAACGTGGACTTGCCCGCGTTCGGCAACCCCACCAGCCCCGCATCGGCGATCAGTTTCAGGCGCAGCCAGATCGTCCGCTCGACCCCATCTTGACCCGGATTGGCGCGGGCCGGGGCGCGGTTGGTCGAGGATTTGAACTGCAGGTTCCCCCAGCCGCCGTTGCCGCCCCGCGCAAGCTGTACCCGCTGGCCCGGCGTCACCAGATCGGCGATCACGGTTTCCTCATCCTCGTCCAGCACCTCGGTGCCGACCGGCACCCGCAGCACGACGTCATCCGCCGTCTTGCCGGTCTTTTGCGCGCCCATCCCGGGCTGGCCCGATTTGGCAAAGAAATGCTGCTGATAGCGAAAGTCGATCAGCGTATTCAGCCCCTCGACCGCCTCGACAAAGACCGACCCGCCGTTGCCGCCGTCGCCACCATCAGGGCCGCCGAATTCAACGAACTTCTCACGCCGGAACGACACGCACCCCGCCCCGCCGCCGCCCGAGCGGATGTATACTTTGGCAAGGTCGAGGAATTTCATCTTGAGGGGGGGCTTTCAGGGGGATGACGGCCTCGCGATACAGGATCGGGGACGGGTGGGCAAGGGGTGGATCGGGCGGGCGTCGCGTGCTGCGACAATGACCCCGCTAAATGATTTCAATATGTTGACAGGCGTGCCTTTGCGCCATGTTCATCTTTGGCCCCGTCACTGGACCCGGGCGAATTGGGCTCGTCTGCGCCGGTCACATTTTCGCGGCAGGGCTGCCAAGACCGGCTTCACCGTGATTGGCGGGACGGGGCTCACCCCGCCCTGCCCGCCCACATCAGCCGAGTTTGCGCACATAGGTCCAGGTCGGCACACAGACATTGCGCGCCACTGAAAAGCTTTCGGCGTCGCCCAGGTACTCGAACCCCGCATGGGCTAGCACGCGCGCAGAACCCGGATTGTCCTGAAACACCTCGGCAAAGATCGTGCTGTTCTTCTGCGGGTTGGCCGCTACCAGCGCCGCCACCGCCTCGGACGCGATGCCGATGTTCCAGAACGCGGGGGCCACCCAGAATTCAACCTCGGACTGGCCACGATCCATCTCGCGCAAGGAAATCACACCCAGCACCTCGGGCAAGCCGCTGGCCACGCCGTCCATGACCCACACATCCTCATCCCCGCCGTCGCGGGCGCCGCGGGCGACGAACGCCTCGGCAGCGCCCGGCGGCAGGGGGTGGGGGATCGACCGTGTCGCCTCGGCCACGCGGCGGTCGCCCGCATACATCGCAAACAAACCGGCATCCGACCGGCGCACCGGGCGCAGCACGAACCGGCCCGCGGTGATGGCACCCTGTTGCACATGCGGAATGGTTTCGATCTTCATGGCTTCCCTCCCCGAAAACCACGATCGGGCCATGTTGGACCCGATCCCGAAAACTGCAACGCCTGACGTGGGCATCAAAGGCCCCCCGCACAACCCGCCCTTGCCACCGAAGATGGGCGAAAATGCGGAAGGGGGACCGGCAGTGTCGCCGGTCCCCCTCTACATGCCGTTTGTAAAGGATCGGCTACTCGGCGGCCTCGGCCATCGGCAGCACCGAAATGAAGGTGCGGCCCTTGAGTCCCTTTTTGAACGCCACATGCCCCTCGACCTTGGCAAAGATCGTGTGGTCGGTGCCCATGCCGACACCCAGCCCCGGGAACCAGGTGGTGCCGCGCTGGCGCACGATGATGTTGCCGGGGATTGCATGCTGGCCGCCAAACAGCTTGACGCCCAGACGACGCCCGGCGCTGTCACGACCGTTGCGGGATGAACCGCCTGCCTTTTTGTGTGCCATGGGGGATTACTCCTGTGCTGCCGCAGCGGCGGGCTTTTTCGCCGCCGCGCGCTTGGGTTTCGCCGGGGCCTCGGCCACCGGGGCGGCGGGCGTGGTCCCGTGCGCCGCACGGCGGGCAATCGCCGTGCCGGTGGCTGCGGCCACGCCACTGGCGTCAGCACCTGTCGCCAGCAGATCGGTCACCCGCACCAGCGTCCAGTGCTGACGGTGGCCCTTGGTGCGCTGGCTCGAATGTTTGCGGCGGCGCTTGACGAAGTGGATGGTCTTTTCGCCCTTGATCTGGTCGATCACCTCGGCCTGCACGGCGGCGCCTGCGACAAGGGGCGAGCCGATGACGGGGCTGTCGCCGCCGACCATCAGGATATCGTTGAACTGGATCTTGTCTCCAGCCATGGCGTCAAGCTTTTCCACGCGCAAGACGTCACCCGCCTGCACCTTGTACTGCTTGCCACCGGTCTTGAGGACCGCAAACATGGGTCGTTCCTTTTCCTGTCTTACGCGCCCTGCGGCCCCGGACACATTCGGTCCGGCGTTTGGTGCCTTCGGGCGGCGCGCCCCTGCGCGGGGCGTCATGAATGAAGATCCGGGCAGGATTCGCACCCCGCCCGGACGCGTGGTGTATCGGTCAGGGGGCCGGGCATGTCAAGCCGGGCGGTTCAGATGTCGTCGCCGGTCATCTGGCGGGCGACAGCGCGGCCCAGATCGCGGCTGATCTGCACGAACACCGCATCAAAGGCCGTAAACAGCGCCATATTCATCTTCTTGCCCGCAGGGGTGTTCGAGAAATCGGTGTATGCCTGCAGATCGGCATCCGACAGCGGGCCATAGGCAAGCGCCAGAAAGGGATAAAGCCAATCCTCGGTTTCCGTGCGGATCTCGGCCTCCTGGCCCCAGACATCCGACAGCATCTGGTCCTCGGTCATGTCGCCGCCAAAGGCACCGGCCCGCGCCATGCCCTGATAGAAACCCAGATTGGCGTTCAGTGCGCCCTGCACGTTCTGCTCGATCAGGTCATTGGCTGTCGCAAAGTCCGTGATTGCCACCATCCGGGGGTCCTCGGCGGCCTGCATCTCCTCAGCTCGCTGCCGTGCCGCCTCCTCGACCGATTTGTCCATCAGCGCCCGCCTCGCCTCGATCTCCAGCGTCAGGATGCGTTGGCCAAGGGGCGTGTCGAACCATGCGGCGACAGTGGCGACAGTGCCCGGATCATCCTTGAGTGCCGCCGCAAAGGCAGTCTGGAAGCGCGCCAGCATCGTCGGTTCGTCATAGACAAGCGCCACTGTTGCCGCCCAGGCAGGGCCGCCCTGGTCGGGGAACATCTCTTCTTCCAGCGAGGCACCGTATTCCAGCCCCTCCTCGCGCATCACCGCGATGATCCCGGGGATCATCAGGATGCGGTGCAGGTCGTCGGCCGTCGCCACGCGGACTGATGTTTCGGCGGCAACAGGGGACGGGGCAAGGGCCGGGGCCGTCAACAGCAGGGCTGACAGGACAAGGCGCAGGATCGGGGTTTGCATGGCGGCGATTGTCCGGGCTGGTCACCGCAACGCTGCGGCGGGAGACCCGACAGGTAACCCCTCCCTCCCGCGCTGCCAAGATGCCGAAAGCCGTTCACGGCGGTTTGATGCCGGGGTCCGGTGCAGGAGTCCGGTTCGGGCGTCGGGTTCGGTCGGCGGGTTCGGTCGGCGGGTTCGGCGAAGGCCTGAAGGAATCCCGCTTGCAAGCACCGAAAACTGCCGCTATCCCCCCGGCACGACGACGACCTGACGCGGAGAGGTGGCAGAGTGGTCGAATGCGGCGGTCTCGAAAACCGTTGTCGGTTTGCGCCGACCCAGGGTTCGAATCCCTGTCTCTCCGCCA
>JBBQXK010000078.1:0-14515 GCA_038209775.1 Rhodobacterales bacterium | reverse complement strand
CATCGGGTCTATAAGAACTACGATCCGCGCGCGAAGATCATCAAGAAATCCTGCGACGAGGTGCTGGCCAAGCTCAAGGTTTCCGATCCCTTGCTCGATCCCCGGTCCTGCCCTCACCGACCCGCGATGGCCTCCGCCACCGCCAGCAGGTTCCGCGCCATCTTCTCGGACGCCGCATCAATCATCTTGCCGTCAAGCGAGGCCGCCCCCTTGCCCTGCGCTTCCGCCAGACGCAGTTCCTCGATGATGCGCTGCGCCTTGGTCACCTCGGCCTCGGTCGGGCTGAATACCTCGTTCGCCATCGCGACCTGGCTCGGATGGATCGCCCATTTCCCCTCGCACCCCAATGCCGCCGCACGCCGCGCGCCGTCCTTGTACCCCTCAGGATCGCTGAAATCGCCGAACGGCCCGTCGATGGCGCGCAGGCCGTAGGCGCGGCACGCGATGACCATGCGGGTGATCGAGGCGTGCCACTGGTCGCCCGGGTAATGCGGGTTCAGCCCGCCGATGTTGGTGGTCCGCGCCCGCATCGAGGCGGCATAGTCGGCCACGCCAAAGTGCAGCGCCTCCAACCGGCCGCCGAATTGCGCAATGGATTCAACGTTCGCCATGCCAAGCGCGGTCTCGATCAGCGCCTCAAGCCCCACACGGGTGGTCAGGCCGCGCGCCTGCTCGATCTGGTTCACCATCGCCTCGACCATATAGAGGTCATCGCGCACGCCCACCTTGGGCACCAGAAGGGTATGCACCCGGGAACCCGCCTGTTCCATCACATCGACCACATCGCGGTACATGTAATGGGTGTCGAGGCCGTTGATCCGCACCGACACGGTCTTGCCCTTGGCCGCCCAGTCGATGTCGTTCAGTGCCTGGATCGCGTTCTTGCGCGCCTGTTCCTTTTCGGGCGGCGCCACCGCATCCTCAAGATCAAGGAACACAAAGTCGGCCGGGCCTGCCGCGGCCTTGTCGATCATCGACGGGTTCGAGGCTGGCACGGCCAGTTCGGAACGCTGCAGGCGCTGTTTGCGCAATGGATAAAGAGTGTGGCTCATTTACATGAATTCCCTGTGTTATTCTGCCGCGATGCGCCGTGCGGACTGGTCTGTAGCGGCGTACCACGCCTGCGCCGCTGCCACGCCTGATCCGAGTACGACATCGGCCCCCGCCTCGACCAGCGCCATCTCAGCGATGGCAAGGCCGGTCAGGCACATCCCCTCGTTCAGATCACCCAGATGGCCGATGCGGAAAACCTTGCCCGCGAGCCGCGACAGACCCGATCCGAAAGATGCGTTGTACCGCTCATAGCCGATGCGGATGACCTCGCGCGCGTCGACACCTTCGGGCACCCGGATCGCGGTGACGGTGTTCGAGTGCAGGGTGGCATCCTCGGCACACAAGGAAAGCCCCCAGGCCGCAACCCCCCGGCGCACCCCTTCGGCAAGACGGGCATGGCGGGCGATGACCTGATCCAGCCCCTCGGCATGGATACGGTCCAGCGCGCGGCGCAGGCCGTGCAACAGGGGGGTCGGCGGGGTGTAGGGGAAATAGCCGGTCTTCGTGGTCGCCGCCATGTCGGCAAATTCGAAGTAAGCGCGGCGCATGGTGCCGGTCTTGGCTGCCTCCATCGCGCGGGCGCTTACGCCCAGAATTCCCAGTCCTGCCGGACACATAAGTCCCTTCTGGCTGCCCGTCACCGCCAGATCGACGCCCCAGTCATCCATCCGGAAATCCAGCGAGCCGATCGACGACACGCCATCGACGAACAACAGCGCCTTGTGCCCGGCCGCATCCATCGCCGCCCGCATGCCCGCCACGTCAGAGGTGACGCCCGTCGCCGTCTCGTTGTGCGTGACGAACACTGCCTTGATTGCACCGGCGGTATCGCTGACCAGACGCCGCCCGAATTCGGCGACGGGCGTGCCCGCACCCCATTCCATATCCACCACATCAACGTTCAGCCCCAGCCGCGTGGCCATCTCGGCCCAGAGGGTCGAGAACTGACCGTGCCGCGCCATCAGCACGCGGTCGCCGGGGTTCAGCGTGTTGGTGATCGCGGCCTCCCAGGCGCCGGTGCCCGATCCCGGGAACAGCATGACGGTGCCGGTCGTGGTGCGGAACACGGTCTTGAGGTCATCAAGGATCGACAGCACAAAGCGCCCGAAATCGGGGCCGCGCTGGTCTTCCTGGGCCACGTTCATGGCGCGACGGACGTCTTCTGGCACCGTGGTCGGGCCGGGGATGAAAAGGTGGTTCGTGCCGGTGCGCATGTCATATCTCCTGCCGTTCGGGCGGGGGATGCCACGCCGCACGGATTTCACAAAACGAAAGCGGGTTATGCTGTGAACGCGAAAGTTTACAGATGCGGTAGTTTGTAATATTGTAAACCCCACAAAAGACGCGACGGGACCGACCGCCATGCAGAAAACCTTCATCGGCCCCCACCTGCGCCGTCTGCGGCTGGAACGGGGTGAGACGCAGGGCGCCATGGCGCGGGCGCTCGGGATCAGCGCGTCTTATGTCAACCTGTTGGAGAACAACGAAAGGTCGGTGTCGGTTCAGGTCATGCTGCGGCTGTTCGATGCCTACGGCGTCGATTGGCGCGATATCGTGGATGAAGAGGGGTCGGGCCATCTGGCCGACCTGCGCGCCGTGATCCAGGACCCGCTGTTCGGCGACACCCGCCCCGACCTTGCGCAGATGCGCGCGGCGCTGGTGCATTCGCCGGGGCTGGTGCAGTCGTTTCTGGCGCTGCACCGGGCCTGGCAGGCGACCACGGACCAGTTGCTGAGCCTGACCGAATCCGACCGCCCGGACCGCTCGGCACAGATCAGCACCTCGCCCGAGGCGGCCGTACACAACATTTTTCGCCGCCAGAAGAACCATTTCCGCGAACTGGAAGAGGCGGCGGAACGGTTCTGGAACGGCGGGGCCCCTGACCGGGATGAGGTTTACGCCGCCCTGAAGGCGCGACTGCGTGACGGGCCGGGGGTGACGGTGCGCCTGTGCCATGTGCAGGACCTGCCCGGCACCCTGCGCCAGTACGATGAGGCCCGGCGCGAGATAAGGCTGTCCGAGGCGCTGGACCACACCAACCGCATCTTTCAGCTGGTGCATATGGCGGGCTTACTGGAGCAGCGCGATTTGCTCGACACATTGATCCGCAGGTCCGGGATAACCGAGCCGCGCGGGCAGGGGCGGCTGCGGGTGGAGCTGGCCAACTACTTTGCCGCCGCCGTCCTCATGCCCTATGACGCTTACCTCGCCGAGGCGCGGGCGACGAAGTATGACCTGGACCATATCGCGATCCGGTTCGGGGTCAGCTATGAACAGGCTTGCCACCGCGCGACCACCTTGCAGCGCGAGGGGGCGCAAGGCGTCCCGTTCTTTTTCCTGCGCATCGACAAGGGCGGCAACGTGACCAAGCGGTTCAATGCGACGGGGTTCCATCTGGCCGAATACGGTGGGGCCTGTCCGCGGCTGGATGTGCACACCAGTTTCCGCTCTCCCGGGCGGATCGTGCCGCAGTTTGTGGAGATGCCTGACCGCTCGCAGTTCTTTGTGTTTTCCCGCACCGTGGACCGGCCCACCTGGGCGCGCCACGCGCAGGACAACCGGCTGGCCGTGGCCATGGGCTGTGCCATCGACCATGTGCCCGAAATTGGCTATGCTGAAGGGTTTTCGATGCGGGGTGCGCCGATGACGCCCATCGGCATCAACTGCCGCATTTGCCCGCGCGCCAATTGCGACCAGCGGGCGCATCACGCGGCGATCCTGACCCAGCCGGTGGACGAACGGCGGCGCGGGGCCACCCGGTACGACGGTTGACGGGGCATGGTTGACGGGGCAAGGCGGGCGGGGGACAGTTACGCTGAGCGCCCTTGCCCTGAGGCCCGATGATGTCTGACCGCCTGACCCATGCCGTTGCGCTGATTGACGCGGCCAATGCCGCCGATCCCACGCTGGACGGTGGCACGCCCGCCGCCCTGCTGTACGGGCAGCGGATGACGGCAGAGCAGATGGTTCTGGCACCAGATGCGGGCGAAGTGTTGCGGATTGCCTGCCGGGGGCAGCATGTGGAACGCTGGCTGTTGTCGCGTGGCAGTTATCCTGCGGGCAAGGCGGGATATCTCGACTGGCGGCGTGAACAGGCGCGGCGGCACGGCCTGCGGATTGCCGGGATCATGGCCGAGGCGGGCTATGACAGGGACGATCAGGCACAGGTGGGGGTTTTGTTGCGCAAGGAGGGGATCAAGCGCGATCCCGAGGTGCAGATGCTTGAGGATATCATCTGTTTCACCTTCCTGCGCTGGTACTTTGCCGGTTTCGCAGCCGCACGCGACCAGGCCGAGGTGTTGGACATCGTGACCAAGACCGCGCGCAAGATGTCCGCCGAGGGCCGAACCCGGGCGCTGGCCACATTCGCCCTGCCCGAACCCCTTGCCGCCGCCCTCAGCGTGGCGTGAGCCTTCAGAAGTTTCCCGCCCCGGAGAGCGCCTTTTTCAGACCCTTCTTGGTTTCGACCTGGGTCTTGGCGGCGCGGCCCGCCTTGGGCTTGAACTTGGTCTTGGTGCCGCTTGCGGCGGCGTTGGCCTTGGCCTTGACCGGCAGGATGGCCCTGGTCTTGCCGGGCACCACCTTGGCACGGGCCACCTGCACGGCGCAGATCACCTGCGATTCGCGCTGCAACTGGGCCACCAGCTCGGCCGTCGGCTCCAGTGATGTCGGAACCTGCCGCCGCGACAGGAAATAGCTGGTGAGCGCCGTCCGTGATCCCTTGCCCCAGGACCCGTCGACCGCCATCCGGTAGCATCCCAGCCGGGCCAGTTCCGACTGGACCGTGCGGGCGATGTCGCCCTCTGGCACGATCAGGTTCGGGTCGGCCAGAAGCCGCGGGTCGATGGCGGCCAAAAGTTCGCGGTTGGCGTCATTGTCAGGCGTCACCTCGTTGCCGGTCAGACGGGCGCGGTTGGCGTCGACGGCATTCAGTTCCAGAATGCCCCGCGTTTCCCAGGTGAGGGCCGCGAGGCGGATCGGCTCGGGGTCGCCCGCGGCGTTGCCTCCCAGCGGGGTTGCGGGATCAGGCCGGGGCAGGGCCGCGATGATCGTCGTATCGGGGATCGACGCCACAGATTCGCTGGTAACGGGTTCAGGGGTGTCCGGAATGACGGAAATCGGTTCAACCGGGGCATCCGGCGCAGTGGCCAATTCGATGATTTCTGGTTCAGGTTCGACCACGGGTTCGATGGGGGCTTCGGGCGCGGTGGCCACTTCGACGGCCTCGGGCGTGGGTTCGGCCACGGGTTCGGTGGGGGCTTCGGGCGCAGTGGCCACTTCGACGGCCTCAGGTGTTGGTTCGGCCACAGCTTCCGCGGGTGCCTCGGCGGCGGTGGCCACCTCGACAGCCTCGGGCGCGGCTTCGAGCGCGGTTTCCGCGGGTGTTTCGGGTGCGGTCGCCACTTCGACGGCCTCGGCCATAACTTCGGGCACAGCTTCCGCGGGTGCCTCGGCGGCGGTGGCTACTTCGACGGCCTCGGGCGCGGGTTCGGCCGCTTGGCCGCTCAGGATCAGGTCTTCCTCACCAACCTCAAGACTGGCGATGTCCACCTCGGACAGTGCCTCGACCGGCGCGATCACGACGCCTTCCGGTGCCTCACCAAAGGTCACCTCGCTTTCGGCGGCCACCTCAAGGTTATAGCCTGCGACCGTGATCGCATCATCGGCCGCCTGCAGCGATTCGTCGGAAAACCCCGAAGCGGACAGCAGTTCCAGAAACTGCTTGCGATCCTCGGGCGACAGTTGTGCCAGAAGCTCATAGTCGGCTTCGGTCAGCTCCTGTTTGCTCTCGGTTGCAGCCTGAAAATAGAACTGTTCGCGCAGCGACGACTGATCCCATGGGGTTTGCTGGCCGCCCGTCGTCTCGGACACGTCATTGCGGACCTTGATCATCATGTCTGAAATCGACAGGCCGGGGGTTTCGATCTGCGTCAGCAGGGCGGTGGTGAAAGGACTGTTCGGCGCATCGCCTGCGCCGTCATAGGTCACGCCGCCCGGTTCGGTCGCAAAGGCCACAAAGGTACCGACGCCGGTCTGTATCCGCGCCAGTCCGTCCGCCGCCGCCGACCCGCGTACCGATGCAGGAACCGGATCATTGCGGCAGGCATCCAGAAAGATCAGCGTCTGGCGACGTCGGTCCTGCAGCCGCGCGATGATCCCGTCAAGGTTCCAGGTCTCGGTCCGGATTGCTTCGCGGCTGGTCAGGGCGGCGTCGACCGGGACAAGAAAGTTGCTGCCGTTCATCTGAAAGGCATGGCCCGCATAATAGAACACCGACGCCTCTGCCGTTTCGGCTTCGGCCCCGAAGGCATCGACGCGGTCCCACAGATCGGCCGACTTGACGTCGATCAGAAGGGTGACTTCAAAGCCAAGTCGTTCCAGCGCCGAAGCGATGTCGGCGGCGTCCTTGCCCGCGTTTTTCAGTTTCGGCACATTGGTATAGTTCGAATTGCCGACGACAAGTGCCAGCTTGCGCGCCTCTGCCGCCGTCAGACCTGCGGTCACAAAGAAAGTCGTCAGAATAGCGACGACAAGGCCACGGCCCAGAGAGAGAGTTGCTGATCGCCGTCCACGCATCATGTTGCTGTCCAAATCCAGTCGCTAATACGTCGGAGACTAGCCCAAAAACACTGCCCTTACCAGTGCCAAGCGCGTGCCGCATCGTGCGCCTGGCAAAGCCATACGCTGGTCCGGGTCATCGTGGTTGAACGGCCAGGCAATTTCGGCTATACATTGGGTGGGGGTGCTACCGGAAGTTTGGCTTTTGCCGCCTGTCCGTTTTGTCTGGAGGTTTGATTGATGCGTCTTGCTGCCGTTTTTGTGGCGATTGTGCCGCTGCTGTCAGGTCCCGGCCTTGCACAGGACACTTCTGTTCTTTCGGTCACGCAGGTGTCTTACGGCGCGACCGCCGCTGTTGCGCAAAGTCGGTTGTCGGATAACTTTCCAGGCGGAAACCGTGATGACATCGGGTTCGATCTTGGCCGTGCCGATGGCTCTGGTTTCGTGGAGGCGGAAGTCAACAAGCCGGCACGCCGGGCTACGTCGCGCGCCATCCAGACAAGCGCCAGCCAGAACCGGGTAAAGAAATCGTTTATCGTGCCGTGGCAGACGGGTGTTTTCCAGTAGGCCCGGTCAGGCTGCGGCAATCCGGCGGCTTTTGATTGACAGCGGCGCTGGAATTCCGGCACATCAGCGCATGGCGGGGACAGCCCCGCTGATGCGTTTGCGCCAAGGAATCCTGACATGTCCCATTTCAACCAGACCGTCAGCGCAGCCGTTCTGGCATTGGCGTCCTGTGCCGCCGGTGCCGTCTGGGCGCAGGCCGGGAACATCGAACTGGAACTGAACACCGCGGCAGAGGTGAACGGGGGCTGCCGCCTGACGTATGTGGCGACCAATTCCACGCCGCTGTCGCTGGACCAGACGACCTATGAGGTTGCAGTCTATGACACCGATGCTTTCGTCAAACTGCTGCTGGAACTTGAGTTTGGCGGACTTCCTTCGGGCAAGACGCGGGTTTTGCAATTCGACGTGCCGGAAATGGGCTGCGGCACGATTTCGCGCATCCTCGTGAACAAGTCGGTTGAGTGCAATTCGCCAGAAGGCGCGCAGACGGTTTGCGAAAAGAACCAGATCCTTAGTTCGCGCGTGCGGACTATCGCGTTCAACTGACAGGGGGGTTTACCCGATCAGGCCGGTCTGCCTGATTCCGTCGATCACGAATTGCACCGACAATGCGGCCAGAAGCATGCCCAGAAGGCGGGTGATCACGATCGTCCCGGTGCGGCCAAGCATCCGCTC
The DNA here is from genome assembly GCA_038209775.1 of Rhodobacterales bacterium. GTDB lineage: Bacteria > Pseudomonadota > Alphaproteobacteria > Rhodobacterales > Rhodobacteraceae > JBBQXK01. The sequence goes on along the minus strand of JBBQXK010000078.1, from coordinate 6,661 downwards.
CAGCGGCGGTGAGGCGAGCAGGAACAGCCACGTCACGACGATCATACCCCACAATAGCACCATCACCCAGAATGTGCCGACCCATCCCGGCCCCGACTGGCCGACCAAGAGGATCATCGACGCAATCGCCCCCGGCCCCGCGATCAGCGGTGTGGCAAGGGGGAATACCGAAGGGTCATGGTCGGGGTCCGACTTCTGATCTTCGCGCCGTTTGGTGCGCCGCTCGAACAGCATGTCGAGGGCGGTCAGGAACAACAGGATCCCCCCCGCGATGCGAAAGGCGGACATCGAGATGCCGATGAACCCCAGCACCGCCTCGCCAAACAGGCCGAACACGGTCAAGAGCACCGTGGCGATGATGCAGGCGCGGGTGGCCATGGCGCGGCGGCGTTCATTCGACATGCCTTGCGTCAGTGCTATGAACAGCGGCACCAGACCGGGCGGGTCAATGACCACGAACAGCGTGGCGAAGGCGGTGATGAGAAAGGCGCTGTCGATCATGCGGCAGCCTCCAGGCGTTCCTGTGCCGTCAGCCACATCGCCTCGGCCCGGTCAAGGGCGTTCATGACCTCTGCGTACTTGCGGTTCCAGGTTTCCAATTCGCCCACCCGGTCGGATTCGTAGAGATCGGGGTCGGCGAGTTTCTTGGCCAGCTTGTCGCGCATGTCGTTCAGCTTGGCCAGCCGGTCCTCGGATTTGCGCACCTCGGCACGCAGGGCGGCGACATCCTCGCGGCTGGCTTTCTTTGCCTTCTCAACGGGTTTTGCCGCGACCTTCGCGTCGTCATCACCCGCCAGCAACTGTCGTCGGTACTCCTCCAGATCGGCGGTATAGGGCGTGACCGCCCCCCCCTTGACCAGCCACAGCCGATCCGCCACCAGCCCCAGAAGATGCATGTCGTGGCTGACAAGGATCACCGCGCCGGAATAAGCCGTCAGCGCCTCGACCAAAGCCTCGCGGCTTTCCATGTCGAGGTGGTTGGTGGGTTCGTCCAGGATCAACAGATGCGGCGCGTCGATGGTGGCCAGCAGCAGCGACAGCCGCGCCTTTTGTCCGCCCGACAGGCGGCCGACGGCGGTTTCGGCCTGATCGGCCATCAGCCCGAAACCCGCCAGCCGGGCGCGGAGGCGCGGCTGCCCTTCGGCGGGGCGCAGGCGCATGACGTGCTGCAGGGGGGTCTCGTCGATGTGCAGCTCATCAACCTGATGCTGCGCGAAATAGCCGATGCGCAGTTTCGACGATTTGGTGAACTTGCCTTCGGATGCCTGAAGTTTACCCGCCAAGAGCTTGGAAAGGGTCGATTTTCCCTCACCGTTCCGGCCCAGCAAAGCGATCCGGTCATCCTGATCTATCCGCAACGACAGCCGCCGCAGCACCGGCGGCCCACCATAACCCACTGCACCGCCATCAATATTTATGATGGGGGGTGACAGTTCTTCGGGCTCGGGAAAGGTGAAGACGACCTTCTTGGCATCCTCGGGGGCGGTGATCGTCACCATCTTTTCCAGCATCTTCACGCGGGACTGGGCCTGGACGGCTTTGGACGCCTTGGCCTTGAAGCGGTCGACGAAGGATTGCAGGTGGGCCCGGCGCAGTTCCTGCTTTTTCGCCTCGGCCTGAAGCACGGCGCGGCGTTCGGCGACCTGGCGGGCGAACTGGTCGTAGGGGCCTGACCAGTAGGTCAGTTTGCGGTTGTCCAGATGCAGGATGCCGTTCACGGCGCGGTTCAGCAGGCCGCGGTCGTGGCTGATGATGAGAACAGTATGGGGGTATTTCTGAAGGTAGGCCTCCAGCCAAAGCGCACCTTCAAGGTCAAGATAGTTGGTCGGTTCGTCCAACAGCAGGTAATCGGGCTGCGCAAACAGCACGCCCGCCAGTGCCACCCGCATCCGCCAGCCGCCCGAGAAATCGGAACAGGGGCGCTGTTGCGCCTGCGTGTCAAAGCCCAACCCCTTGAGAATGCTGGACGCCCGCGCCTCGGCTGACCAGGCGTCGATGGCGCTGAGGCGTTCCTGCACCTCGGCAATGCGGTGGGGGTCGGTTGTCGTCTCGGCCTCGGCCAGAAGGGCCGCGCGTTCGGTGTCGGCCTCCAGAACGGTGTCGATCAGCGAGGTCGAGGACGACGGCACCTCTTGCGCCACGCCGCCGATGCGGGCGCGGGAGGGCAGGGCGATCTCGCCCCCTTCCAGCGCCAACTCGCCCCGGATCAGGCGGAAAAGGGTGGTCTTGCCGGCCCCGTTGCGGCCCACAAGGCCCACCTTGTGACCGGCAGGAATGGTGGCCGAAGCCCCCTCGAACAGGGGGCGGCCTTCGACGGAATAGGTGATGTCGGCGATCTTGAGCATGGCGGGGGGATGCCCGATGCCGGGTGCCGCGTCAACCGCAGCGCCGTGTGCAAAGCGTATTCAACCTGTATTCGGTGCGTATTCGATGCGTATGTCATCTGTACATACAGATGACATACGGCCTGCGCGGCACCTTGCGCCGCTTTTCATCGCGAAGGGCGCATGATACGAGGCGCGCAAACCAAGGGCGGGCCGTGTCCCGCCGACTTTTCCGGAGAGACAAATGGCCACCGAACGCACCCTGTCGATCATCAAGCCCGACGCGACCAAGCGCAACCTGACCGGCAAGATCAATGCCAAGTTCGAAGAGGCGGGGCTGCGCATCGTCGCGCAAAAGCGCATTCATTTGTCGGTGGCGCAGGCCGGCGCGTTCTATGCCGAACACGCCGCGCGCGGGTTCTATGGTGAGCTGTGCGAATTCATGGCGTCCGAGCCGGTCGTGGTGCAGGTGCTGGAAGGCGAGGGCGCGATCCTGAAAAACCGCGAAGTGATGGGCGCCACCAATCCCGCCAATGCCGCCGACGGTACCATCCGCAAGGATTTTGCCCTGTCGGTCGGCGAGAATTCGGTTCACGGGTCGGACAGCGAGGCATCGGCCGCGCGCGAGATTGCGTTCTACTTCTCGGGTCTTGAACTGGTCGGCTGATGGCAGAACCAAAGGCCCGCGCGCAGGGTGCGCGGGCCTTGCCCGTTCAGATGACCAGAAAGTTGGTGTGCGCCAGCGCCACGTTGTTGTCAAAGATGGCCACCACCACCGCTGCCCCGCCAAGGTTGCCATCGGCGTCATAGCGCAGGGTGCCGGTGTTGATATCATAGATCAGCCGGTCATTGGCATCGAGCGCCGCCGTGCCGTTGGTAAAGCTGCCCGCAAACGGGCGGCCAAGGGCAAGGCCGGTAAAGATCGCATCGTCAAGGTGGATCAGGTCAACCCGCAGCACAAAGTCGGTGATGTGATCGACGTTGTCCGACCCCAGTGCCGTGTTGAACACAAACACATCCGCCCCCAGCCCCCCGCCAAGCGTGTCGTTGCCAAGCCCGCCGTTCAGCGTGTTGACGGCGCTGTTGCCGGTGATCGTGTTCGCGGCGGCGTTGCCGGTGCCGTTGATCGCAGCCGTGCCCTGCAACGCCAGGATTTCGACGTTGTCGGTCAAGGTATAGGTCAGGAAAGACCGCACGGTATCGCTGCCCTGAATGAGGCCGTCCAGTTCCGCCACCGTGTCACCGGCGTCTGTGACGACATAGATGTCATTGCCAAAGCCCCCCACCATGGTGTCGGCCCCGGCAAGGCCGTCCAAGAGGTTGGCGCTGTTGTTCCCGACCAGCCGGTTGGCCAGCCCGTTGCCGGTGCCGTTCAGGGCGGTGCCTTGCAGGACCAGGTTTTCGACATGGTCGGTCAGGGTATAGCTGATCGTGCTGAAGACAACGTCCGTGCCCAGACCGTTGGCAATTTCAGTCACCCGGTCGCGGGCCGAGGTAACGTTGTACCTGTCACCGTCCTGCCCGCCGAACAGGCGATTGACGCCGGAATGACTGGCGTCGCCGCCGCTCAGGGTATCGCTGCCGTTGCCGCCGTAGAGGGAATCGGCACCGTCGCCGCCGTCCAGCACGTCGTTGTCGTCATCGCCGTTCAGGGTGTCATTGCCCGCGCCGCCGAGCAGTCTGTCGAGACCCCCGCCGCCGAACATCAAATCGTCCTGCCCGCCGCCAAAGATCTGGTCGTCGCCCGCATCGCCATACAGGGAGTCGTTGCCGGTGTTGCCTGACAGGCGGTCGTTGTCGTCGTTGCCAAGGATGAGATCGGCCCCCGACGCACCGACCAGCGTGTCGCGCCCAAGGCCGCCGATCAATTCGTCGTCGCCCGCCTGACCGGCCAGATAATCGTCGCCGTCATCGCCCTGAATGCTGTCGTTGCCGGTGCCGCCGGTGATGTCGTCGTTGTTACCGCCGCCGAACAGCGAATCTGCGCCATCGCCGCCGTCGATCTGATCCTCGCCGACGCCGCCAAACACCAAATCGTCGGACCCGCCCGCCGAAATCTCGTCATCGCCCGATCCGCCAAGGATCGAATCGCCCCACGTGTGGCCGATGATCACGTCATCGACGTTGTCCGCGCCCAGCACCTCTTGCAGGCGGTCCTGCTGGTCGAGGGTCCAGTTGATCAGGCTTGCCAGATCGGCGTCGGACAGGCCCGCCAACGCCTCGGGTCCCGGATTGGTCAGGCGCTCCAGATGCAGCAAGCCGCCGATGCCGGTGTCGTCGAGGGCAAAGAAATACAACAGGCCGGTATGGGTCCCACCGGGCGCGGCGAAAGCATCGGGCGATGATACCGACAGGTCGGTGCCAAACAGGCCAACCATCTGCCCTGCACCCCGCGTGCCGAACACCGCCGTCAGCGCCGCCAGCGTGCCCCCCGAGCCAGACTCGCTGTCGTCAATCAGGACGCCCGATACGACCCCGGGCGCAGATTCGCTGCCATCGCCAGCATGTTGGGCCGGCAGCAGGGCCGGATTGGCACCGTAGCTGGTCACAAGGCCGAGTTGGGTTTGGAAGTTGATACCACTGCCAAGTTCGGTCAGGTCGATGTCGATGTAGAGCCGGATAAAGCCGTCGGTGGCCGAGGCGAGGTAGTGATAGGTGACCACAGCACCGGGCAAGCTGTCCGAGGTGGTTGCCAGATCGAACCCGTGCCCATCCGCGCTGGCTGTCGCACTGAGGATCGTGGTGAAGTGCTGCCGAAGCAACGAGATCTCTGCAGAGGTGAGCGTGGCATCGTCGAGGGTCGAAAGTGAGCCCAACCTGTCGATGCCCCATTGGTTGCCCGCGCCGTCGGTGACGCTGAAGGGGGCCTGCAAGGCGTCAAAGCCCGCGTAGTTGACGATGGACAACTGTTCTGCGCGCGACAGGCCCGCCAGAAACCCCTGATCCGACAGCGACTGCGCGTTGCCGGTAAAGGCCGTCAGGTCCGCAGCCGCATCGGCGTCCGCGTTGCTTTGCGTCGCAAACTGCAGCAGGCTTCGCGTCTCGCCCGGCGCAAGGGTGATCGTGTGGGTGACGGTGATCGTGTCATTAAAGGTCCCGCTGCGCGTGACCGCATCAGGCAGGCTGTTCAGTGAACCGGCGGTGCCATAGGCGATCATCGCCCGCGTGTCGCCCACGCCTCCGTCCGATGTGGTAAAGCCCACGTCGTTGCCCGCCAGCACGGTGTCGCCGCTGCTGGTGAAGGGAGTGATCAGGTTGCTGTCGGCACCGCTGTTGGTCACGGTCTGGACGGTGAACGTCACCGTGGCATTGGTGGTGTTGGTAAAACTGTCCAGAAACCGCGCGAACCCGGTGGCCGAGATCGACGCGTCGGACACGAGGATCGACCGTTGCACGCCGATGCCGCCCACCAGCACCGGTTGCGCGTTCAACTCGCGCGCGCCCAGATCCAGCGAGGCGTTCCCCGGGTTGATACGGACACCATTGACGCGCAGCTCCATGCCGCCGTCAAAGGTGTCGTTCTGGCCATCGAGGACACCCAGGGCGCCGTTGTCGGTGTTCAGGTCCCAGTCGAAGCCTTCGGTATCCACCAGGGTTGTGCTGATTGGCATGGAAATGTCCTTTTGGTTGAATTGCTCGGCCAACGTTGCAAGGGGCAGGGTGATTCGACAAGGGATTGCCGCTGTAACCTAACCTGCCCCGTGCAGGGCTCCACACGAAATCAGCACGATACCGGGGCTAGCGGCGGGCCACCACGCCAAGCGCGTTCAATGCGGCCTCAATGGCGGACAGGTCGTTCTGGCCATGTGCGGCCTTCAACGCATCGAACCGGACGCGCAGCGCCTTTTTCTCGGTCCCTTGGCAGTCGTTCCACGGGCGGCCCTGCAGGCCCATCACCAGAACGTAATAGCCGATGAAATGCGGTTGGGTTCCGGCCTGCAGCAGGCGGCGGTAAGCCTCGTCTGCGCCCATATCGCGGACGGCTTGGGCGGTGTGGATGCCTGCGCGGGCAAAGGCCGCCTCGGAGGCGGGGCCAAGGTTGGGGATCGAGCTTACCGGGTCTGACATGGACGCGCCCTGCGAAGGTTTCGGTCACAGTAGCGGCAGGCGCGCGGGTCTGTAAACCGGGAGGGTGTCAGATGGCCGCCCAGTCGCGGAAGATCGGCTGGCTGCCCTGCTGCTGTGCCGGTTTCGGCTGTGGCTGCGGCGCGGTCGGTTGGTCAGCCTGACCCTGTTGCGGGACGGATGAATTTTCGCTGCCCTGCTGTGCGCGGGGGCTGGGGGTCGAGGACATCTGACTGCTCCGGTCTTTTGTTGTTTTGCTGTGGGTCTTTAGC
>JBBQXK010000077.1:0-15082 GCA_038209775.1 Rhodobacterales bacterium | reverse complement strand
GTGATCTCGGCCCCGGCAGCACGGAACAGCGCGCGCAGCACCGGGTCGATGCGGTCGATCGGCCATTTCGCCACCAGCGCGCGGTCGGTCAACTGGTCAATCGACGCCTGCCAGTTGACGGCATGGCCCAGGACGGCACGGAAGTGATCGACGTTGCCCTCGGCCATCTCGTCATCGTCATAGACGGCGCCGAAACGGTGCGTCTCGAATTCGGCCGCCACACCCTCGGCGGTCTGGCCCGACGCCTCCATCTGGAACAGCGCCTGCACGGCATACAGGCGCGCGGCGGATTTCGCGCGCTTCTTGGCCTCGCGGGCGGCAATGCGGGCTTCGGGAATACCGCTCACCTGTCAGACCCGCTGCGCCGGGGCACCAGAAACCCGATGTCCTTGCGCGCACCCGACCAGCCCCGCGACAGCGCGATCAGATGCAGCGCCGCCGCCGCCGCCCCGCCGCCCTTGTCGTGACCCGTCGGATCGGCGCGCACCGCCGCCTGCGCGTGGTTCTCGACCGTCATGATGCCGTTGCCGATGCAGGCGCCCTGCAACCCCAACAGGCTGAGCGCGCGCGAGCTGTCATTGCACACCGTGTCGTAATGCGTCGTCTCGCCCCGGATCACACAGCCCAGCGCCACATAGCCGTCGTACTTCGCCTGCCGCTCGGCCAGCGCAATCGCCGTCGGCACCTCCAGCGCACCCGGCACCTCGACCAGATCGACATTGGCGCCACAGGCGTCGGCACAGGCCCGTGCGCCGGCAATCAGATCATCGACGATCTCGCGGTAATAGGGCGCCACCACGATCAACAGCTTTACCGGGCGGTCAAAGGTCGGCAAGGGCAGGGTATAGTGGCTGGCTCCGGCCATCGGTCACTCCATCGGGATGCGGCGGGTGCCGACGATTTCAAGGCCGTAAGCTTCAAGCCCCACCACACGCGGCTGCGGCGAATTGGTCAACAGGATCAGCCGGTGAATGCCCAGCGACGACAAGATCTGCGCGCCAAGCCCGTACTGGCGCAGCGTCTGGGGCGACACCTCACCCTCGGACACGATCTTGGCCTGGATGTCGCGCAACAGGACCAACACCCCCCGCCCCTCGGCCGCAATCAGCCGCATCGCGTCGCCAAACTCCCCCGTCCGCCCCGCCGGGCCCAGCCCGATCACATCCAGCATCGGGTCCAGCGTGTGCATCCTGACCAGCACCGGATCAGCGCCCGAGATATCGCCCTTTATCAGCATCACATGCTCGGCGCCCTCGGTCTCATCCGTATAAATCCGCATCACCCAATCGCCGCCGAATTCCGACGTGACCCGCCGCTCGGTCGTGGCGCGCACCAGATTGTCGTTGCGCCGACGATAGCCGATCAGATCGCTGATCGTGCCGATCTTCAGCGCATGGCGCTGCGCAAAGGCCACCAGGTCGGGCAACCGCGCCATCGTGCCGTCTTCGTTCATGATCTCGCAGATCACACCACTGGGGTTCAGCCCCGCCAGTCGGCTGACATCCACCGCAGCCTCGGTATGGCCCGCGCGCACCAGAACACCCCCGTCACGGGCGCGCAGCGGGAACACATGGCCGGGGGTCGCGATATCCTGCGCGCCCTTGGTCGGGTCGATGGCCACGCTGATCGTGCGCGCCCGGTCGGCGGCACTGATGCCGGTGGTGACACCTTCACGCGCCTCGATCGACAGGGTGAACGCAGTCTCGTGGCGGCTGGAATTGCGCGGGCTCATCAGCGGCAGCCCCAGCGCATCAATCCGCGCCGACGGCAGCGCCAGACAGATCAGCCCCCGCCCGTGCATCGCCATGAAGTTGACGGCGGCGGGCGTCGCCATCTGCGCCGGGATCACCAGATCACCCTCGTTTTCGCGGTCCTCGTGGTCCACCAGAATGAACATCCGCCCGTTGCGGGCGTCGTCGATGATCTCTTCGATGGAAGAGATCGCATCGGAAAAGTCGGTGCGGGTGTCGGTCATCGGATCGGCCTTCGGGGAGGTGCCACGCCCTCTAGCCTGCGCCGTGCGCAAAGGCCAGAGGCAGTGCGCGCGCAGGGGGTGTGCAGGCAGGGGGGGCGTCACAAGGAAAGGATGAAGTGCCTCAAGGCTGCCATCGCCTCTTCCGGCCTGTCGCCCACCACGCCGTGACCACAGTCGGGATACTTCCGATAGGTAACGCGGTCGGCATCCAGCCCGGCCACGATGGCATCGCTGAACGCGGGCGGCGTGATCGGATCATCCTCTCCCGCCAGCACCAGCACCGGACAGCGGATACGGCCAAGGTCGGGCCGGAAATCCATCCGGCCATGTTCGTTTCGTGGCCCGTTGAACCACAGGGCGGTCTCGTTCCGCCACAGGATCCGTTGCATCCAATCCGGCGAAAGCGGTGCCGTCCGCTGATAGAACGGCACACAACGTGCCCGGTACAGGTCGCGCCCCCCTGCCGTGGGGTTTTCCCAATAATCCATTGCAATATCGCGCACCTCCGGCCCACCAAGGCGCGCAAAGGCATCGTAGACCGCCGCAAAATCCACCTTTGCCGCCGTGCTGATCAGACACAGCCCCGCCGCATGCCCGGGGTGGCGGGTGGCATAGGACAGCGCCACGAACCCCCCGAACGAGGTGCCGATCACGATGGGCCTGTCAATCCCCAGCGCATCGCAAAGCCCCCGCAGATCGTCGCCCCATTGCGCCAGATTCCATGTCGAGAGGTCACAGGCATCGCTGCGCCCGTTGCCCCGGTGATCGTAGTAGATCACCTGCGCGATATCGGTGAGGCGTGAAAAATAGGGCTTGGAAACGGTGTGGTCGGCGCCCGGGCCGCCATGCACCATGATGACCGTGGGCTTGGCCCGCATCACAGTGCCATCGGGCGTCAGCCCCTCGCCGTCGGCATCGAAGTACAGCCGCGCGCCGTTGACCGTCACGAACATTCGGATACCCCCGCCGACCAGAACCTGCGCGCGGCCAGTTCAGCCGCACCGCCCACCTGCCGCTTCACCCGCCCAACCGCTCGATCTCATCCGCCACCAGCCGTTGCAACCGCCACAGACTGCCGTCCCGGATGCCCCGGGCCTCCAGCGCCAGCATCGTGCGATAAAGATAGTCGGCGTTCGACCCCGCAGTCCCGCAGGCCCCCGCGATCAGCCGCGCCGAGGCGGCAAGCGTCAGGTCGGTGCGGATGGTCTGCCAGGGCGGCGGCGCATAAAAGGTCAGCGCCCGGACCACACCCCCGGCGGTCTCCACCTCAACCCAGCGGTAGGCCGACGACAGTTCGGCAAACGGCACCTCGCGCCGCACCAGCGCCTCGACCACGGCGGCCTCGGTGCCAGCCGCCACCTCCTGCACGATGCCCGCGCATTGGCGCCCGGGCAACAGCGCCATCATCAGCCCCGGCGCCTCGGGTGTCGCCCGCCATGACGTAAGGCCGATGCAGAACACCCGGTGCCAGCCCGCCAGCCTGCCACGGAACTCCTGCACAGCGGCAAAGGCCGGGGCCCAGATCAACGAGCCATAGGCAAAGACGTAGAATGCCCCTTCCGGCCGGCCTGCAAGGATGCCCCGTGCTGCGTCAGCGATCCCGGCATCGTCAAGCCGGGTCCAGCCCAGAAGGTCGGCCTCGTCCGCCTGCGGCACCGGGCGAAAGGTGCGGGCGACGTGGTGTTCGGTCAGGTGCAGCGCGCGGGGCATCAGGTCATTCCCGAAATGGCGATTGGGCGGTGCCATGAGGTGCGATGTCGGTCAACCCCGTCAACCCGGCACCACAACACCGGCCTCGGTCACGATCAAGTTCAACCGCTGATCCGTCGCATCAATCGGCACCTCGGCCACTTCCTGTGCGGCAAAGGCATAGCCGATGGCCACCACCGGCCCCCGTTGCCGCAACCCCTCCAGCGTGCGGTCATAGAACCCGCCGCCATAGCCCAGCCGGTACCCCCGCCGGTCCCAGGCCAGAAGCGGCACGATCAGGACTTGCGGGATAATCCAGGGCCCCGCCTCGGGAATGCGCGCGCCGAACGGCCCCTCGATCATCGGCGCGTCGGGGGTCCAGGTGCGGAACTGCAGCGGCGTGGCCTTGGCCACGATGACCGGCACCCCCACCGGCCCGTCATGGGCGGCCATGGCGGGCAAGGGGTCGATCTCGGTCCGCATCGGCATGTAGCCCGACAGGGGTTTGCCGGCATGATCCGCCAGAACCTCCGACAGGATCGCCGCCGCCCGCCCCTGACCCTGGGCAAAGGCCCCCTTGCGGGTGGCATAGGCCGCACCGCGCGCCGCTGACTTCAGCGCCGGAAGGTCGGCCATCGGGCCAGGTTCGTGGGTCATGATGAAGACATTCCAGGATCATTCGGCCTACCCGACACTGCCCACCAAAACACCGCCGTCAAGATGCGCAGAAGGCGCACATCAAAGAACCCGCACGCCCCAAACCCTCCCGCCGCGCGTCGCAGGCCGGCTGCCGCCGGCCCACTCCGCGCGTTTGGGCCGGGCAAGGGGGGGCAAAGCCCCCCCTTGGACCCCCGGCACCCGGTAAGCCCCCCGCGCAGGCGCTGCCGCGCAATCGGTCTGTGCCTGACACCGCGGTCGCAAAAGGGGGGCTGTCTGCCCCCCGCTCGCTTCGCTCGCCCCCCCCGAGGATACTTTGACAAAGATGAAAGAACCTGCAGCTTTCACCTTGATCCAAATATCCTCAGGGGGAGGCCGCAGGCCGGGGGCAGAATGCCCCCATTCTTGGCAACCGAACCACCGCTGAACGCGTGAAGTCCGGGAACCGGCAGCGCCGTCCGAGGGGGCTCGATGCCCCCGAGGACGGCCGTTCCGGGCGCGAGGCTTACAGCAAAAGCACCGTCGCCAGCCCCAGAAAGGCAAAGAACCCCATCACATCGGTCAACGTGGTGACAAAGGTCCCCGACGCCAGCGCCGGGTCCAGCCCGGCCCGCGACAGCGTCAGCGGCACGAGGACGCCCCCGAGTGCCGCCACGATCTGGTTGACCACCATCGCCAGCCCCAGAACCACCCCCAGCATCGGCTGGCCAAAGATCACCGCCCCCGCCCCGCCCAACAGCAACGCCAGCCCCAGCCCGTTCAGCACCCCCGCCCCCAGTTCCCGCAACACCACCCGCCGCGCATTGGCCTGCGTCAGGTCGCGCGTCGCCAGCGCCCGCACCGCGACGGCCAGCGACTGTGTCCCCGCGATGCCCCCGGTTGACGCGACGATCGGCATCAGCGCCGCCAGCACCACCAGTTGCACGATGGTCCCCTCGAACAGCGTGATCACCAGCGCCGACAGCGACGCCGTCACCAGGTTGATCGCCAGCCACGGCAGCCGCGCCCGCGCCGTGGCAAAGGCACCGTCCGACAGGCTGGCCTCATCGCCCACGCCCGCCATCCGCAGCATGTCCTCTTCGTGTTCCTCGTCCAGCACGTTCATCGCGTCGTCGATGGTGATGACCCCCACCAACCGCCCGCCCGCATCCACCACCGGGCAGGAAATCAGGTGGTACTGGTTGAAGATATAGGCCACATCGCCCTCGGCATCGGTCGCGGCAATGGTGCGGAAACTCTCTTCGGTGATCGCATCCAGCCGGACCTCGCGGCGCGACGACAACAGCCGCCCCAGCGTCACATAGGCCACCGGCCGCATCCCCGGATCGACCAGGATCACGTGATAGAACTGGTCCGGCAGATGCTCTCCACCGCGCAACAGGTCGATCGCCTCGCCGACCGTCCAGTGCAGCGGCACCACCACCACCTCGCGCTGCATCAGCCGGCCCGCAGCCCCCTCGGGATAGGCCAGCGCCGCCTCGACCGCCGTGCGGTCATCGGCGGTCAGTGCCGACAGGATCAGCGCCTTCTGCGGCCCCTCGATATCCTCCAGAAGGTCAACCACATCGTCGGTCTCCAGCGCCCGCACCGCCTGTGCCAGCACCTCGGCGGGCAGCGCACCCACCACCTCTTCGCGGATCGCCTCATCCAGTTCCGACAGGATCTCGCCGTCGATCCCCGCCCCCCACAGCGCCACAAGGGCCCGCCGGTCGCCCGGGTCGATCTGTTCCAGAAGGTCAGCGATATCCGCCGGGTGCAAAGGCCCCAAGAGCGCCGTCAGCGCCACCGCATCGCCGCGCCCGACGGCCTCCAGCGTCGCCGCCACCAGCCGCGCATACCGGCCGCCCACATCTGCCCCTGCCGGGAAATCCGCCATACTGACTGCCTCCGATTACCCGGACCCTAAAGGAAGATGTTTCACGCAAACAGCCAGCGCGCGCAAATTTACCGCAGGCCGGAAACGCCGTAGGCTGCGACCACAGCAAAGGGGCACCACCATGGCAGAACTCATCCTCGGACAGGTCCTGTCCTTTACCGGCGATCCCTTTGCGGTGGGCGACGATGCCGCCCGCCACATCACCCACGGCGGCGTCCTTGTCGACAACGGCCTGATCGTGGCGACAGGCGATGCCGCCACCCTGCGCGCACAACACCCGCAGGCCCGCATCACCGACCACGGCCAATGCCTCATCTCTGCCGGTTTCGTCGATGCCCATGTCCACTATCCCCAGACCGCCATCATCGCGTCATGGGGCAAGCGGCTGATCGACTGGCTGAACCAGTACACCTTCCCCGAGGAAATGCGCTTTGCCGATCCCGCCTATGCCGCCGACATCGCCAACCGCTATCTCGACCTGACCCTCGCAAACGGCACCACCACCGTCTGCACCTATGCCACCATCCACCCCGCCTCGGTCGATGCCATCTTCACGGCGGCCCAGGCCCGGGGCCTGCGCCTCTATGCCGGCAAAACCTGCATGGACCGCAACGCCCCCGACGGCCTGCGCGATACCCCGCAGTCCGCCTATGACGATTCGCAATCGCTCCTGAACAAATGGCACGGGGTGGACCGCCTGTCCTACGTCATCACCCCCCGCTTCACCCCCACCTCGACGCCCGAGCAACTGGCGGCCTTGGGCGCCCTCTGGTCGGAATACCCCGATTGCCTGATGCAGACCCACCTCAGCGAACAGACCGACGAGATCGCCTGGGTCCGCGACCTGCATCCCCAGTCGCGCGACTATCTCGATACCTACGAGGCTCAGGGCCTGCTGCGCGAAGGTGCCCTTTATGGCCACGCCATCCACCTGACCACCCGCGAAAAGGACCGTCTGGCCGAGGCCGGGGCCAGCCTGATCCACTGCCCTACCTCGAACACCTTCATCGGCTCGGGGCTGTTCGACATGGGGCTCGCGCGGCACCTGCGCGTGGGCCTTGCCACCGACACCGGCGGCGGCTCCAGCTTTGCCATGCTGCGCACCATGGCCGCGGCCTATGAGGTGGGCCAGTTGCGCGGCCAGTCCCTGCACCCCGCCCAACTGTGGTGGCTGGCGACCCAAGGGTCAGCCCGCGCCCTGCACGCCGAGGGGCGGATCGGCAACATCGCGGTGGGGATGGAGGCAGACCTCGTCGTGATCGACCTCGCCTCGACCCCCGCCATCGAACAAGCCGCACGCCGGGCCGAGACGATCTGGCAGGCGCTGTTCCCGACGATCATGATGGGCGACGACCGGGCGATAAGATCGGTCTGGATCAACGGCCAACCCCGCCACTGATCCGCGCCGTCACCTTACCGGCAGCGCTGCCCGAACGCCGCCACCAGCCGACCGTTGGCTGTGATAAGGTCCCCGGAAACCTCTGCCTTCGGGCGGTCCACCTTGGGGATCGGATCGCAAAGCCAGGACTCTGGTCGTGGTTGGATGAAAGACCCATGGCAGGTCACCCGGCATTCAACCGGGCAAACCTCACGGTTACGAATAACAGGCCCGGACAGCGGGCCGATGATGTCTGTCTGATACCCCGACCGGCGTCGTAGCGTGATGCCAGATCTCAGGCTGTTGTCAGATCAACTGATCATAGGCGGCCAAAGCGATGCTTCGCAGAACCTCGCGCGGGACGGTGCCGACGACTGCATAGCTCAGGTCGCGGTCCATCCAGTAAAAGCTGCTGGTGGCGCCTTGTTGCGCAAACTGGAATGCGGTCGTGCTGCTGGCCCCCTGGGGCGCGATGTAGAGCGTGATGCGCTGGCCTTGCGCATTGTCGTACATGTAGAGGGCCGCCGCCCCCTGATCCGATGGCACAATCCGCCCGCCCATCAGGGTAAAGCCTGCCGCCGCGAAATCAGGCGGGCGGGTTTCCTGCCCCAACCGTTTCGACATCCACGCGTTCAGGTGATCGGCGTCGGACGCCGCTACCTCGACCGGGTGTGCCACTTCGACGACATAGGTTTCATAGGCCCGCATCGCATTGGCGGCGAGCGTTTGGGACGCAGCGAGCGGCGCCGTCAGATCTCGGGCGAACCAGCCTGCCCCAGCACCCACGGCCAGTGCGGCAATCGTTGCCGCGACCAGCCAAAGCCGGGCCCGTGGGCGGCCAGTGGCCTTTGCGGCATCTTCGGCCTCGGCGCGTCGGATCACATCGGTCAGACGGTCCGGTACGGGTTCGCGCGCCACAGGCTGGTAAAGCGCCTCAAGGGCCGCATTCTGACGCTGCCATTCGGCCAGCGTCGCCCGGGCGGCGGGGTCATCAGCCAGACGCGCTGCGATCGTGGCCATCACCTCAGCAGGCAACTGGCCAGCGGCATAATCCAGCAATTCGGCATCCGTCAGGGCGGTCTGGTCCGTCATTTCATTGCACCCATGCTTGGCCCCTTCGTCAGTGTCGGCCCGGCGCTGCGCCCGGTCAGCAGGCGCAACGTGGCACGGGCACGGGCCAGCCGCGACATCAGCGTGCCCTTGGGAATATCTAGCAGGCTTGCCGCCTGATCAAAGGTCTTCCCCTCAAGCGCCACGATCAGCAGCGCCTCGCGTTGGTCGCCGGGCAGGCGGGCCATCGCATCTTGCACCTCGCGCAGGGCAAGGCTGGCCTCCTGGTTCCCACCCTGTGCTGGCTCGTACGTCAGATCCTCGATGGCCACCAGATGCCCGGGTTGCGGGCTCTGGCGTTGCAGATCACGGTATCGGTTGATCAGAATGCGGAACAGCCAGGCCTGAACCGGACCGTCACCGCGCCACAGATGGCGTTTGGCAACGGCCCGCTCCAGGCAATCCTGCACCAGATCATCCGCCCGGTCACGGTCGCGCATCAAGGCCCGCGCATAGCGCCGCAGCGCCGGGATCGAGGCCTTGATGTCTTCCAGAACCGTCATGCGGCGGGCTTTCTGTCAGGGGTGCAGACCTGCAAAGATCAGGGACGGGCGATATGCCAGACATCCTTGACGCCGTCGCCCTTCACATCGCCAGCGGCGACATCCTTGACAAAGGTGTAAAGCGGCTTGCCCTTGTAGGTCCACTGCTTTGCGCCGTCCGCACGCTCGATCACGGCAAGGTCGCCGCTGGCCTTGTCACCCTTCTTGGCGGCGAGGATCGGCCAGAGCGTCGCGCACTCACCCGCGCAATTGGAAACCCCGGCCGCGTCCTTGTCAAAGGTGTACAGGGTCATGCCCGCCGCATTGGTCAGCATCACGCTCTTGACGCTTTTCGCGGTCTCGGCAACAGCGCTGCCAGCGACGAGCATCAGGGCAAAGGTCGAAATCAGAAGGCGGTTCATAGGTGTCACTCCCGTATGCGGGATGCGGCGGTTGTCGCGGCATCTGACAGGGAATGACGCGGGGGGTCGGGGAATAATCCCGTTGGTGAGAAAAATAGGCGAAAAAGGCTGCACAGGGTCATCAAGGGTGATGCCGTCGCGGGATATCAGTCCCGCGACGTGAGCCTCGCCAACCGGAACCGCGCGACCATGGAAGCGCTGGATACAGAGGCCGAAAAGAGAACCGAAGCTGTCAAACTTGCCGCAAGACGTGTCGAACAGTGTTGAGCAGACGCAGAGATCGCCAGGAAGAAACAATCTGAAACAAGGATTTAAGTGGTGCCCAGAGACGGCAGTGCATTGAACAGTCACCCTAGTTCATACCGTCCCATCTAAGTTCATCACTTCTATAGATCATAAGGTTAGCTGTCTCAGCTCGATCACTTTTGTGTCGCTTTGTCTCATCCCTTCCTATAGGCTTAGGGGGATAGAAAGGTGGATGAAAAGGCCCGCCCAATGCGCGAACTGAACAGACTTTCCGCAAAGACCATCGCTGCGGCTGCCCCCGGAAAGCACGCCGATGGCGGCGGGCTCTGGTTCGTAAAGCGTGACGATGGCGGTGCGCAGTGGGTCCTGCGAGTGACCGTCCACGGTCGGCGCAGAGAAATGGGCCTCGGCGCATATCCTGCGGTGTCCTTGGCAGAGGCCCGCCGGGCCGCACACGAAGCTCGTGGTAAGGTGATCAAGGATATTGACCCCATCAAGGACCGTGTGCGTGTAAGGCGGGAGGCTGCCCGCAATCTGCACATTTTCGGGGACGTGGCGCGTGATGCCTTTGAGAGCCGCAAGGCAGAACTCAAGGGTGACGGCATCGCAGGCCGCTGGTTCAGTCCGCTCGAACTGCACGTCTTGCCCCGGCTCGGCAAAGTGCCGGTCGCAGATATAGACCAGATCGATATCCGCGACACGCTCGCACCAATCTGGCACACAAAGGCCGAAACTGCACGGAAAGCGCTGAACCGCATTGGCATTTGCATGCTACACGCCGCAGCTCTCGGCCTGACCGTCGACTTGCAGGCGACCGACAAGGCCCGCGCACTGCTTGGTGCGCCGAGACACAGTACAAAGAATATTCCGGCTCTGCCGTGGCAGGATGTGCCCACCTTCTATGCCAGCCTGAGCGACGGCAGCACCACACATCTCGCCCTTAGGTTTCTGATCCTGACCGGAGCGCGCTCCCATCCCGTCCGGTTTCTTCATGAAGGCCAGATCGAAGGTGACGTGTGGACGGTACCCGCAGAGGGGATGAAAGGGCGAAAAGGCAAGACTAGCGACTTTCGGGTTCCGCTTTCAGCTGAGGCGCTTGCAGTGCTTGGGGAAGCCCGCGCGCTTGCCCGCGACGGATATTTGTTTCCGAGCGTTCGCAAGGGCGTAATCTCTGATGCAACCATGGGCCGGTTGATGGAACGCCGCAAATTGGTGGCGCGTCCGCACGGATTTCGGACCAGTTTGCGGGTTTGGCTCTCTGAGGCCACCGATGCCCCCTATGAGGTCGCGGAGATGATGCTGGCACACTCTGTCGGTACCAAGACTGGCAAAACATACGACCGAACCGACAGGCTGGAACAGCGCCGCAGCCTGCTTGCCCGCTGGGCGCAGCTTGTGTCCGGCAAAACAGGAGGGCAGATCGTCCAGTTGGCGGCGGCTGTTGGTGAGTGACGGATCAGGTGTTCTGGAGGGAGGCGAATTTGGCCGATGACAAGGAGGAATCGACGCAGGCTCTTCGAAGCCTGACGAGATACCGCCCGCACAAAGGGACGGACGATCCACTACCGCCGCCCGGAACAGATGGCATGCGCTGGGCGCGGTTGATGGATTGCAGGCGGAGGTCAGAGCGGGGCAACCCGCTGGCGCTTATTGACGCCCTGACCCTGTGTCAGCAGCTAAACCTGCCTTCCCCTGACTGGCTCACACTGGCGGTAGGCAGGCGGCTGAGAAGCACTGCGCTCCGAATCGGTACAGGTGAAGGACCGGGCCGTGGCAGCTCCGATTGGGATCGAACGAAGACATGGCTGGCCCGGCTTCGGCGGGCGCACACCTTCAACAATATTCGCATATGGCAACGGCACCGTCCGGAAGAGCCTCTCATCGCAGCACTTCGGCGCTGGGGCATGACGGAAGCGGATATCCGGAAACGTCCCGATCTGTTGGTCTTGCTGGACCAGCCACGCGAACTGACTGTCACCTATGCCAAGAACCTGGCATTTGTCATACTGGCAAACACTTGGGCAAGCGGAACAGCTGACCTGATCAGGAATGATCATATCCAGTTCCTTCCTCCGCTTGATGGCAGGCAAAGAAAGCCGCGCCTACCGGTTGACGACGTTGCGTTTTGGAAGCTCGAGTGGGATGCGCTTCTGCCCGGTACAAAGAAGTTGTTCGGCTTGGACGCTTACACACAGGAGCTTGGCGAGTTGTAATCCCCGGCATTGCCATGATCGTATGAGGCAAGATCAAAGCGCATTTGATCGAGTCTGCCGGTGCCAGCCCGAGTCATGCGATCCCATCGGTGTTCACCCAGCGCCGAGGATGCCATGCAAGCCAACACCGACAGACTACTCCGCGACACAGATGCAGCTGCACTGCTCGCGTGTTCCCGCTCTACCTTCTGGCGGCGCGTTGCCGATGGAACCTTACCGCGCCCGATCAGGCTCGGGGGAATTTCCCGCTGGCGCGCAGCGGATATCGCTTTGGCGGTGAGCCAGGCCGAAGAAAAGCGGGGCGCGTGATGCTTCTGCACGAATCGTACGATGAGGTCCGGCTAGAGGCCGAGCGGCTGGGAAAGTTGGTGCGGTTGGCTGGGCAGAGTGACAAACCAAGGCACCTGATCCGGGCGCAGGACCGTTTCCTGAACTCCCCGGCATGCAGGTTTCTTGCAGCGCACCGGGTGCGCTATGACCGGGCGCGGAAGTCGCGATACGGAACTCCATCAAAGGAAACACAGGCAGCAAGGGCTGCCGAAGTCGCGGGGGCTATCAATGTGAATCTGCCCTGTGACGAAAGGGTATACATCGAAGCTGTACGCAAGGGCGGCGAAGAGTACCGGCTGACATGCGCCTTTGGCGAACTGGCACAGGCCCGGCAACAGCTGGTGGTGGACATGCTGCGTTATCGCGAGGGACTGCCCCATGAGCAGACCATGATGAACGGCGGGATCGCTGCCGCGATCAGACGGGCGCAAACGAATTTTGCAGCGGGATTTCGGCATAGTGCCGAACTGGACATCCGCCGCTGCTTTCAAAGTTTCCGGACGGAGAACCTTTCCCGGTTGCTCCGCCTACCGGAAAGCGTGGTGGAGCATGTCATCAGGATTACCAACCTCGTGCCTGTTCCTTCCCGCACATGTCGCAATGACATCCTGCACCATCTCCCGACTGATCCGGAGACGCCTCAAGAGCTTTTTCAGGCGTTCTTCGGTTCCGAATGGGAGCAGGCCCGACTGGGTTTGCCAGAAGGTTCCCGGCTTTCGCCACTCGTGGCAGAGCTTCTGCTCGCTCCGGTCGTGCGTGCGCTGACTGCGACGCGACAGGGGAGGGTCCTGACCTATGCTGACAACTTCCTGTTGTCGGCACCCAATGAAGCGCGTCTTCAGTGGTTGGTCGAAAACCTTCTGGAAGAGCTTTCCCGGCACCCAGCCGGGCCTGTGGCGGTGCGCGACGAGTTTGCGGCACATGGACCACGCAATTCATTCGAGTTCCTTGGCTATCTTTTGAGGCCGGATGGGGACAAACTAAAGGCAACGTGGGCAATGAAACATGAACAACGTGCCCGCGACATGCGGCGGCAGGCCTACCAGAAACTTCAATCCCCGATGCCGCAAAACCAGAAACTCGACGCGCTGAGCCGGATTGAGCGGGAGCACACAGCGTTTGTTAGATCATTCGTTTCATGGCCGGAACGGATGACCTTCAATGAGGAAAAACTTGCGCGACTGAGGCGAGCCGTCTTCCCTAGTGGCGGCCCGAACGGCGCGAAGCGGCCAAATCGGAGCCGTCCTTAGCAGTGCGGTTAGGCGGAATGCAAAGCCCACAACCGGCTGAAGAGCCGTACAACTCCAATAAATCCCCGCGACCGTGGCACATTCCACGTTTATGGTCTAGAACACAAGAATCCTCCCAGTTTGCGTTGACGCGTTGGCATAGGGAGCGACTGGCCTTTGTCGCTGACCAGCAATTAGGTGTCCTGCTTGGCCTTTCAAGCTAAAAGCCAAGATTGAATTCTCAAGACACGACCCTACATTCACGCAGTATCTCCGAAACTGATGTATTGGGTGCCTGAATAATCCCTAGAGCCTCATGCCGCTTTGACTTAGTGCCCGCGTAGGTCGTCTTTCCTTTGCGTCCAGTTTCCAAAACGAAACCATGCCGAAGCAGTAACTGGAGAACCCCCGGAACAATCAGTTTTGCGCGCTGATCCAAACCTCGATAGAGAGCACTCTCGAGACGAGCCGTGCCTCCCTGCGTGAAGAGCTTTCTCAGGGTCACAACTAGAACCCTAACACCTAAAGGGAGGCTAGAATCAAGTACCGCACTATTAACACTATACTCATCGGAGAATTCAGCCACGTCGCAGTCGACGAACTGATCTTCGTCCAAATCCGATTGTGATACCCGTCCTTCCACCCTTCCGATGAGGCACTCGCTAAAGATTACTTCGCGGTTCGTCTCCTCCGGGGTGGGAAGTGTTACACGATCAACGAGGCAACCAGAAAAATCAATCCTCGAGCTATCATACTCGCCGCTCGACAGATCGATCTCATTGACTGCAACACCTGAGAAGGTGAGATACCCTGAGCCTGAGGGCGGGCCAAGTTTCTGGGCCGCCCGGAAAACATCAAATGCAAGCTGGTCTAGTTCACTCGAAAGCGCTCGATCTATAGCCGAGTAGATAGCGCCTAGTTGAAGCTTCGAAGTGGAAAATACTGCAGCCAAAGCCTCAACACCAATGTCACTCATTGGATCAGCCAAGCCGTCAAACTTGTAGACTTTCGATTGATCAGTGTAGGGGTCGCGAACATACTCGAGAACAGGGAGTGCGCAACAAACATTCATGAAATCGAAATCAATAAAAGAGCGATTTAGTGAGCTGTCTTGAGCTGCCCCGAGGCCTGGGAGGCGAAGCAGAAGATTGCGCTCATCCTCCATGATCGTGACGCCGGTAACGTCTGAGAAAAGGCTCTCCATGTATTGTGGAGAAAAGCTTGATTGACCGCCAGGGGTCTGACGCGCATGCATTCCAAGTGCCCCAAGGAATCGGAGTAGAGCATCCTTGTCGACTCCTTCAAGCTGCTCGCTTTCACGTTCGGAGATCATGCTATACTCCGAGTCCTGCGGAAGCCGCATTTGATGTCTTGACGGCTGGGTTTGGAACGATTCAGCTATGCCTATGATCCGCCCCGGCTTTCTTTCCTCAGCAGACCGCATCGAGCTTGAGGCGTGCGTGCGTCGTCAGCGC
>JBBQXK010000076.1:0-15167 GCA_038209775.1 Rhodobacterales bacterium | reverse complement strand
GTGTTGGTGCGCCTCCCCCTCTCCCCCCACCCCCCCCCCCCCACCACCCCCCAATCCTTAGTTTTTTTTCCACCAATACTTGCCGGGGGGGGGGGGGGGGGGGTGACACACCCCCCCCCTCTCCTGCCCCACCCACCCGCGTGGCCCCCACCGACCTTTCCCCTTGACCTTCCCCCCCCACTTGGCAAACAAGGCCCATGGCCACCGGCACCCTTTCCATCGACCTTGATGCCATCGCGCAGAACTGGCGCGCGCTCGACCGCCTGTCGTCCAGCGGCACGCAGACGGCTGCGGTGGTCAAGGCCGATGCCTACGGCCTCGGGCTTACGCGCGTGGCGCGCGCGCTGGCGCAGGCGGGGGCGCGCAGGTTTTTCGTGGCGGTCGCGGAAGAGGGCGCTGCGGTGCGTCAGGCGCTGGGTCAGGGGCCGCAGATCGGCGTCTTTTCCGGCCACATGGCCGGCGATACCGAGATGATCGGCGATCTTGACCTGACCCCCATGCTCAACTCCATCGACCAGATCACCCGCCACGTCGAGGCGCTGCCGGGGCATCCCTTCGGCATCCAGCTTGACACCGGCATGAACCGCCTTGGGATGGAGGCCGGCGAATGGGAGGCGGTCGCGGCCTTTGTCCTTGATGCCGGTCCCGAACTGTTGATGAGCCATCTGGCCTGCGCCGATGAGCCTGACCACGAGATGAACGCCGTGCAACTGGCCGAGTTTCATGCCCTGACCGACGGCACCGACCTGCCGCGTTCGCTGGCGGCGACGGGCGGCATCCTCCTCGGTCCCGCCTATCACTTTGACCTGACCCGCCCCGGCATCGGGTTGTACGGGGGCCAGCCGTTCGATGCCGCGCACCGCGCCGTCACGCTGTCGCTGCCGGTGGTGCAGGCGCGCGATGTGGCGGCGGGTGAGGCTGCGGGTTACGGCTGCGCCTGGGTGGCCGAGACGCCCGCACGGCTGGCCATCGTTTCGGGCGGCTATGCCGATGGCCTGATGCGCGCGATGTCGCACCGGGGTGTGCTGTGGTCGGGCGATGCGCCCTGTCCGATCGTGGGCCGGGTGTCGATGGACCTCATCATCGTCGATGTGACGCATCTGGCCGATGACCCCCGCCATCTGGACATCCTCGGCCCGCACCAGTCGGTCGATGACCTTGCCGCCGCCGCCGATACCATCGGCTATGAAGTGCTGACCTCGCTCGGCCCCCGTTACGCGCGCCGCTATGTCGAGGGCAACACGTGACACCCGCGGGCCTGCTGGCACGGCTGGGCCGGGCCACCCTCGGCGTCCTCGCCGCCATCGGCGGCATCGCGATGTTTGCGGGCAGCGTTGTCGGCCACCTCTTCCGCCCGCCCTTCTATCCCCGCGAATTTGCCCAGCAACTGCTGCAGATCGGCTGGCTTTCCCTGCCCGTCGTCGGCCTTACCGCGTTCTTTACCGGCGGTGCGCTGGCCTTGCAGATCTATGCCGGCGGTGCCCGCTTCAACGCCGAGGCGGTGGTGCCCTCGATCGTCGCCATCGGCATGGCGCGCGAACTTGGGCCCGTGCTGGGCGGCCTGATGGTGGCCGCGCGCGTCACCTCGTCCATCGCCGCCGAGATCGGCACGATGAAGGTCACCGAACAGATCGACGCGCTGGTCACCCTGTCGACCAACCCCATCAAGTACCTCGTCGTGCCCCGCGTGCTGGCCGCGACGCTGACCGTGCCCTTGCTGGTGGCGGTCGGCGATACTATCGGCATCGCCGGCGGCTGGATCGTGGGGATCAGCCAGTTGGGGTTCAATTCGGCCAACTACCTCAAGAACACCTTCGATTTCCTGGAACCCTGGGATGTGGGATCGGGCCTCGTCAAAGGCGCGGCCTTCGGCTTCATCGTGGCGCTGATGGGCTGCCGCTATGGCATGCTGTCGGGTCGCGGCGCGCAGGGCGTGGGCAGCGCCACCAAATCCGCCGTCGCCGCCGCCTCGGTCCTCATCATCGCGGCGAACTTCCTGCTCACGCGATTGTTCTTCGTCACATGATTACCCTCACCGGCGTCCACAAGGCGTTTGGCTCGAACCACGTCCTGCAGGGCGTGGACCTTACGATTGAGCGTGGCACCAGCATGGTCATCATCGGCGGGTCGGGCACCGGCAAGTCGGTGCTGCTGAAATGCGTCCTCGGGTTGGTGACCCCCGACCGCGGCACCATCACGCTGGATGGTCAGGACGTGACCAAAGGCGACCGTGACGCGTTCCTTGCCCGGTTCGGCATGCTGTTTCAGGGCGGGGCGCTGTTCGACAGCCTCAAGGTATGGGAAAACGTGGCCTTCCGGCTGCGGCGCGGGCCACAGAAGCTGCCGCGCGACGAGGCCCGTGCGATTGCGCTGGAAAAACTCGCGCGTGTCGGCCTTGGCCCCCGCGTGGCCGATCTTTTCCCCGCCGAGTTGTCGGGCGGCATGCAGAAACGCGTCAGCCTTGCCCGCGCCATCGCCGCCACCCCCGAGGTGATCTTTTTCGACGAACCCACCACCGGCCTTGACCCGATCATGTCCGGCGTCATCAACGCCCTGATCCGTGAGATTGTGACCGAGATGGGCGTGACCGCGATGACCATCACCCACGACATGTCATCGGTCCGCGCCATTGCCGATCAGGTCGCGATGCTGCACGGCGGCGTGGTGCGCTGGACCGGGCCGGTGGCCGAGATGGACCGTGCGCCCGACCCGTGGCTGCAGCAGTTCATCCACGGCCGCGCCGAAGGCCCCATCGAAACCGTCGACCGCCGCATCGCCGTGGCCGCCAAGGGCTGAGCGTTCGGCGCAACCCTGCCGCCGCCCTCCAAAACCGATTTCTTCAAAGAAATCGGACCGGAGTTTTCGAAAACTCCGTGGCGACGGTGGCTGTAAATGCCCTGCGATTCCGTCCCGGTCCGCCCCGGCAACGCCCGCCCGATCAGTTTTCGGCTGGCGCCGCCTCGGGCGCAGGTTCCGCCGCCGCCTCGGGCGCAGGCGCAGGCGGCGCTGTCGGCGCGGTCAACAGCCCGCTGGTCCAGATGCCCGCCGCCTCTTGCCCCGTGGCATAGCGCAGAACGCCCGTGCCCGCCCGTTCACCGCCCGCAAAGCTGCCCTGATAGGTGTCGCCGTTGGGATAGGTGGCCACACCCTGACCCTCCATCACCCCCGCCTTCCAGTCGCCGTCATAGACGAACCCGTCCGCCGCCTCGAACCGGCCTTTCCCCTCGCGCATGCCGTTCACGAAATTGCCGGTAAAGGTGCCAGCACCCGGATAGGTCGCCACGCCCGCGCCCTGCCGCTGCCCTGCCACCCATTGCCCGTCATGCATGGTGCCATCGGCCCAAGTCATGCGGCCCTGACCCTCGGCCTTTGCGGCCTTGAACATGCCCTCATAGACCGACCCGTCGGCATAGGTCGCCCGACCCCGCCCCTCGATCACGCCCGCGACCCAGGCGCCGGCATAGCCGGATTTGTCGGCATAGGTGATGCGCCCCTCGCCCTCGGGCTGATCGGCTTTCAGGGCGCCGTCATAGACCGACCCGTCGGGATAGGTCACCCGGCCGGTGCCCTCGATCCGCCCGTCCACCCATTCGCCGTCATAGGCATAACCCCCGGGGCCCTTGAACGCGCCACGGCCGTGGCGCAGGTCGGCACGAAATCCGCCCTCATAGACATCGCCGTTGGCATAGCTCAGCCTGCCCTGACCGTCCCGCTCGCCGTTGACGAAACTGCCCTCATAGACATCGCCGTTCGGCTGGGTCAGTTTGCCCGTGCCGTTGATCTGCCCGTCGGTCCAGTCGCCGGCATAGGTCAACCCGTCCGGCGTGGCATAGGTGCCCTTGCCAACCTGCTGCCCATCCTTGAGATTGCCGTCGTACACAGCGCCATCCGCAGCGGTGATCTTGCCCTTGCCCTGCAACACACCCGCGACCCAGTTGCCCTCCAGCTTGCGCCCGCCGGTCTGCACCAGCACGCCCGGCCCCTCGGGCACGCCGTCGGCGAAACGCCCGGTGTGGACCGTGCCATCGGCATAGCGCGTCGTCCCTTCGCCTGTCCGCTTGCCGTCGGCCCAGTCGCCCTCATAGGCGCTGCCGTCGGCAAAGGTGATCCGGCCCTTGCCCTGCGGCTTGCCCGAGGCAAAACCGCCGACATAGACTTCGCCGCTCGGATAGCGCGCCGTGCCCTCACCCGCAGGCTCACCGGCAACCCAGGTACCGGTGTATTCGTAACCGTTGGGCAGCCGGAACGTGCCCTGCCCGTCGGGCAAGCCGTCCCTGAACGTGCCCTCATAGACCGAACCATCGTCGTATTGCTTGGTCTGCACCTCTTGTGCCGCCGATGCCGCACCCGACAGGACCAGCACCGCCACCACGGCAAGACGGCGACCCCGCTCCCCCATTCCCGCCATAGCCCATACCCCTTGCCGCAATCACCGCACCGGCGCGACCCTAGCCAAGGTGCCTTTGGCTGGCAAGCAGGGGGGCAGCCCCCTGCGCCATTGGGGCGGCTTTCCCCTGCCGGGCGATCTGCTATCCATGCAGCAACCGGCCAGTACGGCCCGCCGATCTGCCCCCCCGCGCTTGGGAAACCCGGAGTTGCGCCATGACCGACACCTTTCGCCTGACGCTGGCCCAGTTGAACCCGACTGTCGGTGCCATCGACGCCAACGCAGGCCTTGCCCGCGACGCATGGGCACAGGCCAAGGCGGCGGGTGCGGATATGCTGGCCCTGACCGAGATGTTCATCACCGGCTATCAGACCCAGGACCTGATCCTCAAACCCGCCTTTGTCGACGCGGCCCTTGCCGCCATCGACACCCTCGCCCGCGACTGCGCCGACGGCCCCGCCATCGGCATCGGTGGCCCGGCGCGGGTGGATGGGCGGTTGCACAACGCCTATCACATCCTGCAAGGCGGCAAGACCACGGCGGTGGTGCTGAAACATCACCTGCCAAACGACGCCGTGTTCGATGAAAAACGCGTGTTCACCCCCGCCGACGTGCATGGCCCCTATGTCGTCGGCCCCCTGCGCATCGGCACGCCGATCTGCGAGGATGCCTGGCACCCCGACGTGGCCGAGACGCTGGCCGAAACCGGGGCCGAGATCCTGCTGATCCCCAACGGGTCGCCCTATCACCGGGGCAAGCCCAACCTGCGGCTGAACCTGATGGTGTCCCGCGTGGTCGAGACGGGGTTGCCGCTGGTGTATCTGAACATGGTGGGGGGGCAGGACGATCAGGTGTTTGACGGGTCATCCATGGTGCTGAACCCCGGCGGGCAACTGGCGCTGCAACTGCCGCAGTTCGACACTTGCGTGACCCACGTCGATTTCACCCGCGGCCCCGACGGCTGGCGCGCCGCACCCGGCCTGATGGCCGACCTGCCCCCCATCGGCGAGGCCGACTATCGCGCCTGCGTGATATCGCTGGCCGACTACATGGCGAAATGCGGGTTCAAGAAGGCGCTCCTCGGCCTGTCGGGCGGCATCGACAGCGCCATCGTGGCGGCCATCGCCTGCGATGCCATCGGCCCCGAAAACGTGCGCTGCGTGATGCTGCCCTCGGCCTTCACCAGCCCCCATTCGCTGGAAGATGCCACTGCGGCGGCCACCGCGCTTGGCTGCCGCCTTGATACCATCCCGATCACCGGTGCGCAGGATGCGGTCGGCGCGGCACTCGCCCCCCTGTTCGCAGGCACCGAACCCGGCATCCCAGAGGAAAACATCCAAAGCCGCCTGCGTGGCCTTCTGCTCATGGCGCTGTCCAACAAGTTCGGCGAGATGCTGCTGACCACCGGCAACAAATCCGAAATGGCCGTGGGGTATTGCACGATTTATGGCGACATGAACGGCGGCTACAACCCGGTCAAGGACATGTACAAGACCCGCATGTTCCTGACCGCCCGCTGGCGCAATGACAACCACCGCGCCTGGATGAAGGGGCCCGCCGGAACGGTGATCCCCGAACGGATCATCACCAAACCCCCAAGCGCCGAGTTGCGCGCCAATCAGCGCGACGACGACAGCCTGCCGCCGTATGACGTCCTCGATGCGATCCTCGAATGTCTGGTCGAGGGAGAAATGTCGGTGGCCGACATCGTGGCGCGCGGGTTCGATGCGGCCACGGTGAAACGGGTGGAACACCTGCTGTACATCAGCGAATACAAACGCTTCCAGTCCGCCCCGGGCACGCGGCTGACGCAAAAGGCGTTCTGGCTGGACCGCCGCTATCCCATTGCCAACCGCTGGCGGGATGGGGGTTAGGGACGGCACGGCAGCCGTCGCGCAGGCGGGAATGCTGGCCGGGGCGCTGCCCCGGACCCCGGGATATTTGGACAAAGATGAAAGGGCAAGAGGCGGGGGCTGTAGTCAGGTGACACAATTCCCGCCTATGATCGGCGCCGGACCCCAACCACGGAGATAGCGATGCTGCGCCCTCTTGCCCTGTTCGCGGCCATTCTGGTGCCGCATGTTGCCAGTGCCGAAACCACCCTGCGCGTGATGAGCTTCAACGTCTGGGGTGCGGGTGCCAACGAAGACAAAGGCATCGGGGAAACCGTGGCCGCGATCCGGGCCGCCGGGGCCGATGTGGTCGGGTTGCAGGAAACGCGGGTGGAAAGCGATCCCTGTACCGCCGAAGCCTGTCCCGCCGTGGGCGACAGCCGTGCGGCGGCAATCGCGGCGGCGCTTGGCTGGGCGCATGTGCATGACCAGACGGCAGACAGCCCCGCCCTTTGGGCCAATGCGGTGATCTCGCGCCATCCTATCACCGGGGTCAGCCCGGGCGATCTGGGGGTGAAGCTGGATGTGGACGGCAAGGTGGTATGGCTTTTCAACATCCATCTTGATGACGAACCTTACCAGCCCTACCAGATCCTCGGCATCGAATACGGCCCGGCCCCGTTCATCACCACGGCGGACGAGGCCGTGAAATGGGCCACCGAAACCCGTGGCCCGGCGCTGGACCTGTTGTTCGCCGATATGAAAGCGGCGGAAGGGGCGGCGGCGGTGTTCGTGACCGGCGATTTCAATGAGCCGTCGTTCCATGACTGGACCAGCGTTGCCGTCGCGGACGGAGTGAAACCGCTGGCCGTCGACTGGCCGACCACCACGCGTTTCTTTGAGAACGGGTTCACTGACGCCTACCGCCAGATCTATCCCGAAGCGACGGCAAAGCCCGCCTACACCTGGACCCCGCGCTACCCCGAGGATGCCGCCGACGACCATCCCGACCGTATCGACTTTGTGCTGATGCGGGGGCAGGGGGTTACGGTGACCGGCGCGGCCATCGTTGGTGAGGACGGGCCGCGCAGCGATATCGTGGTGATGCCCTGGCCGTCGGATCACCGCGCCGTGGTGGCGGCGGTGACGCTGCCATAAGGCGGCGCAAAGTTCGCCCTATACCTCAACCGCCGCTGCCTGTGGCAACAGGCGCAGCACATCCTCCAGCCGGCACAGGTGGGTGGCATCTGTCGTCACCGCCGCCGCCGCCGCGGCCGACCCCAGCGACAGCGCCTGATCGGCAGATTGCCCCCGTGCAAGGGCCAGAACGAAGGCCGCGACGAAACTGTCACCGGCACCCACCGTGCTTTTGACCGGCACTTTCGGCGCGGGCGCAAACAGCCGCCGGTCGGCGGTCGACAGCACATTGCCATCCGCCCCCCGCGCCACGATCACCATCCGCGCCACGCCTGCATGCACCAGGGATTGCGCAAAGGCCGCCGTATCGGCGCGGCTGTGGAGCGCCCGGCCCGCCAGCGCCTCACCCTCTTCGCCGTCCATGCGCAACACCTCCAGCCCCGGGATCGGGTGCTGCACCGCCTGGGTCAGGGCCTGACCCGAGGTATCAAGGACGGCCCGGCTGTCGGGCATCGAGGCTGCAAGCTGTGCTGGGAAATCCACCGGCACGCCGGGCGGCTGGCTGCCGGAGATCACACTGTGGCCACCGGGGCGGGCGGTGGCGCCCAGCAGGGTGAACACCCGCGCGCGTTCCGTCTCGGTCCAGACCGGGCCGGGCAGCATGAAGCGGAACTGCCGGCCCGATGCGCCTTCCGTCACGGTCAGCGACTGGCGCGTCTCACCTGGCCCGAGGATCGACAGGAAGGTCACCCCATCGGCCCGGATCAGCCCCGCCAGCCGATCGCCGGTCAGCCCGCCCAGGGCCACCAGCGCCAGACTGTCGCCCCCAAGCGCGCGGATCGCGCGGCTGACGTTCAGCCCGCCGCCGCCCGGATCAAGCACCGGATCGGAACAGCGCAGCTTCTGCCCCTCGACAAAAGCAGGCACTTCGGTCGCCATATCCAGCGCCGGGTTCAGCGTCAGCGTCAGGATCGGGGTCTGGGCCGGGTGGGTCATCGCGGGGGCCTATCGTCGTTAGCGGTAACGGCACCGACCGTGGCAGAGCCGCGCCCCTGCTGCAAGCCTTGCGTGCGGGGTCACTTGCGGCGGCGGTGTTCGTCCAGCCGTGGCAGGATCTCGACAAAGTTGCAGGGGCGGTGGCGGTAGTCCAGTTGCAGAGACAGGATTTCGTCCCAGGCATCGCGGCATGCCCCCGGACTGCCCGGCAGAGCGAAAAGATAAGTGCCGCCCGCGACACCACCACACGCGCGCGACTGGACCGCCGAGGTGCCGATCTTGTTCATCGAGACGATGGTAAAGACGGTGCCAAAGGCCTCGATCTCTTTCTCATAGACATCGCGGTGCGCCTCGACCGTCACGTCGCGCCCGGTCAGGCCGGTGCCGCCGGTGGTCAGGATCACGTCGATCCCGGGGTCGGCGATCCATCTGCGCAGGTGGGTGGCAATGCTGGCGCGGTCGTCGGGCAGGATGTGGCGGGCGGCAAGGCTGTGGCCTGCCGCCGTCAGACGGTCCACCAGCGTGTCACCGGATTTGTCATCCGATGCGGTGCGGGTGTCGCTGACGGTCAGGACGGCGATGCGGACGGGCAGGAAATCGCGGGTGTCGTCGATGCGGGACATGATCTGCAGGGGCCCTTCGCGGGTGGTTGGGGCAGGACCAGGGGGCTTCACGCCCCCCGGACCCCCCGTGGGATACTTGGGGACAGAAAAAGGCGGAAGGGGGGTGATGGGGTTGGCGCGCTATCCACGGAAGCGGGCCTGCAGCGACAGAAGATCGGCCCAGGCTTCGCGTTTGTGCTCGGGCGCGCGGAGGAGATAGGCGGGGTGGAACATCGGCAGCGCCGGTTTGCCAAAGGCGGTGGTCCACTGGCCGCGCAGGCGCGTGATGCCGCGCTGGCCCAGCGCGGTGGCGCAAGGCGTGTTGCCCATCAGGATGATCACCTCGGGGTCCGCCAGCGCCACATGGCGGCTGACGAAGGGCAGCATCATCGCGATCTCGCCAGCATCCGGGTCGCGGTTCTGCGGCGGCCGCCAGGGCATGACGTTGGTGATGTAGAGCGCGGTTTCGGGCGCGGGCGAGGTGCGCGACAGGCCGATCGCGGCAAACATGGCGTCCAGCATCTGACCTGCCGCGCCGACAAAGGGCAGGCCCTGCATGTCCTCGTCCCGGCCCGGGGCCTCGCCAAGGATCATCACCCGGGCAGCCGGGGTGCCGTCGGCAAAGACGGTCGACCGCGCCCCCTTCTTCAGGTCGCAATGCGGATAAGCCGCAAGCGCTGCGTGCAACTCGGGCAGGGTCCGGGCCGCTGCGGCCGCAGCACGGGCAGCCTCGATGGCGGTATCGGCCACAGCCGCCGCGTCGGGCACCGGGGCGGCGGCGGCCGGCGCAGCGGGCTGGGCCGACCAGCCCGGGCGTTCGGGCAGGTCATAGGCCGACGCGGGCACCTCGCCGATCACCTCGGTCAGGCCAAGATCGACCTGCCAGGCAAGGGCGGCCAGGGCTGCATGCCAGTCATCCGCGATGTGGTCGATTCCCATGCCCTCAGGCTAGGGCCGGGGGCGCATCGGGGCAACCCGGCTTGCGCGACGGGGTTGCGCGTCCCTATAAGCGGGAACCCCGATGCAAGGACACCCCTGATGAGCTTTCGCGCCCGCCACCTCTTGGGGATCGAGCATCTGGCCCCGCAGGAAATCACCACCATCCTTGACCTTGCCGACCGCTATGTCGACCTCAACCGGCGCACGGTGAAACAGGCGGACGTGCTGGCGGGCCTGACCCAGATCAACATGTTCTTCGAGGCGTCCACGCGGACGCAGGCATCGTTCGAACTGGCCGGGAAACGCTTGGGCGCCGATGTGATGAACATGGCCGTGGCGCAGTCATCGGTGAAAAAGGGCGAAACCCTGATCGACACCGCGATGACGCTGAACGCGATGCACCCCGATTTGCTGGTGGTCCGTCACCCTTCGTCCGGCGCGGTCAACCTGTTGGCCGCCAAGGTCGATTGCGCCGTCCTCAACGCCGGCGACGGTCGCCACGAACACCCCACACAGGCGCTTCTGGACGCGCTGACCATCCGCCGCGCCAAGGGCCGCATCCAGCGCCTGACCATCGCCATCTGCGGCGACATCGCCCATTCGCGCGTGGCCCGGTCGAACCTGATCCTCTTGGGCAAGATGGAAAACCGCATCCGCCTGATCGCCCCCCCCACCCTGATGCCCGCCGGGGTCGAGGATTTCGGCTGCGAGATTTTCGATGACATGAAGGCCGGGCTTGCCGGGGCCGACGTGGTGATGATGCTGCGGTTGCAGCGCGAACGGATGGACGGCGGGTTCGTGCCGTCGATGCGGGAATACTACCATCGCTACGGTCTGGACGCCGAGAAACTGTCAGCCGCCAAACCCGACGCCATCGTGATGCACCCGGGGCCGATGAACCGGGGGGTCGAGATTGACGGGACGCTGGCCGACGACATCAACCGCAGCGTCATTCAGGAACAGGTCGAGATGGGCGTGGCCGTCCGCATGGCCTGCATGGACCTTCTGGCGAGGAACCTGCGGGCGGAACGGGGGCTGCGGGCGGTGGGGGTGATGGTGTGATGGACGGTCGAGAGCAAAGCGCACTAATGATTGCAAAGCTCGTGGCGCTTTTGGCGGGCAACGGCGTTCAAACAACCGTCCTGTCCACTATGGAATTCATAGGTGCGCCTGAGAAAGCTAATGATCACCAGCCGTTGATCGACACAATCAAATGGCTCGAAGCAGAAGGTGTCATAAGAAAGTCCACCGGCTATTCCGGAGATGTGATGGGAGACACCATCTTCGAACTGGTTTTGACTTCCCGTGGGTTCTGGCTGCTTGACCAGAAACTCACTGATGATCTGACCTTGGGAGCGGCCATTGGCAAGGTGAATGGAAACCGAAATGCATTGGGCGGGTTGGGAGATTTGGTCGGGGGCGTGCTTGGAGGGTTCACAAAGTCTATGTCCAGTGGATGATGCATAAAGAACCAAGATGCCTCAATCACGCTTTGGCGAGCAGGGGGTTTGCCCGCAGATTGCCACGGGAAAGCCATGCAGGTCGCGCAGCAAGGGTCATTGGCCCGGCCCCGCCCCGCAGGGGGGCGCGTCCGGTCGGGCATGGACCCACAGGGAGCGGACCCATGCGTGACACGGTGATGACGGCAGACTGGGCGGCAGAACATAACGACTGGCCGCTTGAGGCAGGCGAGCGTGTCCTGTGGCAGGGGCAGCCCTCGGGTGGCATCCATATCGGGATGCGGCAGTTGGGCAAACTTGGCAGCGGCACCTTTGGCCTCATCCTGTTCATCTATCTGGCCGACCGGCTGCAGATGCAGGTGGCCCCCTATTGGGACGTCTGGGTGGTGGTGCTGGCGGTGTTCTTTGCCTCGATCCCGGCGGATATCTTCCGTGCGGCGCTGATGCGGCGGCGCACAAGCTATGCGCTGACCGACCGGCGGGCGCTGGTGGCGCTGGACATTCCGCTTTATGGTCGGCTGACGCGGGCATTCCCGATCCTGCCGGGTTCGTCGGTGGATGTGCTGAAGGGACGCCGTCTGTCCAGCATCTCCTTCACCGGCAAGCGCGGCCTCTTCGGCGGCATCGGCACCTCGCGCGCGGGGTTCGAGCGGATCGCGGATGGCGACGCCGTCTTTGCCCTGATCGGGCGCATTCAACGTGGGGCTGCATGATCCATCTGACGAACCTCCGCCTGATCGACCCCGAGGCTTTGACCGACGACGAAGGCTCGCTCACCCTCGACGGCGGCCTGATCGTCGCCCGCAACGAACCTGGCCCCAAAGGCGCGCAGATCATCGACGGTCATGGCCTCTGCCTTGCCCCGGGCATCGTCGACTGGGGCGTCAAGATCGGTGAACCGGGGGAACGTCACCGCGAATCGTTCCGCTCGGCGGGGCTGTCTGCGGCGGCGGGCGGCGTCACCACCATCATCGCGCGCGCCGATACGAACCCCGCCATCGACACCCCCGAAATGCTGGAATTCGTCACCCGCCGCGCCGCCGAGGCGCCGGTCCGCATCCGCCACATGGCCGCCCTCACCAAGGGCCGTCAGGGGCAGGAGATGACCGAGATCGGGTTCCTCCTCGATACCGGCGCCCTCGCCTTCGGCGACGCCGACCACGTCACCTCCGATACCCGCGTCCTGTCCCGCGCGCTGACCTATGCCCGCTCACTTGGCGCTCTGGTCGTCGGCCACCCGCAAGACCCCGGCCTGTCGAAGGGCGCAGCGGTAACCAGCAGCAAATTCGCCTCGCTCAAGGGCCTGCCCGCCGTATCGCCGATGGCCGAGCGGATGGGGCTGGAGCGTGACCTTGCCCTCGTCGAGATGACCCGCACGCGCTACCACGCCGATCAGATCACCACCGCCGCCGCCCTGCCCGCCCTGCAACGGGCGAAAGACGCAGGCCTCGACGTGACGGCAGGCATCAGCATCCACCACCTCACCCTCAATGACCTTGACGTCGGCGACTACCGCACCTTCTTCCGCCTCACACCCCCCCTCCGCTCCGAACAGGACCGCCTCGCGATGGTACAGGCGCTGGCCGATGGCCTGATCGACGTCGTAGGCTCGCACCACACCCCTGCCGACGAAGAGGAAAAGCGCCTGCCGTTCGAAGAGGCCACCCCCGGTGCCGTCGGCCTCGAGACCCTCCTCCCCGCCGCGATGCGCCTTTATCACGCCGGTGCCGTCACCCTGCCGCACCTCTTCCGCGCCATGTCCCTGAACCCCGCCCGCCGCCTTGGCTTGGCCCAAGGCAGCCTCGCCACCGGCACCCCCGCCGATCTTGTCCTTTTCGACCCCGACGCCCCCTTTGTGATGGACCGCTTCACACTGCGGTCAAAATCGCGCAATACCCCCTTCGACGGCGCGCGGATGGAGGGGCGGGTGCGGCTGACCCTTGTTGCCGGGCGCATCGTGTTCGACGGACGGGAGTAGACCAATGCCCCTGATCGAAACCCCCGCGACGATCCTCGCCCTCGTGGCGATCCTCGCCTACCTTCTGGGCTCGGTCCCCTTCGGCATCGTCATCACCCGCGCCATGGGCCTTGGCGACCTGCGCGCCATCGGGTCGGGCAACATCGGCGCCACCAACGTCCTGCGCACCGGCAACAAGCGCGCGGCCGCCGCCACGCTGATCCTCGATGCGGCCAAGGGTGCGGTCGCGGTGCTGGTCGCGCGCTGGCTGGTGGCCGAGGATGCCGCCCAACTGGCGGGGTTGGCCGCGTTCCTCGGCCACCTCTGGCCGGTCTGGCTGCGCTTCAAGGGCGGCAAGGGCATGGCCACGTTCCTTGGCATCCTTCTGGCCCTGTCATTCCCCGTGGGCCTTGGCGCCTGCGCCACCTGGGCGGTGGTGGCCGCCGTTTTCCGCATCTCGTCACTGGCGGCACTGGTGGCGGCGGCGTCGTCCACCTTCTGGCTTCTGGGGTTCGGGCAGGGGCGGATGCTGGTGCTGGTGGCGGTGCTGACCGTGCTGGTCTACGCCCGCCACAACGCCAACCTGAAACGCCTGCGCGCGGGGACCGAGCCGAAGATCGGCAAGACGTAGGGTGCGCATTCATTGCGCACCATCCGCGCGACCAAGGTGCGCAATGAATGCGCACCCTACAGGTCAAGCTTCCCTTGCGCGCGAGTGTCCACCTCTGCCGACGCGCGCTTGAACCCGTCATCCCGCCGCGCAGGCAGCCGCACGGCCCGGTCGCGCAGCGCCATCGCGTCGGCCACCGTCACGATCTGCAACCGCGGCACCGGGGCAAAGCCCGGCATCTCGTACTGCCCCGCCCCCGCCGCCTCGGTCACCATCGGTTTCGATGGCTCGGCCAGCGTCAGGAACACGCCGATCGCAGCCCCCTCACGCTCAATCACGCCGCGCAGGTCGCGGATCATGCTGACCCCCACATTGTCGCCCGCCTTGACGCTGACAATCGCGCGCCCCTCGGATTTCGCCCCGAACCACAGGTTGCCGTCGATCCCCTTGTCCGCCCCCTTTTTCGACAGGTTCCCCGGTTGGGCGGCAATCAGCGACAGCGCCCATTTTTCAAACTCGTGATACTGCCCGCGCGCCGCCAGATCACGCGCGCCGCCGATGTCCTGCGGCACGCCGTGGGTGGTGAACTGCACCCCTTCGAACGCGTCGCGCAGCCGCTTTTCGATCAGGCCGATGGCAAGGTGGGTGACGTCGATGCCAATCCAGTTTCGCCCCAGCTTTTGCGCCGCATGCACCGTGGTCATTATACTGGTGAGGTAAGAAAAGGTTGTCGGCGTCACCATCAAATGCGAATTGCAATACGCGCATTCCTGGCAAATCAAAATCATCCCGAAGCTGTCGCACATCTTCGGTGATTAATCCTAGGTCTTCAGCAATGAAGGGCAACCCTCTCAAAGCCCGCTGCGCGGCTCCGATAAAATCTCCTGCAGGGCCATCCACCCATTCACCTGACTCAGCCGTTGGCGCAGCAGCAGGGATATGCCAAGCAGCCGCAAAGGCGCGGAAGTGATCTAGCCGTACCCCATCGACTAAGCCGAGCAATGCAGTAAGTCGACGGATCCACCACGAGTAACCTTCCTGACGCATGCCGCGCCAATCGTAGACTGGATTTCCCCAAAGTTGACCCGTCGCACTGAAATAGTCGGGAGGAACTCCTGCCTTGACAATGGGCTGACGTTCGGTATCGAGCAAAAATAACTGCGGGTTCGCCCATACCTCGGCCGAGTCGTGCGAAACAAAAAACGGCATATCACCCAGCAAACTCACCTTATGTTGCCGCGCGTATT
>JBBQXK010000075.1:0-15193 GCA_038209775.1 Rhodobacterales bacterium | reverse complement strand
GGTGAGGGCGGCGGCGGTCATGCAATCGGCGGAGACGATGGTTTGCACGGCCAGGTCCTTGGTCTTGCTTTCCAGACGGCTGGCAAGGTTGACCGTGGCCCCAAGCGCGGTGAGGGGGGCCAGCGTTTCGGCGCGCGAGGCCGCACCGATGCGGCCAAGGATGGCGGGGCCGGTGTGCAGGCCGATGCCCATCGACATCGGGGCGGGCAATTCTTCGCGCAGCGACTGGTTCAGGGCATCGAGCGCGCCGCCCATGGCGCGGGCGGCGGCGATGGCGCGACGCGCACCGGTCTGGACGGGTTCGTCCATGCCGAAGATTGCCATGATGCCGTCGCCCATGAACTTGTCGACGAAGCCGCCGGTATCTTCGATCGCCTCGGCCATGCGGCCGAGGAACTGGTTCAGGAGGAACACCACATCATAAGAGAGCCGCCCTTCGGACATGGTGGTGAAGCCCCGGATGTCGCAGAAAAGGAGGGTCACGTCCTGTTCGACCCCCCAGAGGTATTTGTCGGCGCGGGCACTTTGGGCCGCATCCATGTTGGCGGGCAGGAGAGTGGAGATGGTGAGGTTGGTCATCGGGCGCAACTGGCAGGCGAGGCGGACGTTGGCGGGGGCGCCCACCCGTTGCAGCACGGCGCGTTCGGCGTCGGAGGCGGGGGGAAGCTGGTCCAGCCCCGCGATGATACGGACGCGGCAGGTGGAACAGCGCGCCCGCCCGCCGCAGACCGAGGCGTGGGGGATGCGGTTCATCCGGCTGATGTCCAGCACGGAAAACCCGCGCGGGGCCTGGATGATGCCCCGGTCGGCATAACCGATGGCGATGCGCGGGCGGAAGCGGTCGGCAAGGAGGAGGGCGGCCCATAGGGCTACGGCGAGGGCGAGGATGGCGTAGTAGGTCCATTCGGACGTGGTGAGGGCCGCCTCGAAAGCCTTGTATTCACCGGGTTTGAAGGGGTCAGGGTATTTGGCGCCGAATTTGGCCGCGCGCGATGCGGTGACGAAGCCCGCAAAGCTGAGGGTGGGGATCAGGACGGCAAGCCCGTACCAGAACCACAGGGCGCGGCGGTACCACGCGCGCCCTTGCAGCCAGTGGTGCAGGCCGATGCAGCCATGCACCCAGACCAGCGTCATCAGGATGGCCTGATTGAGCGCCTCACCCGGCCACATCGACCAGAAGGCCCAGGCGTAGTCGGTGTCGATGCCGAACATCTCGTGGATGCCGCGGGTGCCCATGATGTGGCGGATGAGGAGGATCGGGATGAGAAGGCCGAAGAGAAGCTGCACGATGTTGCGCAACCCGAGGCGGCGCGTCCGCGCCCGCATGAAGCGGGCAAGGCCGAGGGCGAAGTGTGTGAGGAACGAGCCGATCAGCACGACCTGCCCGGGCAGGCTGCGGACGGCGGCGAAGTGGATGTTCTGGAACGACTGCGCCAGATTGACGGAATAGAGCGCCAGCGCGTGGTTGATGAAATGAAGCGTGGCGAAGGCGAAGAGGACAAGGCCGGTGATCAGCCGCACCTGCCGCAGGTTGATGCGGGGGGTGGGCTGGGTCAGGACCGCGTCCATCAGGCCAGAACCACGAGGTCGACCGATTGGGTCAGGCCGATGATGGGGGTGGCGGGACGCAGGGCAAGCCTTGCGTCGGGGTAACCTTGTGCCTGTGCGAGGTGCAGGGTGGCGGCGTCGGTCAGGGCGCGGGTGGACTGGTCCTTGTTCGCGGTCTCGAGCTTGGAGGCGAGGTTGACGGCGTGGCCGATCACGGTGAATTCCAGCCGCCCGCCGCCGCCGACCACGCCCACCGTCACCCGCCCCGAGGCCACGGCGGCGCCAGTGCGGAACGGGCCCGGCCAGCCGAAGGCCCCGCAATCGAGGGCATCAAGCGCGTCCAGCACGCCGGTCGCCGCATGCAGGGCATCGGCGGCGTAGGTGTCATTCGGTTCAACCGCGCCGAAGGTGGCGAGGATGCCGTCACCCATGAACTTGTCGATCCGCCCGTTGTGGCGGGCGATCACGTCCTGTGCCGTCTGCTGGTAAAGCGCCAGCACCTGCATCACCGCATCGGGGGCCAGGGAGGCGGCAGTGCTGCTGAAGCCGCGCACGTCGACGAACAGGATCGCCGCGTCGCGCTGTTCGGACGTACCGCTGCCCGGCAGGGATTCGGCGGCGGTGATGGAACGGGCCACCTCGGGCGCGAAGAAATGGCTGAGGTCTTCGGCGGCAGAATGGCTGCGGATGGCGTCGAAGAACACCGACCGCGCGCGGTACTGGGCAAAGGACAGGATCAGCGTGACGCCCAGAAGGGTGATGACCTTGTCGATCTCGGCCCCGATCAGGATGGCGTTCGAGGTGAGGTATTCGACATAATTGCGCGTGATGTACATGCTGCCCATGTCGGCAAAAAGCGCATAGCCCACCATCGACAGCCAACCGACCACCGCAATCACCCCGGACATCAGCACATAGCGGGGATCGAACCGCAGCGATCTGAGCGCGATGAAGATGAACAGATAGATCATCGTCGGCGCCTTGAGATAGAACGCCGCCGGTTGCTGGTACTGGATGTGGAACGAAAAGATCAGCCCGCACAGCAGCGCCACATCGACCACCATCGACAGGAACAGGAACCATCCGGGCAGCGTGATGCGGTACGACAGCGCCAGGCGGAACAGCGTGAACATCATGTAGGCGGCCAGCGTGGCCGGCACGAAGGTGGCCCCGGTGCTGCCTTCGGCGCGCGGCGCGATGCTGTAGAGGGTGATGAAGAACACCACGAAGGCCAGTTGCACCCAGCCGATCAACCGCTCTGCCGCCGCCTCGCGCCGGTCGATCTCGGTGCGGACACGGGCGGAGAGGGCGGCGCTGACAGGGCCACCGGCGCGGACGTAACGCATCCAGTCGCCAAGGGTGGAGGCGGTGGTCACGGGGGGGTGGTCCTTGGTCAGGGGTGTGGAGGTGCAGGGTGACTGATTTGGGGGGGGGCGTCTATGGGGTGGGGGGATCAAGGGGAGGGAGATGGAAACTCTGTGCGCCACATCAGACCGGAAAGGGGTCTGCACTGCCCACGCCGGGTGTCCGTCGTTCATGACGGGAGTGGTTGGGTTCGACAGTGGTCGGTTGCGGGTTAGGCAACCGCGCCGGGCGCGGTGCCGTCGAACAGCGCATGCGCCCGGCGCGCGTCTGCCGGGGTCTTGTTGCCCCGCGATGAGTGTGGCCGGACGTTGTTGACGTGGCAGCGCCACAGTGCCGGCGTGCGGCAGGCATCGGCCAGGCTGTCGAAGACATCCACGTTCAGGTGCCCGTCGCGCAGGCATCACTTGACGCTTTTGATGCAGCCGTTCTGTTGTGGCTTACGGAGGGCGATGGAGTGCCAAGTGACGCCGTTGTTGTTCGCTCACTTGTGGAGGGCGTTGCCGGTGAACCCGGCGCCCCCCCTCCGCAAAACGAATCCCCGGATCGTTTTGCTGATCTTCGTCGGTCAGAAACAAGGCAGGCGGGATTGCGATGAATGCTGACCATGGCATCGGGTTCCCGCGGGGGCACCTCATGCCGGGGGCAGGTCACGAGCAAGACTGCCGAAGGCAAATTTGTTCAGTTGTCCCGGTATTGCCAATATTCCTTCACAGTATTTCCACTTTTGCTTGCCATTCTCATCGGCAGGAATTGGTCGGCGTGTCCTTGCGGCGCGTGCGAAGCAGAGGCCCGCAAGGATCCCTCTTTTTCCCCAACCGATTTCGGTCTCGACGTTTTGTCTTGCCCCCTGCACGCGATGCCCATGATCCAACGATTGTGAGTTTCAAAGACAGGGGCCAAGGCCAGACCAAGAGGTTGAAGACAGGATTGCCCGACGTGCCAAAGCATGCGTGCGACCAAGGAACAGCCGAACATACCCCAAGGTATGATCAGCTTTCCCGAAGTCTGCCCGCGTGCCCCAAAGCACCGAAGTCAGTTCTGAACGGAACAGAAAGCCAAGGCCCAAGCCTTTGCCGATGCAGACCATGTCCCCAAAAGACGTGAGAAACATTCGCAAAGGCGCAAGACCCGCTTTGCCCAATATGGTAGACACTTCGTGTAAACCTTCGACTATTAAGTTTGAAACCTGCCGTCATCGGACATTTGCGAAAGCATTTGGAAGATGATGATGACAGGCGATAACCCAAAACCGAAGTAGCGATGCAGCAACCCGAAAAGCAAATGCGACTTGCGCCCCTAGCGGATGCGGAACATGTCCTACCAAGGAGATGATCTGTTGAAACAAAGGCTAAGCCAGAACTTAACGTTCCAATCAGAACTGACCAAAGTGCCTTAAGGTACGATGCAGACCGAGAGATCGCCAGATCATGCCGCAAGGTGTGCTAAAGCTGTCCCAAAGTCCGCGCGTATGCCAAGGTTCGAAAAGCAATTTTGTCGGATTCCTCCTGGACTGACCAACGCCCCTGCCCGCGATACCCATGATCCCCGGATCAAAAGTATCAGCGACAGAAGGCAGGACAGAACGAAAGGATCGAAACCGGAAACGGAAGAAAGAGGGAGGCCCGGTGGGCCTCCATTTCCTTTTTCGGCTCGATTTACGGTACCGACCCGGAAGAAGTCCCGTCGTTACGGGCACTTTCCTTGTCAAACGTCACCCAGAAACCCATCAATCAACTGCCTGAACCTAACCCCGCCAAAGCTGGGGAAATGCCCGCCATGCACCACCCGTGGCGTGATGTCGCGCAGGCGGAGCATGGTGGCCAGATACACCGCCATGTCGGCCCCCTTGC
This sequence comes from Rhodobacterales bacterium, assembly GCA_038209775.1. Taxonomy (GTDB): domain Bacteria; phylum Pseudomonadota; class Alphaproteobacteria; order Rhodobacterales; family Rhodobacteraceae; genus JBBQXK01. Next base: position 10,430 of record JBBQXK010000075.1, on the reverse strand, counting down.
ATTCGGTCACCAGCGGCCCGTCATAGACCACATCCTGCGCGATGAGTGTGCCCGTCCGGTCTTCCCACAGCGACAGGTGACCCGGTGAGTGGCCGGGGGTGTGGAGGATGGTGAACTGGCGGTCGCCAAGGTCGATCACGTCGCCTTGGGCCACCGTGCCGGTCGCGGGGGCGGGGGGGATGCGGTAGGTTTTGGCATTCCAGCCTTGGGGCTGGGCCATGAACATCTCGCCATCGCGGTTGCCGCCTGCGTAGTGGGCGAACAGGGTGTCGTCATCCTGCGGGTCGGCCAGAACATGCGCCTCGGCCGCGTGGACCAGACGGTCGGGGAATTCGTGGGTGGAACCGATGTGGTCGAAATGGGTGTGGCTGGACAGGCAGAGGATGGGGCGGCCCTGCAGGAGGGGCACGTTGGCGCGCAGGGGATAGGCGCCGAGGCCGGTATCTACCAGAAGATCGCGGTCGCAGCCCCGGATGTGCCACATGTTGCAGCGGAAGAAGGGGGTCATCCAGGGTTCGTGGATCAGGGTGATCCCGTCGGCCATGGGGATACATTCGTACCAGTCGGCAGCGGCAATCATGGCGGCATCCTTGGCAAGGCACCGCAAGGGTCGCGGCTGTCGCGCAGTCTGCGTCATTGCATCAGGATTGGGGAGGGGGGCATTGCCCCCCCTTCGGTCATCCGCCCGGCTGCAGGTCCAACAGCCCCTTGTCGGCGGCAAGCGAGCACTCCGCCACCCGCATCAGCCGCGCCCAGACGGCGGCAAAGGCGGTGGGGTCAGCGATGTCGAGGCAGATGCGGACGTCGCCCGCGACCTGGCCAAGGCTGACCAGCCCCAGTTGTTCCGCCATCCTCTGCAACCGGCGCAACTGGCGGCCGAGATCGGACATGTCGCGGGTGCGGACCTGATCGGACAGGCCCGTCATCGCCATTGCCAGTTCCGCAAGCGCCCGCGTCACCACCTGTTCGGCGGCGGAGGTGCCCATGTTGCGATACATCAGTGCCACAGGTTCACTGTCCTGCCGCACGCGTTCCTTTGGCCGAAAGGCCAGCACGATACCCGTCATGTTGCCCACACCTTTTCAATTGTCCCGCCACACACCCAAGGATGACTATTCGCCGGGCGTGCTGAAGATTTCGTTTCGAGGCGGGGGCGAAACCTCTCGAATTTTCCGGAACGCGGGCCTAGGAGTGCGGGGCACCAGACCGGATCGGGAACAGATGAACCACGCGACGCCCCTGCCGGCCAATCTGGCCAGCCGCTATCACGGTTGGAAAGCCACGACGTATCAGGCGAACCGGGCCTGGTACCGCAGGCTGGCGACCAGCGGGCAGCATCCGCGCGCGATGCTGATTTCGTGCTGTGACAGCCGGGTGCCGGTGCAGTCGATCTTTGGCGCGGACGAGGGTGAGTTCTTTGTGCACCGCAACATCGCGGGGCTGGTGCCGCCGTACAACCCCGACGGCGAGCTGCACGGCACCTCGGCGGCGGTCGAGTATGCGGTGAGCTCGCTTCACGTGGCGCATATCATCCTGTTGGGGCATTCCACCTGTGGCGGCGTGCGGGCCTGTCATGCGATGTGTTCGGGGCATGCGCCGGAACTGGAGACGCGGTCCAGTTTCGTGGGGCGCTGGATGGACATTTTGCGCCCGGGGTTTGCCCGGGTGAAGGGCCTGCCCGAGGCCGATCAGACGCTGGCGCTGGAGAAAGAGGCGGTGCTGGTCAGCCTGGAGAACCTGATGACGTTTCCGTTCGTGCAGGCCGAGGTGGTGGCCGAGACGCTGACGTTGCACGGGTTGTGGACGGATACGGGCGAGGGAGAGTTGCTGCAGTATGATCCGGGGCCGGGGGCGTTTGTGGCGGTTTGACTGATCGCCCGGAACGCTAGGCGATATGGCCCGCGTCGCGCAGCAAACGGTGGTGTTCGGGCGTGGCGGGTGACACCGAGATGAACTCTTCGCTGGTGACCAGACCCAGACCCATGGCGGTGATGGTGGGCTGGTCGTAGGCACCGGACAGGATGGCGATGCCCTTGGGGGCGAGGATATCGCGCGCGCCGCCGTTGCGGCGGAGACGTTTCATGTAGTCGTGCTGACGGGCGAGGGCCTGCACTTGGGTGCGCGAGATCGGGCGGCGCTGGACCAGTTCAAACAGGGCGGCGATGCGGGCGGTGCCGCTGGTGCCGTGCAAGAGGGACTGGCGTTGCAGGGGCGACAGGAGTTGCCAGAAGTTGACCGGGTAGGGGTGGCGGTACAGAAGCCACCAGACATTGGCCTGCCCCGCCACCGACATGCCCCGCTTGAGGTCCTGGTTGGTGCCGGGGTTGAGGTAGGCGTCGCGCAGATGCGCCACGCCCACGTCGCAGGTCGCGTCCGCCTCGGACAGGCGGACAAGAAGGGCAAGCCGGCCCACATTTTCGCGCGGGATCGACCAGTTGGCGGCCATGGTGTTCTTGATATCGACCTCGGCGCCATTCACGTCCATGTCCAGAACAGTGCCGCGGGCCAAGCCGAGGAACGCGCGGATGAGGATTTCGACCTTGGTGCCAAGATAGGTTTTCTCGGTCTTTTCCGTCTCGTCCAACAGGAAACGGCCGGTCCGGGGGGCGTCGATGACCTCGTCTATCGCTGTGCGCAGGATGAGGGGCACATGTACGGCAAAGGCATCTGCGCCACCTGCCGCCGTAAGGATGGCGGCCGCGACGGGGGCGATCATCGCATGGTCAGGGTGGCCGGGGCCAAGGGCGGGGGCTGGCAGGGGCCAGAGGGTGCCTTGGATGGCCACTGCGTCAGGCCAAAGCTGCCGCCGGAAAGATCGTGCGGCGCTGGAGGGCGTGTTTCACCTGCTCTGCCACGGCCTGCGCGACGGGGGGCGGAAAGGCGTTGCCGACCTGGCGGTAGGCGGTGGTTTTGCGGCCGTGAAACTGCCATGCGTCGGCAAACCCCTGAATGCGGGCGGCCATGCGGACGGTCAGGCGGGGCATGCCCACGAAATCGGGATCGGGGGCCAGTTCGGCCAGGCTGCTGCCGTTGACGCCAAGCGTGGCCCAGGCGGCGCGGGCGCGGGTGGGGCCAAGGTCGGGGCCGCCATGTTTCTTGGAGCCGCCGACCAGCGTGGGTGCAATCTCATCCGCGCGGTCGGCCCATTTGCGGGCACCGATCCAGCCGTTTGCAGCCATCAGGTCATGCAGGGCCTGACCGACCGACGGGGCATCCTGCGGGCGGGCGGTGGGCCATTGGAAGCCATCCTTGAGATCGTCGCGCAAGGCCACGATCACCACGCGCGGGCGCAGTTGCGGCACACCGAAATCCGAGGCGTTCAGCAGGCGCCAGCGGGTGTCATAGCCCATGCGGTGCAGTTCGGACTTGAGCGCGTTGCGGTAATCTTCGAACACCGCATCCAGAAAGCCGCGCACGTTTTCGATCATGATGGCGCGGGGCCGGGTTTCATCGACGATGCGCAGGGCGGCGGGGAAGAGGTTGCGTTCGTCCGAGATGCCAAGCTGTTTGCCCGCAATCGAAAACGGCGGGCAGGGCAGGCCGGCCGTCACCACATCGACCCCGGCATAGGCGCGGGCGTCAAAGCGGTTGAGGTCTTGTTCGTGGACCGTCCATGCGGGCCGGTTCAGGCGCAGGGTACGGCAGCAGTCGGCGTCATTCTCGACCAGTGCCGCATGGGCAAAGCCCGCCCGTTCCAGCCCAAGCGCCTGCCCGCCGGCACCGGCGCAGAGTTCAAGGGAGGCAAGGGTTCGGGGCATGGCGGGTTCCTGCGGTTCGCGGGCAGGATACAGGCCCGGGGGGCCAAGCGGAAGGGCGGATGCGCGGGGGCTGCGGGCACCATGGCCTTGCAATGCCCCCTTGAAACGGGGGCCGTCGTGCGGCAGACGCAGGATGGGTCGCGGGTTTGTGAACAGGGGGCGCAATGGCGGATATTCTGGCTTTGGCAAGCGCCAACCTGTTGACGCCGATGATCCTGTGCTTTGCCTTGGGGCTGGCGGCAGCGGTAGCGCGGTCAGACCTGTCGGTGCCCGAGGCGGCGGCCAAGATGATGTCGCTGTACCTGCTGTTCGCCATCGGTTTCAAGGGCGGGGTGGCGGTGTCGGGGCACGGGCTGGACCTTGGGCTGGGGGCGGCTCTGGTGGCAGGGATCGCGCTGTCGGCGGCGTTGCCGCTGGTGGCGTTCGTGCTGTTGGGGGTGCTGACGCCGTTGTCGGTGACCGACCGTGCGGCGGTCGCGGCGCATTACGGATCAATCTCGATCGTGACGTTCGTCACGGCGACATCGGTGCTGGCCGACCGGGGGATTGCGGCGGAGGGGTATATGGTGGCCGTGGCGGCGGCGATGGAGGCGCCGGCCATCGTATCGGCGCTGTGGCTGATCGCGCGGGCGGGGGGCGGGGTGCGGATGGATGCGGGGCTGTGGCGCGAGATTTTGCTGAACGGGTCGATTGTGCTCTTGGTCGGCGCGTTCGTGATCGGGGCGGTGACGGGCGAGGCGGGGAAGGTGCGGATTGATGCGTTCATCACGGCGCCGTTTCAGGGGGTGCTGTGCCTGTTCCTGTTGGACATGGGGCTGGTGGCGGGGCGCGGGTTGCGCAATGTGCGGGGTAGTCTGGGGGCGGGCGCGCTGGTGTTCGGGGTGGTGATGCCGGTGGTGGGTGCGGCCTGCGGGCTGGGCACGGGGATGGCGCTTGGGCTGTCGGCGGGGGGGATCGCGCTGATGATGACGCTGTGCGCCAGTGCAAGCTATATCGCGGTTCCCGCCGCCATGCGCGTGGCCCTGCCCGAGGCGAACCCGTCGATCTATCTGACGTTGTCACTGGGGGTGACGTTCCCCTTTAACCTGATCCTCGGGATCCCGGCCTATGTCGCCGTGGCCCTTGCCGTGACCGGAGGCTGATACCGATGCAGACGCACAAGGCGAAACGGGTAGAGATCATCATTGAGGCCCCGATGGAGGGGCGGCTGACGGCGGCGCTGATGGGGGCGGGGGTGACGGGGTTTACCGTGCTGCCGGTGCTGGGCGGGTCGGGCCGGTCGGGGCAGTGGACGCGCGAGGGGCAGGTGGGCCGCACGGGGATGGTGGCGGTGGTGTGCCTGATCCGGCCGGAACGGCTGGACGCGCTGCTGGAAGCGGCCTTTGCGGTGGTCGAGCGGCATATCGGCGTGGTCAGCGTGACCGATTGCGACGTGTTGCGGGCCGAGCGGTTCTGAGGGTTTGGGCGATATACGGGCGAGATGAGCCTGGTCGGAAAGGCGACGTGGCGCATCACATGCGCCGCTGCGGCAAAAGCCGATTTCTTCGAAGAAATCGGACCGGAATTTTTGAAAATTCCGTAGCAGCGGTGCCGATGGTGCTACACGTCTGCAAACGGGGATGTTGCTCTGAAGGATGCGGCGTGAACGTCGCCCCGGTCAGAGCTATCACCCCTTCTTGAGGCACCGGTTCCCCAGCACTTCGGCGATCTGAACCGCGTTCAGGGCCGCCCCTTTGCGCAGGTTGTCGCTGACCACCCACATCGAGATGCCGTTGTCGACGGTGCTGTCCTGACGGATGCGCGACACGTAGGTCGCGTATTCGCCGACACATTCGATGGGGGTGATGTAGCCGCCGGGTTCGCGTTTATCGACCACAAGGATACCCGGGGCCTCGCGCAGGATGTCGGTGGCCTCTTCCCAATCAAGGTTGTCCTCGAACTCGATGTTGATCGCCTCGGAGTGGCCGACGAAGACCGGCACGCGGACGCAGGTGGCGGTGACCTTGATCTTGGGATCAAGGATCTTCTTCGTCTCGGCCACCATCTTCCATTCTTCCTTGGTGAAGCCGTCATCAAGGAAGACGTCGATCTGCGGGATCACGTTGAACGCGATCTGCTTGGGGAACACTTTGGGTGCCAGATGGTCAGTCGGGTTGTAGATGGCCTTGGTCTGGTTCCACAGCTCATCCATCCCCTCTTTGCCCGCACCCGACACGGATTGGTAGGTGGAGACCACCACCCGCTTGATCCGGGCGCGGTCGTGCAGGGGTTTCAGGGCGACCACCATCTGTGCCGTGGAACAGTTGGGATTGGCGATAATGTTCTTGTTCTTGTAGCCGACGATGGCATCGGCGTTCACTTCGGGCACGATCAGGGGGATCTGGGGGTCGTAGCGGTAGAGCGATGAGTTGTCGATCACCACACAGCCGACCGATGCCGCCCGGGGGGCGTAGATCTTGGTGGCGTCCGAGCCGATGGCGAAGAGGGCGATATCCCAGCCGGTGAAATCAAAGGTATCAAGGTCTTTGGTTTTCAGGGTGCGGTCGCCAAAGCTGACTTCGGTGCCAAGGCTTTTGCGCGAAGCCAGCACGGCAATCTCGTCGACGGGAAATTCCCGCTCGGCAAGGATGTTCAGCATTTCGCGGCCCACATTACCCGTGGCACCTGCGACGACGACCCTGTAGCCCACTTGATCGTTCTCCTTATCCCGGTGAAGCGCGGTGTTAGCGCAGGTGGCGCGGGGGGGAAAGCGTGAAATCCCCCGTATGGCCTATCCGGTGCGGTCCTCGGCCATCAGGTAAACGACAAGGCCCGCGATGACCATGACGGCATAGAACAGGAACACCGCCTGAAACGGGGCGGTTGCGGGCTGGGCTGCGGTGGCGGCGTAGAGCCATCCGGTGGCCACCTGCATCAACCCCGCCGCCGCGATGCCGAACAGGTTGATGAGCGTGACGCCCCGCCCCAACAGATGCGGCGGCAGAAAGGCGCGGCCATGTGCCATGACCATGGGAAAGGCCGCGCCGAAGAACCCGATGGCCGACACGAGCGCCAGCATCGGCAGGCCGGTTGCGGCAGGCCAGACCCAGAGCGCCAGAAAGCTGGCCGCGACCAGTGCGTTGCCGCCAAAGATCAGCCATTTCCGGGTGCCGAACACCCGGTCAAGCGGGCCATAGGCGAAATTGCCCGCGACCATCGCCAGCCCCATCACCAGCGTGACAATCCCGATCTGCCCCGCCGTCGCCCCGAACACGTCGGCCTGCCAGGGGCCCAGCCACAGCCCCCTGAGGCCCACCGCCGGGCCGTAACAGGCCGCCATCATCACGAACACCGGCCAGAGGGCGGGCATCCGCAAAAGATCGGTCAGCCGCCCCGTGGCCGTGCCCGCGATGCGCGGCGGGTCGCGGACCAGAACCAGCAGTGCCACCCCGGTCAGCGCCGTGGCCCCCGCGATGCTGGCCACCGTTTCGCGCCAGCCGAACGCATCAACCGCCGCCGTCAGCGGCAGCGAGGCCGCGATGTTGCCCAGCGATCCCACGCCGATGGTGACCCCCGCCAGCGTGCCAAACGCCGCCGCAGGCAGCATCCGGGCAAAGATGTAGTAGTTGGCCATCAGGACCGGCGCACAGCCGACCCCGATCAGGGCCATCGCGGTGTTGATCGCCCCGGGCGTCGTGGCCATGGCGAACAGCGCTGCCCCGGCTGCGCCCACGATCACCAGCACCCCCGAGGTCAGCCGTGGCCCGACCCGGTCAAGCGCCCAGCCGATGGGGATCTGCATGCAGGCGAAGGTCAGGAACCACAGGCCGGATGCGGTTGCGAGGTTTTCGGCACTGGCCCCGAGGTCGGCCTTCAATACCGGGGCAAGCACCGCCAGAAACGTGCGGTAGAACTGGCTGAGCAGATAGCCAAAGCCCAGGGTGGCGATGCCGATGTACATCTGGGGTCAGGCGGGCTGGGCCATTGCAGGCGCCTCACGGATTGGCAGGTGGACGATGGCCGAAAACGCGCCGACGCCGACGCCGATCCACCAGACCAGCGTATATCCCCCTGTCACATCGTACATCGCCCCGCCCAGCCAGGCCCCGAGGAAGCCGCCGATCTGGTGGCTGAGGAACACGAAGCCATAGAGCGTGCCCATGTGGCGGATGCCATAGATATGCGCCACCAGTCCCGAGGTCAGCGGCACCGTCGCCAGCCACAGCGACCCCATCACCGCCGAGAACACCAGCACCGATGCGGGCGTGATCGGCATCAGGAAAAACACCGCCGCCGCGATGGTGCGGGCGGTATAGATGCCCGCAAGGAGGTACTTCTTCGAGTGCCGCTTGCCCAGCCAGCCCGCCGTCAGCGTACCCAGAATGTTGAACAACCCGATCACTGAGATCGACACCGCACCCAGGGCCGAGGTGGTGGTGATGCCCATGCCGGCGATCATCCCGCCGGGGTCGATCGGACCGCAAAGCTCGGTCACGAAGGCGGGAAAGTGGGCGGTGATGAAGGCAAGCTGATAGCCGCAGGAAAAGAAGCCGACGAAGATCATCGTGAAGGTCGGGTCGCGGAAGGCGCGTTTCAGGACGACACCCAGCGATTCCTCCAACTCGGCCCGGGTGGCGAGGCGGGAGGATCGCATGAACGGCAGCGCCAAAAGCGAGGCGATGATGACGCCTGCAAAGATCAGGAAGACCGATTGCCAGCCGACCAACGGCATGAGGTACTCGGCGACGGGGGCGCCGATCACCTGCCCCAGTGACCCCGCCGCCGTGGCAATCCCCAGCGTCATCGACCGGTGTTCGGGTGCCGCCGCCCGCCCGACCACCGCGAGGATCACACCAAAGCCGGTGCCTGCAATGCCGAAGCCGACCAGCACCTCGTAAAGCTGCATCTGGCCAGGGGTCATCGCGAACGAGGTGAGGATCAGGCCCGCCGCATAAAGGAGCGCGCCGACGATGATCGCTCGGCGGTCGCCGAACCTCTCACTCAGCATCCCGAACAGCGGCTGTGCGACCCCCCAGGCGAGGTTCTGGATGGCGATGGCCAGGCTGAATTCCGACCTTGGCCAGTTGAACTCAGCCGCGATGGGCAGTTGGAAGACGCCGAAACTGGCGCGGATGGCAAAGGACAGCATCAGGATGATGCAGCCGGCAATCAGGATCGGCGTGAACATGCTGCGCGTCATCGGCGCAACGTGGCGGTTGTCGCCGGCACGGTCAAATGCCGTTTGGTGATGGCCGCCATTCCACTGGCGCGGGTCAGCGCTGTTCCCACAACACGCCCGGCCCCGGCACGGTGTGGCCTGCGTGGGTGACGGGGTGGGCGGCATAGTTGATCCAGAACCGCCATGGCCCGGCATCGCGGCACCGCAGACCTTCGGGCATGGTGTCGGTGGTGATGCCCGCATCGGTGCAGGCGTCGGTCAGGATGCGGGCCAGCGCCGCCTCGTCCGGCCAGCCGGCCAGATAGCGCAGGCGGTCACCGATCAGGGCGGGCCAGCCGTCGGCGGTGGTTTCGCGCACCGGCGCACCTTCGGCCTTTTCGCGCCAATGGAGGAAGTTGCCGCCCTTGGTCAAAGGGACGGGCACATCGGGCGGCAGACTTTCCACCCGCATGACCGTGCAGTCGAGAGATGGCATGGCCGGGGGAAGCGGCACCGGAATGGCGAAATCAGCGGTCTTGGCGTTGGTGCGGGGGCCCAGGACGGCGATGCCTTTGTGGGCTAGCAAGGCGGTCTTGAAGGGATCGGACAGGGTCGCCACACCCGGGGCCAGCACCAGTTTGTAGGCCGACAGGTCGGCGGCATCGGGGGGCAGGATATCGACCGACAGGCCAAGTCGGCGCAGACCACGGTAAAAGGCAAAGCACAGCCGGAAATAGTCGAAATCGCGGCCCTGCGGTTGCGTGGCCCAGGCCCAGGCCGAGGCATAGTCGAACACCATGGCCACCGGGGCTGGGGTAGCTTCGACATCGGGCATCGCCGACAGTTCGCGCGCGACCTCTGCCGCCTCGTCATAGGCAGGTGCTGCCACGCTGTCGGGGCGCAAAAGGCCCGCGTGCTGTTGTTCCTGCGCAAAGGGCGCCTGCCGCCAGCGGAAATAGCTGACCACTTCGGCGCCATGGGCAAACGCCTCCCAGGTCCACAAACGGACCATGCCGGGTTTCGGGATGGGGTTCCATGGCGCCCAGTTCACTGGACCCGGTTGCTGTTCCATCACCCAGAAGCGTCCTTCGCCGACACCACGATAAAGGTCATGGTTGAAGGGCGCGATGTCGGGATGGGCGGTCAAGGCCCAGCGCACGTGTTCATCGTGGCTGAAGGGGAACTGTTCCGTGAAGCCCAAGGGGTAAGAATCCCAAGAAACGAAATCGAGATTTTCGCCCAAGGGCCAATGGTCATATTTTGTGAAAAAACCCATCATGTTGTGCGTCACAAAACGTCCCGGCGAGTGAGCCCGGATGATGTCGCATTGCATCTGGTCATAGGCCGCCACTTGCGAAGACTGGAAGCGCCGGAAATCCAATCGCGCCGCCGGATTGGCTTCAGTCACTGTCAGATGGGGCAGGGACACCTCATCGAAGCTCCGCAGTTCCATCGACCAGAAGACGTTGCCCCAGGCCTCATTTAATTGTTCAGGTGTTTGATAGGTGTGGCGGAGCCAGCGGCGGAACGCGGTC
>JBBQXK010000074.1:0-15240 GCA_038209775.1 Rhodobacterales bacterium | reverse complement strand
GATCCTGCCACCGGTGGTTCTGGCCCTGCCGTTTCTTGTGCTTTACAAGGAGTTGGCGCTGTTGGACACGCGGATCGGGCTGATCCTTTTGTACACGCTCACCGTGCTGCCCATCGTGATCTGGATCATGCGCGACCAGTTTGCATCCATCCCGACCGAACTGGAAGAGGCGGCACTGGTCGACGGGTTGTCGATCTGGGGGGCGTTCCTGACGATCATCCTGCCGATTGCCCTGCCGGGGATGGCGGCGGCGTTCATCCTGTCGCTGGTCCTTACATGGAACGAGTATTTCTTTGCGGCACTGCTCACCTCCACCCATGCCAATACGCTGCCGGTGATGGTGGCGTCGCAGACCGGGTCGCAGGGGATATCCTGGTGGTCGATGGCGGCGCTGTCGTTCGCGGCGATCCTGCCGCTGATCGTGATCGGAGTGCTGCTGGAGCGGTTCATCATCAAGGGGATGGCGGCGGGGGCGGTGAAGTGATCCTTGGTGCAAGGCAAAATTTTTCGAAAAATTTTGGCCGGAATTTTGGAAAATTCCGGTTTGGCGGTGAGGTTGGGGCGGGATGCTGAAGGGCATCGACCGGCGGCTGAGCGCCGAGGTTGTGCATGTGCTGATGCAGATGGGGCATGGCGACGATCTGGTGATCTGCGATGTGAACCATCCGGCGGTGACGATTGCCGCCATGACCACGCATGGCCGGCTGATCGACATGGCGGGGTGCGACATTCCATCGGCGGCAGAGGCGATCCTGACGCTGATGCCGCTGGATACCTTTGTGCCGGCCCCCGTGGCGCGGATGCAGGTGGTGGGTGACCCCGGGGCCGTGGTGCCGGTCTTTGCGCGGATGCAAGGCGTGGTTGATGCCGCACATGGCGGGCCGGTGGCGATGCAGGCGTTGGAGCGGTTTGCGTTCTATGCCGCCGCCAAGGCGTCTTTTGCAATCATCCGCACGTCGGACCCGGGGCCCTATGGGTGCTTCATCCTGCGAAAGGGTGTCGTCGACCTGACCTGAAAGGTGCGGTCGGGCAGGCCAGGCAGATGATCGGCCCGGTAACGGCGCCGTGCCCGCAGGTCACTTTCGGGTGTCATCGGCGCGTTTCGGGAACGCACATCCACCCGGGGGGTTGTTGTTCCGAGTTCACTGGCAGGCAGCCTGACATCAGGCACGGTCGTGTGGTGACGCTCTGTACCGAAGTAGGAGAAGTCAGATGAAGAACTGGATGATGTCGGCGCCCTTGGCGCTACTGCTCGCGACCACCGCCATTGCACAGAATGCGGACGGCAGCGACCAACCCGAAGGTTCGGGCATGTACGGCAACGAATGGTCGGAAACCGTCCACGGTACATTCATGACCATGGAAAACGACAAGATGACCATGCGCAGCGATGCAGACATGGCGACGGGCTGGAAGGCGATGAATCAGGCTGACCGTGACATGGTCGTTGCAGATTGCACCAAGTTTCAGGCCGATGTCGCCGCAGGCACCGCCAAGGGTGGCGAGGCGACCGGGACGATGACCGACGACGCCACCACAGGTACGGGCGGAAATTCGGGCACCAGCGGTGACGCGCAACCGACGATGGAGCTTTCCTACGAAGACATGACCCAGTTGTGCGGCAAAGTCCTGAGCATGTGATCAGGCGCAATACCGGGGGGCACCGAAAGGTGCCCCTTGCCGTGTGCCTGTTGGTGGCTTTTGCGGGCACCTTCTGGCGCTAAATCTCCGCGATTACCGCAACCGCCATGCCGCCGCCTGTCCGGCCCAGCGTCCGGTGGCCATGCAGGCGGTCAGAAGGTAGCCGCCCGTCGGCGCGTCCCAGTCCAGCATCTCGCCGCAGGCGAAGACGCCCGGCAGGGCGCGGATTTCGAGGTCATCGGTCAATGCGGCCCGCGCCACCCCGCCCGCCGTCGAAATCGCCCCGTCCATCGGCCCCGGGCCGGTCAGTGGCACCGGCAGGGCCTTGATCCTGGCGGCAAGCTGACTTGCGTCCTGCGGCAAGGGGCGGCCCCATTCCTGCGCCAGTGCAACCGAAACAGGGGCAAGCCCTGCCTTGCGCAGGCGGTTCGTTACCGTGTCGCCGGGGCGGCCCATGACCCGCAGGGTCAGGGCTGCGGCATCAAGATCGGGGGCCAGGTCCAGCGTGGGCCGGGCCCCGGCCAACAGGTCGCGCCCGATGGCGTAGATGCCGCCGCCCTCGACCCCAGCGGCGGTCACGACAAACTCACCCCGTTCGCGGCGGCCATTCGGCAGGCAGAGGGCGACGCCTTTGACCGGGGTGCCGAAGTGCCGGGCCATCTGCGGTGACCACGCGACGCCGAACCCAACGTTCGACGGGCGGAAGGGGGTGATGGCGACCCCTGCCCCGGCCAGCATTCCGGCCCATGCGCCGTCTGAGCCAAGCCGCGCCCAGCTTGCCCCGCCCATCGCCAGAACGGTGACGCGGGGGGTGATCGTTACCGGCCCATCGGGGGTGGCGAAGGTTGCGCCACCGGACAACCCCGTCAGGCGCCACCGCGTCTGCACCTGCACCCCGAGGCCCGCCAGCCGCACGAGCCATGCGCGCAGGAGGGGCGAGGCCTTCATCGCCACCGGGAACACGCGGCCCGATGATCCGGTGAACACCTCTTGTCCCAGCCCCCGGGTCCAGTCGGCCATCTGATCGGGGCCGAAGGCGGCCAGCATGGGCCCAAGCCATGGTGCATCGTAGGCTGTGAGGAACCGCGCGGGGTCTTCCGCCTTGGTCAGGTTCAGCCCGGACTTGCCCGCCATCAGGAACTTGCGCCCGACCGAGGGTTTCGCCTCGGCCACCAGCACGGTGGCACCTGCGCGGGCCAGCACCTCGGCGGCCATCAGGCCTGCGGGGCCAGCGCCGATCACCAGTGCATCGGGGGTCATGACGGGGTTTGCCGGAACTCGACCACGCGGCGGGGATAGGGGATGTCGATCCCCGCGCCCTTGAGCGCGCCCCAGACAGCAAAGAGGGCGTCGGATTTGTAGGGGTGGGTCACATCCTCGATCCCGTTCACCCAGAACTGGATGACGAAATCGACGCCCGATTCGCCAAAACCCGTCAGCTCGCACGCCGGTTGCAAGGGGGACGGCAGGCAGAAGGGCAGTGCGGCAACCGCGCCCTCGACCAGTGCCGGAACCTTGGTGATATCGGTGTCATAGGACACGGCAAAGGACACCTCATAGCGGTGCGCCTTGCCGGCATCGGAATAGTTCACGATGCGCGAGGTGATGAAATTGTCGTTCGGCACCACCAGCCAGCGACCGTCCGGCGTCTCGATGATGCAGGCGCGGGCGGTCATCCTGATGATGGTGCCCGCGTTTCCGTCATCAAGCTCGACATAGTCGCCGACCGTTGTCTGACCTTCGACCAGAAGGATCACGCCCGACACGAAGTTTGCCGCGATCTGCTGCAGGCCAAGGCCGATGCCGACGCCAAGGGCACCGCCCAGAACCGCCACTGCCGTAAGGTCGATGCCCATGATCGACATGAGGAGGAGGAACGCCGCGCCGAAAATCGCGATCTCGGCCGCCTTGACCGCCAGTTCGCGGGTGGCGGGGCGCAGTTCGGGGCGGCGCTTGATGTAGTCGGCACTTTGCCGATTCGACCAGCTTCCCAGCCAGAACAAGAGGCTGCCCGAAAGTATCCCACGCGCCAGCGACAGGACCGAGAACTGGATATCGCCCAGCGACACCGTCGTGGCAGCCATCCGCTGGGTCACGGGATCAAGAAGGCCAACCATGTGCAGGGCCGCCACCGGCACCAGCACATAGCGGCCAAGAAGGCGCAGGAACGGGTCGGTCAGCACCTGCCCCACAAAGATGCGGGCGGCGATGAACAGGAACACTCGCTTGCCAAAGGCGATCACCGCACCCGAGCCGAACATGGACCGCGTGACCTCTTCACCCAGCGCTGTCAGCCCATAGGCGATGACGGGCATCAAAAGCGGGGTCAGCGCCAGGAGGAACAGGCGGGTCTGCGACAGCCACCCCTCGGCCACGGCAGGCGTCAGGATCCGCGTCAGCACCGGCTGGAACCGGCGCGCGGCCAGCACCGCCAGTGCAAATGCCAGGGCCAGCAGGGCGAACTGCGACCATGCGGCGGGGCTGACCAGCCAGCCGGTCACCACACCCCAGCCCTGATCGAGCCAGAGGATCAGCTTTGCCATAAGGTCCTGCGGGTTCATCGTGGCGGTCCTTGCGGGGGGCTTGCCGTCGGGCAGTATCACGCCATCCTTTTGCACCGAATGCTGCAACCGGCAAGCCTATGTCAGAACTGCCCCAATGCCCCCGCCCCTTTGCCCCCTGTGTCTGCGACCGATCCCCGGCGATGTGGCGCAAAGCCTGCACCACCTGATCCCGCGCGCCAAGGGCGGTATGGGGGGCCACGGTGCTGATGCACCACCTCTGCCAAGAGGAGGTACATGTGGCGCTGAGCGAGACTGAGCTTGCGCGCACCTGCAACACCGTCGATGCGTTATGCGCACATCCGCAACTGGCGCGATTTGCGGTTTGGGTGGCAAGGCGGCCGGCGGGGTTTCTGAGCCGGGTGCCGCGCGGGCGCGGTTAGGGCGGGACCGGGGGCCAGCCCCCGGACCCCCGGAGTACTTGGGCAAGGTGAAGGGGCAAGGGCAGGATCAGGCGTCGGGATGCCGCATGCGGGGCTTTGTCTGGCGGTGGGGTCGTCTTACGCTGGACTGCAAACGGAGGTTCGTGATGACCCGCTATCCCCGCCTGTCGCAGCCCTTGGCGTTGCGCGGCCATACCCTGCGCAACCGGATCGTGTTCGGGGCGCATACCGCCAACATGGGCGTGGACGGCCTGCCGGGGCGGCAGTTCGGGGCGTATCTGTTGGAGCGCGCATTGGGTGGGGCGGCGATGATCGTGGCGGAACCGATGCCGGTGCATCGCACCGGGGTTCTGACGCGGGGCAACTTTCGCCATGGCACCGATGAGGTGATCCCGCATTTCCGCCGCGTGACCGAGCCTGTGCGCGATGCGGGGGCGGTGATCCTGCAGCAGTTGTACCATATCGGCGCGCATGGGGATGGCGATCTGTCGTTTCAGCCGCACTGGTCGCCGTCGGGGCATCCTTCGTACCATGACAGTGATGGCAGCCACCGCATGACGGTGCCCGAGATCGAAGAGCTGATCGCGGCGCACATCGCCGCCGCCGTGCGGTGCAAGGCCGGCGGGTTTCAGGGGGTCGAGGTCTGGGCGGCGTATCATTCCCTGCTGGACCAGTTCTGGACGCCGTGGAGCAACACGCGGGATGACGAGTGGGGCGGCTCTCTTGTCAACCGCACGCGGATGTCGCGGCGGATTGTCGAGGGGATACGCGCCGCATGCGGGCCGGATTTCGTGATCGGGCTGGCGGTCAGCACGTCGGATGCGCATGACGTGACGCTATCGGTCGAGGCGCTGTGTGAGGTGGTGGCGCTGCATGATGCGGGGGGGGACATCGACTATGTCACATGCGGGCATGGCGGGTATCTGGATTTCGAGCGGCTGATGCCGACGTTCCTGTTTCCCGAAAAGCTGACAGCACCGGTGGCGGCGCATCTGAAGGCCGCCGTCAGGCATGCTGTGGTGACGTCAGAGGCCGGGGTGCGGACGCCCGAGAATGCCGAAAGCATCCTGTCGGCGGGTCAGGCCGATCTGGTGTCGATCGTGCGCGGCCAGATCGCCGATCCGCATCTGGCGGCCAAGGCGGTGGCGGGGCGCGCGGCGGATATCCGGGGTTGCATCAGTTGCAATCAGATGTGCTGGGGGCGTCGGTCGCGGGACTATTGGATTTCGTGCCTGGTGAACCCCTCGGCGGGCCGCGAGTGGGAATGGGGGGGTGACCGCTTTATCTCCGCTGATGCGCTCCGCGATGTGCTGGTGGTGGGGGCAGGCCCTGCCGGGTGCGAGGCGGCGCGGGTTGCGGCGGAAAGGGGGCATCGGGTGGTGTTGCACGAGGCCTCGCCAGTGATCGGCGGGCAGTTCCGGCTGGCGGGGATACAGCCCCGGCGGGGGCAGATACTGGACCTGTTCGACTGGTACGAACGGCAGTTCGCGCAACTGGGCGTGGTGGTGCGGCTGAACAGTTATCTGGAGGAAGGCGATATTGCGGCACATGCCGCATCGGCGGTGATCGTGGCCACGGGGTCGCTGCCCGACCCATCGGCGCGGCAACGGTGGTTGCCGTCGGCGGCTACCTTGCCCGGGCTGGAGGCGGGGGGCGTGTGGTCACCGGAAGAGGCGATGCGGCGCGAGGCGCGGTTGGGGGATCATGTGATCGTCTATGACGAGGGTGGGCACTGGCGCGGGGTGGGGACGGCCTGGACGCTGGCGGAACGCGGCCGCAAGGTGACGCTGGTCACGCCGGATGCCTATGTCGGCAAGGAAATCACCCGCACCTCGGCGGACGGCCCGGCACGGGTGCGGCTGGCGCGGCTGGGGGTGCGGATGGTCGTGGAACACCGGATTGCGCGGTGGCACGGCAATGGGGTGACGGTGCAGTCGATGCTGACGGGGGCGGAGGAGACGATTGCGGCGTCGGGTCTGGTGATGGCCGCGACGAACGTGGCGTTCGATCCGTTTCCGGCGGCGATTCCGGGCAAGGTGATGACCCGGATCGGGGATTGCGCGGCACCACGGCTGGCGCCCTTTGCGTTCCATGACGGGCGGAAGGCGGGGATGGAGGTGTAGGGTGCGCATTCATTGCGCACCATGGCCCGTGCGAAAGGAGCGCAATGAATGCGCACCCTACCGTGGTCGGCAACCAAGCACGTCGCGCATGTGATCCAGTGCGATCTGGACGCCCTTTTCGCCAAGCGCAACTGTCGCCTGATCAGCACCTTGGGTGTACCAGTGACCGCCGTCACCGACGCGGCCCATGTCCACGGTGTCGGGCGCGAGGGCCAGCATCAGGGCGGTCTCGCCGATCCCGGCATGGTCAAACGGGAAATCGGCGCCTTTGGGAAACAGGGGATGGATGCGGATCCAGTTGAAGGGGTCGTCGCCGGTGGCATGCTGTGCGTAATAGTCCTGCATCGCGGCTGACCCCCACCAGCCGGGACTGCGCGCGGTTTCCAGATGGCGGAAGATCGCGTTGCGGGCGGCGAGGCGGAAGGTAAGATCGGTCGGCATCCCTTGGGCGAAATTCTCGGTCTGGTGGTGGATCACGGCGTGGAGGTTGCGGAAACCGGTGTTCAGAAGGGCCGCGAACAACGCCTCGGCCATCGGCAGAAGCGCCGTCGCGTCAAGGTGCAGGGTGCCGCTGCCGGGGCCTGCGACCGCGTGGCTGGCGGCGCCATAGGCAAAGGGCGGCAGGGTGATGATCGCATCGCCCAACCGGGCCAGCGTTTCGGTGACGATCAGGAGGTCCACGCCCGCAGGCAGGTGGCCGCCGTGATATTCCATCACGCCGATGGGCAGTACAACGGGGGTGCCAGCGGTGATGGCGGCGGCAATCTGGTCAGGGCGCATCCGGTCGTAGTGCATCAGTCGGCGGCCAGGGCATGGGCGATATCGCGGGTCTGGGTGTAGAGCGCCTTCCACAGGGGATACTGGCGGGCATAGGCGGGGACGGGTTCGGGCTGCACCGTACGCTCGACCGGGTTCCAGCGGGCGATCTCGTCGGGGGCTGTGATGCCGACGGCGCAGGCGGCAAGGAAGGCATCGCCAAAGCTGGCGCCAAGGGTTTTCTCGCAGACCATCTGCGGCAGGTGGCAGAGGTCAGAGGTCGCCTGCATCCAGACCGGGTTCTGGGTGCCGCCACCCACGGCCAGGATGCGTGCCGGTGGCGGGCCGGCCTCGCGGCAGGTGTCAAGGATATGGGCGGTGCCCGCCGCGATCCCCTCGACCGCCGCGCGGAAAAGGTCGGCGCGGGTGTGGGTAAGGTTCAGCCCGAAGAAGGCACCACGGGCGAGGGGGTCATGGAGGGGCGTGCGTTCGCCCGAGAAATACGGCAGGCACAGAAGGCCGCGCGCGCCCTTGGGGCTGGTGGCGGCCTCGGCGGACAGGGATGCGAAATCGGCGTCGGGGGCAAGCGTGTCGCGGAACCAGTGGGTGAGCGTGCCCGAGGTGGCCATGCCCGCCATCGACGCGTGCGCCCCGGGGAACAACCACGGCGCATACCACAGGCGCGCGTCGCGTACCGGGCGGGCGGTGATGTGGATGATGAACACGGTACTGCCGTACATCACCATCATGTCGCCGGGCGATGTAGCACCCACGCTGACCGCCTCAGCCGCCGCATCAATGGTGCCGCAAGTGACGGGGGTTCCGGCGACAAGGCCGGTCTCAAGGGCTGCATGCGGGGTGATGTGGCCCGCGATGTCGGTGGACCACATCAGGCGCGGCAGGCGGTCAAGGGGGACGATGCCGGGGGCGAGGTCGTCGGTCCAGGCCAGTTTCGCAACGTCGTAAAGGGGGGTGAAGTTGGCAGCGGTATAGTGGTCGATGACGTATTCGCCGGTGAGTTTCCAGGTGACATAGCTGGTTGAGGTCAGGATTTTCGCCGTGTTTTCATAAAGGCCGGGATGGGTGTCGCGCAGCCATGCGATCTTGGGGCCAACCGATTGCGAGGTCAGCGCATTGCCGCAGTGGGCCATGATCCGGGCCTCGCCGATATCCGCATTGAGCGCCGCGATCTGGGCCGAGGCGCGGGTGTCGACGCCGTAGAGGACGGCGTTCATCAGCGGCGCACCCGCGCGGTCCACCGGCAGCATGCACGGCCCGATGGCCGATGTGGCGACGGCGGCGATGCGGGCGGGGTTGATGCCGGTCTGGTCCAGAAGGCTGCGGCTGATGTGGGTGACATCGCCCCACCAATCCGCCTCGGCCCGGTGTTCGGCCCAGCCGGGGCGGGGCACAATCATCTTGTGGGGTCTGGACGCCGAGGCCACGATCGTGCCGCCCTCATCGACCAGCACACCCTTGGATTCGAAGGTGCCGATGTCGATGCCAAGGGTCAGCGTCATCGGTCGAGGTCCATGCCCGCAGGGATACGGGCAAGGCCCGCGTCCAGCAGGGTCACAAGGGCGTCAAGGTCGGCCATGTCCACCACCTCGAGCGCCGAATGGGAATAGCGCATCGGAAAGCCCAGATCGAGGCAGGCCACCCCTTGGGGGCCTGCGAACTGGACATAGCTCGCGTCCGTCAGCGCCCCTGTATGGGCCGAGCGTTGCAGCGGCAGGCCAAGGCTTTCCGCCGTATCCTCCATCAGCGCCACAAGGGCCGGGTGCGGGATCAGCCCGTTCAGCGTGCCGCGCCCGTGGAAGGAATAGAGGCTGAGCCCCGGGCCACCGCCAAGCGCCACCTCGCCCCGATGGGTCATGTCGGGGGTATCGCAGGCAAGGAGGAGGTCGATCTGCAGCGCGATGTCCGGGGCAAGCGAGGTGACGGCAGGCAGCACGCCGCGCAGGTTGAACTCTTCCTGCACCGACCAGACAAGGTGGATGGTGGGGCCCCCTGCCCGCACCCTCAGGCGCTCGGCAAGGGTCAAGAGCACGGCACAGCCCGCCCGGTCATCGACGGACGTGCCCGCAATGCGGTTCCCGGCAAGCGGGATCACGCGGGGCAGATAGACCACGGGATCGCCGATGCGGATGCCTGCCGTCGCAGCCTCGGTCTGGCTGACGAACCCGGCATCGACGTAGAGATCGGCATAGGGCACGACGCGGTATTTTTCCTCGGGCGTGGTGGCGTGGTGGCTCTTGTTGGCGATGACGCCGGGGATATCGCCCTTGCGGGTCGAGATCAGGACGGCCTGAGCGGCCAAGGCACGCTCGGGCACGCCGCCCAGACGCTCAAGACGCAGCAGGCCCGAGGGTTCGACCTTGCGGATGACAAAGCCCAACTGGTCCATGTGGGTGAACACCATGACCGAGGGCTTGGCCGGGTCGCCGGGGATCGTGGCGATCAGGTTGCCAAGGCGGTCAGACCGGTGCGGCAGGCCGATGCGGTCAAGGTGGGCGGCAATTGCGGCGGCCACGCGGGTCTCATGCCCAGACAGGCCGGGGATCAGCATGAGTTCGGTCAGAAGGTCACGCATGATGCCCCCGCGCGTGCGAGGCAAAATTCTTCAAAGAATTTTGACCGGAATTTTTGAAAATTCCGGCTTGGGCGGCGCGGTTGTGCATCAGTACCTCCGCGCCGCGCGGACGCGGTCCATGAAATCGGCGGCACGGGCGGGGTCAACGGCGGCCCAGGTATCGCCGCCCACTTTCAGCGCCGACCCGACGATACACCCATCCGCCACCGCCAGAACATCGGCCACCGTCGCATGTTTGACGCCGGTGTTGGCCATGACCGGCGTCGTCGGCAGCACCCGCTTCACCGCCTCCAGATCGCTCATCGCTGCCGCCTCGCCGGTGATCGTGCCTGACACCAGCACGGCATCGGGAATGGCGGAAAACACCGCCGACCGCGCCCGGTCGGGCAGGCTGCGGGCATCAAGGCTGTGCGCGAACTCGGCGGACACATTGTACAGGCGAACCACGTCCGGGATGCCAAGGCGCATCTGCGTGCGGACCGCAGCCCCGGCATCTGGCGACCATATCCCCATGTCGGAGGCATAGGTGCCGGTGAATATCTCGCGCACAAACGCGGCCCCTGTGGCGGCGGCCAGTGCCATCGTCGCCTGCGGATCCCACAGCACATTGACGCCAAAGGGCAGCGTTACCTGCGCCCGGAGCCGCCCGATGACATAGGCCATCGTCGCGGTGCTGGCGGTATCAACGCGCAACTCATAGGGGCGGTCATTCTCGTTGCCGAACATCACCGCGTCAAAGCCCGCCGCCTGCAGCGCGGTCAGGTCGGCCCGCGCATCGGCGATGATCCCCTCGACCCCGCGCGCCGCATCATGCAGAGGCGCGCCCGGCATCGCTCCCAGATGCACCATGGCAATCACCGGCTTGCCCGCCCCGAAGACCCTTTGAAACCGTGTCATTCCATCCCCCATCCCCGCCCGACGCTAGCGCGAAAGCGGTTGGCCCGGAAGCGCGAAGATACTAACATGCCAGATCAACAAGGGGGGCGGGCATGCTGGCAGAACGGGTCTGGGACCGGGGGGGCAAGGGGGCGCTCCGCTTTACCGAACTGGGGTTCGGGGCGGCCCCTTTGGGCAACCTCTACCGCGCAATATCGGACGATGATGCACAGGCGGTGCTGGAGCGGGCCTGGGCGGGGGGCGTGCGCTATTATGACACGGCACCTCTTTATGGTCTGGGCCTGTCCGAGACGCGGCTGAACCGGTTCCTGCGTGGCAAACCGCGTGACAGCTACATCCTGTCGACCAAGATCGGGCGGCTGTTCCGCGCGACGACCCCTGACAAGCGGGACGGATTCGGCAAGTGGTTCGAGGTGCCGTCGCGCAACGAGGTCTTTGACTACGGCCATGACGCGGTGATGCGCAGCGTCGAATTTTCGCTGGAACGGCTGGGCATCGACCGGGTGGATATCCTTTATGCCCATGACCTCGACCTCTTCACCCACAAGACCCAAGCCGTGCTTGACGGGCATCTGGCGGCGTTCATGGATGGCGGCTACCGCGCCCTTCTATCGCTGCGCGATCAGGGTGTGATCCGGGCGATCGGGGCGGGGGTGAACGAATGGCAGCCCTGCCAGTGGCTGTTGGAACGGGGGGATTTCGACCTGTTCCTGCTGGCCGGCCGCTATACCCTCTTGGAACAGGACAGCCTGCCCTTCATGGACACCGCCGCGTCCCGGGGCGTGGGTGTGGTGATCGGCGGGCCGTACAATTCGGGGGTGCTGGCCACCGGGCCGCGGCCGGGGGCGTTCTACAACTATGACCCCGCCCCGCAATGGGTGCTGGACCGGGCGGCGCGGTTGCAGGCGGTGACGGCGGCGCATGGCGTGCGGTTGGTCGATGCCGCGTTCCGCTTTCCGCTGATGCACCCGGCGGTGGTGTCGGTGATCCCGGGCGGGCAGGGGGTGGCCGAGATGGCCAGCAACCTTGCCGCTGCGACGACAGCGATCCCCGCAGCACTTTGGGCCGACCTCAGGGCACAGGGGCTGATCCATGCCGATGCCCCGACCTGACCCTGTCCCATTTCATCTTGACCTAAATATCCCGGGGTCCGGGGCAGCGCCCCGGTCCTGCTTGCAGAGCTAAAGGACCACCATGCAGATCGACGCGCATCAGCATTTCTGGCACCCCGGGCGCGGCGACTACGGATGGATGCCGCCCGATGACCCGATCCTTGCCCGCGCCTATGCCCCTGTCGATCTCTGGCCACAGATGCAGGCGGCGGGGGTCGGGGGCAGCGTGCTGGTGCAGGCCGCCCCTACGGTGAACGAAACGGAATACATGCTGGGCATCGCCGATGCGACGCCCTGGGTGCGGGGTGTCGTCGGTTGGGTGGATTTCGACAGCCCCGGCGATATCCACGCCCTGCGCCGCCTGTCGGGGCATCCGAAGTTCCGAGGCGTGCGGCCGATGATCCAGGACATCCCGGATGACGGCTGGATGCTGCGCGACGATGTACAATGGGGGTATCGGGCGGTTTGCGATCTGGGGCTGACCTTTGATGCCCTGGGCTTTCCCCGGCATCTGGCGCCGTTCCTCACACTTCTGAAACGGTACCCCGCGATGCGGGTGGTGGTTGACCATTGCATGAAGCCGCAGATCCGCGCCCATTCCGATGCGGCCTTTGCCCATTGGGCCGAAGGGATGGCGCAGATTGCGGGCGAGACGGCGGCGTTCTGCAAATTCTCGGCGCTGATCACCGAGGCGGATGCGGGTTGGACGGTGGACGACCTTGAACCCTATGCCGCCCATGTGCTGGCGGTGTTCGGGGCAGAGCGGGTGATGTGGGGGTCGGACTGGCCGGTGTGCCGGTTGCGCGGCGAATATGCCGGCTGGCGGGCGGCGGCGCTGCATCTGACGCGGGGGCTGGACGCCGCGGCGCAGGCGCAGGTCTATGGTGGCACGGCTGCCGCATTCTACGGGCTGTAGCAGGCGATTGCCCTTCGCAGAGCCGCGGAACCCTTGCGGCAACGCCGCTTCGGAATTTTCAAAAATTCCGGTTCGATTTCTTTGAAGAAATCGGCTTTTGGCGACGCCTTGCCAACAGGGACCACGCTATTCCCTTGGTTCGCGCGCCTGCGGGCGGATCGGGATTTCCTTGAGAAGGCCACCCACCCCCATCCCTGCGATATCGTCATCGGTCAGGTCCAGCCCACAGGCCAGCCGTTCCAGCACCCAGTCCGCACCGTTGAGCGCGGGGCTGCGGGCGCAGCCGGGCAGGCCGATTACCGGGCGATCACCAAGCGCGCCGAGGAACAGAAGGTTCCCCGGATCGACCGGCATGCCAAAGCGGGCCACCGTGCCCCCCGCCGCGCGCAATGCCTGAGGTGCCGTGTCGTCGATGTCTGAGGTGGCCGATCCGGTCAGGATCAGCAACAGATCGCCGTCCATCGCGGCCAGTGCAGCGGCCATTGGCCTTGCGTCATGCGGCACGGTCAGGCAGGCGGTCAGCCGCATGCCAAGGGCGCGCAGGCGGCCCTCGATGGCGCGGCGGCCCTTGGCGGCCAGTTTCGCTTCCTGTCCCGGCACCTCGGTCAGCAACAGGCCCGCCGTGGTGCGGGTAACCGGGCGGATGCGGATTGCCCCGCGCGCCGCGTTCTCGGCCCGGGCAAGGGCGGCTTCGGGCACGGCATAGGCGATGATCTTGACGGTGCCGGTCAGAAGGCCCGGTGTGACACGCGTGAGGGGGGCAAGTGTGGCCAGCGTGATCGCCGGGTGGATGCGGTTCAGGGCGTGGATGCAGGCGGCGTCGATCTCGACGATGCCGGGCGCGGTGGCGTTGAGGTTCACACGCCCGGTGAAAGCCTGCGAGATTGAAAGGCAAGCGCCGTCGGCATCGGGCACAAGGGCAGCCGCCAGCCGTGCGGCGGCGGCGTCTTCGGGCACGTCGCCGGGGTCAAGCTGCGCCACGGTCACATGGGCCAATCCCGCCGCCGCCAACCGGGCCAGTTCGGCGGGGCCAAGCACCGTGCCCTTGCGCAGACGCCCATCGCCCAGAAGCTCCGAATGGGCGAGGATCGCCCCCGTTGCCTCTGCCAATGGCAATGCGCCAAAGCGCATCAGCCGCCCTGCCGCAGGGTGGCGGTAATCTGGGCCATGATCGACACCGCAATCTCGGCGGGGCTTTTGGCGCCAATGTCCAGACCCACCGGCGCGTGGATACGGGCGATCTGGGTGTCGGGCACGGCGTCGGCGCGCAGACGATCAAGGCGTTTGGCATGGGTGCGCGGCGATCCGAGACAGCCGATGTAGAAGGCTGGCGAGGCAAGGGCGGCGCGCAGGGCCGGGTCGTCCAGTTTCGGATCATGCGTGAGCGTCACCACGGCGGTGCGGGCATCGGGGGCGAGGGCTGCCATCGCGTCATCCGGCCAATCCTCGCGGATCGTCTCGCCGGGGAAACGCTCGGCTGATCCAAAGGCCGCGCGCGGGTCGATCAGCACCGGGGCATAGCCGCACAGGCGGGCCATGGCGACAAGAGGCTGGGCGATATGCACCGCGCCGACCACGATCATCCGCAAGGGCGGGTTGTGGACGGCGATGAAATGGCCGTCAGGTTCCATGCCCGAGCGGTCGGACCTCAGCCGCGCGGCAATCGCGGCGGCAAGGGGGTCAGCGGGGCCCGTGGTCAGGCGGCGGGCATGGGTTTCGGGGTGTGTGACATAGGCGATGGGTTCGTGCGCCGCGCGGGCGGCAACCAGATCGGCCAGCATCGCCTCGGGCAGCGCCTGTGCGCGGTCACCCACGGGTTCGACCAGCACCCGGATCGTGCCGCCACAGGCAAGGCCCACGGCAAAGGCGGTCTCATCCGTCACACCGAAGGTCAGAAGGCGGGCCTTGCCGTCGGCAATCGCGTCGACCGCCTCGGCCACCACCGCGCCCTCGACACAGCCACCCGAGACCGAGCCCATGATCTCACCCGCCCCCGACACAGCAAGCTGGCTGCCTGCGGGGCGTGGCGCAGACCCCCAGGTTTCCACCACGGTGGCCAGCGCGGCCCCCCTGCCCTGCCGGTGCCAGTCAAGCGCCAGGCGCGGGATGTCGTCGTGATCGGTCATCGGCTGTTGCCCCCTTGGGGGATCATGGCGCAGGGTTTGGCGCGATGCCATGGGCAAAACGGCGCGGTGGTGCCTTGCAGTTCGGGCAGGAGCGGGGGGGCGGGGCGCCCCCCCCCCCCCCCCGGGGTATTT
>JBBQXK010000073.1:0-15479 GCA_038209775.1 Rhodobacterales bacterium | reverse complement strand
GCGGGCGGCCGCCCTTTGGCCCCACCTTCGGGTAATGCGCTTCGATCAGCGCCAGAAGACGGCCCCAGGGCACCACCGTATCCATCTCCGCCAGGAACAGTTCGCGCCGAGTCTGCTTGTTCTTCATCGCATCACGAAGGCCAGGAAAGGCGGGCTGTTTCGGCATCGGAAGGGCTTCTTGTGGCGATGCCAAAGCCTACCAGATCCGCCGGGAACCGGGAGATTTTTCAGACGTTCCCCAAATATTGCAGGTCGAGTACAATCTATCTGGTTTCGTGGGCATCCAGACTTTCCGATCCGGCGTTGCTTCCCGGTCAGGTTGCGCTTTGCAGTCGAGGGCAGCCAAAGCATGAACTGGGCCTGAAAAGTCCCGACCCGACCATGCCCCTGTTTCCAGACATAGAGACGCATGATCCTGCCGCCCCGCGCCAGGCAGTTGAGTTTGCTTCGATGTCCCCGTACCGTATCCTGGCCTGATGCGGAGAGCCTGCTGGTGCTGAAAGACAAACGTGTCCTCCTCATCGTCGGCGGCGGCATCGCCGCCTACAAGGCGCTGGAACTGGTGCGCCTTCTGCAAAAGGCGGGGGCCACTGTCACGCCGGTGATGACCGCCGCTGCGGCGGAATTCGTCACCCCCCTGTCGCTGTCGGCGCTGGCCGGATCGAAGGTCTACCGCGATCTGTTTGACCTGACGGACGAGGCCGAGATGGGCCATATCCAGCTATCGCGCGCCGCCGATCTGGTGGTGGTGGCCCCGGCGACGGCGGACCTGATGGCGAAGATGGCGCATGGTCACGCGAACGATCTCGCCTCGACCCTGCTTCTGGCCACCGACAAGCGTGTGCTGATTGCCCCCGCGATGAATGTGCGGATGTGGACCCATCCCGCGACACAGCGCAATTTGGCGACATTGCTGGCAGACGGGATCCTGACCGTCGGCCCCGATGACGGCGACATGGCTTGCGGCGAATACGGGCCGGGGCGGATGGCGGAACCGGCGACGATTCTGGCGGCCATCGACGCCGCCCTGTCGGACGGCCCCCTGACCGGGCGGCATGTGCTGGTCACCTCGGGCCCGACGCATGAACCGATCGACCCGGTCCGCTACATCGCCAACCGTTCCTCGGGTGCGCAGGGGTCAGCCATCGCGGCGGCGTTGCGCGATCTGGGCGCGCGGGTGACGTTCGTCACCGGCCCCTCTACCCATCCCGCCCCCCAAGGCGTGACCGTGGTACGGGTGGAAACCGCGATGCAGATGCTGGCCGCGACCCTAACCGCCCTGCCCGCCGATGCAGCCGTCTGCGCGGCGGCGGTGGCAGACTGGCGCGTGGCAGAGGCCCCTGCGTCAAAGATGAAGAAAGACGGCTCGGGCCACCCGCCCGCCCTGCATCTGGTCGAAAACCCCGACATCCTGGCCACCCTGTCGCACCACGCCGAACGCCCCCGCCTTGTGGTCGGCTTTGCCGCCGAAACCGATGACGTGGTGGCCCACGCCACCGCCAAACGCCTGCGCAAGGGGTGCGACTGGATCGTGGCGAACGACGTGTCCCCCGCGACCGGCATCATGGGCGGCACCGAAAACGCGGTGACCGTGATCACCGCCAAGGGGGCCGAGGCATGGCCGCGCATGGCCAAGGATGCGGTGGCGCGAAAGCTGGCCAAGCGGATCGCCGGGGCCTTGGCATGACCCCCCCCGTCATCCTGATCCTGCGCGATGCACAGGCCGACGCCGCCATCCCGCTGCCCGCCTATGCCACTCCGGGGGCGGCGGGGGCCGACATCCGCGCCAACCTGCCACCCGGTCAGCGCGCCCATGGGTTCACCCTGAAGCCCGGTCAGCGGTCCATCGTGCCGACCGGCCTTCGCATCGAGATCCCGCCGGGATACGAGGTGCAGATCCGGCCCCGCTCGGGCCTTGCCCTGACCCATGGCATCACCCTGCCGAACACCCCGGGCACTATCGACAGCGACTATCGCGGGCCGCTCGGCGTGGCGCTTATCAATCTGTCCGACACGCCCTATGTCGTGGCGCATGGTGACCGGATTGCCCAGATGATCGTCGCCCCCGTGGTGCAGGCTGCCTTTGAGGTGGTCGCATCCCTGACCGACAGCCAGCGGGGAACCGGCGGCTTCGGGTCCACCGGAAAGGGCTGACATGCTGCCGGTCCTTGCCTTGATGGCGGCCCTGTGGGGGATCGGCATGGCCACCCGCGCGCCGGTCCGGTTGCGGCTGGCGATGATCGGGGCACTCTGGGCTGGGGTGGTCATGGTGCATCTGGTGCTGGCCGACGGCCACCCCCTGCGGGTGGCCACGGGGGGCGAAGCGCGGGTATGGCTGGCACTGGGGGTCGTGGTGGCCCTGATTGCGGGCTATCGCTTTGTTCTTGACCGGATGCGGACACGCGCGGCACCGCAGGCCGCCCCGCCGACCCCGGGCCGGTTCTCGCCCACCGAGCTTGACCGTTATGCCCGCCACATCACGCTGCGCGAAATTGGCGGCAGCGGGCAGCGGCGCTTGCGCGATGCGCGGGTGCTGGTGGTGGGCGCGGGGGGCCTCGGGTCGCCGCTCCTCATGTATCTTGCCGCCGCCGGGGTGGGCCGGATCGGCGTGATCGACGATGACGCGGTCGAAAATGCCAACCTTGCCCGCCAGATCATCCACACCGACGCCCACATCGGCATGCCCAAGGTGTTCTCTGCCGAAATCGCGATGAAGGCGCTGAACCCGTTCATCGAGGTGCGCCCCTACCATCGTCGCCTGACCGGGGATATCGCAGCGGCGCTGTTTGCCGACCACGACCTGATCCTTGACGGGTCCGACAATTTCGACACGCGGTACATGGTCAACCGGTTGGCTGTGGCCACGGGCAAACCCCTGATCGCCGCCGCCATCACGCAATGGGAGGGGCAGCTGTCGCTCTACCACCCGGCGGCGGGGGGCCCGTGCTTTGCCTGCATCTTTCCGAACCGCCCCAACCCCGGCATGGTGCCGACCTGCGCCGAGGCCGGGGTCGCTGGCCCCCTGCCCGGTGTCATCGGTGCCATGATGGCGGTCGAGGCGGTCAAGCACCTGACCGGCGCAGGCCAGACGCTGATGGGCCGGCTGATGATCCACGACGCGCTCTATGCCGAAACGCGCGTCATCACGGCCAGACGGCGAAGCGACTGTGCGGTGTGCGGGGCGGGATGACAGCCGGATGCCCGGCGGCACCATTCCCGCGCTGCGGTGCGGATGCCGCTGGACGGATCGCCAATGCGCCCACGGCCCCCGGCGGCACATGCCCCCGAAGGCAACCCACCCGCCTGCCGCTCCGGCGCTACAGATACCCCTCGGCCCGGAAACTGATCTCGCGCCCCTTTCCCACGATCAGATGATCGTGCAGCGTGATGCCCAGAACCGCCGCCGCGTCCTGCACCTGTCCGGTCATCGTGATGTCTGACTGGCTGGGCGTGGGGTCGCCCGACGGATGGTTGTGGACCAGGATCAGGGCACTTGCGTTCAACTCCAGCGCGCGTTTCACCACCTCGCGCGGATAGACCGGCACATGATCGACGGTGCCGCGCGCCTGTTCCTCATCCGCGATCAGCACGTTCTTGCGGTCAAGGTACAACACGCGGAACTGTTCGGTTTCGCGGTGCGCCATGGCCGCGTGGCAATAGTCGACCAGCGCATCCCAGGATGACAGGACAGGCCGGTTCATCACCCGCGCCCGCATCATCCTTTGCGCCACAGCCTCCAGTATCTTGAGATCCTGCACCACCGCCTCGCCCACGCCCTCGACCGCCATCAGGCGCGGGGCGGGGGCGGTCACCACGCGGTTCAGGTCACCGAAGGTGTCCAATAACCGGCGCGCCAAGGGTTTCACGTCCTGCCGGGGAATGGTGCGGAACAGGGCAAGTTCCAGCAATTCATACTCCGGCATCGCCGCCGCTCCACCCTCGCTGAACCTTGTGCGCAGGCGTTTGCGATGATCGGCGATGTAGGACGGCAGCCGTTCCGGCAGGGCGCGCGTGCCCACGGCCTCATCCCCGTCGCCGGTGGCAAAAAGGGGCATCGCAGATTCGGCAAAGGCACGGGTTCGGGTCATGCCCGAAACCTGTCAGGACAGGGTGAAGGATTGGTTAACGCCGTTACTCCGCCGCCAGCGGCAGGCGGACCGGGCGGGCGCCGGTGATCTCGGCCACGACCGAGCCGATCAAGTCGCGGAAGGCCGCGAAATCGGGGCGGCGCAGGATGCGGGCCTCGTCCATGTACAGGGCGCGGTCGATCTCGATCTGGATGGCATGGCAATTGCGCGACGGGCGGCCATAGGCCTGGGTGATGTAGGCCCCGGCAAAGGGCGCATTGCGCGCCACGCGAAGCCCCGCCGACAGGAACGCAGCCTCGATCCGTTCGATCACGTCGCGCCGTGCAGCGGCCCCGAAGCGGTCGCCCAGCACCACCTCGGGGCGGGGCTGGCCCGGGCGGGCGTGGGCCTCGATCGCCTCGTGCGGCATCGAATGGCAGTCGATCAGCACCGCCTCGCCGAACCGGACATGGGCGCTGTCGGTCAGGTTGCGCAGCGCCGCGTGATAGGGCCGCCATGCGCTGTCGATCCGCGCCTCGGCTTCGGCCCGCGCGATGCGGCCCGCATAGATCGCGCGCCCGTTCGCCACCACGCGGGGGATCACGCCCAGCCCGGACGAGATGCGCGGATTGTGCCCGCCGCGCGGCACGCCGTCGATCAGGGCGGCGTCAAGTTCGTCACAGGCGCGGTTGAGGTCGATCCACGCGCGCGGCACCCGGGCGGCCAAAAGGGGGGCACCGCAATCCGGGGCATCGGCGAACAATTCGTCGACAAAGGCATCTTCCGAGGACCGCAGCGTATGCGGATCAAGCGCGCTTTGCGCGACGAAGGCTGCGGAATAATCGCGCCCGGAATGCGGCGACGAGAACACGACGGGCGTCGTGACCGTGGCCGGAAGGCGCAGCGTGTAGGCGGGACCGGACATGCTTTCCCCTGCTTCACCCAATGGTATAGAGCGGATCGCGCGGTTTCCAAAACCCCTTGCACGCCTTCATGCAACCTTTTATAGCCCAGCCTGCCGACGCGGTTCCGCCCGCGTCCTTTTCATTGGTGGGGGCGGGGTGTGGCGGCGTGTGGGCGGTTAGCTCAGCGGTAGAGCACTACCTTGACATGGTAGTGGCCACAGGTTCGATCCCTGTACCGCCCACCATTCACCGTTCCCGCATCTGCGGGGACAAATGCAGTTTCAAGGCGCAGACGCGCTGCGAAGGGGAAATGAGATGAAGGTTGCGAACTCGCTCCGCTCGCTCAAGTCGCGTCATCGCGATTGCCAGGTCGTGCGCCGCAAGGGCCGCGTCTATGTGATCAACAAGACGCAAAAGCGCTACAAAGCCCGTCAGGGCTGAACCGCTTCAGCCAGCGATCACCAAAGATGCGGCCGTCCGGGGGTGACCCTGGGCGGTCGTCTCCGTTGGAGGGCCCATGCATCCCAATCCCGCCTTTCGCGGCACCCCGGCCGACCGGAACCTTGCCTTCGCCCGGATGCGCGGGTTCGGGGTGCTGGGCGTGAACGGGCCCGAAGGGCCGGTGGCGGCACATGTGCCGTTCCTGCTGTCCGAAGATGGCACCTTGGCAGACCTGCATCTGGCGCGGTCGAACCCCATCGTGCGGGCCGGATTGCCGGTGGCTGCGGTGATCATGGTGTCGGGGCCTGATGCCTATGTCTCACCCGACTGGTATGGCGCGGACGATCAGGTGCCGACATGGAATTATGTTGCGGTGCATCTGCGGGGCGTGCTGTCGGCCCTGCCCGAGGATGCCCTGCGACCGCATGTCGATGCCCTGTCAGCCGAGCATGAGGCGCGACTGAAGCCGAAAAGCCCATGGGTGGCTGACAAGATGACCGAAGGCGTGATGCCCCGGATGATGCGGATGATCCTGCCGTTCCGCCTGACCGTCGCATCGGTTGACGGCACGTGGAAGCTGAACCAGAACAAGCCGCCCGAGGTGCGCGCGCGGGCGGCCCGGCATCTGGCGGGGGGCGACGCAGGCGCACAGGGCATCGCCGCGTTGATGCGGTTACCCACCCCCTAGGCGTCTGCCCCTCGGACCGAACGCGCCTGCCCCGTCGCCCGCCACGCCGCCCCCGGGACCAGCGGCAGCGCAGGCGGGAACAAATGCGGCTTCAAGGCGCAGATGCGCCGCCGGGGGGAAGCAAGACGAAGGTTGCGACCTCGTACCACCCGCTCAGGTCGCGTCATCGCGATTGCCAGTTCGTGCACCGCAAGGGCCGCGCGGATGTCATCAACAGCACGCAAAAGCGCTCCCGCGCCCGTCAGGGCTGATCCCGCCGATTGCAGCGGTTACCACAGATACAGCCGTCCGGCCTTGAATCAGGTGACCGTTTCCTTGGGTTGCGCGGGCGGCGGTTCGACAAGGGTCGCGCCGGATGCCCGTTGCCGCTTGTGCTCCCGGTCCCGAACATCCTGCGGATAGCTGCAGAAAGAAAAACGGCAAACCGGCCGTGACCGACCCCCTCGGCATCTGGTCAGGGATGGAATGGAGCGGGCGGCGGGAATCGAACCCGCGTCTTTAGCTTGGAAGGCTAAGGTCTTACCATTACACAACGCCCGCTCGGGCCGTCGGGGGCAATCGCCCCGCGCAGGATGGCATAGCCAAACCCATGGCCCGCCGCAAGCCCGCGCATCCCGCGACCAACGGCATCGGGGCGTCATCGAACCTTCATCTAATTGCACAGCCCCCGTCACACTTGCCCGCTAAGTCCGGCGACAGCAGTCTTGGGGGACATGCCGATGCTGGAAGTCAGGGCGGTCACACGGATGTTCGGCCAGAAGGCGGCCGTTGACCATGTGACCTTTGCCATCGACGGCCCGGCCTTTGTCGGCATCATCGGGCGGTCAGGCGCAGGCAAATCCACGTTCCTGCGCATGATGAACCGCCTTCTGGATGCGACCTCGGGTCAAATCCTGGTCGATGGCCGCGATGTCCTGTCGCTGCACGGTGCCGCCGCCCGCGCCTGGCAGTCGCAATGCGCCATGGTGTTCCAGCAGTTCAACCTTGTGCCCCGGATGGACGTGGCGTCGAACGTGCTGCACGGCATCCTCAACCGCCGGTCCACCCTGCAGACGATGTTCAACCTCTGGCCCCGCGCGGACATCCTGCGCGCGCTGGATATCCTTGACCGCCTTGGCATCGCCGAACAGGCCCCGAAACGGGCCGAGGCGCTGTCGGGTGGCCAGCAACAGCGCGTCGCCATCGCCCGCGCCCTGATGCAGGACCCCCGCGTGATCCTCGCGGATGAACCGATCGCCAGCCTCGATCCGATGAATGCCCAGATCGTGATGGACACCCTCAAACGCATCAACACCGAGGATGGCCGCATGGTCATCGCGAACCTGCACACGCTGGACACCGCGCGCCGCTACTGTGACCGGGTGATCGGCATGCGCGACGGGCGCATCGTGTTTGACGGCACCCCCGACCAACTCACCACCGGCGTCGCCCGCGACATCTACGGTGCCGATGCCAGCTTCAACGAAGATGCCACCTCCACCGCCATTCCCACTGACGCCCGCGCGGACAACGCTTTCGCCGCGCAGATGCTCGCCTGATCCCACCAACCTTACGGAGAGACCCATGACCAGACTTATGCTTGCCCTTGCCGCCTCGACCCTTCTTGCCGGCACCGCGATGGCCGAGGACATCAAGGAATTCAACATCGGCATCCTCGGCGGCGAAAACGCCCAGGACCGTCTGACCTCGAACGAGTGCTTCCGCGCCAAGATCGAAGCGGCGCTTGGCGTTCCCGTCAAGGTCTTCACCCCCGCCGACTATGACGGTGTGATCCAGGGCCTTCTGGGCGGCACGCTGGACTATGCCTGGCTCGGCGCCTCGGCCTATGCCAAAATCTACCTGACCGATCCCGAAGCGGTGGAAGTCAAGCTGACCAAGCAGAACGTCGATGGCTCGACCGGCTATTACTCGATCGGTTTCGCCCGCAAGGACGCCGCCATTGCCTCGATGGACGACGCCAAGGGCAAGGTCTTTGCCTTCGCCGACCCGAACTCGACCTCGGGCTTCCTCGTCCCCGGTGCCGAACTGACCGAGAAGTACGGCAAGCTGGAAGACTACTTTTCCGAGGTCAAGATGTCCGGCGGGCATGAGCAGACCATCGTCGGCGTCGCCAACGGCGACTTCGCCGCGGGTGTGTCCTGGGCCGACGGTCTGGGCAACTGGGAAGACGGCTACAACTCGGGTGCCTTCCGCAAGGCAGCCGATGCTGGTCTGGTCGACATGAATGATCTGGTCGAAATCTGGAAGTCCAAGCTGATCCCCGAAGGCCCGATGGTGGTGCGCAAGGCCCTGTCACAGGACATCAAGGACAAGGTCACGCAAGTGACGGCCGACCTCTGGGAAACCGATCCGGAGTGCGCCTACAACGTCGCCGCCGGCGACGCCAAGGATTTCGTGCCCGTCAACCACGACGAATACCTGGGCATCCTCGCCGCGCGGAAGCTGCAAGAAGGCCTCTGAGCCACCGCCAGCCATCGCCGGGCCGCCCCCATCGGGTGGCCCGGCATTCTTTTGCCCGGGGGGCCGCGCATGGTTGATATCGCCTATGGTCCCGAACCGGGGCAACGCCCCGCCACGGGCAACATTCGTGACGGCTATCTTGAGATGGTCCGCCGCAAGCGGATGTATGGCGGCATCCTTCTGGTGATCTTCGTGGCGCTGATGGCCTCGGGGTTCTGGGTGGCACAGGAACGCAACGCGGGTGATTTCATCGACGGTCTGCCGATGCTGACCGCCTTTCCCGGCGAAGTCCTGTCAGAGGCATGGACCGACCGCGCCAACCTGCCGGGCCTGTTCGTCGAACACATCCCCTCGCTGGTGGAAACGCTGAACATCGCCGCTGTCGCCACCCTGCTGGGTGGCCTTGCCGCCGCCGCCCTTGCCCTTCTGGCCACCCGCGGCCTTGCCCGCTGGCCCCGTGCGATCCCGCTGTTCCGCCGCAGCATGGATGCCCTGCGCGCCATCCCCGAAATCGTCGTGGCGCTGGTCCTCATCTACGTCCTCGGCGGTGGCCCGGTGCCTGCCGTCATCGCCATCGCCCTGCATACCGGCGGTGCATTGGGCAAACTGTTCTCCGAAGTGGCCGAGAACGCCGATCTGAAACCGGTCGAAGGGCTGGCTTCGGTCGGTGCCTCCTGGGGACAGCGGATGTGGCTGGGCGTCATTCCGCAGGTTGCCCCGAACTGGCTGTCCTATGCCCTCCTCAGGTTCGAGATCAACGTGCGGGCATCGGCCATCCTGGGCTTTGTGGGCGAAGGTGGCATCGGGCATGACCTGAAGCTGGCCATGCAATGGGGACAGGGTCGCTATGACAAGGTGGTCGCGATCTTCCTTCTTTTGTTCATCACCATCGTCATCATCGACCGCATCTCGGATCACTACCGCAGCCGTATGGTCAAGGGGGCCCTTGCATGACCGCCACCCTCGCCACCCCGCTTGCCGATACCATCACCCGCAGTTTCGCGCGCAAACGCCTGACGGCCTTTGCCATTCCTGCCGTGATCCTGGCCTATCTGATCTACACCGCCTTTGCCTTTGATCTGGCGGGCCTTGCCGCGCGCGCGCGGATGGACAATGCGGCCATCCTTCTGGGCGATTTCTGGTCGTACAAGACCCACGTCAGCCGTGACAACCGCTCGGGCGAGGTCACGGTGGCCATCGAGGGCGAGAAAAAGGGCACCTACCCCCCCGGCATGCTGCCCGATTGGGTGGCCATGGCCGACGGCGTGACCACCGTCGATCTGGGTGCGGGCCATGTCGTGACCTATGACGCGGCGGGTGCCCGCTATGCCGTGCCCGGCTACGGCACCATCGACATCAGGCCAGACGGCGGCAAACTCGCCCTGACCGCGCCGGCACCACTGCCCGACTGGATCAACGCGACCGACAACAAGGTCACCGTCACCACGGATGCGGGCCGCTTTTCCTACAGCCGCTCCAAGGTGGACACGTTCAAGTACCAACCGGGGTGGGAGTTGTTCTTTTTCACCCTCGACAGCCCGTTCTACGGCAAGGGGCCGATGCAACTTGCCGGCCTTGCACTTTGGGGTGACCGCGTCGATCCGGCGCGCAGCAATGCGGGCTACATCATCTCGGAAGTCTGGACCAACAAGATGTGGCGCCACGGCGATGTCGCCTGGGCGATGGGCGAGACGATCCTGATGGCCTTTCTTGGCACCATGGGGGGGTTTCTGGTGGCCCTGCCGCTTGGCTTCCTCGCCGCCTCCAACATGATGCCCATCGCCGCGCTGCGCTTCGCCCTGCGCCGGGTGTTCGACTTCATCCGCGGGGTGGACGGGCTGATCTGGACCATTATCCTCAGCCGCGCCTTCGGCCCCGGCCCGATGACCGGCGCCTTGGCGATCCTGATCACCGACACCGGAACCTTCGGCAAGATCTTCTCCGAAGCGATCGAGAACATCGACGAAAAACAGGTCGAGGGCATCCGATCGACTGGTGCCAACGGGCTGCAGCGCGCAAGGTTCGGAGTGTTGCCGCAGGTCACGCCCATCATCCTGTCACAGGTGCTGTACTACCTCGAATCAAACACCCGCAGCGCCACCGTGATCGGTGCCATCGTCGGCGGCGGGATCGGGCTGTTGCTGACACAGGCGATCATCACCCAGAAAGACTGGGAAGAGGTCGCCTATTACATGGTCCTGATCGTCTTGATGGTGATGCTGATGGACAGCCTCTCGGGCTGGCTCCGCCGCCGCCTGATCAAGGGCTGATCGTCTGTCGTTACTCTTCTCTTGAACTCTTCTGCCGCTCACCTTTTTCTGTCCCCAAGTATCCCACGGGGGGTCCGGGGGGTGTGAAACCCCCCGGCCTCCGGTGCCAACCGCGCAACGCTCCTTGATAAGCAACCACATAACCCCAATCAACCTTCGACACCGAAAGCCGCCCATGCCCAGACTGTCCCCCACCACCCCCCACATCCACCCCGGCTGCCTGATCCTCGACGCCACCTTTGGCGCGTATTGCGAGGTGGGTGAGGCGTCCCGCGTCATCCACTCCACCTTCCACGACTACGCCTATTGCGACCGCATGGCCGACATCGCCAATACCACCGTGGGCCGGTTCGCCAACATCGCCGCGATGACCCGGATCGGTCCGACCGACCATCCGTTTACCCACGCGGCCCAGCACCATTTCCTTTACCGCTCGTCCTACTACTGGGATGATGCACAGGATGATCCCGCGTTCTTCACCGCCCGCGCCGCCCGGCGCACCACGCTTGGCCCCGATTGCTGGATCGGCCACGGCGCCATCATCAAGCCCGAGGTCACCCTCGGCCCCGGCACCATCGTCGCCGCAGGCGCGGTCGTGACCCGCGATGTCGACCCCTTCATGATCGTCGCAGGCTGCCCTGCCACGCCGCTGCGCGCCCGCTTCGCCCCCGCGATCATCGACCGCCTCATGGCCCTAGCCTGGTGGGACTGGGACCACGACCGCCTGCGCCACGCCCTGCCGGATTTTCGCGCGATGCAGGCCGAAGCCTTCCTTGACGCTTACGAAGGCTGATCCGGGTTCACCGTCAGCGTCACCCGCTCACCCGCAAACCACGTCGTGCCGAACTCTACCGGCACGCCTGCGCCGTCCACGTTCACCGCCACCGAGCGCAGCACCGGTGACCCTTCGGCGACCTGCAGCGCCAGCGCCGTCACCGCCGGACACACCCGCGCCGTCAGCCGCGTCTCGGCCCTTGTGTAGTCCGCCAACCCACAGGCGGCCAGCGCCGCCGTCACCGACCCCTGCCCCGCCATCGCCGCCAACAGCCCCGGAAAACGCGCCGCCGGAAACACCGACCGGAACACCGCCAGCGGCAGCCCGTCGGCCAGCGACACCCCCTCGATCACATGCACCGCCTCGCCCGGCGCAAGGTGCAACGCCTCGGCCTCACGCGGGCCCGAAGGCAACGTCTCGGCCCGGGTGATCCGCCGCGACGGCGTTCGCCCCGACGCCGCCACGTTCTGGTGAAACCGCACCCGCCGGCCCAACGCATACTCGGCCGGCCGCGCCGCCACGAACACCCCCGCCCCCCGCCGCGCATGCACCAGCCCCGCCACAGCCATCGCCGCCAGGGCCTGTCGCACCGTATGCCGGTTCACCCCGAACCGCGCCGCCAGTTCCGCCTCGGTCGGCAGCTTGTTTCCCGGGCGGTACAGCCCTTCGGCCAGTTCGCCCGTCAGCGTGTCGGCAATTGACTTCCAGATCGCACTGCGTGGCATCCGCCCCCCCGACATGAAAAATTCACAACTTGGCGGTTGAGGAAACGCCGCCAAGGGCGTAACATTTGTCTAGTTGTATAGTGCGCTAGACAACTTCGCAAGATGTCGAGGGCCCGATGAACGCCACCCACCCGATGCCGCGCAAAGATTGGATGGCGGTCATGGCCAAGGCCCCGGCATCAAGGCTGGCCATGCTGATGCCCGACCTGCCCGACCACAGCCATCTGCGCCCACCCGAGGTTGGCGCCGTCATGGTGCGGGGCCGCATCGGCGGCACCGGTGCGCCGTTCAATCTGGGCGAGGTCACGGTCACCCGCGCCTCGGTCCGGCTGCACGACGGCACGGTGGGCCACGCCTGGGTGCAGGGC
This sequence comes from Rhodobacterales bacterium, assembly GCA_038209775.1. Classification (GTDB taxonomy): domain Bacteria; phylum Pseudomonadota; class Alphaproteobacteria; order Rhodobacterales; family Rhodobacteraceae; genus JBBQXK01. The sequence continues at coordinate 2,780 of JBBQXK010000073.1, read as the reverse complement.
CGCAACAAGGACCACGCCACCCGCGCCGCCGTCCTCGATGCGCTGCTGCAGACCGGGGCCGGGCCGCGATTGCAGAGCAGCATCATCGACGTCCTTGCCGCCGAGGCACAGGCCATCCGCGCGACACGCGCCGCCAAGGCCGCCGCGACCAAGGTCGATTTCTTCACAATGGTCCGGGGAGAGGACGCATGACCGCAGATGTCCTGTCCGGCGGATTTGCCGATGCCCCCGTGCAATCGGCCCACGCCTTTCGCCATGTTCTTGAGGCGATGGCCCGCCCCGGCACCATCCGCACCGTCACCGGTGCCACCCCGCCCGCCCCCCTGTCGGTGGCGGCGGGGGTGGCGCTGTTGACGCTGGCCGATGGCACAACGCCCGTGCATCTGGCGGGGGCTGCGGATTGCAGATCCGTGCGCGACTGGATCGCCTTTCACATCGGCGCACCACTGTCCCCCGCCGAGGACGCCGATTTCGCCGTCGGCACATGGGACCACCTTGCCCCCGTCACCCGGTTCCGCATCGGCCAGCCCGACTATCCCGACCGCTCGGCCACCCTCATCGTCGAACTGGACCGCCTGACCAACCACGGCCCCTGCCTCACCGGCCCCGGCATTGCCACCGGCACCTGGCTCAGCCTGCCCGAAACGGCGGCGTTCCGGGCCAACCGGGCGCTGTTTCCCTTGGGGTTCGACTGCATCTTTACCTGCGGCGACCGGCTTGCCGCCCTGCCCCGCTCAACCCGTGTGGAGGCGATCTGATGTATGTCGCGGTCAAGGGTGGCGAACGGGCCATCGACAATGCCCATGCCTGGCTGGCCGAGGAACGCCGCGGCGATCCGGGCGTGGCCGAGATGTCGCTGGACCAGATCCGCGAACAACTGAAACTGGCAGTCAACCGCGTGATGGCCGAAGGCTCGCTTTATGACCCAGACCTTGCGGCGCTGGCGATCAAGCAATCGCGCGGCGATCTGATCGAGGCGGTGTTCCTGATCCGCGCCTACCGCACCACGCTGCCCCGCCTTGGCGCATCGCGCCCCCTCGATACCACCGCAATGGCAGTGGACCGCCGGATCAGCGCCACGTTCAAGGACCTGCCCGGCGGGCAGGTGCTGGGGCCGACGTTCGACTACACGCACCGCCTCTTGGATTTCAAACTGGCCGCCGAAGGCACGGTTCCCCCCGCCACAATCGCCCCCGCCACCCCCGGCCCTGTACCGCATGTGATGGGGTTTCTTGACCGCGACGGCCTGATCGAACCCGCCCCGCATGACGACACTGCCCCCCCCGACCTGACCCGCGAGCCGATGGAGCTGCCCGCATCACGCGCCCTGCGGCTGCAGGCGATCACCCGGGGGGATGAGGGGTTCGTGCTGTCGATGGCCTATTCCACGCAGCGCGGCTATGGCCGCACCCATGCCTTTGTCGGCGAATTGCGCATCGGGTCCGTCGCGGTCGAGGTGGACATTCCCGAACTGGGTTTCGCGGTTGAAATCGGTGAGGTGGAGCTGACCGAATGTGAAACCGTGAACCAGTTCCGCGGGTCAAAGACCGAACCCGCCCAATTCACCCGGGGCTACGGCCTTGTCTTCGGCCAGTCCGAACGCAAGGCCATCGCGATGAGCCTGGTAGACCGGGCGCTGCGTTGGAAAGAGTTGGGCGAGGATGACACCGGCGCGCCTGCGCAGGACGAAGAATTTGTGCTGATGCACGCCGACAACATTCAGGCGACGGGGTTTCTCGAACATATCAAGCTGCCGCATTACGTCGACTTTCAGGCAGAGCTTGAAATGGTCCGCCGACTTCGGTCCGAAACGGCATCGTTGCAGGAGGCGGCGGAATGACCGGGGGCCTGTCGCATTTGACGTTCATCGTAACTGATCTGGACCGGATGCAAACGATCCTGGAACAGGTGTTCGAAGCACGTTGTGTCTATGAAAGCGGGGACCGACAGTTCTCACTGTCAGAAGAGCGGTTCTTCATGATCGGTGACACTTGGGTGGCCATCATGGCGGGTGCGGCTTTGCCTGCACGCAGCTACAATCATATCGCTTTCAAGATCACAGAAGCCCAATTTGATAGCCGTCGGGCCCGGATCATCGCGCTTGGACTGGAGCTTCGTTCGGAACGCCCACGCGTGGATGGTGAAGGGCGATCTATTTACTTCTACGGACCGGACAACCATCTGTTCGAACTGCATACCGGCACTCTGACCGACCGACTTACCCGGTACGCGCGCGGGCACGAGTGTGCGCCATGACCGACTACAACTTTGCCTATCTCGACGAACAGACCAAGCGGATGATCCGCCGCGCGATCCTCAAGGGCATCGCCATTCCCGGCTATCAGGTGCCCTTTGCCAGCCGCGAGATGCCGATGCCTTACGGCTGGGGCACCGGCGGGGTGCAGGTGACCGCCGCCTGCCTGACGCCCGACGACCGGCTGAAGGTGATCGACCAGGGGGCCGACGACACCACCAACGCCGTCAGCATCCGCAAGTTCTTCTCTCGCACCGCCGGCGTCGCCACCACCGAAAGCACTGCCGACGCCACCCTGATCCAGACCCGCCACCGCATCCCCGAAACACCGCTGCGCGCGGGGCAGATCCTTGTCTATCAGGTGCCGATCCCCGAACCCCTGCGCTTTCTGGAACCGCGCGAGACCGAGACGCGCAAGATGCATGAGCTGGAGGAATACGGCCTGATGCATGTAAAATTGTACGAGGATATCGCGCGCCACGGTCAGATCGCCACCGCCTATGACTATCCGGTCAAGGTCGAGGGG
>JBBQXK010000072.1:0-15480 GCA_038209775.1 Rhodobacterales bacterium | reverse complement strand
TGTATCGGTGGCCGAAAACGGCACGGCGGTGACGACAGTGGTTGCAACCGATGTGGATGCGGCAACCACGTTGACCTATTCGATCAGTGGGGCGGATGCGGCGCTGTTTGCGATCAACCCGACGACCGGGGCGCTCAGCTTCATCGCGGTGCCGAACTTCGAGGCCCCGACGGATGCAGGCGGCAATAACGTCTATGACGTGATCGTGCAGGCGTCGGACGGCGTGCTGACCGACACCCAGGCCATCGCGGTGACGGTGACCGATTCAACCGTTGGCGTGACGATCATCGGCACCGCCGGGCACGATACGATTTCATCCAGTCAGACGGTAGCCGGGCAGCCTTTTGCCACCGAAGAATCCGACACCATTTCGGGACAGAACGGCAATGACAATGTGAACGGCGGGGCGGGCAACGACACTCTGTCGGGCGGCGAAGGCAACGATACCCTGATCGGCGGCGTCGGTGCCGACAGCATGGATGGCGGGAACGGGATCGACACGCTGAGTTATGTCGGCTCTTTGGCCGGCGTCACCGTCGATCTGGCAACCGGGGTTGTGTCAGGGGGTGATGCTGCAGGCGATACAATTGCAGGATTCGAGCGGGTGACAGGCTCGGCGCTGAATGACAGCCTGACCGGCGATGCGTTTAACAATCTGCTGACGGGTGACTTCGGGAACGACGCGCTTCTTGGCGCGGGTGGCAATGACACGCTTTTCGGTGGGGATGGTGACGACAACATTCGTGGCGGTACCGGGGCCGACAGCCTGATTGGCGGCGGAGGGCTGGACACGCTGAGTTATGCAGGATCATTGGCCGGGGTGACGGTCAATCTGGCGACCGGGGCCGTGTCGGGGGGCGACGCTGCAGGCGACACGATTGCGAGTTTCGAACGGGTCACGGGGTCGAGTTTGGCCGATATCCTGACGGGCGACAGCCGCAACAACCTGCTTTTTGGCAGCAACGGCAACGACACGTTGTCGGGCGCAGACGGGAAAGACACCATCCGTGGTGGAGCAGGGGCTGACGAACTGGATGGCGGGGCGGGAACCGATACGCTGAACTACCTTGGATCAAGTGCCGGGGTGACGGTCAATCTTGCAACCGGGGTCGTGTCAGGGGGTGATGCCCAGGGCGACACGATTACCGGATTTGAGCGTATCTCGGGCTCGGCGCTGGGCGACAGCCTGACCGGGGACGGCCAGGCCAACTTGCTTACGGGTGCCAACGGCAACGACACGCTGATCGGCGGGAGCGGCAAAGACACCCTGAACGGTGGCGATGGTGCGGATACCTTTGTCTTCGACACGGCGCTCGTTGGCGGCAACGTTGACAAGATATCGGATTTCAATGTCGCCGATGACATCATCCGACTGGATTTGGCGATTTTTACCACGCTTGGCACAGGGCCACTCGCAGCGGCTGCATTTGCGGCGAATACAACCGGTCTGGCTGCGGCCCCATCGGAACGGATTATCTATGAGACGGATACTGGTCGGTTGTACTACGACATGGATGGATCAGCGGGCGCGCCACGGGTTCTGTTTGCGACGCTTGCAGCCGGATTGGCGCTGACGGAGGCTGACTTCTTCGTGTTTTGAGGTGGCTTGCACTTGGACATGCAGTTGACCGAGACCGATCTGTGGGCCGCCTTCGGGTTAGAGAAAGGGAGGATCCGTTCTTCCCCCGATGTGATCAAGATATTCCAAATCCCTGATTTGGAGACACAAGGTGGTCAATGTCGGCCGCCGGTTACCCCGAACAACGGGTCAGCATTGTATGCCAAAACATGCTTTGCCCAATATTGTAGACACTTCGAGTAAATCCCCGACTATCAAGTTTGAAACCTGCCGTCATCGGACATTTGCGAAAGCATTCGGAAGATGATGACAACAGGCGATAACCCAAACCCAAAGCAGCGATGCAGCGACCTGAAAAGCAAACGCAACGATACAGACCGACAGATCGCCAGATCATGCCGCAAGGTGTGCTAAAGTTGTTCCGAAGTCCGCGCCTATGCCAAGGTTCGAAAAGCAATTTCGTCGGATTCCTCCTGGACTGACCAACGCCCCTGCCCGCGATACCGATGATCCCCGGATCAAAAGTATCAGCGGCAGAAAGCAGGCCAGAACGAAAGGATTGAAACCGGAAACGGAACAAAGGGGGAGGCCCGGTGGCCGTCATTTCCTTTTACGGGTCAGATTGTCAGGGTTGACGGGGTTTTTGCAGGCCCGACGGTCAGGCAGCGATACGTTGCGCCGGGGAAAGGCGGGCCGAGATCGTATCGAAATCGGCCGCAAAGGCCGTGGCGAGCGCCGGGTCATTGCGCCACAGGATCCGGTGGTCGGAATGGCGGGCAGTGGCATCTTCGGTCATGTTGGCGGTGCCGGTCAGGACCATGCCGGTATCGGGGCAGCACAGATACTTCTGATGCATCCTTCGGCTTGTGGTCTGCACGGCAAGGGGCATTCCCTCCCGCAACGCAAACCCGCTGATCCCCTTGGCCGTCTTTGCACCGATGGTGCCGTCAAGGACGCAAGCCACCTGCACCCCGCGACGTGCGGCGTCGATCAGCGCGCCAAACTCGGGCACGCGGGGCGACAGGGCATACATCGCCACCAACAGCCGCGCGCCCGAAGGCACCGACCGGATCGCCTCCAGCGCCAGGGTGTTCAACGTCAGGGGAGCCGGACGGCGCGTGCCCGCCGGGCGCAGCAGGTTCAGTGCACGCCGGTCGTTGATCAGGGCATGCCCGGCAGCGGGCGTGTAATCAGGTGCCGTACTGCCGGAAAACGCGATGATGACATCACCATCAGCCAGACGGCGCGGCGGGACCGCCGCGCCCGCCTCCCGCGCGACGCCCAGCACATCGGTCAACACGGCCGGGTCGCGCAGATCGCGCCCCGCGGCAGCTTCGTCCTTCAGACGGGCCATGATGTGGCGGGCGCGGTCGGTCGTGGCGGTCAGGCGGTGATCGGCCCAAAGCCCTGCAAATTCGGCAGAAAACGGCACCAACATGGCGGGATCATCCGTCACGATCAGGTTTTCATAGGCCTGCTGGCCCCGCATCGTCCAGTTGTAACTGCCAAGTGCCATCAGGATGGGTTCGCCATCCACCCGGATCAAAAGGGTCTTGTGGTGCAGCATCCCCCAGCTTGCGCCATAGCTGTAGCGCAACCGCCCTTCGCCGTCCTGCACATAGGGCGCATCCAGCTTGAACTTGATGAACAGATTGCGCAGACCTTCCTGTGCGAAGTCGTCAAGCACGGTCGGCGTGCCGCGTGCGCTTTGGCTCCAGTCGGCAATGATGCGCAGGCTGACGCCGGGCAGGTCACGGCACAAGGCCAGCAGGGCCGTGAAAATCTGGCGGTCGGTAAAGGCAAAGCACATGACCTCCAACTCGACCTTGGCCCCGGCTTCGGCACAGACCCGGGCGCGCGCGATCAGATCAAGGATCGTCGCGGGCAGCGCCGCCCCCCCGTGCCGGGATGTAAAGAGTGTTTTCATCATGCTGCGCGGACCTCGGCCATCGGCGCGGGGCAGATGAAGGCCGATGCCGGCAAGGTATCCATCTGTTTCATCGACAACAGCGGTCGGGCCGGCGGGCCGTAGGCGGTTTGCGGATCATCGGCCAGACCGGGGATCATCGCAGACAATGTTTCCTGATCCGCCGCCGACAGGCTGGCCAGCGCAAAGGCCCTGGGCAGAAAGGTTTCTGCCGGCAGGCCGTTGGCCATGACGATGCCGTGCTGTGGCAACAGCAGTTGCAGGTATTCGACCGACGTGCAGGACGTGTCCTGCTGGATGCCGGGTTTGCCGCACAGCCCCTTGGCCTTGGCCAACGCACCCGCCGCAAACCGTTTGCCGTCTGGCCCGGCAACCAGCAGGCGGTGCTGCGGCGACACCAGCAGATCGCGGCACGGCAGGCCATGCCCCATGGCGCCCGCCGCAATGCGGACGGGCTGGTGACGGTGGTTGCCATGGCCAAATGTGGTTTTGCGGTGTCCGATCCACCACAGCGGCTGTGGCCCACGGTCCAGCGTCAGGACCAGATCGCCGGGCCGCAGCGATTCCACCGGAACCTCGCCGCGCGGCGTCAGGATCAGCGTGCCCGCCGCGAAACAGACCGGCGGCGGCGGCAGGATGAAATTGTCTTCGGTCAGGTCATCGACCGTCAGGCCCTCAAACCGCAGGGTCGATCCGTCATCCAGCGTCAGCAATGCCGTGCCATCGAAATCAGAACTCAACCGGTCCTGCACATCCGCCCAGGTTTCCACACTGCTGGCTGTCAGGTTGACGCGATCCGCGGATACGTCAAAATCCATAACTGTATCATGGCCATAGCCATCACGAAACACGACCGTGTCGGCCCCGGTCCCGCCCCAAAGCCGGTCATCACCGGCGCCGCCGTCCAACAGGTCATCGCCCCCGCCCCCGGCCAGCATATCGTTGCCTTCATTGCCGAAAAGCGTGTCATGTCCGTCGTGGCCGTACAGCTGATCGTCACCTTCCAGACCAGAAATATCGTCCGGATCAGCTGATCCATCGATGTTGTCGCTACCGTTCGATCCTGAAATCTGCATGTCGTACCGATCACTGTTCACGGGGGTCCAGACCGTTCCTACCGTTCAAATCGTTCATTTCTGGTAAGTTTAATTGTCATTGCGGGGGCAAGATGCTTTCAGTTGTTTGTATCGCCGGGGAACATCCGGGCAGGAGTTTGCGACGATGACCGGGGCGCTGACCCATTCCGATCTGCCGACGGTCTGCAATTTCCGCGCCACCCCATCGGCGCGTCAGGCGCTGGCCGCCCGCAGCCTTGACGCGAGGGACGCCTTGGCCGCGATGGACGCTTCGGCACAGTTTGACGCAATTCGTGACACGCGCCAGCTGCACCACGCCCTGTTTGGCGGGTTCGCTCCGGCCAGATGGCCGGATGCGGCGGGCACCTATCGCGGCACGCCCGACACATCGGTTGCGGCAGCGCCCCGGGCCGTGTTTCTGGCGCGCAAGGTTCCGGGATTGCGCAGCCGCGACATGTGCATGCCGGCGTCCGAAGTGCCCGAAGCGATGGCTGCATTCGCGCTGCGCCTGCGCGTTTTGTGGGACAACCGGCCTGGCCATGCCTCTGCCTACCGGGACGCGGCCTATGCGTCGCTGGCCGACACGACCGCGCAGTTCTTCAGTATTCATCCGTTCATGGATGGCAACGGCCATATCTGGCGGCTTGTGCTTCCGGTGCTGGCTGACCGGCTGGGCCTTTATGCCAGAGCCGAGTGGACGGTTGACCAACGGCCCTATGGCCCGGAATTCAGCCTTGCCTTGCAGTGGTACCGCGATCACCCGACCATTCTTGCCGATCAGTTGCGGCGCTGGTTCATGCCACATCCCGGTCAAGCCGGGTGACCCACCCCGGCACTTTCCCCGATTGGAAGCAGCCTCTGCCCGACCTGAGAACCTGAGGACAGGCCGTTGCACCGGGGCGCAGATAATCGGGGCGATCAATAAACCGGGTTCAAACCTGAAGAAAAAGATCCTGTCGATTGTCTGTGGCACAGCACGGCCTGCAAACGGCCGCGTTGTGCCGCGAGGACGGGCGGCGCCCTGCGACGTTCTTCAAGCTGAATAGCGCCGTTCGGTCTCTGCGCTGACTCCGTTTCTCAGAACGTGATGATCTGGCGGCCTTCGTCCAGAAGCGCGCGCAGAGACGCGTGGCCGTGATCGTCGGCCAGCATCTGGATGCCAGCGGCAACCAGCGCCGGCTGCACGCCGTAAGCCTTGGCGCAATAGCTGCAGACACCCCGCAAGGCCGGGGCGGCGCGCAGCCAGGCGCGGTGCAGGTCATGCGCGGGGTCGAGGACGGCGGCCAGCGTGGCCGAACCACCGCCGTCGAAGACGAGTGTGACATCATCACCCGCGCGCAGAAGCTCGGCCACAAAGCCAAAGGCGCGGTAGGCACGGCTTTGTGCTTCGCTGGTGACGTTGGCATAGATGACGACAGCGATCTTGTGCATGGCAGGCTCCCCGGGGGCGTGTGGTTTATGTGGTTGGTCTGGCATCAGGCGGCCTTGGCATCGGCCAGCGACATGGTTGCAGCGACGCCGCGTTGCACGGCGGGGCGGGCTTCGATTGCGGCATACCAACGAGCAAGGTTGGGGCGGCCATCGAAGCTGACACCGGCAAACTCGCGCCGCCAGAACCAGCCGAAATGGGCGATGTCAGCGATGGTATAGTCTTTACCGGCGAACCATTCGTTCCGGGCCAGATGCGCGTCGATCACATTGGCCAGCCGGTCTGCCTCGGTCTGATAGCGGGCGATTGCAGGAGCGTTGGGTTCGGAGGCAAGTTTCTGCCAGAAGCCCGATTGCCCAAAGGCAGGCCCGGTGCCCGACATCTGCACCATCAGCCACTCAAAGGTACGGGCGCGGGCGCGGGCGTCGGCGGGCAACAGGCGGCCGGTTTTCTCGGCCAGATGGATCAGGATCGCGCCAGATTCCGCCAGTACGAAATCGCCGTCCACCAAGAGCGGCACCTTGGCGTTGGGATTCAGCGCCAGATATCCAGGTGCTTTCTGTTCGCCTTGGCGGATGTTGACAGAGCGCAACTCGTAAGGCAGGCCCAGTTCTTCCAGTGCGATCGGCACCTTGACAGAGTTCGGGGTCGAAAAGGCGTATACGGTGAGCATGACATTGGTCCTTCAGATCAGGGCTTCAAGGGTCGAGATGACGTCGGCAGGCTCGAGCCGGATGCGGTAGTCGGCATCGACAAAGGCACGCGCCACGGTGCCGTCACGCGCGATGACAAAGGTCGCGGGTATCGGCAGGGCCCAGCTGTCCGTGCCGTTGCGGTCGGGAAGCGCATGGTTGAAGCGTGCGTAGATCGGGCGCAGTTCCTCGGCGAGGTCAAAGGCGATGCCGTATGCCAGCGCCACAGTGGACCCGTGATCGGACAGCACCGGATAGGTGAGGGCGTTCTTGTCGGCCGTCGAAAGCGTCTCGTCAGGAACTTTGGGTGAAATGGCGACCAGGGTCGCGCCAAGCGCCTGCATCTGCGGCAATGCCTTTTGCAGGGCGCGCAATTCCATGTTGCAGTAGGGGCACCAGCCGCCGCGATAGAAGCTGATGACAACCGGGCCGCGTGACAGCAGGTCGGCCAGCCGGACCCGCCCACCTTTTGCATCGGGCAGGTCGAAACCGGGCGCGGTCTGGCCCGCCCCGAGGGCCGCCTCGACGATGCCGCTGGCGGCAAGGTTCAGATCGGCGCGCGCCATCGCGGCGGCAATTTCAGGCGGCACCCTGTCCAAGAAGTCGGCACGGAAAGAGGCAAGATCGTCGGCAAGGGTCATGGCGGTTACTCCGGGATGGGCCTTGGTCAGATCGACCAGACGACAAGGACGGCGAGGATTTGTGCGACGGTCAAGCCCGTCAGAAAAACGACGCCGCGAAAGAGCAGGGAGGCGGTCATGGGGATCGTCCGTTTGGTCTGGGTCAGGGCCCGGTTGCGTTGGATTGACCATGACAGGGTGCGGAGGGTTCATTAATCCATTCAATGTGCATCACTTACATGCGCAGAACGTATGAATAAGGTTGCAATGCGAAAGGCCCCGCCTTGGAGAGAGCGGGGCCTTGTGGGTCATGGAGAAACGTCAGGTCAGGCGGGACGCCTGGCGCTTACAGCCCACAGCAGGCCCGCGATGACGGTCGCAAGCCCCACCAGCTCTACCGGGCCAGGAACCATGCCAAGCACTGGCCAGGCGATCAGCGCGGCAAGGCCCGGGGCAAGGGCAGGAAAGATCGCGGCGCGGGCGGGGCCAAGGATCCTGACCATCGCAGCATAGGTCAGCAACGTCCCGACACCGGCCACGACACCCTGCACCAGCGCCTCGGTCAACAGGACATCGATGTCCAGCGCCAGAAGCCCCGCGCCGCCCGTCTGCCACAGATAGACCGGCACAAAAGTGACAAGTGCCGAGAACGCGATGACAGCCGTGGCCAGAACCGGGTCAAGCCTGTGCTTGCGCAAAAGGATGCCAAAGCCGGACCAGAACGTGCCCGCGATCAGAAACATCGCGTCCCCGCCAAGCCCCCCCAGACTGAACGACGCCGCGTTGATGCCAGAGACAAGCACCAACCCCACCAGCACCACGCCGATCCCGGTCAGGCGGCGCATCGTCAGGCGGTCACCAAAGGCGACGGCACCCAGCACCATGCCCATGATGCTCATCGCGGCAAAGGGAAAGACGGCGGCGTGGCTTGCGGGCGCAAGTTGCAATGCGCCGAACATCAAGAGTCCAAAGGGCGTTCCCGCAAGGAAACTGACCGCCAGCCAGATGCGCCACTGGCCGGTCAACTCAGATGGGTTTCGCAGGAAGCGGTGGATCAGGATCGGCAGCAGGACCAGCCCCGCAATGCCGAACCGAAGGGCCGTCAGGTCCATCGCACCGGCCCCGTGCCCGATGCCCCAGCGGGCAAAGACGACGTAAAGCGCCCCTATGCTGGCGGCTGCCAACCCGATGGGAACACCGCGCAAAAGGGTCCGCATTTCGTCACTTACAGGGCGGGAAGGGAAGTACTCGACAGCGGCCACGATGTGTTCCTTTGGGTTTATCCATGACGGGGGAAAGCGCGCCCGGTCCGTGCGACCGGGGGCCGCCGATCATTCCTGAAGCGATTTCACCAACGCCGAGGCCGCAGCACCCTCCAGCGCCAAGCCATAGCCGACCTCATGCACGAGCGCCTCTTTCAGCGGCTGGATGAAGTGGATGCGGGTGTTGCGGCGGGTGACTTCGGGCTGGGCAAGATAAAGGTCAGCCAGTTCGCGCGCCCGGGCGACGGCGGTGCCATCGGCCACAACCTCGGCGACCACACCCCAGTTCTGCGCGGTCCGGGCGCTGATCGGGGTCGGATTCAGCAGCCAGTTCTCGGCCCGTCCCGGCCCCGCGCGGTAGGCCCAGGTGGTAAAGATGCCGTCACCCGGCACGATGCCGCCTGAGAAATGCGGCAGGTCGCTGAATGTCGCCGTTTCCCCCGCCACGATGACATTTGCCATCAGTGCATATTCGGAGTGGATGTGCGCGCGGCCTTCGATGGCTGCAATCATTGGCACGCGGATGTTGGCGATGTTCTCGACGATCTGCACGCCTTCGTCATGGACCTGTGACCACACATCGGGATCGGCCACGTTGCCGAAGGTCGAAAAGTCGATGGCGGCCATGTAGTCGCCGGCACCGGTCAGGATCACCACCTTGTTGTCGCGGTCCTGCGCGATGCGGTAGAAGGCTTCGACGAACTGCGTGTGGTCCTGCGCGGTAAAGGTGATCGGTCCGCCTGCGCCATCATTTATGGTGACAAGAAGCACACCCTTGTCGTCACGCGCCATCGCAAGGCCGCGCGAAGCGGTGAAATAGGCGGGGCCTTCGGCGAAGGCAGCGCTGCCCAGAAGGACGGCGGCGGCGGTTAACGTGGCAAGGGTGCGTTTCATGTGTTTTGCTCCTGATCGGGTTGCCGATTGCGATGAGCAGAAGGTAACAAATGCAGGCGAAAGCGATAATTGAGCGTCTATGCACAACATAGATGCACTCAGTGCATGAATGGCGTCGTTGCAAACATGTAGGCGCCCCGCTCCCTGCTGGGGCGAGGCGCTTTGGCGGTGGTGGGTCGGTCAATCGTAAAAGGGATAGTCAGTGTAGCCATCCGCCCCGCCGCCATAAAGCCGCGCCGGATCAAGCGGATTCATCGGCAGGCCGTCGCGCAGCCGTCGCGGCAGGTCGGGATTGGCAATGAATTTCCGGCCAAAGGACACGGCATCAAGGCGGCCTTCGGAAAGCCCGTGCAGCATCCGGTCGGCGTCATAGCCCGAGTTGGCGATGTAAGGCCCGCCAAAGGCGCGGCGCAGGATCATCGGGTCAACCGAGCGGTCCATCGGATCGCCGCGTGGGTCCTTTGGCTCAACCACATGGAGATAGGCCAGCTTGCGACGACCAAGCTCGGTCGCGACATGGCCAAAGGTGGCCACGGGGTTGCTGTCGCTCATCCCGTTGATGGTGAGCGACGGAGACAGGCGGATACCCACCCGGTCTGCGCCCCAGACCGACACGACCGCGTCGGTGACCTCCAGCGTCAGCCGGGCGCGGTTCTCGACGGAACCGCCGTAGGCATCGGTGCGGTGGTTGGTGCCATCGCGCAGGAACTGGTCCAAGAGGTAGGCATTGGCGGAATGAATCTCGACCCCGTCGAACCCGGCGTCCCTGGCGTTGCGTGCGGCCTGGGCATAGTCGGCAATGATGCCGGGGATCTCATGGGATTCCAGTGCGCGGGGTACGACAAATTCTTGCGGGCCATCATAGGTATGGGCGTGGCCCTCGAATCCGATGGCCGACGGGGCGACGGGCAGCGCACCGCCCGGTTGCAGCGATGGATGCGACACCCGGCCCACATGCCACAGTTGCAGCACCATGCGTCCGCCAGCGGCGTGAACCGCCTGCGTCACGCCCCTCCAACCGTCAATCTGCGCTTGAGTATGGATACCCGGCGCACCAGCATAGCCCTTGCCCTGCGGTGATATCTGCGTGGCCTCAGAGATGATCAGACCCGCCGTTGCCCGCTGGGAATAGTATTCTGCCTGAAGCGCATGCACGGCATCTGACGCGTTGGCGCGCGTCCGGGTCAGCGGGGCCATCACGATGCGGTTCGGGGCCACAATTGCGCCAAAGCGGATCGGCTGGAACAAGGGAGAGGTATCGCGGGACATCGGCGTGATCCTTCGGGATGCGCCGGGGCCGTCGTGGCCCCGGCCGAGTATCGCGGTCAGATCAGGCCGCCATGCTGGCGTTCAGCGCGGGCGCTGCGGGGAAGTCGACCGGCACCTTGGTCACGCCGTGCAACAGGTTGGTCACGGTCTTGTCGCCGATGGTCACGATCACATCGACAAGGTTTTCAGTCGTCCAGCCGGCGGCAAAGAACGCATCGACAAGGCCCGCGTCGCCATGGCCACGGTTCATGGTGATGTCCTTGGTCACCTTGGCCAATGCGTCAAGCTTCGCATCGAACGTTGCACGGCCGGCGCGGATTTCCATGATCTGTTCGGGCTTGAAGCCGACCATTCCGCCGATCACGGTATGGGCCGCAAGGCAGTAGGCGCAGTCGTTGACCTGGCTGACGACAAGGTTCACCACTTCGCGCGCCTTGCCGGTGATCGAGGATTTCGCCGATTGCAGCGCCAGATAGCTGCCAAGCGCGTTCTCGGAATGGGCGAGCGTGGCGTACAGGTTCGGCACCATGCCCAACTGTCCCTTCAGGGCATCGAACATGGACTGGTTGGCAGGGCTGACCTGGTCGCGGGTCGGGACGGTGATTTTCATGGTCGGTCTCCTTGGTTGGGTTTGCGTTTCGATAGGGAGAACGTAGACGCCAAGAGAGACTTCGATAATTCTGCCATCTCGTATATGATTGATACGCACAGCGCACAAATGAACGCCCGCTTTCTCGAATCCATCCGCACCTTTGCGCGAGCCCGGGAAACTGGTACCTTTGCCGCCGTGGCTCTGGAACAGCGGCAGAGACAGCGCCCGTTCAGCCGACAGATTTCCACGCCAAGCAATCCAACGGCTGTGCGCCCTTTGCTGCGGACAACGCGCGCCCCGTCCCAGACGGACGAGGGCGGCACGTTTCACGACGCTGCCAAAGCCATGCTGGCACAGGTTGAGGCGGGTCGCCAATGCAGTGCGCCTTGGTACCGCAGCCGCCGGTATGCATGCATCCATGGCTTGGAAAACTGTGCGTAGACAGTGATGCGGCGCGGCGCGACTGGCATCGGTTCAGTTGGCGTCAGGCGCATCGCCGGGCGCTTGCGGTTTCAATAGAACCCAACTTCACGCACGTCGATCCGGGCGTCGTGGTCACGTCCGTATGCAACGATGGCCACCGATGTCAGACTTTCCGGGTCTGGTACATTCAGAAGCAGCGAACCGGAAGGTTTGAACGCATCCAGCGGCAAGCGGATTGTGCTCCAGTCCCCGGACACCTCAAAACCCGCTTGATAGTACTGCCACGGCAACAGCGTGCCGGTCGTCCGCAGATGCACAAAATAGCGCTGGCTGTTGCCGCGCACGATAAGGCGCACTCCGACAGTGCCCTCGGGGGGTGGGCTTGCCAGATCAAGCCGCATCTGAATGAACCCGCCCCGGTTCTGGGTGCTGACGCGGCCGGTCATGCGTGCATGGGGGGTGCCGTCTTCCTGCACGAACGTGACACCGCCGGTGGACACGCCCCCCATCACCTGATCGGTGAAGAACCGCCAGCGGGTTTCAGGTTGCATGGTGAAATCCTCGATGAATGTCTGCCCGGTCATAGGCTCGTCTGCCATCGCAAGCGGCATGGCCCAACCCTCGATGATTGCAACGATGAAAATTGGCATCAAACCGCGCAACAGCATCTTTGTCTCCTGACTTTTCCATTGCACAGACCCTGCCAGACGCCCCCGGTCTACCAATGCTGCGTTCCCGGCGCGCCCTTGATCCTGCCGTCCAGATTGGGCGTAACCCAGCCGCCGTAAAAATCGCCCGGCTAGGGGATGACGCGCATATCACCAACCCACGCCGCATCCATCAGCCCGGCGTAAAATGCCACATAGCCCGCAAGGGCGGCAAAGCGTGCCGTGGGGCGGTCATAGGCCCAGGCGGCACGAGAGGCGGTTTTGCCTGCCACGATCACATCGAAGTAGCGCGCCATACCCTTCCATTCGCAGAAACTGCTGCCCTGCGCCGGCTGCAGCGTGGCAGCAATGTCGTCGGGCGGCAGGTAATAGCTGGGGGCATGATGCGTCTCCAGTACCCGCAGGGCGCGGCTGGTTTCAGCGACCAGCACACCGCCAAGCCAAACAGTGATCCGTTGCGCCACGGGTTCCAGCGCGGGCGGGCGGGGGTAGGATTGCACGTTCTCGCGCAGAAATTCGGTCATGTCACTGCCCCTGACAAGGGTTTTCGCGCGATGCCCATGTACAGAATGGCCGTCAGCGGCAACTGGCCGAAGGTCAGGTCAAACCGGCGGTTGATCCCGCGCGGGCCAAGACCGGTCGTTGCTCCCGGCACCAGCCCCGCGCCCTGCATCGCCCTGCACAGTTCGGTCGGCTTTATGAACATGGCCGGGTCATGCGTGCCGCGTGGCAACAGGCGCAGCAGGTCTTCGGCGATGGTGATGGTCGCAAGGCGCGCCAAAGGATTGCGATTGATGGTGTCGAACAGGAACAACCCGCCCGGGCGCAACGTGCGGGCGACCTCGGACAGAACCTTGTCAAGGTCGGCCACATGTTCCAGCACATCAACGCAGACCACGGCATCAAAGCCCGCATCATCGTAGGGGAGAGCCTCGCCCACCCCCACGTCATAGGCTATGCGCAGACCACCCGCGCGGGCATGCAGGCGGGCCGCGTCGATGGCATCCGATGCGGGGTCTATGCCCGTGACCCGCGCGCCGCGCGCGGCCAGCGCCTCGGCCATGAACCCCCCGGCACAGCCAAGGTCAAGCACATCGCGGCCCTGCCAGTCGATGTGCCGGTCGAACCATTGCAGCCGGCCGGGCACAAGGTTTTTCAGCGTCCGCACCCAGCGGATGTCATCCGACCACCAGCGATCTGCCACCTTGTCATAGATCGTCAGATCATTGCGCATCGGGTTGGTCCTTTGGGTGCGTCATGCAGGGCAGGGCATAGGGCACTGCCGCGCGATAGCGGTCAAACCTCGCGCCGTATCGGTCGGCAAAGCGGCGCTCTTTCAACCGGGGGGCCAGCAGGCAATAGGCAGTAAGGCTGATTGCCAGAGCCAACTGATCGGGCGTCCAGACCGGCACGGTCCAAAGCGTCATGGCGAATGCGACATAGATCGGCTGGCGGATCAGGCGGAACAGGCCGCTGGTGGGCATGTCGGGAAACACCGGCCGGATGCGGGCCACAAGCGACATCCAGCCAAGCGCGCCCGATTGCACCTCGGCACCGGCATCAAAGCTGGCTTTGGCAAGGATCAGCCAACTTGCGGCATAGGCGGTGGTCATGGTCCAGAATGCAGCCCCTTCGGCCCGCCACCAGACAATGCCCGAAGGGGTCCACAACGCGAACAGCGCCAAAAGCTGGGCTGCGGCGATGATGGCATAGGTGGTGGTGGCCAGCGTCTGACCATGCGGGCCGGGGATCAGCCGTGCCAGCAGTCGCTTGCCGCGCCCCGTCAACAACAGCGAATGGGCAACAGGGAACTGCGCGATCAGCGTTGCGTTGGCCAGCGCCGCCCATGGCCAGGGCACAGTCCCGAGGCTTTCGCTCAGGCCAAAGAACATCGCGACGATCATCGCCATCACACCTGCAGCAAACAGCACATGGCAGATCGCCCCCATGCACAATGCCAGCGTGATCCGCCAGACGCCGGCAGGCGGCCGCAGGGCGGCGCTGATCAGAGTGATCAGCCGGGCAATGCGCGGATCATCCAACATCATGCCAGCAGCACCTGTTGCAGAATGCGGGGGATGTTCTGCTTGACCTTGAAGAAGCCCGCGCTGGCATGGGGCCAGATGGCGCTGTCCCAATCGCGCCGCCATTCGCACAACGTGATCCCTGATTTCTCCAGCGATGGCGCCGCCTGATCCAGCCAATCGCGCAGCGGGCCTTGGGTGATATAGGGCGTCGCTATCTGCGTGGCCCCTGCGCCTGTGGCCCATCTGGCCAGTGCGGCGGGGTCGCCTGCGTGCAATGGCACCGGGGCTGTGCCGACACGGTGGGCGGCATCCGCCAGCGCCGCTGCCTCAAACCGCGTGACCAGGTCCGACACGGGCAAGGCAGAGCGCAGGTGGCTTGCCGTCAGCGTGGCAACCGAGCGGATATCCAGGTCTGCAAGGTTGAAATCCTCGACCCGGCAATCCTCATCGGTGATCAGGAGGGCCGTAGCCGCACCCGGCTGTGGCGCAATGACAGCCCGCAACGGCACCACCGACGGCAGGCCATCCGGTTCGGCCGCCTCCAGCCCGTGGGTCACCTCGGCCAGATCAGAGGGGCGCGGGGTGAAGCGTCCGGCGGTAAAGGTCGCGATGTTCTGTGCATCCGCCGGATAGGCTTTGCCGCGCGTGTGCAGGCCCGCCACCCAACGCCAGCCCAGAGTATTTGACGCAGCGTCGCCGTCCAACAGGTGCCGGTAAAAGAAGTCCGCCCCCAGCCGCCACGGCAGGCCCAGGGTAAAGATCCAGATTGACGCAAACCACATCCGCGCGTGGTTGTGCAGATAGCCGGTATCCACCAGTTCGGTCGCCCATGCGTCAAAACACGCCAGCCCGGTCTGGCCACCCATGGCCCGGTCCAGATCACGGCGCAGGCGGCGGTCACGGTCAAGGGCGGCAAGATCGGCGTCCAGCCCCGATCTGTAGCTGGTCCAAACCTGCGGACGGCGTTCCAGCCAGCCCTTGAAATAGCCGCGCCAGATCACCTCTTGCACGAACTTCTCGGC
>JBBQXK010000071.1:0-17029 GCA_038209775.1 Rhodobacterales bacterium | reverse complement strand
CGCGGGCAATCTGACGGTCATCAGCGGGATGACCACGCTGGCCGGGGCGAGCAACTATTCCGGGGCGACAACCGTCAACGGCGGCACGCTGGCGGTGACGGGGTCGATCACCTCGGACGCGACGGTCAATGCGACCGGCATCATGACGAACAGCGGTACGGTCGCGGATGTGGAGGTGAACAACGGCGGTACCTTTACCAACGAGCCCGGCGGCGATGCGGGTGCCATCACCAACAATGCAGGAGGCACCTTTACCAACCAGGCCCTTGCGACAGTCGCCAGCGTCGCCTCGGCCGGCACCGGCGCCAACGCAGGCACGATCACGACCACGCTGGGCGTGTCGGACGGCAGCTTTGCCAACACCGGTGTCGTCACCGGGGCCACCACGGTGACTGGCGGCACGCTAAACCTGAACGCAGGCACCAACCTGTCGGATACCGCCACGCTTGCGGTGACGGGCGGGGCGGTCAACGTCAACGCGGCTGAAACAGTGGGCACGCTGGATGCGGACGGCGGTATCGTGACGACCACCGCCGACCTTACGGCGGGTGTGCTGACCGGCGATGCGGGCGGCAGCATCGTGACCACGGCCACCGGTGGCCTGATCGCGGGCAATGCCACCGACAGTACTTTTGCCGGGGTGATCTCGGGCGACGGGTTCCTGCAGAAGCTGGGCACCGGGATGCTGACGCTGACCGGGGTCAACACCTATTCGGCGGGCACCACGATTTCGGGCGGTGTGCTGTTGCTTGACAACGCAGGCAGCATCGCCGGGCCTTCGGTGACCATCGACCCCGCGGGTCGGCTGGTGACGGACGGTGGCGGTCTGAACACCTCGGTCGCGATCCGCAATGATGGCACCAGCCCGCTGGGCGGCCTGACGCTGATCGACGGCGGGGACGAGAGCATTGCCCGCATCAACGGCAACGGGACCATCAACCTGTCGGCGGGGTCGCTCCTGACGCTGAACACCGGGGCCTCGCCCATCGGGGGCGTAATCTCGGGCGCGGGTGCGCTGACGGTGACCGGCACCAGTGCAACGACGCTGACGGCAGCGAATACCTTTGCAGGGGCCACCACGGTGAACAGCGGATCGCTTGCGATCACCGGGGCAGGTTCTGTCGTCTCGGCTGATGTGACAGTGACGGGCACCGGCGCGCTGACCACGGATGCCGACGCGCTTGGCGCCGGCACGACCGTGACCGTGGCAGGTGGCACATTCACCGGAACGGGCGCTGACACCTACACCGCAATCACCCAGACCGGCGGCACCATCAACGGTGCGGGCCAGCAGACGCTGACCGGGGCATTTACCCAGTCGGCCGGCACAATGGCCGGACTGGTCGCGGCGCAGGGTGGTTCAGCCCTGAACGGCGGCACGATCAGCGGCACGCTTTCGGGCGGGCTGGCCACAGCAGCCACCGGCATCACCAGCGTAACCGGCAACATCACCTCGTCGGGGCTGACGGTGTCGGGCGGCACGGTGAACCTGACCGCTGCGGGCAACGTGAACACCACCGGCAACCTGATCACCGTCAGCAACGGCACCCTGGTGAACGACGGTGAGGGCATCGCGAACGACGAAGCTGTTACGGTGTCGGGCGGCACCCTGACCACCACGGGGACCGACACGATTGCGGCGCTGACGCAGACGGCGGGCATCGTGAACGGCACCTCTACCCTGACGGTGACCGGCCTTTACGATCAGTCGGGCGGCACGACGGGCGGCACGATCACGGTCAGTACCGGCACCTTTACCCAATCGGGCGGGGCCACCATCGCAGCGGGCACGACGGTGAACAGTGCGGGGCAGAAAACGCTGAACGGCGGCACCATCGCGGGTACGCTGGGTGGCACCGGGGCGTTCAACGTGGCCTCGGGCACCACGACAGTGACCGGAACCATTTCGGGTGCCGCAACGGGTGCGGTAGCCGGGGGTGCGACCCTGACCTCGACCGGCACCGTCGCCACCACCGGCGGGCTGACCAACAACGGTACGCTCAACATGTCGGGCAACCTTGGCGGTGCGCTGACCACCAACAACGTGTTCAACGTGACCGGGGGACTGACCGGCAGCGGCGGCGGCGTGACCAACATCGGCGTGATGAACGTCATCGCAGGCAACTTCCTGAACGCGGGGACGCTGACCAACACCGGCACCGTCACTGTCACGGGTCGCACCCTTGGGGCGAACGTGGTGCACAACGCCGGGTCGTTCCTGTTGACGAACGGCACCATCGGCGGTGCGTTTACCGTCGGGGCTGGGGCGACGCTGACCGCGAATGGCACCTTGTCTGCGATCAACGGTGCCTTGACCAACAACGGTACGGTCGACCTGCAGGACGGTGCCGACAATGATATCTTGCAGGTGGTTTCGCTGACCGGCGGCACCTACCAGCTTGATACAAACTTTGGGGCAGGCAATTCGGATGTCATCGCGGTGTCGGGAAATGTCACGGCTAACCCGAACAGCATCACGTTCGCGTTGAGCGATGTCGGCGGTCCGATCAGCGTGGGCGACCGTGCGACGATCCTGACGGCAGCCAACGCAACCGCCGCCTTTGACGCCAGCACGTTCGTGCTGGCCAACACCGGCGGGGCCGTCGTGCAGGTGCTTGAGGCAACCGGCACCAATCTGGAAGTGGTCGCACAAAGCTCGGGCGGGATCGGCGGCGTGGCGGCTTCGACCTCGGTCGTGCAATCGCTGATCTCGAACGTGGTCAACCGCCCGTCCAGCCCGTTCACCAGCGGTCTGGCGGCGGAAGAGGGTTGTTTCCAGGGCGGCTATGCCCGGGCGCTGATCGGGCGTGCCACGGTGGAAAGTGTCAGTCAGGGCAGCGTCGGCGACAGCCTGTTCCGTCGCAACACGTCATCCGTCGATGCCAACTACTATGGTGCGCAGGGTGGCTATGACTTTGGCTGCAACGACGGCCGGTTCTTTGATGGCTGGGACGGGTCGGTCGGGGCACTGATCGGCTACAACGCCGGCGATACGACCCAGGACGTGGTCGTGCCCGGTGCGGGTGGGGTTGACCTTACATCCAGCCGGACGACAACCGAATTTTCGCAGCGTTACGCCGGTGTCTATGTCGCGGGAAGCCGCGACGGCTTCCAGGCCGATGTCCAACTCCGCTTCGACACGACCGATTTCGAACTGAGCGAAACGGCGCTTGGCGGCAGCATCGTCGGCTTTGATGGCCAGTCGTTCAGCACATCGTCGACCAATGTGACCGCCCGTGTCAGTTACAGCATGCCTGTCGGTGCCAATGATTCGCTCTTCTTTGTCCCCTCCGCCGGGTTCTCGCTTACCCGGACGGGGTCATCGGATATCACTATCGCCGGGGCCGGTGCCACGCCTGCGGCAATTGCCGCCAACAGCGGCACGCTGCGACTGAACCCGTTCAATTCGAGCGTCGCTTTCATCGGCGGCACCCTGTTGAAGAACGTGGTCAATGAGGAAGAAGGGTCGGCCAACGGGTTCTTTGTCAGCGGCAACTTCTACAAGGACTTTGCCAGCAACCGGACGGCGACCTTCACACCGGACTCCATCGCACAATTCGGCACTGGCGCGGTCGAGACCATCGACATCGAAAACCTTGGCGGCTTTGGTGAGGCCAGTGTGGGTTGGAACTACATCAAGATCCTTGAGAATGGCCCTGCCGGTGCCAGCCAGCTGAACACGAGCATCCGGCTGGATGCGCGTTTCGGCCAGAAGGTATCGGACAGCCTCAGCCTGACGGCGCAGGTGCGTCTGACGTTCTGATCCGCCCCGCGCCATGTGCGACGAGGGGGGCACGGGAAAGAGGCCGGTTGATCCGGCCCCTTTGCTGTTGCGGGCCGCAGTGGCGGCACTTTTGTCAGGTGCCGATTGGGCGATAATTCGCGCGGCCAAACCACAGCTTCGATTTGCGGGCCGCGCGATTTGCGCCTATCCTCACCTTAAGGTGATTTATGGCTGCCGCCGAAAGCGGGTCGATTTGTTTGTGCGGGGGGAGATATGCTCGAAGTGCAGTTCGTCTTCGACACCGGGGCAACCACGCATCCGGGGCGGGTCCGTAATCATAACGAAGACTGCTTTCTGGCGCGCCCCGCATCGGGCCTGTGGCTGGTCGCGGACGGGATGGGCGGTCACAGGGCCGGCGATTTTGCCAGCCGCAAGATTGCCGAAAGTGCAAACTGGGTGGGCATCCCCACCTCGGCCCATGATCTGAAGTGCCGCTTTGTCGACCGCCTGATGGTGGCGCATGAAGAGATCCGCCAGCAGTCCGCAAGCCTGGGCGGTGCGACGGTGGGTGCAACGCTGGTGGCGCTTTTGACCTTCGAGCATCACTTTGCCTGCATCTGGGCCGGTGACAGCCGCATCTACCTGCACCGCGACGGCGTGCTGCACCAGATGACGACCGACCATACCGAGGTGAACGAGTTGTTGAAGTCGGGCAGCATCACCCCCGAACAGGCCGAGAACTGGCCCCGCAAGAACGTCATCACCCGGGCCATCGGTGTCTTCGAACAGCCCGAAACGGATGAGAAATACGGCACATTGCGACCGGGCGACACTTTTCTGTTGTGTTCTGACGGCTTGACCGGCCATGTCGGGGATGATGAAATTGCCGCAGCCCTGTACCACCCCGGCGCGCAAGAGACCTGCGACAAGCTGATCGAGTTGACACTGTCGCGTGGTGCCCGCGATAATGTGACGGTCATCGTCGTCCGCTGCCTGACCGACGAGGTACCCGAGATGGAAGATGAACGGACGCGACCCGGGATTCCCCTTGTCGGCGTCGATGACTGGAAAGCGGAAGACTGACGACGATGTCCGATGACAAGACCAACCCGCCGCTTCCGGGCGCTGCCAATGGCGGTGCGCCGCTTGGTACATCGGCACCGCGCACGGGTCTGACAGGCACGTCGCTGACCAGCCCCGGCGGCTCTCGGATCAGCACCGCCGTCACGGCCGGCATGCGGATCATGGGCACCTACGAGATCGAGCAACTGATCTCGAAGGGCGGGATGGGCGAGGTTTACCGCGGCCGCAACATCCACACAGGTGACCCTGTCGCCATCAAGATCGTCCTGCCGCACCTGGCGCAGGAAGAGATGATCGTCGCCCTGTTCCAGAAAGAGGCCAAGGTTCTGGGTCGGCTGCAGCACGATGCGATCGTGCGCTATCACGTCTTTACCAATGACCCCGAAATCGGACGCCCGTCGCTTATCATGGAGTTTGTCGAGGGCACCTCGATGAACGACCGCATGAAGCAGGGGCCGATGTCCGAGGAAGATGTGCGCGTTCTGCTGCGGCGGCTCGCGTCGGGGCTGGACAAGGCGCATAACGTGGGCGTCGTCCACCGCGATCTGTCGCCCGACAACGTGATCCTGGAAGATGGCATTGTCGCGCACGCCAAGATCATCGACTTCGGCATCGCCAAATCCTCGATGAAGGGCGACAAGACGCTGTTGCAAGGGCAGTTTGCCGGCAAGTTCAGCTTTGTGGCCCCCGAACAGCTTGGCGCCTTTGACGGCGAGATCGACGCGCGGACGGATATCTATTCGCTGGCGCTGATGATGGTGGCGGCCTGTCAGGGCCGTGTCCTGAACATGGGCAAGTCAATCGTCGAGGCTGTGCGTGCCCGCAACGCGGTGCCAGACCTGTCAGCGATCTATCCCGATCTGCGCCCGCTTCTGGAACACATGCTGGAACCCAATCCGGCGAACCGCCCGGCCAGCATGGCCGCTGTGATCCAGTTGATCGACAACCCCGACATGGTGCCTGACCGTGCCGAGGAAGACGAAGACGATTCTGACCGCACGCGCATCGTTTCAGCCTCGGCCATCGCGGCACAGGCCGCGGCCGCCGCACAAGGCTCGGCGCCAAAGGGCAGCCTGCCAAGACGGCAGCAGACCACGACGCCGGTGAACGTCGACAGGTCGAACGAACTGTTTGTAGGGATTCCGTCGAACAAGCCGGCACCCAAACAGGAAGAACAGAAGAAGTCAGGCAAGGGCGGGATGATTGCCGCACTTCTGGCACTTCTGTTGGTCGGGGGTGGTGCGGGGGCCTACTTTGGCGGTGTGTTCGGCAGTGGAACCGTGGTTGCTGGCGGTGATACGCCTGTGACGGACCCCGAACCGCCTGTTGATCCTGCACCCGTTGACCCCGCGCCGGTCGACCCTGCACCAGTCAATCCTGCGCCGGTCGATCCCGCGCCGGTCAATCCCGCACCAGTTGACCCTGCGCCCGTCGATCCAACACCAGTTGACCCCACACCAGTCGATCCCACGCCCGTTGACCCCACGCCGGTCGATCCGGCGCCGGTCGATCCGGTCCCGGTCGATACCACACCCACGCCTGATCCGACCGATCCCCGTGCTGTGCAGCTTGCCTGGCTGGCCGCCTATCAGGCGGGCGAGTGCGTGTTCCTGTCACCACAGCCGGGCACGGGTGTGCCCTTGTCCATCGAAGGGTTCGGCTTGTCGGTCGCACCTTTTTCGGGACTGCTTTCGGCCTATGCCGCCGCGCACGGGGTCGAGCCGAATATTGATGTGCGGGTGGTGTCACCGCCCCAGTGTCCGGTTGTCGACTTCATGAACTCGGTCAAGGCTACAAAAGCCATTCCGGTCAACATGGTGCTTGAAAACGACCGGAACGTCCTGAAAAGCGGTGAGTTCGTGGTTGGTCGCATTGACGGGCTCGCCGGCCGCGCGGTGTCCATCTTTGTTGTCAGCGACAAGGGCACGGCCACGAACATCAAGCAGTTCCTGCAACCGGGATCGGACGGATCGGTAAGCTTCAGGTTCTCGGTCAAGTTGCAGGTCGAATCAGAGCCTACACGGCAGCTTGTTGTCGCCATTGTCACCGACGCGCCTGTGACCACTCTGGACGCCGTCAAAGGGGGCGTAACCGCACGCGCGCTTGTTCCGTTCATCAAAAGCGAAATCGAAAAAACCCGCCAGGAACCGATTGCGGCGCTGCGGTTCTTCCGGGTCGAAAACTGATCGGGGCAGGACCGCCCTGCCCTACATCTTCGACAGCTTGGTCTGAAGGTCGGCCAACTGCCGCTTGATCTGCGCCAGTTCGTCGGCGTCAGTCGGCTCGGTCGATTTGGCCGCTGTCGGCACGGGCCACGCGGGCACGGGCAGGCCTGCCATCATCGTCTTCATGAACGCTTCCTGGCTTTTGCGCATCGCTTCGAACCCGGGCATCGCTGCCAGCGGGTTGTGGATGGTGCCAAGGTTTTCGATGATCTTTGACTGTCCGTTGCGCAGCATGTCAAAGGACGCCGCCAGAAACGCAGGCACAACCGACTGCATCTCGGTCGTGTAACTGCGGACAAGGTCGGTCAGCACACCCAGGGGCAATACGTTGTCGCCCTTGGCCTCGTGTTCCGCCACGATCTGCAACAGGTACTGGCGGGTCAGGTCATCGCCAGATTTCAGGTCGATGATTTGCACCTCGCGGCCCGCGCGGATGAAACCGGCGATATCCTCAAGCGTGACATAGTCCGAGGTTTCGGTGTTGTAGAGCCTGCGGCTTGCATAGCGCTTGATGAGCAGCGGTTTGTCGGTGTCAGCCATCGAAGCCCCCGTTGTTGCGGTGCAGCAAGTCTAGGTGACACAATTGCAAAAGAAAAGGCGGACTTCCCGATGGGGAAGTCCGCCCGTCACGCGCATCGGTCCGACAGGGAGGAAGAGGCCTCCGCGCGGGAACCCGTCAGATCACTTGGCGGTGGCCGCCGCGGTCGCTTTCTTGGCGGCAACCTGCACGTCCGAGGTCGCTTTCTTGACGGCAGCGGTCGCGTCTTCCGACATGTCCTTGCCGGCGGCCAGCATCAGTTCAACCGTTTCCATCTGCACTTTCTTCGCCACTTCGGCGAAGGCAGCCATATGCTCGGCAGCCATTTCGGCAGCGGACGAGGCGAAATCGGTCATCGACTTGGTGTAGTCGGTCGGCTCGGTCTTGGCCTTGGACACGTCGCCCAGCTTGGCGATCATCGACTTGGTCATGGCGGCCGAAATCTCGGTCGACTTTTCAGCGGCTTCCAGCGCCACTTTCGACAGCTTCTCGGTCATCGCGGCCTGCGTCTTGAACGCGTTCTGCATCGCCGAGGCATCCACCGGGAACGCCGCCATCATGTCCTGCACAACCTTGGTGAAATCGGGGGTCTTGGTCATTTCCATCTCCATCCTGCGCTGCGGCAGTCATGTGTTTCTTCGATGGACCCTACCTATATGCTGCACTGCAGCATTTCAAGTGATATTTCTGCGACGCAGCGTAAAATCACCGCCCTGCCCCGGTCAGGCGTCAACCGACGCCTGCACATAGGTTCCGGGTGCCGGGCCGATCACGGGGTTGGTCGCATCACCCGGAACGCGCGCGGCCACCTGCGCGCCCGACCGGGTCGCCAGCCATTCCCCCCAGCGGGGCCACCAGCTTGCCGCGTGGAAGGTGGCCCCCGTCAGCCATTCGTCAGGCGTCGTCATCGAGCCGTCGTTGGTGTAGTGGCCGTACTTGCCCTTGGACGGCGGGTTGATGATGCCTGCGATATGACCCGACTGCGACAGGATGAACGTCTTGTCACCCGACCCCATCTGCCGCACGCCGGCGAAACTGCCCTTCCACGCGGCGATATGGTCGGTCTCGCAGGCAATGGCGCAGAGGGGGACGCGCACATCGTCCAGTGTCACGGGGTCGCCAAAAACCGGAAACACCCCGCGCGCCAGACCGTCGCCCTGACACAGGCCACGCAGGTATTCGACGCTCATCTTTGCGGGCAGGTTGGTGCCGTCACCGTTCCAGTAAAGCAAGTCAAACGCCGGCGGTGCCTCGCCCATCATGTAGCTTTTGATGGCGGGCTGCCAGATCAGGTCGTTGGACCGAAGGAAACTGAAGGTCCGGCTCATGAACGATTTGTCGAGAACACCGTCGGCCTGCACCTGCCGCTCGATCCCGTCGACGAAGTCGTCACTGAGGAACACGCCCACTTCGCCCTGATCCGAAAAGTCGGTCAGCGTGGTGAAGAACGTGGCGGATTTGACCGTGGTATCCCCGGCCTTCTGCAGATGCGCCAGCGTCAGCGACAGCGTGGTGCCCGCGATGCAATAGCCTACCGCGTTGATCTGCGCCTCGCCGGTGATCCGGCGCACCTCGGCCATCGCGCGGAGGTACCCGTCGCGGATGTAGTCATCGAGGCCGACATCGGCATAGGACGCGTCGGGATTGACCCAGGACACCACGAACAGCGTGAACCCCTGATCGACGATCCACTTGACCAGGCTGTTCTGGGGTTTCAGATCAAGGATGTAGAACTTGTTGATCCATGGCGGAAAGATCAGCAGCGGCGTTGCATGTACCGTGTCAGTCGTGGGCGCGTACTGGATCAGCTCGATCATCCGGTTGCGATAGACCACCGACCCTGGCGTCGTGGCGATGTTGCCCCCTACCTTGAACGCCTGCGGATCGGCCAGCGTCACCAACAGATCGCCGTCGTGGCTTTCGATATCGCGCACAAGGTTTTCCAGCCCCTGCACAAGACTGTCGCCGTCAGTCGCCACGGCCTTTTCCAGCGCGTCGGGATTGGTGCCAAGGAAGTTCGTGGGCGACATCATGTCGACCACCTGCCGGGTGAAATATTCAACCCGCTTGCGGTCGGCGGGGTCCAGCGCCTCAAGCCCCGTCATGGCCCCGGTGATCGCCTCGGCGTTCATCAGGTATTGCTGTTTGAGATAGTTGAAAAACGGATGCGTGTCCCACAGCGGGTTGGCGAACCGGCGGTCCTTTGGCCCGGGGTCCGGCGGGGCCTTCAACTCGCCCTTCGCCAGAACCTGCTGGGCCTCAACGTAATGTTTCAGGGTCTTGCCCCAGTAGTTCACCTGATGCTCGATGATCTTCGAGGGGTTCTGCATCATTTCGGCCACATAGGCCGTCGCCGCCCTCATGTACACGTCCTGAGAGGGGCCACTCAGGGCCGGATCGGCCTTTTTCCGGCTGGCAAGGGCCTGTGTCATCCGCTGCGACAACTCTTCGACACGCGCAAGATTGGCGTTCAGGCGCACCAGTCGCTCACTTTCGACTTTCGCATCTGTTGTCATGCAAACGTTTCCACCCTATGTTTGCTGCTGTGCAGCATTTGTGATCTGTCAACAGATGCCCGCGCAGCATGACGTCGCCGTGTCGGGGCAAAAGCGACAAAGGGGCCGATTCTCGCCCGGAACTGAGTGGAGACGTCGCGTGAAGTATATGATGACCTATGACCTTATGGAAAGCACCCGCAACACCAGCCAGTGGATGGGGGCGACGGCGCGGGCAATGGCATCCTATCCGGCTTTTGCATTGTCGCTGAACCCGTTGCTGCCGATGATCGCGGCCTGGGGCGAAGTGACCGAGCGCAGTTTTGCACGGATGGTGGTCAAGCCTGACTGGGGCATCCGGTCCATCGTCGGGCCGGACGGACAGGATCACCTGGTCGACATCATTCCTGTCGTGGACCGGCCTTTTGGCAGCCTGGTCCAGTTCTTTGTCCGCCGCCGTGCGCCGATGGCGCGCAAGGTGCTGCTGGTGGCGCCGATGTCCGGGCATTATGCGACGCTTCTGCGGTCAACCGTGGCCTCGCTGTTGCCCGATGCAGATGTCTATGTGACCGACTGGCACAACGCCCGCGACATTCCGGTGAGTGCCGGCAAGTTCGATGTCGAGGATTACACGCTGTACCTTGTCGACTTCATGCGCCACCTCGGGCCCGACACCAACGTCATCGCCATCTGCCAGCCCGCCCCCCTGACCCTTGCCGCAACCGCGTACCTTGCTGCCGAAGACCCGGCGGCACAGCCGCGCACGCTGACGCTGATCGGCGGGCCGGTTGACCCCGATGCCGCCGCTACCGAAGTCACCGACTTTGGCCGCCGCATCACCATGGGACAGTTGGAGCAGATCGCGATCCAGCGGGTGGGGTTCAAGTACAAGGGCGCGGGGCGGATGGTCTATCCGGGGCTGTTGCAGTTGCAAAGCTTTGTGTCGATGAACAGTGACCGCCATTCCAAGGCATTCACCGAACAGATCATGCGCGTGGCGCAGGGTGAGGGCGGCGATCACGACGCGCATAACCGGTTCTATGATGAATATCTGGCGGTGATGGACATGACCGCCGAGTTCTATCTGTCGACCGTCGAGCGCATCTTCAAGAACCGCGAGATTGCCACGAACAGCTTTGTCGTGGCGGGCAAGAAGGTGGATTTGGGTGCGATCACGCAAGTGGCGGTCAAGACGGTCGAGGGCGCCAACGACGACATCTCGGCTCCCGGGCAATGCGTCGCGGCACTCGCCATGCTGACCGGACTGCCTGCAGAGAAAAAGGCAAGCCATGTAGAACCCGGGGCGGGCCATTACGGGATCTTCGCGGGCAAAAGCTGGCGGTTGAACATCCGTCCGCTGGTCCTGAGGTTCATCGACGCGCATGCAGACAAGCCGAAGCGCGCGGCGGTGACGCTGGCGGCTTCAAACTAACGCGTTCGGCCTGCGGAACAGAGCCGGGGGCCAGCCCCCGGACTCCCGGGATATTTGCACAAAGATGAATGGCGGGACGGCGCTGCGTCAGTTGGCCTGTGCGTGGTCCAGAAGGTTGCGGATGACGCGGTCAAATATCTTGATTCCGGGCGTGATCAGGGCATCGGGAAAGTCGTAGTCGGGGTTGTGGAGGCGGGGGTGCGCTTCGCCCGCGCCAAGGCAGACCATCGCGGATTTTGCCATCGCGCCGAACCGCCCGAAATCCTCGGACGCACGCATGGGCAGGGTGCCGGGCGACAGGGGGATTTGCAGCCGCCGGATTGCCACCGCCAGATGTTCGGTCGCCTGCGCATCGTTGGTACAGGCGGCGAAATGGTCGTGGTGGGTCAGGGTGACGGTAACACCATCGCGCGCTTCGGCCCGGGCCAATGCTTCGGCCTCGGCGATCAGCGCAGCCAGCCCTTTGTCGGAGACACTGCGCAAGTTCGCCCAGACCTCGCCATCGCCCGGGGCTATGCCAAAGGCCGGTTCGCCCAGCCGGGCATGGGTGACGGTGACAAGGCGAAAGCGGTCGTCGAGCGGGCCGTCGAGACCAAGGGACGTCAGCGCCGGGATGAGGCGGGTGATAGCGGGGCCGGACGACATGGCGGCACCCGGTTCGGCGGCATGTGCGGTGCGGCCATGAAGTGCGATCTTCAGCCCGACCGAGGCGCAGTTCATCGGGCCGGGGGCCAGCCAGCATTCCCCAAGCGCGATGCCCGGCATGTTGTGCAGCGCAAAGGCCCAGTCGGGGGTGAGGGGGGCGAACGCCGGATCGGCCATCACCGCCGCCGCACCCGAGCCGTCCTCTTCTGCCGGTTGCGCCAGCAGGATCACCCGGCCACGGGCGGGGCGATCCCCGCCGATCTGGTGGGCAAGCCCCGCAAGGATCGTCAGGTGCCCGTCATGCCCGCAAAGATGCGCCACGCCGGGGCGTTCCGATTTCCACGGGGAATTGCCCGTCTCGAGGATCGGCAGGGCGTCGAGTTCGCTGCGGATCATCACTGTGGGCCCAGGCTGTCGGCCGCGATAGACCACCGCCACGCCATGCCCGCCAAGGCCGGTCACGATCTGGTCCGGTCGGGTCGGTGTCACAGCCTGGACAAAGGCGGCGGCAGTGGCGGCCTCGTGCCCGGACAGTTCCGGTTGGCGGTGCAGGGCGCGCCGCCAGGCGATCAGGTCACCGGGGGTCATGCACGGGCGGCAAGACCTGCGCGGGCCTCCGTCGCATCCATCACCGTCTCCACCTCGTGCCACGCGGTGCGGGCCATCGAGCGGAAAGTCATCAGGGTAAAGCCGGTCGCATCACGCCACAGGATCAGCGGCAAGTGGTTCAGCCCGGACCGCGCGGCATGGCCGGGGGGGAACGCGCCCGGTCGCAGATCAAGCGGCACCAGCCGCATCAGGATATCGGCGGCTGAGGGGCCGGCCAGCGTCAGCGCCACCCAGCCATCGGTCTGATCGGTGGTGGCGGCAAGGCCCGTCAGGTCAGGTGCCGCGACGCCAATCACAAACGCCTGCGCGCGCCCGGTCCAGACAACGCGCGCGCCTTGGCCTTCGATCACCCGGTTCGGGGCGGGAAAGCCAAGGCCGGCGCCTTGCAACGCGGCATTGACCGCCGTCTCTTGCCCCGGAAACGGCGCGACAGAGGTCATCGGGCCGGGGTCGGCCAGCGCCAATGTGGCGCCACCCCGGGCAAAGGGCGGATGGTCAAGGGCGGGTGTGGCAATCGGTTCAGGCACGCATCTTCCCTCCGTCGCGGTCATGAAACACCGGGTCACACACCGTACACAACACGTCGATCCCCCGCAGATGATCGACCAGCCGCACCGTCGCTCCATGGCGGGCGCGGCCGTCCTTCAGGAACGCCAGCCCCAGATAGCCGCCCAACGTCGGCGAAGGGCCGACCGAGGTGACATAGCCCTGATCGTTCTCGCGCTTTGCCTCATCCCCCGGGTTGAACAGGTGCGCGCCTGCCGAAATCGCCACGTCGCCTTGCGGACGCAGGCCCACCAGTTGCTCGCGCTCCGGCCCGTTCAGGCCGGGGCGCTGTGCTGCGGCCTTGCCGATGCAGTCCTTCTTCGCACTCACCATCCCCGCCATGCCGATGTCGAATGCGGTGGTCCGCCCGTGAATCTCGGCGTGGGTGATGAACCCCTTTTCGATGCGCAGGACGTTCAGCGCCTCCATCCCATAAGCCCCGCCGCCCATCGTCTCGGCCCGTGCCACCAGATCACGGAACAGCCCCGCACCATAGCGGGCGGGCACGGCAATCTCGTACCCCTCCTCGCCCGAGAACGAGATGCGGAAAAGCCGCCCCTGAACGCCCCCCACCATCACCGAGGCCACGCCCATGAACGGCAGGTTCTGCACGATGCCCAAGGATGCGATCAGCGCCCGCGCCCGTGGCCCCGCCACGGCGAACTGCGCCCAGGTCTCGGTCACCGAGATGAAGCGCAACGCAAAGTCGCGGCAGAACGCCTGATGCACGAACTCAAGGTGCCGCATCACAAGGCCGGCGGCGGCGGTGGTGGTCGTCATCAGGTAGCGGTCATCGGCCAGACGGGCACTTGTGCCGTCGTCCAGCACGAACCCGTCCTCGCGCAGCATCAGGCCATAACGGACGCGGCCCACCGGCAGGGTGCTGAAGGTGTTGGTATAGACAAAGTCCAGAAACCGCGCCGCATCAGCGCCTTGCAGGTCGATCTTGCCAAGGGTGGACACATCGGCCACCCCCACATTGCCCCGCACCATCGCCACTTCACGCGCGCAGGCCTCGCGCCATGTCGTCTCGCCGGGTTTGGGGAAATAGCTCGGGCGGTACCACATCCCCGCCTCGATCATCGGCGCACCCCGGTCGCGGCTGGCCTGATCCGAGGTGGTAAATCGTTGCGGCGCGAACCCCATGCCACGCGCGCCAGCCCCCATTGCCGCGATGGACACCGGCACGAACGGCGGGCGGTAGGTGGTGGTGCCGGTTTCGGGAATGCCCTTGCCGGTGGTATCGGCCAAGACGGCCAGCGCGCCGATGCTGGAGTTTTTGCCCTGATCGGGGGCCATGCCCTGGGTCGTATAGCGCTTCATGTGTTCGTTGGCGCTGAACCCCTCTTGCGCCGACAGCTTCACATCCTTGACCGTTACGTCATTGGCAAAGTCCAGCCAGGCCCGCCCCTTGCCCTCGACAGCCCATAGCGGAGTCATATCCGTGGCGTCATCCTCGGCCGCGGGCAGGGCGATGTCGGCGGGCTTGATCCCCAGCACTGACAACGCCCTGACGGCCGCCGCCTGCCCCGCCGCCAAACATGCGGCGGTCGAGAAGTCGCCGTTGCAGGCCCCGGCAGGGATCATCCCCGGCACCGCGTTGTCGCCCGGCACAAAGGCCGCGATATCCGCACGCCAGACCGGGCGTTTGCCCAGATGCGAGGTCAGGTGCAGCGTCGGGTTCCAGCCGCCCGACAGCGCAAGGCAATCCGTCTCGAACCGGAACGCGCGGCCCTCATGGTCGATGGTGATTTCCTTGAGGCCCATACGCCCCTTGGTCCCGACCACCCGCGCGCCCTTGAACACGCGGGTGCCGGGCTCATCCGGGGCATCGGGACGCGGGTCGATGACGGCGGCCACCTCGACCCCCGCCGCGATCAGGTCGCGGACGGTGGCGCGGGCCGAGTGGTTGTTGGCAAACACCGTGACCCGCTTGCCCGGGGCCACGGCCCAGCGGTTGACATAGGCGCGCACGGCCCCGGCCATCATGATGCCAGGCCGGTCGTTCGACGGGTGCGCGATGGCACGCTCCAGCGCGCCCGCAGCGAGGACCGTCTGTTTCGCCACGATCCGCCAGAAACACTCGCGCGGCAGGTTCGGCTGCGGGGC
Source organism: Rhodobacterales bacterium (assembly GCA_038209775.1). GTDB lineage: Bacteria > Pseudomonadota > Alphaproteobacteria > Rhodobacterales > Rhodobacteraceae > JBBQXK01. The sequence continues at coordinate 1,623 of JBBQXK010000071.1, read as the reverse complement.
CACATGCAGGCCCACCCGCTCCAGCGCGCCATAGGTGCCGTCGTCATAGGCGCCGGTGACGGTGGTACGGGTCATCAGCCGCACGTTGGGCATCGTGGCCAGTTCCGCCACCACGCCCGCCGCCCAGTCCACCCCGGGCTGGCCATCCACCATCCCCCGGTCGGCCAGAAGACGCCCGCCCATCCGGGCATCTTCCTCGGCCAGGATCACATCCGCCCCCGACTGCGCCGCGACCTGTGCCGCCATCAGTCCCGCAGGCCCCGACCCGATCACCAGCACATCACAGAACGCATGCGCCTTCTCATAGGCCGCCTCGTCATGCCGCCCGGACAAACGGCCCAGGCCCGCGGCCCGGCGGATCACCGGCTCATAGATCGCTTCCCAGAATGCGCGCGGCCACATGAAGGTCTTGTAATAGAACCCCGCCGACAGGAACGGCGACAAAAGGTCATTCACCTCCATCACATCCCACCGCACCGACGGCCAGGCGTTCTGCCCCTGGGCCGACAGCCCCTCGAACACCTCCTGCACAGTTGCCCGGACGTTCGGGGTCTGCTGGCCATCCTCCAGCACCTCGACCAGCGCGTTCGGCTCTTCCGAACCGGCGGTCAGCATGCCGCGCGGACGGTGGTACTTGAAACTGCGCCCCACCACCCGCACGCCATTGGCCATCAGCGCGGAAGCCAGCGTATCGCCCGCGAACCCGCCATAGGCGCGCCCGTCAAAGCGGAACGACATCGGACGGCTGCGGTCGATCAGCCCGCCTGCATCAAGCCGCATCGCCCGCCTCCTTCTTCTTCCGTCCCGGCTTCTTCTTTGCCGAAATACTCCCGCCGGAGGCATTCCCTTCCTGCGGCGGCGCCACCAGTTCCACGCCGGAAATCGCATGGCTGACCGTGTCCCGCGTCACCACCAGCCAGGCCCCGCAGCCCTGTTCGTGATACCAAAGATCGCGCGTCATCCCGGCGGGGTTGTCGCGCAGGTGGATGTAGTCGTGCCAGACCTCGGGTGCGGCGTCAGCCTCGGGTCGGTCCAGCAGATCCTCGGCCCCGGAATAGTAGAATTCGCGCCGGTCGCGCGGGCCGCAAAGGGGGCAGGTCAGGCGCATCTGTCAGCCTCGTGTCTGGGTCTGGCGGCAGGACCGGGGGGTTTCACGCCCCCCGGACCCCCCGTGGGATATTTGATGACAGAAAAAGGGGAAAGAGACATCAGTGCAGATTGTGCTGGCTGCCCGAACCCTCTTCGTCAAGGACATGGCCGGTGGCGAAACGGTCTAGGCGGAACTTGCGGGCAACGTCGTGGCTTTGCCCGGTGGCCATCAGATGTGCCATGCACCAGCCCGAAGCGGGCACCGCCTTGAAGCCTCCGTAGTTCCAGCCGCAATCCAGAAACAGCCCCTCGGTCGGCGTCTTGTCGATGATGGGTGATCCGTCCGGCGACATGTCCATGATCCCGCCCCAACTGCGCAGCACCTTTGCCCGCCCGATCATCGGCATCAGCGTCATCCCCGCCTCCATCACATGCTCGACCATCGGCAGGTTGCCGCGCGCGGCATAGCTTGCGTAGAAATCGAGGTCGCCGCCGAACACCAACCCGCCCTTGTCGGACTGCGACATGTAAAAG
>JBBQXK010000070.1:0-17408 GCA_038209775.1 Rhodobacterales bacterium | reverse complement strand
CGGCCAGATGCCGCAAGTGCCGCGTGCAGACCCGCCGCCCCCGCCCCCACCACCAGCACATCGGGTGTCACCGTCCGGCCCCCTGCCGCAGCCGGGGATGCCGGTGGCAGTCGCGGAACGGCCACCTGCCGACGCACCGCCATATGCCCCCGAACCTTGGTCATGCAGGCCCGCAGGTTCGCGATGCCGTCCACCTCGACCAGACAGTCCTGACACACCCCCATCCCGCAAAACACACCCCGCCCCGCGCCCCCGCGTGTGATGCGCAGGTCACGGATACCCGCCCGCGTCAGGGCGGCGGCAATGCTGTCGCCCGGGATCACCGGCACCGCACTTCCGTCGAAATCCAGCGCGTCCGTCATCGCCCGCCCCCGCTTGCCTGCCCCCGGGCGATGGCCGATAGTCGCGGCCAGACCCCTGCCGGAGCCACGCCATGCCCCTCACCGACCTGACCGGCAAGACCATCCTCGTCACCGGCGCGTCCAAGGGCATCGGTGCCGCCATCGCGGCCCGCGTGGCGGCCGAGGGCGCGCATGTGATCGCGCACTACCGGGGTGACCGGGCAGGGGCCGAGGCGGCACTGGCGGCGGCCCCCGCCGACCGGGTGCATCTTCTGGCCGCCGACCTTTCGGTTCCGGGCCAGGCCAATGACCTCTGGACCAGGGCCTGCGCTTGGCGGGGCCGGGTTGATGTGCTGGTGAACAACGCGGCGATGATGGCCTTCGACGGCGGCATCGACGATGCGCAGGATGTCTGGGACGCCGCCTGGAATGCCTCGTGGCAGACCAACGTCAAATCCCCCGCCGACCTTCTGCGCGGCGCGGTGCGGCACTGGCGTGACCATGGCGGCGGCATCGTCGTCACGATCTCCAGCTGGAACGCGCAGCGCGGATCGACCAACCCCGCCACGATGCACTACGCGGCCACCAAGGCGGGCATCATGGCCGCAACCAAGACCGTCGCGCGCGGTTATGCCAAAGAGAATATCCTGGCCTACATCATCGCCCCCGGCGTGGTGCGCACCGGCCTTTCGGAAACCTTTGCGGCGGGACAGGGCGGCGAAGCTGCCGTGACCGCAACCCTCGCCATGGGCGAATGGGTGCCGCCCTCGGATATCGCCACGCTGGTGGCGTTCCTGTCGACCGGGACCTGCCGCCACCTGTCGGGGGCCACGCTGGATGTGAACGGCGCCACCTACGTCCGCTGAAACCGCGCACCCGGCTTTCCCGCGCATCGCCACCTGCCGCCCCGAGGGGGGCTCTGCCCCCCGGCTTCGCCTCCCCCCGGAGTATTTGGGCAAAGAAGAAACGCAAGTTTGATTTAAATTGTGCTTCTTCTTTGCCCAAGTACTCTCGGGGGGTGAGCGAAGCGAGGGGGGCAGACAGCCCCCCTGCAGCCGTCCCACCGGACATGACGACAATGCGGCCCGCGGCCTACCCCGCATCGCCCGAATCCAGCACCGCCGCCCGGCGGCGCAGGTAGAAGCCGTAGCGCCCTGTCAGCACACCCGCCGGATCGGGGTGACCCAAGGCCTGCGCCGCACGGTACAGCCAGTGCGGCTCGGCCATCATCTGCCGCCCCAGCGCGACCAGATCGGCAGACCCATCCGCAATGATCGCCTCGGCCTGCGCAGGCCCGATGATCGCCCCCACCGCCATCGTGGCGATCCCCGCCCCCTGCCGCACGGCGCGGGCGTGGGGCACCAGATAGCCGGGGGTGATCTTCGCCCCCGACAGCGTGGCAGGGCCCGACATCCCCCCCGCCGAACAATCGATGACGTCAACGCCGAGGGGCTTCAGCATCTGCGCCAGCGCCACCGTATCCGCGATGGTGATACCCCCCTCGACCCCGTCTACGGCTGAGACGCGCATGAACAACGGGCGATCTTCAGGCCAGACCCGCCGCACCGCCCGCGTCACCTCCAGCGCCAGACGCATCCGGTTGTCGCGCGACCCACCCCATTCGTCGGTGCGGACATTCGACACCGGCGACAGGAACGAGTGCAAAAGATACCCATGCGCTGCGTGCAGTTCCAGCACATCGAACCCGGCGCTCAGCGCTCGCCCCGCCGCCGCCGCGAAGGCCGCGATGATGCCCCCGATCTCGGCCCCCGTCAGCGCGCGCGGCACCGGATACCCCGCCTGCTCGGGCAACGCACTTGGCCCCACCTTCTCCCACGCCGCCTCGGGGCCGTCGGTCCGCGCGATGGGCTTGGCCCCGTCCCAGGGCCGCTCGGCACTGCCGCGACGGCCCGCATGGCCGATCTGGATGCCGACCGCCGCCCCTTCCGCATGGTGCATCGCCACGATGGCGGCCATGCCCGGCACCTGCGCATCATCCCATATCCCGGTGCAGCCATGGGTGATGCGCCCCTCACGCAGCACCGCCGTCGCCTCGACGAACACCAGCCCCAGCCCAGCTGAGGCAAAGCGCGCGTGATGGGCGTGGTGCCAGTCCTGCACCATACCCTCCACCGCCGAATACTGGCACATCGGCGACAGCACCACCCGGTTGCGCAGCGTCAGCCCGCGCAGCGTCAGCGGCCGAAAAAGATGCGGCAACCCCTGCCCCAAGTCTATTCCGCCGCCAGCCGCACCGGGGCCACAGCCTTGCCGTCGATCCGCTCCATCAGCGCATCCAGTTCTCCCATCACCGCCAGAATACGCTTCACCCGCCCCTGCCCTTCGCGCCCAAGCTCGCGGAACGTGGTCAGGGGTGGCCGCACGTCGCCCACCGGCACCCCCACCGCCGCCGCCAGCGCCTTGGAATAGCACTGGTGCCCATAGGTCGGATGCCCCGCCGCGATGATCGCGTTCAGCTTGCCGATCAGCCGCTCGATCTTCTTTGCCTCGTCCCACCGCCCCTCGGCACACAGATCGCAGATGCGCGTAGACGCGCGCGGGATGTAGTTGCCATAGGGGTTCACATAGCCGACAGCGCCGTACAGATAGCTCTCAACCACCCGCTGCCCCGCGAACACGTTCATCACACCCCTGGTTTCTTCAATGATATCATAGACGCGCGCCATGTCCTGGCTTGCCTCCTTGATATAGCGCACCTGCTCGAAACTCCGGGTCAGGCGGCCCACGAACCTGGCCGACATGTCGACATTCGATGTGAAGGGATTGTTGTACAGCATGATCGGCAGCGACGTCTTTTCACAGATCGCCCGGTAATAGGCAAAGATCTCGTCCTCGGTCGGGGTGTAGTAATAGGGCGGGATAATCATGAACCCGTCCGCGCCCAGCGCCTCGGCCTCGACGCTCTGGCGCACGGCCACGGGGGTATGGGCGTTCATCGTGCCCACCATCACCGGAATGCGCCCCGCGATGTACTTCACCGTATCCTCGACGAACATCGTGCGTTCCTCGGGGGTCAGCGTCAGAAACTCGCCCGTGGTCCCCAGAATGATGATCCCCGGCACCCCGTTCGCCAGTTGCCAGTCCAGAAACCGGTGCCAGGCAGGCAGGTCGATGGCGCTGCCATCTTCGGTAAAGGGGGTCACGTTGACCGAAAAGCTGCCGCGAAACTTGTGAGCCATGGCGCTGTCCTTCGATTGCACAAGCGGGGGAATGCCGCATATTGTGTACGCGATGCATACAGGAATCTCCAGCCCGAAAATCGACACCCTCGTCATCGGCGGCGGCCTTGCGGGCTGCGCCACGGCCTACTTCCTCGCGCGTGACGGGGTGGGCGTCACGCTGGTCGAACGGGGCGATCTGAATATGCAGGCCTCGGGGGCCAACGCGGGCGGCTTTCACGCGCAGATCCCGCACCTTACATGGCTGGAACAGGGCGACGGATGGGCCGCCACCTTTGCGCCCGTGGTGCCGATGCTGGTCGAAGGCATCCGGTTATGGGACACCATGGAGGCAGAACTGGCCACCGACCTTGAATGCCACATCGCCGGCGGCATCCTCATGGCAGAAACCCCCCAGCAGATGCGCGACATCGAAAGGCGCATGCGGATCGAGCGTTCGGTAGGCCTCGACATCCACGGCCTCACCCAGTCCGAAATCCGCACCCTCGCCCCCTATGCAGGCGATACCGTCATCGGCGGCTGCTTCTGCCCCATCGAGGGCAAGGCCAACCCCCTCAAGGCCACCCGCGCCTTTGCCGCCCGCGCGGAAGGGCACGGCGCAACCATCCTGCGGCACACTGGCGTCCTTGCCATCGCACCCGAACCCGGCGGCTACGCCGTCACCACCTCGCGCGGCGTCCTCCGCGCGGGCCGCGTGGTGAACGCCGCAGGTGCCGATGCGGGCCGCATCGCCGCGATGCTGGGCATCGCGCTGGACGTGCAGGGTGTGCCGATACAGGTCAGTGTCACCGCCCCGGTCCAGCGTTTCACCTCGCATCTGGTCTACGCCGCCGGCCGCCGCCTGACGCTGAAACAGGCCGCGAACGGCACCATCCTGATCGGCGGTGGCTGGCCCGCCGCACTGGATTCCGGGGGGCGTCCGGTCGTCGACCCTTCATCCCTCCTGGGCAACCTTGCGATGGCTACGGCAATGGTGCCGGGGGTGGCGGGGGCTGAACTGGTGCGCTCGTGGGCGGCAAACGTCAACGGCACCGACGACTGGCGCCCGATCATCGGCGAGGTGCCGGGGCACCCTGGGTTCTTCATCAACCTCTTCCCCTGGACCGGCTTTACCGCAGGCCCCCTTGCCGCCCTTGTCACCGCCGAACTGGTCACCGGGCGTAAACCCTCGTTCGACCTCGCCCGCTGTTCGGTGCTGGCGGCATGAACATCGACTGCGATGTGCTGGTTCTGGGGTCTGGCGCTGCGGGCCTGACCGCTGCGGTCACGGCGGCAGAGGCCGGCCTGCGGGTGATCGTGGCCGAGAAAACCGGCCTTCTCGGCGGCACCACCGCCCTTTCAGAAGGCATGATCTGGGTGCCCGGCAGCCACCACGCCCGCGCCGCAGGTGTCGATGACACAGCCGGGGCCGCCACCGCCTATGTCACCCACGTCGCAGGCACGGCCCACGACCCCGCCCGAACCTGCGCCTATGTCGAACAGGCCCCGGCGATGCTGCAATTCCTCGAACGGCATACGCCCGTCCGCTACAGCCTGTCGCACTATTCCCCCGACTACTATTCCGACGCCCCCGGTGCCACCGTCGGCCAACGCGCCCACAACGCGGCGGTGTTCGACGGACGCCGCCTCGGCCCCCTTTTCCCCCTCATCCGCCCGCCCCATGCCAGCACGCTGGTCCTCGGCGGCATGACCATCACCGGCCACGACCTTGGCCATTTCTTCCGGATCGGCCGTTCACCTGCATCCACATGGCATGTCGCAAAAATGGTCGCCCGCCACCTGATCGACCGCGCCAGCGGCCACCAGCGCGGCCTGCGCATCGGCAACGGCGCGGGGGTGATCGGCGCGCTCCTCATGGCATTGCAGGACAGGTCGGTGCCCGTCTGGCGCCATGCCGAAGCGATGACGCTGACCCGCGACGGCACCCGCGTGACCGGGGCCACGATCCTGCATGACGGCAATCCGGTGACCATCAATGCCACAAGGGGCGTCCTTCTGGCCTGCGGCGGCGCACCGGGCGATGCGGCGTTCCGCGCCGCACATTATCCCCATGTGGCGGCGGGCAAGGGCCATGTCTCGCTCGCCCCCGCCACCAACACCGGCGATGCCTTGCGCCTTGCGACCGCCATCGGGGCGGCACTCGATACCCGCAACGCCCAACCCGCCGCCTGGTCCCCCGCCTCGCTGGTACCGCAGCCCGACGGCAGCGTATCGCCCTTCCCCCACTACATCGACCGCGCCAAACCCGGCATCATCGCGGTCAATCACCTCGGCCAGAGGTTCGTGAACGAGGCCTGCCCCTATCAGGAATTCGTCCCCGCCATGGTCGCCTCCGGCAACCCCGACGGCACCGCATGGCTGATCGCCGACCACCCCGCACAGCGCCGCTACGGCATCGGTGCAGCCCCCCCGTGGCCGGGCCGGCTGTCGCCCTTCCAAAGGTCGGGGTATCTCGTCACCGCCCCCACCCTGCACGATCTGGCGCAAAGGATCGGCATCGATCCCGCTGGCCTCGAAACCACCGTCGCGCGGTTCAACAAGGGGGCCGAGGTCGGACAGGACGCGGCGTTTCACCGGGGCAGCACCCCCTTCAACCGCGCCTACGGCGATGCCGACCACCGCCCCAACCCCTGCCTTGGGCCGCTGACCCGGGGGCCGTTCCACGCGGTGAAACTGCACCCCGGCGACATCGGCACCTTCCACGGCCTTGCCGCCGACGAACATGCCCGCGTGCTGGATGGCGGCGGCACCCCCATCCCCGGCCTCCATGTCGCGGGCAATGACATGGCCAGCCTGTTTGGCGGCACCTACCCGGCGGCGGGCATCACCGTGGGGTCAGCGATGACCTTCGGCTACATCGCCGCGCGCCACATGGCCGGTTAGGGCCGCGATTCGCCGCACATAGTTAACGCCCCCAAACGCCACAGCGCGTGCATACGGGTTGTGCATCGGTTGTGCACCGGAAACAGACGCCCGTTTTGCCCCGAAATCCCCCGATTAACCCAGCGCCCGCAATCACTTGGCCCCCACCGCCCTCAGTGCCGCAGGATCTTGCCCACGAAATCGCGCAGCCGGTCGGTGCGGGGGTTGTCGAAAATCTCGGACGGCGGGCCGCTCTCGATGATCTGGCCCTTGTCCATCATGATGACGGTATTCGCGATCTCGCGCACAAAGCCCATCTCGTGGCTGACCAGCAGCATCGTCATCCCCTCGCGCGCCAGCCCCCGGATCACATCCAGAACCTCGTTCACCAGTTCCGGGTCCAGCGCCGAGGTCACCTCGTCCAACAACAGCACCTCTGGATGCAGCGCCAGCGCCCGGGCAATCGCCACCCGCTGCTGCTGCCCCCCCGACAGCATGTCGGGATAGCTGCGCAACTTGTCCCCCAAGCCCACCCGCGTCAGGATCGCGGTCGCCTCAGCCTCTGCCTCGGCCCTCGGGCGGCCCTTGATCTTGATCGGCGTGATCGTGACGTTTCGCAAAACATTCATGTTCTGGAACAGGTTATACTGCTGGAACACGATTGCCATGCGGTCGCGCGCGGCGCGGATGGATGCCGCGCTGTCATAGGCGACCGCCTTGCCGTCCAGCACCACCTCGCCCGCCGTCAGCGGCGTCAGCCCCATCAGGGTGCGCAAAACGGTCGATTTGCCCGACCCGGACGGCCCGATCAGCGCACAGACCTGTCCCTTTTCCAGCGCGAAACTGACGCCATCAAGGACTGGCAGGTTACCGTAACTGGCGCTCAGGTTCTTGACGACGAGGTGCTGCAAGCCGTTTCTCCAACCATTGGCCAAATCGGGTAAGGGGGTAGGACATCGCAAAGTAAAGGCAGGCGATGGTGGCAAACACCAACATCCCCGAGAACCCCTGATTGTTCAATTCCCGCCCCCGGAACGCCAGTTCAAAGACGCCGATCTGCCCGACAAGGGCGGTATCCTTGATGAAGGCCACCATGAACACCATCGCGGGCGGCAGGATGACGGGCCATGCCTGCGGGATGATGACCATGCTAACCCTCTGCCAACGCGAGAAATTCAGCGCCTCTGCCGCCTCGACCTGCGCCCGGGGGACGCTCTCGAAACCACCCCTTATGATATCGGCGGCATAAGCGGTCGCATACAGGCAGATGGCGATGACCGCGACCAGGAACAGCGACGCACCCCGCACAAAGGCGCTGATGAAGAACAGCACCAGAAACGCGGTGACAAGGAACGGAATGCGCCGGAAACACTCGACATACAGGATCGCCACCATCCGCAGGGGCCAGGCCCATCTGCCCGGTGTCTGGCGGGCGTAGACGATGGTAAAGGCAAAAAGGAAGCCCAGCCCACAGCCGACAAAGGTCAGTGCCAGCGTCATCCCCATTGCCTGCAACAGGAACAACACGTTGTTCGGGCTAAAGAATTCCGGAAGCTGTGCTACAATCCGGTCCATCAGAAAATCCGCGCCTTGACGTGAAACGCCCACCGCCCGATCAGCGCCAGCGACAGCGTGGCGGCGAATGTGATGACGATATAGATGCCCGCCGCCACGATGAACGCCTCGATATGGCGATAGTTCTCGGACGCAAGGTTGTAGGTCGTGCCCAACAGCTCGTTCACCCCGAAGATCATCGCCATCGACGTGGAAAGGGTGAGGATGATGAAATAGTTGGCCAGCGCCGGGTACACCGTGCGCAGGATGTGCGGCACGATCACATGCCATATCTGCTGCGCGCGGCTGAACCCCAGCGTCGTCGCCGCCTCGATCTCGGTGGTGCGGACCGAGGCGAAACCGGCCCGCAGGATCTCGCAGCCATAGGCCGAGGTGGCGGTGATAAGACCGATGATGACCGCCACATGCTTGTCCATGACCAGCCCCAGTTCCGGCAGGCCGTAATACAGGAAATAGATGTGGATCAGCACCGGCGTATTGGTCAGGAATGTGACGTAAGCCCCTGAAAACCCACGCGCCAAGCGGCTACCGGATGTGCGCAAGGTGGCCATCAGCAGGGCAATCGGAAGCCCCAGCCAGAACCCGGCAAAGGCCAGTTCCAGCGTCAGCACCGACGCCCAAAGCAACTCTGGCAGGCGGTCAAGGATGACGCCGAACTGAAAGGTGTAATTCATGGCAAGGGGTCTGCGGCCCCCGTGCGGGGGCCGCTCCTGTGGTCAGAAATAGGGCTGCGCGGGGATTTTCACCAGCATCTCGGCACCCGCAACCTTCATCCACTCTTCATCGACCTTGCCCGACGAATGCAGCTTGAACAGCGCGATGTTCAGCACGTCGCGCAGCGCATAGTTGCCTTTCTGCACGCCGATGCAGTCCCAGCCGACGTCGATCTTTTCGTCAAGGATCTTCCAGTTGACGTCGGTGTGGTTGCCAGTGAAAGCCACAAAGAAATCAAGCATTTCCACCAAGGCATCGGCCCGCCCCTGCGCAATCATGCGAATGGCATCGGCGCTGCTGTCGACGATTTCCATCTTGGCATTGGGCAGGTTTTCCTTGGCCCAGTCGATGGTCCAGGCACTGCGCACATCAACCAGCGTGTACTTGGCGTCGTTCAGATCCTTGTAGCTGGTGATGGCATGCTTGTCGGTGGTCAGAACCCCCATCACCTCGGTGTGCAGCGGAAAGGTATACTCGATCAGCTTGGCCCGCTCCGAATTGCGGGTCAGGCCGCCAAGGGCGAGGTCGATGGTGTCGGCCACCAGAAACGGCACCCGTTGCGCGGTTTCGGTGGGAACGAACTCCACCTTTTCGATTTTTAATTCCGCCGCCAGCAGATTGGCGATGGCGACATCGAACCCTTCGAAATCGCCCGCGCCGTTGCGCGACGAAAAGGGCGGCGAATTGGGGTGGATGCCGACGCGCAGCACCCCTTCTTGCAGGACTTCGTCCATCGTCTTGGCCTGCGCCAGCGTCACCATGCCGGTCGAGGCGGCGGCAGCGGCAACACCCGCAAGGCCGCGACGGGATACGGTAAAGGCCATTCTCGTTTCTCCCTGACATTCGCGCCCCGATCGGTGATCGCCGGGGCCTGTGGGCATGGTGACCCCTTTTGCGGCCACGGGTCAAGAGTATGCTTGGTGTATGCAAGAAGTTCCGCGATGCCAAAGGCGGCACCCGGTGGCAGCTGTCGGAACGGGGGGTTTCACACCCCCCGCACCCCCCGTGGGATATTTGTGCAAGGTGAATGGGGAAGGGGTCAGGCCGAGGCGGGCGGCTCATTCCGGGACGCGACCGCCATCCCGTCCGAGGCACGTCGGGCCAGGCTTTCGCGGAATTCCTCGATCAGGACCAGGGCATCCGCACTGGCGGCAGCTTCCGCGGCATCGGGGTTCTTGTCGCCGATGGCGTCAAGCATGTCGCGGTGGGGTTTCAGGATGTCGGCAGGCACCCGGTCTGGCAGGTGCATGCCGTAAAGCCCGAGCAGACGCTGCCCCTGATCCAGAACCGACCCCATCCACTGGCTGATCAATGGGTTACCCCCCATTTCCGCCACGCCGATGTGAAAGTCGCGGTTGTGGCGGACCATCTGGCGGATATCGCGGGCGCGAAGGGCGGTCTCGTGTTCGGCCTGGTTGCGGCGCAACTGATCCAGCCGGGCCATGTTGGGGGTAAGGGCCGCAAGACGGGCGGTGAAGCGGTACATCAGGTCCATCGCGTCGAAATAGGCGGGCAGCCCGGCGATATCGAACTGTGACACGGTCGAGGTGCGGTTGCGGAAGTTCTGCACCAACCCTTCGGCCGCCAGCCGGATCAGCGCCTCGCGCACCGGCGAGCGGGAGACGCCAAACTGGTTCGACAGGTCGGTCTCGTCCAGAAAGGTGCCGGGCATCAGGTCAAGATACAGGATGCGGCTTTTGATCTGTTCATAGACGAACTCGGCCCCAAGCCCGCGCGGCGGGCGCGCGGGCGTGCCCTTGGCCGCAGCTGCCGTTCGAGGTGTCTTTGATGCCGCCTTTGCCATGGTCCTGACTAGCGCAGGGGCGGGACCGCTCCAAGTACCATCTGCGCTCAGCCCGCCGACAGGCGCATCAGCGTCGTGCGCCCGGCACCGGTGCGGATGCGCAGGTATCCCTCCAGGCTGCGGGCGAGGGGTTCATCGGCAAGGTCGATCCACAGGACCGGCGGCGTCAGGGCGGCCAGCTTGTCAGCGCCGGCCAGCACGACCAACCCGTCGCGGCCCGCCCGCGCGATGACGCCCGGGCCGATCTGCTGGTTGCCGCGCCCGAACAGGAACCCTTGCGCACCCGTGACGCCCAAGACGATGACGATCGGCCCCTTGTGTGCGGCCACAAGGGCATCCAGCGCGGGCCCGGTCAGGTCGCGGCCCACCAGATGCCCGCCCCGGACCGCATCGACACCCAGAAGCGTGCCCTCGACCCCAAGTGCGTGCAGCACCGCACCCGCACTGCGGCCCGGACCGATCAGCGCCAGAGTGCCTGCGCCAAGGCTGCGCGCCACTTCGGCCCCTGCCGCGGCAAGATCGGCCTGATCGTCGCGGCGGGGGCGGCCCTTGGCGGGCTGGATGCCCTGCAGGCGGGGCGTCATGGCGTGGCCATGCAGACGCGGCGCGATGAGGCCCCGGCGCAGGGCGGCCTCGTCGATGTCCATCACCTCGGCCTCGGTCAGGGCCAGCGGCATCCGCCCCGTCACCAGATCGGCCAGCAATCGCCCTGCCGTCGCCGGGGTGCGGGCAAAGACGCCCGAGTGCATCTTGACGCCACAAGGGATGCCCAGAACGGCGGTTCCGGGGGGCAGATCGGCCATCACGTCGCGCAACGTGCCGTCACCCCCGGCCACCACCAGAAGGTCGAGAGTACCCATGCCACGCACCGCCGCCCGCGTATCGCGCGCCGTGCCTGCAAGGGGAAATGATGCGCAGAGGTCCAGCGTCAGCGGCAGGTCGGCCACATGATCCGCCCCAAGCTGCCCCGCCGCGATCCGCAACCTTGCGCCCGGACAGGCCGCCGCCAGCACCGCCATTGCCCGCGCGAACCGCGCACCGGCCTGTGGCAAGGCCCCAAGCGCCAAAGCCCCGGTCACCGTTCCCGGCCCGTCGGTGCCCTTCAGGGCCACGGTGCCGCCCAGTCCTGCCACCGGGTTGACCAGTGCGCCGATCCGCATCGCCTATCCCCTGTGCGGCGGCACTTCCGCCTCGGCCTCGATCTCAACCTCGTAGGCCCCGATCAGTCCCGCCACGACCAGCGTATTGGCGGGGCGGATGTCGTGAAAGACCCGGCCATGCGCCAGCGCGACAGCCTCGCAGGCGGCAGCGTCGCGCAGATAGATGCGGGTGCGCACGACATCCTCGATCCGGCCCCCGGCGGCGGCAATCGCACCGGCGATCTTGTCCAGCACATACACGGCCTGCGCGCCGGCATCGCCCGGGGCCACCACCCGGTCGGCCCCATCGGTTGCGGTGGTGCCCGACACGCGGATCGTATCGCCGGTTCGGACGGCGCGGGCATAGCCCGCAACCGGCTCCCACCGGCTGCCCGAGGACACATGCACCCCGTCGCGGTGGGGCATGGGTGTGGCGGCATAGGCCGGGGTGATGCGGTCCAGATGATGGCTGAGATCGCCCGAGGCGGTCAGGAACGGCGGGCGGCGGTATTCATCGCCGCAATCGCCGGGAATCGGGGGCATTTCGGCAAATGCCACCGCAAGGGCCGCATGATCGTCCGCGTCCAGCGTCAGACCAACGGCGCCAAGGTTGTCGTCGCGGTGTTCGGCCCCGCCCAGACGGGCACCGATGATGGTGGCGGCAACCGAAGGGTGCCCCAGAACCCAGGCCGTGGCCACGTTCGACACCGACACCCCATGCCGCCCCGCGATCCCGGCCACTGCCGCCAGCAGCCCCTGAAACACGCCCCAACCCCCGGCGGCGTCGATGAAACGCTTGTACTTCGACTTGCTCCAGTCGGCGATATCGACGGGTTCAGGTGCCCCGAGCCAACGGTCCGACAGGAACCCCCCGCACAAGGTGCCATAGGCCAACAACCTGACGCCCCGTTCGGCACAAAGCGCCGACAGCGCCCCGGCAGCGCGCCGGTCAACCAAGGAGAACGACACCTGATTGGTGGCCAGCGGCACCCCGTCGGCCAGCGCCAACCCCAGATGCGCCGCATCGAAATTGGTCACCCCGATCTCGCCGATCATCCCCTCGTCCCGCAGCGCCGACATGTGGTGCAGCGCGTCCAGCCAGGCCGGATGCTCGAACGTCCACCAGTGGAACTGCAACAGATCCACCCGGTCGACACCCAGCCGGTCCAGCCGGTCCTGCACGCCCGCGCGCACAATAGCGGCGGTCATCGGGCCGGGCGGCGGGCACCATTTGGTAAAGGCTGTGGGGCGGGTCGTGGCCGGATAACGGCGCAACAGCGCCCCGGTGATGATCTCGGCACTGCCATAGTGGTCGGCCATGTCAAAGCTGTCGAACCCCGCCCGGGCATAGGCCGCCAGATCATCCGCCGCCCGCTCGGGGTCCAGCACCCTGCCCGATTTCTCGATATCCGCCACCTGCCACAGCCCGACGACCAGACGGCTGATATCCGTACCGCCCGGCAGAACGGTGCGCGGCGGGCGGGTTTCGGGGGATGGGACCACGTCGAACTCTCCTCTGCCAGACCCGCCCCATTGGTGCCCGCGGCCGGATTTGAACCGGCAAGGCCCTGCGGCCGAGGGATTTTAAGTCCCCTGTGTCTACCATTCCACCACGCGGGCCGCCACCGGGGCCGGGCCATTGCAGCATAGGGCCACTGTCGGCGGGGTAAAGCGGCACCGACACGCTGCAGCGCGGCAATTGACGGCAGATGCGGCGTCGGCCACAAAGGGCGGTAAGGGTTGCGCGGGGGGCATCTGTCATGCGGAAAGTCTACGGCACGGCGGCAGAGGCGTTGGATGGGGTCCTGTTCGACGGCATGCTGATCGCCTCGGGCGGGTTCGGCCTGTGCGGCATCCCCGAACTGTGCATCGCCGCCATCCGCGCGGCGGGAACGCGGAACCTGACCGTCGCGTCGAACAACGCAGGCGTTGACGGGTTCGGGCTGGGCGTTCTTTTGGAAAGCCGTCAGGTGAAAAAGATGATCTCGTCCTATGTGGGCGAGAACGCCGAATTCATGCGCCAGTACCTGTCGGGCGAGCTGGAGCTGGAATTCAACCCCCAGGGCACGCTGGCCGAGCGGATGCGCGCGGGGGGGGCTGGCATCGCGGGGTTCTACACCCGCACCGGCGTGGGCACGGTGATAGCCGACGGCAAGGAGGTGAAAACCTTTGACGGCCGCGAGTATGTGCTGGAAACCGGCATCGTGGCCGACCTGTCCATCGTCAAGGCATGGAAAGCGGACCCCTCGGGCAACCTTGTGTTCCGCAAGACCGCCCGCAACTTCAACCCGCCCGCCGCAACCTGTGGCAAGATCTGCGTGGCCGAGGTGGAAGAGATTGTGCCCCTGGGCTCGCTTGACCCCGACGGCATCCACCTGCCGGGCATCTATGTGCACCGCCTGTTCAAGGGCGACCATGAAAAGCGGATCGAACAAAGGACCGTTCGGAAAAGGGAGGCCGTCTGACATGTGGGACCGCAACCAGATGGCCGCCCGCGCGGCGCAGGAACTGCAGGACGGCTGGTACGTCAACCTTGGCATCGGCATCCCGACCCTGGTGTCGAACTACATCCCCAAGGGCATCGAAGTGACCCTGCAATCCGAGAACGGGATGCTGGGGATGGGGCCATTCCCGTTTGAGGGGGATGAGGACGCCGATCTGATCAATGCCGGAAAACAGACCATCACCGAACTGCCGCAGACGGCATTCTTTGACAGCGGACAGTCCTTTGCCATGATCCGGGGCGGCAAGATCGCCATGGCGATCCTGGGTGCCATGGAGGTGGCCGAGAACGGCGATCTGGCGAACTGGATGATCCCCGGCAAACTGGTCAAGGGCATGGGCGGGGCGATGGACCTTGTGGCCGGCGTGGGGCGCGTGGTGGTGGTGATGGACCACACCTCCAAGCACGGCGAATCAAAGGTGCTGAAGTCCTGCACCCTGCCCCTGACCGGGCGCGGCGTGGTCGACCGCATCATCACCAACCTTGGCGTCCTTGATGTGGTGCCCGGCGGCCTGCGCATCGTCGAATGTGCCGATGGCGTGACCGAGGCCGAGTTGCGCGCGGCCACCGAGGCCACGATCGTCGGCTGACGCCCCCCCTTTCATCTTTGCTCAAGTATCCCGGGGGCAAGCCGATGGTTTCGCCACAGGTTCAAGAAACCCGAGGCTGGCCGGGCTGGCCCCCCGGCCTCCGGCTGAGTGTGTGTGTTCAGTTGGTCTGAGTGTACTGGTTCAAACAGTCTGGCATTGGCCCGGCATTTCCGGGATTTGCTGGTGTATGCTGGGATTTGCCGATTGCGCTTCACGCCTTCAGCCGGTTCCGGTGCCACCATCGGTGGATGGATGACAGGCTTGCGCGGCGTTCCGGGGGGAAGGATCGGGCGACTTCGGCGGCGATCCGGGGGGAATGTGAGCGTGTCGATCCGGGCGCGGATGAAGGCCTCGGGTTCGGGGGCGGATGCGACCTTGCCAGGCACGCCCATGCGGTGTTCGCGGCGGTGAGTGGCTATCAGGCCGGGACCTTTCAAGGGGGCTTGAACGGGGCCTTCAACGGCGGTTGAAACGCGCTTCAGGGCTGCCATGGCATCCGAAAGATGCGCCTCGGCGGTGCAAGCGGCGGTAGCGGCTTCGGTCAGCGACGCAGGGCAAGGCTGGACGGGGGGATGTGTCATGCGCTATGCCCCGGCAGGCAGGCGTGACACGGTAATACTCTCGCGGCCGTAGCACGATCCTTGGATCGGAGCGCCATGTGGGGTTTCCGGGAAACCGGGCTGCGGGGCCCCACCGTCTGCCGATGACGACCGCGGAAATACGGGTTCCGCGACACCGCCTTCGGGTGCCGTGCATGAGGGGAACCCCGGCCCTCCGTCATCGCCCCTCTCCCTGTCGTCCTGCCGCCTCGCGCAGGTAGCGGCGGGCGGTCACGTCGGTGATGCGCAGGGTTCGGGCGATTTCGGCGGTGGACTTGCCCTGCCAGTGCAGCATCGCGCAGAGCCATGGCTTGGCAAGGGGAACACGGCGTTGCAGGCGGTGTGCGACGGCGGCAACCTGGGATAATGCGGTGGCGGAAAGCTCCTTTAACCTGCTCAAACGCGAACGCATCCGACGCAGAAAGTATAAAACCCGCGAAGAAGCCCGCCCGGATGTGTTCGACTACATTGAGTTCTTCTATAACCCGCAGCGCAAACACGTTAGGAACGGAATGCTGTCACCGATCGCCTTCGAACAGCAGCAGAAACTGAAACTGCAAGGTATCTGGGAAAATAGGCGCTATTCACACATTTCCAGAGACCCCGGCGCGCAAAACCGCCCGCCCGCCCCCAAATCTCTCCCAAACTGCCAAACCATCTGAACGCGCTCACTCAGTTCTGCGCCGACAGCACCTTGAACACGCAAGGATCGCTGACCAGTTCCGGCGGCGACAGGCACAGGCCCTGCGCTACCTGCCAGGCCGCCAGCACTTTGGGCACATAATCCCGCGTCTCGGCATAGGGTGGCACACCCGCGTTGGCCTTCACCGCCCCCTCGCCCGCGTTGTAGGCCGCCAGCACCATCAGGGGGTCACGGTCAAATTCGCCCATCAGCCAGTCAAGATAGGCCACACCGCCCCTGATGTTCTGGGCCGGGTCCTTTGCATCGGTCACGCCGAACCGTTCCGCCGTGGCCGGGATCAGCTGCATCAGCCCCTGCGCCCCGGCTGAACTGACGGCGTCGGCGCGGCCGGCACTTTCGATGCCGATCACCGCCAGCACAAGGGCGGGCGACACGTTGGTGCCGATGGTGGCCTTGAGGATCTCTGTCCCATAGTCCTGCACGACATCCTGCATGTGCTGCATCCGGGGGGCCGCGACGCGTGCGCCGGCCGGACCCTGCGACAGGGTGGACAAGGCCAGCGGAAACCGCCCCTGCACCGCGCCCAACTGGGGCGATACCGTATCCCAGAACCAGCCATAAGCGGTGTTGGCCACCGGCGCCACCGGCGTCAGCGCCGCCGCTGCCAAAGGATCAGCAGGCACATCCGGGGCCGGTTCGGGCTTTTTCGCCACCGCCAGCCGGCGCGCCTGTTCGGCAGGGTCGATCTGCACCGTGATGCGTTTGCCAGCAGACCCGCCCACCTTGATACGCTTGAAGGTGAAGTCGTCAGTCTCGGCATGCGCAACCACGGGAATCACTCCCGCAGCGACGAACCCGCTCAAGGCCAAAAAGGCCACCAGCCCGCTTCGGACCATCATTGTTTTTACTGCCTGCTCGGGGCTTTTCTTTACGTTTGGATTGATTCTGGCAGCAACCACCCCCGATTTCCAAGCGTTTTGCAGCCCGCCCCGCCCCGTTCCTGCCGCAATCGGCAACCTGGCCACAGTCCGCAAAGCAGAAAAACCCCGCAACTTGAGATTGTTCACATTGCATTTCAGCGGGTTGGCAGAATTTTTCGCGGATTTTCGACAATCCAGAAAATGCCGCAAACAGCGCCAATTCCGGCCACAGGTACATTGCATCTTCTGTTCATGCCGAGACGGAGACCGGGCCGGAACAGAGGCCGGGCCACAAGGAAACCGGAGCGGTGGCAACGACTGACCCATCAAACCCCCAGGAAAGGGACCCCATTATGAAACTGCTGAACCTCTTCAAATCCTTCAAGAACGACGAAGCCGGCGCTGTGACCGTTGACTGGGTCGTGCTGACCGCTGCTCTGGTCGGCCTGGGCATGGCTGTCATCGCCACGCTGTCGCCCGCCATCGACGCGACCGCAAACACCATCGTCGGCGACCTC
>JBBQXK010000069.1:0-18010 GCA_038209775.1 Rhodobacterales bacterium | reverse complement strand
GGTGGGCGGCTGGGGGCTGGTGCTGGGGGATGAGGGCAGCGGTGCCGCATTGGGCCGCGCGCTGCTGGCGCGCGCCTTGCGGGCGCATGACGGGCATCTGCCTTTGACGCCGTATCTTGCGCAGCTTCTGGATCGCCACGGCGGCCCGGGGGGCATCGTGGCCTTTGCCCAGACCGCCCGCCCCGCCGACTTCGCGGCATTGGCACCTGAACTTCTGGCCTCGGATGACCCCGCCGCGGTGGCCGTGCTGACGGAGGGTACCGCAGAGGTCGCGGCCTATGTCGATCTGTTGCAGGCGGGTCGCGCGCTGCCCGTGGTGTTCTCCGGCGGACTTGGCCCGACCTACCGCGCGCGGCTGGCGGGCCGATGGCCGCTGCGCGATGCGGTCGGCACGGCGCTGGACGGTGCCATGATGCTGGCGCGGGGGTTGTGATGGAACGCCTGTTTACGCCAGACGGGTTTGATGAAACCGGAGCTGGCCCCCTGTACCTGCAACTGCAGCGCCGCCTGTCGGCAGCAGTGGCCGGGGGTCGTCTGAAACCGGGGGACAGCCTGCCACCCGAGCGTGACATGGCCACCCTGACCGGCCTGTCGCGCGTGACCGTGCGCAAGGCGGTGCAGGCACTGGTGGGCGATGGCCTGTTGGTGCAGCGGCGGGGTTCGGGCACCTTTGTGGCGCAGCGGGTCGAGCGGTTGGAACAGGCGTTGTCGCTGTTGACGTCATTCACCGAGGATATGGCGCGGCGGGGGCGGGGGGTGGAATCGGTCTGGCTGTCACGCGCGATCCACGCGCCTGCCCCCGAAGAGGTGATGGCGCTTGGCCTTGGCGCCGGCGACCGCGTGGCGCGGATTGAACGGGTGCGCCGATCCGACGGACTACCGCTGGCGATTGAGCGGGCGTCGCTGCCTCTGTCGGTATTGCCCGATCCGCTGGCCGTCGAAACCTCGCTCTATGCCGTAATGCAGGCGCGGGGCATGCGCCCGGTGCGGGCGGTACAGCGGATTTCGGCGGCGAATGTCGGCCCGCGCGATGCCGAACTGCTGCAGGTGGCCCCGGGCGTCGCGGGCCTTCGGATTGAACGCATCGGCTATCTGGCATCGGGCCGGGTGGTGGAGTTTACCCGCTCGCTCTACCGGGGCGATGCCTATGACTTTGCGGTCGAGCTGACACTTGGCCCCGATCCCGAAAGGAACGACGGATGAGCGCATCCTATATGGCCCGCGAGGTGGCCGAGATACCCGACGCCGCCGCCCGGTTTCTGGACCGCTCGGCCGGGGGCGTCGCCGCAGCCGCTGCGGCACTCAGGGCGCTGGACCCGGCTTTGCTGATCACCGTGGCGCGGGGCACGTCGGACCATGCGGCGACCTATCTCAAATACGCTGTCGAACTGACGGCGGGGGTGCCGGTGGCCTCGGTCGGGCCGTCCATCGCGTCGATCTACCACCGCCCGCTGCGGCTGGGGAGGGCGGCCTGTGTGGGCATTTCGCAGTCTGGCCAAAGCCCGGATATTGTCGAGATGATGCAGGCGGCGGGCGCGGGTGGGGCGCTGACGGTGGCCATCACCAACCACGCGGACAGCCCGTTGGCACAGGCGTCGGACCATTGCCTGCCGCTGCTGGCAGGGACCGAGCATAGCGTGGCCGCCACCAAGACCTTTGTCGTGTCGGTGCTGGCAGGCTTGGCGGTGCTGGCGGAATGGCAGGGCGATGACGGGTTGCGCCGGGCACTGTCCGATCTGCCGCAGGCCCTGTCGCAGGCCCTGGCGCTGGACTGGTCGCCGCTGGCCGACCGTCTGGTGGCGGCGCAGTCGTTCTATGTGCTGGGGCGCGGCCCAGCGATTGCGATTGCCGCCGAGGCCGCGCTGAAGGGCAAGGAAACCTGTGGCCTGCATGCCGAGGCCTATTCCGCCGCCGAGGTGCTGCACGGGCCATCGGCCATCGTGCAGGCGCGGTTCCCGGTGCTGGCTTTGGGTGTCCCCGATGCCGCCCTGCCGCAATTGTGCGTGACCGCCGAGCGGCTGGCGGAGCAAGGGGCCGAGGTGTTCCTGACCGGGGGTACAGCGGCGGGGGCGGTGACGCTGCCATCGGTGTCGGGGCTGCATCCGCTGGTGGCGCCTTTGGTGCTGTCGGTCACTTGGTATGCTCTGGTCGAGGCGTTGGCGCGGCGGCGGGGGTTCGACCCCGACGTGCCCCCGCACCTGCGCAAAGTGACCGAGACGGTGTGATGCGACAGGTTCTGACCGGGGCGGATGTGTTCGACGGGACGACCCTGCACCGGGGGGGGTCGCTGGTGGTTGAGGATGGCTTGGTGGCCGACGTGCTGCCTGCGGGGGCCACAGTGCCTGAGGGGGCACAGCATTTGCCGGGCGGCATCCTTGCCCCCGGCTTTATCGACCTGCAGGTGAATGGCGGCGGTGGGTGGCAGGTGGACGGTCAGGCCGACCTGCCACGGCTGGCCGCGATGTGTGCGGTCCATGCCCGGCTGGGGGCGACGGGCATCCTGCCAACGCTGATCACCGATACGCCACAGGCGACAGCCGCCGTCATCGCCGCCGGGATCGCGGCGGTACGGGCGGGGGTTCCGGGGTTCCTCGGCCTGCATCTGGAAGGCCCGCATCTGGACCCCCGGCGCAAGGGTGCCCACGACCCGGCCCTGATCCGCCCGATGGACAAGGCTGACCTGCACCGCCTGTTGGACGCCGCCGCCGCCTTGCCCGCACTGATGGTGACGGTGGCCCCCGAGGCGGTGACGGCTGATCAGATCAGCCGTCTGGCAGCGGCGGGGGTGGTGGTCAGTCTGGGGCACACCGACTGCACAGCCGAGGTGGCCACACGTGCCATCGCCGCCGGAGCCCGCTGCGCCACGCATCTTTTCAACGCGATGAGCCCCTTGGGTAACCGCGAGCCGGGGTTGGTGGGGGCGGTGCTGTCCGGCACCATCGCGGCAGGTCTGATCGCAGACGGGCTGCATGTGGCCCCGGCGACGATGCGGGTGGCATTGGCGGCGCGGCCTTCGGGGATATTCCTGGTGTCGGACTGCATGGGGATTGCGGGCACCGATGCCACAGAACTGATGCTGAACGGGCGGCGCATCCTGCGGGCGGGTGGCAGACTGACGCTGGAGGATGGCACGCTGGCGGGGGCGGACCTGACGCTGGACCGGGCGGTGGGAGTGCTTTGTGAAGCAGGCATTGCCCCCGAGCGTGCGCTGGCCATGGCCACCTCGGTGCCTGCGGCGGTGATGGGATTGGGGGCGCGGCACGGGCATCTGATGCCGGGTCGCGCGGCGGATATGGTGCATCTGGATGCGGGGTATGCCCTGCGGGCAGTATGGCGGGGTGGGGTGCCGGTACCGCCCTGAGCGTCGCGTTATGGTGAGCCGGTCGGGATCCGAACCCGAGACCTACTGATTAAAAGTCAGTTGCTCTACCAGCTGAGCTACCGGCCCACGACAGGGCGGTTCCTAGAAAGGTTGTCCGGCAGGGTCAAGAGGAAAACCCGGGATGGCCCGCTGCATCTGGAAAAACCCTGCGAAAGCGCGTAAGGGGTCGCGCCATGGACATTACGCCCCCTCAAACCGGCTTGCCTTTTGCCAAGATGCACGGGGCCGGCAATGATTTCGTGGTGATCGATACGCGCGGGCGGGGCGGGGCGCAGGTGACGGCTGGGCTGGCGCGGGCCCTGGGCGACCGACATCGCGGCGTGGGGTTTGACCAGTTGGCGGAACTGCGCGACGGGGTCGGCACCGATATGACGCTTGATTTCTGGAATGCCGATGGCACGATGGCGGGGGCCTGTGGCAATGCCACGCGCTGTGTGGCCGACCGGGTGATGGCCGAGACGGGGCGTGACCGGCTGTCATTGCGCACCGCGCGGGGGGTGCTGTTGGCGGAGCGCCGGGGCGCGCAGGTATGGGTCAACATGGGGCAACCGCAGCGGGATTGGCACGAGGTGCCGCTGTCGCATGCCGTCGATCCCCTGCATCTGCCGCTTGCCGGTGATCCGGTGGCGGTGGGCATGGGCAACCCCCACGCCGTGCATTTCGTGGCCGATGCCGGGGCGGTGGCGCTGACCACGCTGGGGCCGGGCGTTGAGCATAACCCCTTGTTTCCGCAGCGGACGAATGTGGAATATGTCTCACTGACCGCCCCGGACCACATGCGCATGCGGGTGTGGGAGCGGGGGACGGGCGTTACGCTGGCCTGCGGTTCGGGGGCTTGTGCGGTGGCGGTGGCGGCGCATCTGCGGGGGATCGCCGGGCGGCAGGTGACGGTTGAGGCCGACGGCGGGGTGTTGCAGGTGGACTGGCGCGACGATGGCGTCTGGCTGACCGGGCCTGTGGCGCATGTGTTCGACGGCTGGCTGACGCCCGCGTTCATCGCGGCAGTGGTCTGATGAACGCCGCCCCGAAACCGCCGGTGTTTGCGACGCTTGGTTGTCGGCTGAACGCCTATGAGACCGAGGCGATGCGGGAACTCGCCGCTGCGGCGGGGGTCAGTGGCGCGGTGGTGGTGAACACCTGTGCCGTGACAGCCGAGGCGGTGCGCAAGGCCAAGCAGGAAATCCGCCGTCTGGCCCGCGAAAACCCGGGTGCCCCGGTGATCGTGACGGGATGCGCGGCGCAGACCGAGCCCGAGACCTTTGCCGCGATGCCCGAAGTAACCCGCGTCATCGGAAATACCGAGAAGATGCAACGCTCTACCTGGGCCGCGATGGCCCCCGACCTTATCGGGATGACCGAACGGGTGCAGGTGGATGACATCATGTCGGTCCGTGAGACGGCAGGGCATCTGATCGACGGGTTCGGCCGCCACCGCGCCTATGTTCAGGTGCAGAACGGCTGTGACCACCGCTGTACGTTCTGCATCATCCCTTACGGTCGTGGCAATTCGCGGTCGGTGCCGGCGGGTGTGGTGGTGGAGCAGATCAAGCGCCTGCGCGACCGGGGGTTCCATGAGGTGGTGCTGACCGGGGTGGACCTGACGTCATGGGGGGCCGATCTGCCGGGGACACCCCGGCTGGGCGATCTGGTGATGCAATTGTTGCGGCTGGTACCCGACCTTGCGCGCCTGCGGATCAGTTCGATCGACAGCATCGAGGCGGACCCGCGGCTGATGGAGGCCATCGCCACCGAACCCCGCCTGATGCCGCATCTGCACCTGTCGTTGCAGCATGGCGACGACCTGATCCTGAAGCGGATGAAGCGGCGCCACAGCCGCGAGGATGCCATCCGGTTTTGCGAAACCGCACGGGGGTTGCGGCCCGGGATCGTGTTCGGCGCTGATATCATTGCGGGATTCCCGACCGAGACCGAGGGGCATTTCGACCGTAGCATGGCATTGGTGCAGGATTGCGGGCTGACGTTCCTGCATGTGTTCCCCTATTCGCCGCGCAAGGGCACGCCGGCGGCGCGGATGCCGCAACTGCCGGGGCCGGTGATCCGCGAGCGTGCGGCGCGGCTGCGGGCGGCGGGACAGGCGGCGCTGGTGCTGCATCTGGCATCCCGGGTCGGCACCACGCAGGCGGTGCTGACCGAGGGGCCGCATATGGGGCGGTGCGGGGATTTCACCGAGGTGGTGTTCGCAGACGCCCAACCGGAAGGCACAATCCTGTCGGCACAGATCACCGGGGCCGGGACTTCGGGCCTTGTCGGTGTGCGGAACCCCGGCACGGCTTGACCGCCCACGCCCTTCGGCTAGGCTGATCCTGCCCTTATGCACAAGGTTTTCCCGATGACCCAACGCCTGCACCTTGTCTTTGGCGGAGAGCTGGTTGATCCCGGTTCGACCACCTTCAAGGATCCCGACAAGATCCATATTGTGGGCATGTACCCGAACTATGCCGCCGCCCATTCCGCCTGGAAGGCCGAGGCGCAGCGGACGGTGGATGACGCCCATATGCGGTACTTCATCGCGCATATACACCGGCTGCGGGACGAGGAAATGCAGGCCTCGCCGGCGGCGGAGTTTGGCCGCTAGGCCATTGGGCGAAATGTCTTATTCGCTTGGCATGACCCTTTACAACCTGCGCGCGCCGGTGTCGCTGGGCCCGGTGCCCGAGCGTGCCGCGCGGCCCGTGGGGCGGCTGGTGTGGCTGCATGCGCCAGGGTTGGATGCGCAGCGGCCGCTGATGGCGCTGGCGCGGCGGCTGGTGGCGGATAGGGATGTGTCGGTGCTGCTGACGGTGCAGACCCCGCTGCCCGATGCCTTGCCGCGCGGCGTGCTGACCGATCTGCCGCCACCCGATACGCCGATGGAATCGCGCGCTTTTCTGGACCACTGGCAGCCCGACGCCGGCGTCATCGCCGATGGCGAACTGCGCCCGGCCCTGATCCACGCAGGCCATGACCGGGGTATTCCGATGCTGATGGTCGAGGGCCGCGAGCCCTTTGTTGTCAAGGGGCGCGAGGGGTGGTGGCCGGGGCTGGTGCGGGGATTATTGGGCGATTTCAAGCATGTGCTGGCGGTGGACGAACCTGCGGCCCGGGCGTTCCGGCGGGCGGGGGCGGTGCCTGCGCGGGTGATGGCGGCGGGGCGGATGGAACTGCCGTCGGCGGCACTGCCCTGTACCGAGGCGGAGCGCGCGGCACTGAGCCGCGCCTTGGCCAGCCGGCCGGTCTGGCTGGCGGCGGGCCTGCCTGCGCCGGAAGAGGCCATCGTGATCGCGGCACACCGGGCGCTGTTGCGGCTGTCGCACCGGCTGTTGCTGATCGTCGTGCCTGAGGACCCTTCGCGCGCCGAACCTTTGGCCGAACGGATGGAGCGGGTTGAGGGCTGGACCGTCGCGCGGCGTGGCGCGGATGAAGAGCCGGACGAGGAAACCCATGTCTATGTCGCTGACAACGCGGCAGAATACGGGCTGTGGTACCGGCTGGCGCCGGTCACCTATCTGGGTGGCAGTCTGAGCGCGCCGGGTTGCCGGATCAGTCCGCTGGCCCCGGCGGCGCTGGGGTCGGCGCTGGTCCACGGGCCGCGCACGGGGGTCTGGGGCAGCATCATCGGGCGGCTGGCGGCGGCGCAGGCGGCGGCACTGGTGGGGTCGGCGGGCGATCTGGCCGAGACGATGGCCGAACTTCTGTCGCCGGAACGTGCCGCACGGCTGGCACAGGCCGCTTGGCTGGTGACATCGGAGGGGGCCGAGGTGACAGACCGGGTTCTGGCGCTGCTGCGCGAACATCTGGCGGCCACCCGGGGCTGAGGGCGGGGCCGGTAAACGGGTGGTAAACGCGGCGTTTGCAAGAGGTGGCGGATGTGCAACGTCTGACCGGCCAACCCTATGGAAATGTTCGATTTTGCCCGTATTCAACCTGTATGCGAACCGTACAGCATCCGTATTACATCCGTACATACACGCGTCCATTTCCGCATCGGGAAACCTGCCTGAAACGCGGCCTTTGACCGGGTCTGACGCATGCGGCTGGATACCGCGACGAACCGGGCGGCGTGTCAGGGCGCGCGGGTGATGGGCTGAAGTTTATACCCGCAGGACGACGGCGAGGCTGGGCGTGGTCGCGGCTTCACCGGGCATTGACACATAGGGGGCGGTCGTCTCGATCCGGGTGACGCCCCGGGCGGTCAGCCAGCCGTCGATGCCCGCGTCCCAGACCGCCAGTTTGACGGTCAGCACGATCACCCCGCCCGGGCGGCAGATGCGGAACAATTCAGGCAGCGCCTCGGCCCCCACATGGCCGGTGGTGAAGACGCCGGTGGACACGACGGCGGCAAAGCCGGCGTCACCGTAGGGCAGGGGTTCGCCCATCGCCCCTTGGGTCAGGCGGGAATAGACCCGCTTTCGCGCGGCGACGGCCAGCATGCCCGCCGACAGATCAAGTGCCTCGACCTCTGGATACCCGAGGATCGCCAGCCATTCGCCGATCAGCCCTGTGCCCGCACCGGCGTCAAGGATCGGCCCCGCCCCCCGTGGCAGGTGCCGTGACAGCAGCGCCAGCCCGACCGAGGGGTGGCGATAGCCCGCAACCCGCATCTCGGCCTCATAGGTTTCGGCCCATGCGTCGTAGGCGGCGGCGACCTCGGCCGTGTCCGTGGCCCCATAGACCGCGCCCAGGTGCCCGTCATGCTGCGTTGCCATCGCTTTCTCCCTTGACCACCCAAGCCTTGCCCGCGAACGATAGCCTTGCGCGCCTGTCACTGGAAACCCCCGCGATGCCCGACGAGATTGCCGCCATCATCGCCATCATCGCCACCATCCCGGCACTTGCGGGGTTCAGGGGTACGCCGGAACGGCTGGGCGGCCTGACCAACCGGGTTTACCGTCTGGGCGACAACGTGCTGCGCCTGCCGGGGGCGGGGACCGAGGTTTACATCAACCGCGCGCATGAGGCCGAGGCGGCAAGGCTTGCCGCCGGTGCGGGGGTGTCGCCCGAGGTGGTTCATTTCGATACGGGGACCGGCCTGATGGTGACCCGCCATATCGAGGCCGCAACGATGAGCCCGCAGGCGTTCCGCACCCGCCCCGGAGCGCCCGCCCGCGCGGGCGAGGTTCTGGCGCGGCTGCACCGGTCGGGGGCGGTGTTCCCGTTCCGGTTTGAGCTGTTCGCGATGATCGACAGCTATCTGGCATTGTTGGCGCCGCGTGACGTGGCCCTGCCCGAGGGGTATCACGATGTGGTGGCCGAGGCAGGGGCGGTGCGGGCGGCGCTGGCCCTTGTGGAATTGCCTTTGGCTGCGTGCCACTGTGATCCCTTGTGCGAGAATTTCCTGGATACGGGTGCCCGGATGTGGGTGGTCGACTGGGAATATGCCGGGATGAATGATCCGATGTGGGATCTGGGCGATCTTGCGGTTGAGGCAGGGATGGATGCGGGGCAGGAAGCGGCGATGTTGCGCGCCTATTTCGGGCATGAGGTGCGGGCGGGGGACCTTGGGCGTATGGTGGCCTACAAGGCGATGTGCGATCTGTTATGGACGCTGTGGGGGCTGATCCAGTTGTCGGACGGCAATCCGGCGGATGATTTCCGCGCCTATGCCGAAACGCGGTTCGCCCGCTGCAAGGCGCTGATGGGCAGCGCAGAGTTTACCCGCCATCTGGCGGCCATTGGGGATGTGTCATGACCGGGCAGAGCATCATTGTCACAGGCGCGGGCAGCGGCATCGGCCGGGCCACGGCGCGGGCGTTTCTGGGCGCAGGCTGGCGCGTGGGCCTGATCGGGCGGCGGTCCGGGGCGCTGGAGGAAACGGCGGCGGGGGATGCGCAGGCGCTGGTCCTGCCCTGTGATGTGACCGACCCCGAGGCGGTGGACGCGGCCTTTGCCCGGGCGACGACGGAATGGGGTCATCTGGACGCGCTGTTCAACAATGCGGGCGGGGGGTTGGTGGCGCAGACGATTGACGAGGTCGAATTCGAAGAATGGCGGCGGATCATGGCGGTGAACGTGGACGGCATGTTCCTGTGCGCGCGCGCCGCCTTTGCCCGGATGCGGCGGCAGGTGCCGCAGGGCGGGCGGATCATCAACAACGGGTCAATCTCGGCGCACGCGCCGCGTCCGGGGTCGGTGGCCTATACGGTGTCGAAACATGCGGTGACCGGCCTGACGCGGACGCTGGCGCTGGATGGCCGCCCGTTCGACATTGCCTGCGGCCAGATCGACATCGGCAACGCCGCCACCGACATGACCGCCCGGATGAGCGGCGGCGTGGCGCAGGCTGACGGTTCTATCCGGCCCGAACCGACGATGGACGTGCAGGAGGTGGCCCGGGCCGTGCTGTACATGGCGGGGCTGCCGCTGTCGGCCAATGTGCCGTTCATGACGGTGATGGCGACCAAGATGCCGTTCATCGGACGCGGCTGAATCCTGCGGCCTGCGACCTTGGGCAAAGCCCCGGGGGCGGCAGGGTGGGGGCACCCTTGTGTCGGGGGGCGGGACGGGTAGAGTTGTCTGTGCCCTATATCGCACAAGGTTCCCGTCATGACGCTGTCCACCCAGGCCGCCGCCACACTTGCGCAGGTGTCAACCGCGACGCTGACAACGGTGCTGTTGAAGAAGGGGCTGCGCAATGTGTGGATGCGCGGCGCGCGGCCACTTGACCCGGGCCAGCCCCGGATGGTGGGCGAGGCGTTCACCCTGCGGTTTGTGCCCGCGCGCGAGGATCTTGCGACGCCGGAAAGCTGGTCATCCCCGATCTCGACCCGGGCCGCGATCGAAGCGATGCCCGAGGGATGCATCGCGGTCGCAGATGCGATGGGGGTCGCGGATGCGGGGATCTTTGGCGATATCCTGGCGGCACGGATGGTCAGGCGGGGGGTCAGGGCGCTGGTCACCGACGGGGTGATGCGCGATCTGGCGGGGGTGCAATCGACCGGGCTGCCGATCTGGTGCAACGGTGTGGCCGCCCCGCCGTCGGTGGCCGGGCTGACCTTTGTCGGCTGGCAGGAACGGATCGGCTGCGGCGGTGTGGCGGTCATTCCGGGCGATGTGGTGGTGGCCGATCAGGATGGTGCGGTGCTGATCCCGGCAGCACTGCTGGACGCCGTGCTGACCGAGGCGCCAGAGCAGGAGCGGATGGAAGCATGGATCATGGACGAGGTGGCGCGGGGTGTGCCGCTGCCGGGTCTGTATCCGATGGATGCAGCGACCAAGGCCCGCTATGCGGCCTTTCGCGGGGCATGAAGGGGTGTGGTCAACGGTTGACATGCCGGGTGATCGCCCGCTCTGTGGCGGCGCGCTGCACTGCGGCGGGCGGATGACGCGGGAAAGGGATTTGGCATGCGGATCGTGATGGTGGGAACCGGATATGTCGGGCTTGTGTCCGGCCTTTGTTTTTCCGATTTCGGGCATGATGTGGTCTGTGTGGACGTGAACCCGGACAAGATTGCGCGGCTGCAGGCGGGCGAGGTTCCGATCTATGAGCCGGGTCTTGAGACGCTGCTGGCGCGGAACGCGGCGGCGGGGCGGCTGAGTTTCACGACCGATCTTGGCGCGGCGATGGAGGGGGCCACGGCGGTGTTCATCGCCGTTGGCACGCCCACACGGCGCGGTGATGGCCATGCCGACCTGACCTATGTCATGGCCGCCGCCGCCGATATCGCGCGCGCGATGACCGGGCCGGTGGTGGTGGTGACGAAATCGACCGTGCCCGTCGGTACCAACCGCAAGGTGGCCGAAGCGATCCGCGAGGCCAACCCGGACGCCGATTTCGACGTGGCGTCAAACCCCGAATTCCTGCGCGAAGGGGCCGCCATCGACGATTTCATGCGCCCTGACCGGGTGATCGTCGGGGTTGAAAGTGCCCGTGCGCGTGAGGTGATGGGCGATGTCTATCGCCCGTTGTTCCTGCGCGATTTCCCGATTGTCTATACCACGCTGGAAAGTGCCGAGCTGATAAAATACGCGGCGAATGCGTTTCTCGCCACCAAGATCAGTTTCATCAACGAGATTGCGACGCTGTGCGAACGGGTCGGCGCGGATGTGAAGGCGGTGGCACGGGGCATGGGTCTGGACGGGCGCATCGGGGCAAAGTTCCTGCATGCCGGTCCGGGCTATGGCGGGTCATGCTTTCCCAAGGACACCCGCGCGCTGGCCCGCATCGGGCAAGAGGTGGGCGTGCCGATGCGGATTACCGAGACGGTCATCGAGGTGAACGAAGCCGTCAAGCGGCGGATGATCGACAAGGTGGTCGAGGCCTGTGGCGGGTCGGTGAACGGCAAGACGCTGGCCGTCCTTGGCGTGACGTTCAAGCCCAACACCGACGACATGCGCGAGGCGCCGGCGTTGTCGATCGTGCCCGCACTGGTGGGCGCCGGTGCCCATGTGAACGTGGTTGACCCGCAGGGCCGCCGCGAGGGTGAGGCGCTGTTGCCCGGCGTCGTCTGGCACGAAAACGCCTTTGTGGCGGCGGCGGGGGCCGATGCCGTTATCATCCTGACCGAATGGAACGAGTTCCGGGCGCTGGACCTGGGCCGGCTGGCGCGGTCGATGACCACGCCGTGCCTGATTGACCTGCGCAACATCTATGATCCGGCGGATGTGCGGGCGAGCGGGTTTGCCACCTATGTGGGCATCGGGCGCGGCTAAGCGGTCCTGCGTCAGGGGCGGCGCAGGGCCACGACCGGGCCGCTGCCGCCATCCTCGATCCGCAGGGCCACGTCGCGCAAGGGTTCTGCGACCACGGCCATGTGGTGCCCGTTGGCGTGGATCAGCGTGGCCGCATCCAGCATCATCGCCACATGGCCGCGCCAGAACACAAGGTCACCGCGCTGCAACGGTGCGGACCCGTCAAGGGGGTCGCCCAACCCCTGTTGCAGGTCGCTGTCGCCAGGGCAGGCGCGCCCGGTGGCCAGCATTGCCGCCTGCACCAGCCCCGAACAATCCAGCCCGTCGCGGCTGTTGCCGCCCCAAAGGTAGGGCACCCCCAGGAACAGCCCCGCCACATCCGCCGGGTCCGCATGCCAGTCGCCCAAGCGGCGCAGGTGGGCCACCGGCACGAACCCGTGCGGAGTTTCGGCAAAGGCCCCGCTTTGCCCGGTTACCCGCAGGCGGGTGCCAAGGGTCAGGCTGCCCGCAGCCTCGGCCTGCACGCGCGGCTCGGGGTAAAGATGCGACCCCATCACCGCCACGAAATGCGTGACCTTGGTAGGCGGGCAAAGCGCGTTGTCGGCGACCCAACCGCAATAGCCATCCTTGAGCGCCATGCCAAAGGTGTGGCCGTCGTGCCGGTCGATGACCAGAAACGCATCGCCCAGGATCAACTGGCGGTCGCGCGCACCCCCCGGCGCGCGGCGCAGGTCGGTCAGGGGCAGGGCGATTTCGCCCGGCTCGCCCTCGGTCCATGAGGGGGCGTCGATCAGGCCTTGCAGCGACACATGTGCGACGCGGGCGGTGGCGGGGGTCAGGCGGCGGTCGGTCACAGGGACAGCATCGCGGGCAGCGCCTCCAGTATCGCCCGGGCACCCTGACCGACGCCGCCCTTGGGGCGGGCGGGGGCGTTGTCGGGTTGGTGGGCATAGATGTCGAAATGCATGTAGCGGGGGTGCGCCGCAAAGCGCCGCAGGAACAGCGCCGCCGTGATCGACCCCGCGAACCCGCCAGAAGGGGCGTTGTCCAGATCGGCGATGCCGGGTTCGATCATGCTCTCGTACGGTTCCCAGAACGGCAGCCGCCAGACCGGATCGCGCACCCTTGTGGCGGCGGCGGACAGGGCTGCGGCATCGCTGTCATGGTCGGTATAGAACGGGGCAAGGTCCGGCCCCACCGCCACCCGCGCCGCACCCGTCAGCGTGGCCATCGAGATGACCATGTCGCACGGTTCCTCGGATGCCAGCGTCAGCGCATCGGCCAGGACCAGCCGCCCCTCAGCGTCGGTGTTGTTCACCTCGACCGTCAGGCCCTTGCGGCTGGTCAGGATGTCGCGTGGACGCATGGCGTTGCCTGCAATCGCATTTTCCACCGCCGGCACCAGCACCCGCAGCCGCAGGGGCAGGTCCAACGCCATCACCATCTCGGCCAGCCCCATCACCGTGGCGGCCCCGCCCATGTCCTTTTTCATCAGAAGCATGCCCGATGACGGCTTGATATCCAGCCCGCCGGTATCGAAACACACCCCCTTGCCGACCAGCGTCAGCATGGGGCCGGCCGTGCCCCACCGCATGTCCAGCAGACGCGGCGCGCGCGGGGACGCCCGGCCGACGGCATGGATCATCGGCAGGTTCTGCGCGATCAGGTCATCGCCCCGGATCACCCGGGTGGTGGCCCCGAAGCGCGCGGCAAGCGCCAGAAATGCGGCCTCCAGTTCATCCGGGCCCATGTCGGCGGCGGGGGTGTTGACCAGATCGCGGGTCAGGAATTCGCCCCGCGCAATCGCCATGAGCCGGGTGGCATCAACGCCCTTTGGCGGCACCAGCAGTGCTGGATCGGGGGCGGCACCGGGCGTGCGGTAACGGTCGAACCGGTACTGCGCCAACAGCCACCCCAGCGCGATCTCGTCCGCCAGTCCGCCGTCGTCGCCCTGCAAGGTCCACGCGCCCCCGGGCAGCGACGCCACCGCGCGGGCATGGCCAAACCGCATCCGCCGCCGCGTCACCTCGGTGCCATGGCCAATAACTGCGGCCCCGGGCGCGCCGTCCGGCCCGGGCAACAGCAGCGTCTCGCCCAGCTTGCCCTTGAACCCTGCCCCATGGACCCAAGGCGCAATCCCCGGCGGCAGTGCCTCCTCAACTTGCCCTTCTGGCACCAGATGCAGCGGGCGGGCAGGTGCGTCGTCAGAGGCGAAACGGGGGGGCATCAGCAGCGATCTCCGGCTTGGGCTGTTTCACTGTTGCCGCCGCGCGCTGTCAGGGCAAGGACACATCTGGAACATTGTGCCCTTGCCCCTTCATCTTTGCCCAAATATCCCGGGGTCCGGGGCAGAGCCCCGGCTCCGTCCCGCAAGGCACTGCCCCGCAAATCTCAGCGCCTCAGCCCATCGTCTCAAGGCAATGGCGGCGAAATGCGCGCTTCAGCATGTCCAGTTCGGCGCGCAGAAGGTCCACCTCGGCGCGGATGTCCTGTTCCAGCGCCACGCCGGTCACGATGGTGAAATGCGCCAGCGTCGCGTTGCTGGCGGCATTGCGCAGAACAAAGGTCTGCACGCCGTCCGACAGAAGGTCAGCCGGGATCGCCAGACGCACCAGGTGGTCACCGGGTTTGTCGGGCTGGGGGGTGACCGACAGGCCGGGCATGGTCAGGCCCAGATGCTGCGCCTCGATCCGGGGCGCGGGGCCTGCGCCGGTCAGCACACCCTCCCACACACCGGCGCGGATGCGTGTCTTGGTCAATACCGCGTCGGCCATCGTTGCCCCCTTACAGATCGGCGCGGGGGCGGCGGCTGACCGTCACGTCGCGCAGGATGATCTGGTTCATCTCCGGCCCTTCGAAGATCAGGTCGATCCACAGCTTTTCCACCCGCTTTTCGTTCATCTTGGTATAGGCAAGGTCAAATTCCACCATCACCTCTTCCGCCGCCAGCGGCAGTTCGCGCACCACCTGTTCCACGTTCGGGCCGTGGCGGATGTTCAGGCGGGCAAAGATTTCCAGCGGTTTCTCCATCTCGACAATCGCATCGACGCGGATCAGGTGGCGCTGGCGCAACCCCTCGACCGCCGCGGGCGGCAGGTCGACGACCAGCGACAGGAACGACCCGTCAAAGCGGAACACGTCCATCCGCACACCGAAGGGGGCCAGATCGGCCTCGCGCGTGTTGCGGATCTGGCGGACGGTCAGTTCCGACCGGCGGCAGTCGTGATAGACGGTCGTACCTTCGGTGATCTCTGCCTTGCCGGGAACCGACGACATGCCCGGCACCGGGATCGGCCCGGTCCAGAGGGGCGGGCGCCAGACCCAGTCGGACCCCAGGGGTTTGCGGATTGCGTTCGATCCGATCACCGGCAGGGCAAGGCGGTTTTCGGCCTGGTGGATCACCCGGTCCAGACGACGGCGCAGCGCCCAGGCGCGGCCCAGCGACCGGCGCAGGGTGGCTGCATCCATGCCGGGGGCCGCGTCGGCCATGCTTGCCCAGCGGCGGAGTGACCCCCTGTGCAGCAACCGGTCGATCAGGCGGTCAAAATTCTGTCCCATGGTCCCCGGGGCCTTATGGCCTTTGTTGCCCCTGTTGTAGCGATCCCGATTGTCGCCGCAACGGAAACGATTCGCTGATGACGCGGAAACGATGGCATTCCGGGTCTTTCGGTGCGGTAAATCAGCCTGCGGGATTGGCTTGCCGCATCGCGGCCACAAACCCCCCGATCAGCCTGCGCCCGGCCTCGGGCAGCAATGTGGTGCCGCGTGCGGGGCTGGCTGACAGGGTGATCAGCCTGCCGTCCACCACCAGGACCGCGCGCCAGCTTTCGCCGGGGCCGATGGCGGCAGGGGGTGTGGCGCGGTCGGTCAGCCGCACCAGAACCGCACCCTCGGCGGCCAGCACCTGATGCACGGTCACCGCCCGGTCATCGCGGCTGCGCCCCAGTGCCCGGCGACCGGCGGGCGAGGTAAAGAACGCGGCAAGTGCCTGTGGATCAACCGGCTGCGCCGAGCCTGCGGCTCCGACCGTGGCCGACAGCACAGCCGTGGCAGCGCCGCCAGGCGCGCAGGCGGTAAAGGCGGCAAAGTCCGATCCGCGCTGCCGCGCCACCGCGCCCTCGGCCAGGCAGTACCCTGCCGGGGCAGCGATGCGAAAGGCATCCGGCCCGGTGCCGATCTGGACGCCGCCAGTGGGCACACACCCCGCCAGCGCCATGCCCAGCACAAGGGCCGCAGCGCGGACCATGGCGCTATTGGTCCATGTAGACGTGGCTTTCGCCCTTGGCCCCCGGATGCGTTACCGCCCCCCACCGCGCGCCGCCGACCAGTTTCGCAAACTTGTGGACCGCACCCGATGTATAGGCCGTCTTGCGCGGGCCCTTCCATTCGGCCCGGCGCGCCGTCAGTTCATCATCGCTGACCGCCACCGACAATTCGCCGGTCAGCGCGTTCAGCGTGATGATATCGCCGTCGCGCAGCAGCGCAATCGGCCCGCCATGCGCCGCCTCTGGCCCGACATGGCCGACGCAGAACCCGCGCGTGGCGCCACTGAACCGCCCGTCGGTGATCAGCGCCACCTTCTTGCCCATGGCCTGCCCCGACAGGGCGGCGGTGGTCGACAGCATCTCGCGCATGCCCGGCCCACCTGCGGGGCCTTCGTTGCGGATCACCAGAACCTCGCCTTCCTTGTAGGCGCGGGCCTTGACGGCGGCAAAGGCGTCTTCCTCACATTCGAACACGCGGGCGGGGCCGGAGAACACCTGTTCCTCGGGCGTCATGCCGGCCACCTTGACGATGGCCCCGTCGGGACAGACGTTGCCCTTGAGGCCGACCACACCGCCGGTCCGGGTCAGGGGCTTGGCGATGGAATAGATCACCCGCCCGTCGGGATCGCCCTTGATCTCGTCCAGTTCCGCCCCCAGCGTGCGGCCTGACGCGGTGATGCAATCGCCTTCAAGATAGCCTGCGCGCAGCAGTTCCTTCATCACCACCGGCACGCCGCCAACCTCGTATAGGTCTTTCGCCACATACTTTCCGCCCGGGCGCAGATCGACGAAATAGGGGGTGTCGCGCATGATGTCGGCCACGTCGAACAGGTCGAAATCAATGCCCGCCTCGTGTGCGATGGCGGGCAGGTGCAGGGCGGCATTGGTGGACCCGCCGGTGCAGGCCACGACGCGGGCGGCGTTGGTCAGGGATTTCAGCGTGACCACATCGCGGGCGCGGATGTTCTTCTCAATCAGGTTCATCACGGCGACACCGCTGGCCTCGCCGTACTGGTCGCGCGATTCGTAGGGGGCGGGCGCGCCGGAGGAGTTGAGGAGGGCAAGGCCGATCGCCTCGGACACGCAGGCCATGGTGTTGGCGGTGTATTGCGCACCGCAAGCCCCGGATGACGGGCAGGCGACACGCTCCATGATATCCAGTTCCGCCTCGGACATGGTGCCGGCCTGAACCTTGCCCACAGCTTCGAACATGTCCTGCACGGTGATGTCCTGACCCTTGTAGCGGCCGGGCAGGATCGAGCCACCATAGAGGAACACCGACGGCACGTTCAGCCGTACCATCGCCATCATCATCCCCGGCAGGGATTTGTCGCAGCCCGCAAGGCCCACAAGCGCGTCATAGCAGTGGCCGCGCATCGTCAGCTCGACGGTGTCGGCAATTGCCTCGCGCGATGCCAGCGAAGACCGCATGCCCTCGTGCCCCATCGCGATGCCGTCGGTGACGGTGATCGTAGTGAACTCGCGCGGGGTGCCAAAGGCGGATTTCACGCCCATCTTGACCGCCTGCGCCTGACGGTTCAGCGAAATGTTGCAAGGCGCGGCTTCGTTCCAGCAGGTCGCGACGCCGACCAATGGCTGGTGAATTTCCTCTTCGGTCATGCCCATCGCATAATAATACGACCGGTGCGGCGCGCGGGCGGGCCCTTCGGTCACATGACGGCTTGGCAATTTGGATTTGTCGAATTTGCCCTTGAGCATTTTGGCCTCCCGGTGA
>JBBQXK010000068.1:0-18037 GCA_038209775.1 Rhodobacterales bacterium | reverse complement strand
ACCTCGGCCTGTTCCACATCCGCCCATTGCATCGGCAACGGCACGGAACTGATCCAGATGGGCAAGCAGGACATCGTGTTCGCGGGCGGTGGCGAGGAACTGGACTGGACGCTGTCCTGCCTGTTCGATGCCATGGGGGCGATGTCGTCCAAGTACAACGACACGCCGCAGACCGCATCCCGCACCTATGACGCCACGCGCGACGGGTTCGTCATTGCCGGTGGTGGCGGCGTGGTGGTGCTGGAGGAATTGAACCACGCGCTGGCGCGGGGTGCCAAGATTTATGCCGAAGTGACCGGGTATGGCGCCACGTCTGACGGGCACGACATGGTGGCCCCCAGTGGCGAAGGTGGTGAGCGGTCGATGAA
This sequence comes from Rhodobacterales bacterium, assembly GCA_038209775.1. Classification (GTDB taxonomy): domain Bacteria; phylum Pseudomonadota; class Alphaproteobacteria; order Rhodobacterales; family Rhodobacteraceae; genus JBBQXK01. The sequence goes on along the minus strand of JBBQXK010000068.1, from coordinate 17,669 downwards.
GCTGGCGCTGTCGACACTGCCCGAAGGACGGACCATCGACTACATCAACAGCCACGGCACCAGCACGCCGGTGGGCGACGTGACCGAAATGCAGGCGATCCGCCGGGTGTTCGGCAACGGGGCGACGCCGCCGGTTGCCTCGACGAAATCGCTGACTGGCCATTCGTTGGGGGCCACCGGCGTGCATGAGGCGATCTATTCGCTGTTGATGATGCAGGGTAATTTCATTGCCGCCTCGGCCAATATCACCACCCTCGACCCCGCCATCATGCCGGGCGAGGTGGTGACCGAACTGCGCGAGGCGGTCACCTTGGACAGTGTGCTGTCCAACAGTTTCGGCTTTGGCGGCACCAACGCAACGCTCGTGATGAGCCGGTATCTGGGGTAGTTGCGATGGCCGATCTGATGAAGGGCAAACGCGGGCTGGTAATGGGCGTCGCGAACGAACGGTCCATCGCCTGGGGGATCGCCTCGGCACTGGCGAAGGAAGGCGCGGAACTGGCGTTTTCGTATCAGGGGGACGCCTTCGGCAAACGGTTGCAGCCCTTGGCGGCGTCGGTCGGATCTGAGATTCTGGTCGATGTGGATGTGACCAACGATGCCTCGATGGACGCCTGTTTTGCCACGCTGGCGGATCGGTGGGGTAGCCTCGATTTCCTGATCCACGCCATCGCGTTCTCCGACAAGTCGGAACTGACGGGGCGGTTCATCAATACCTCGCGCGCGAACTTCTCCAATTCGCTGGCGATCTCGTGTTTCAGCTTTATCGACGTGGCCAAGCGGGCGTCGGCGCTGATGCCCGACGGGGGCAGCCTGATCACGCTGACCTATGGCGGGTCGAACCGCGTCACCCCCAACTACAACGTGATGGGCGTGGCCAAGGCCGCCCTGGAAAGTGCAACGCGATATCTGGCGAATGACCTTGGGCCGCAGCAGATCCGGGTCAACGCCATCTCGCCCGGCCCGATGAAAACCCTGGCCGGAGCCGCCATCGGCGGCGCCCGCGCCACGTTCCGCCACACCGAGGCGAACGCGCCGATGCGGTCGAATGCGACACTCGAGGCCATCGGCGGCACGGCAGTGTGGCTGTGTTCCAGTTACGGGGCCTGCACAACGGGCGAGGTGGTCCATGTGGACGGGGGTTACCACGTTCTGGGGATGCCGCAGCAAGAGGGGCTCTGACGCAAGCCTCGTCACCCCGATCAACCCGGATAGCGGATGGCCGGACAGTGAATTCGGGTGCGGTTCAGGGTGCCTTTCCTCGGGGATCACAACATCAGCGGGCGTTCGATGCCGGATATCGGCAGCCCCTGCCGGGGCGGCGGTCGTGCTGGTGCAACAGCGCCATGCGGCTGCGGATAAGGGGTTCGGCGTCCGGCCGCGCTTGGTTGACGGGGCTTGAAACCGCGCCTGCGATCTTGGGCTGTCGGGCTGCCGCACCTCCATGTCGGATGTGCGCGGGACGTTGCGGTTCCGAGTTGTTCGGGAAAGTTCGCTCCATCCAGACCCCGGTTTTCGGGGAATTCAGATGTCAGGGCCTCGGCGCCGTGGCCTGGGTGGGGGCATTGGACCACGGTGCCGAGGGAAGCTTTATGCAGCTACACCCTTGTTATTGCGCGCAGTTGCGGCGCTGTTTGGGACGGATTGAGGCGGCTTTGCGACTGCATCGCCGATGCTGGAAACAGTGCCGCGCTGTCACGCGGATTGTTTCTGTTCCGGGTCCGCATCAAGACGAAAGAACAGGTGGTTGCGCCCCTCTGACCGGAAGTACCGCAGGTCCTGCGACAGGCTGCGAATCATGAACCAGCCAAACCCACCCTCTGGCGGGTCGACGGGATCGGGTTCCGGCATCAACCCCTCGGGCATCCTGCCGCCGGGCATCGCAGTCCCGCCATCGGTGACGAGCACCGTCAGTTTGCCATTCTCATAGATCAGTGACAGCTCGATCTCGCCTTCGGTGCTGGCATAAGCGTGTTCGACGATGTTGTTCAGCGCCTCGGCGATCACGATTTCGGCGGTGCCGCGGGCATCTGTGGTCAGGCCACTCTGCAACAGTGAATCGCTGGCCGCCTGCAAGGCAAGGCGCACCGCCTGCGCGTCGGCCGGGATGGTCAGGCGTAGCTGTTCCCCCATGCCGGCGGCGGGGCGGGTACTTTCAGCCGGCATCGCGCAATCCTTCCGGCACTTCGGCGTGGATCACGAAGACACTGTCCATCCGTGTCAGCCGGAACACCTTTTGCACCGTGGGGGTAAGCCCCGCAAGCTCCAGCTTTCGCCCCGGGCCCAGCAGTTTCATCACCGCGACCACAGCCCCAAGGCCGGAACTGTCAAGGAACCTCACACGCGACAGGTCCAGCACGACGCGCGGTGCCGGGTGCTGGACCAGTGCGCGCATCCTGTCCTTGAACTGAATGGCACCGGCGGCGTCGATCCGGTCTTCCATGGCGGTGACGATCAGCATGTCGTCGCGCGCGGTTGTCTGCAGGTCCATCGGCGGCATCCTTTTCCGTGTTTGCCCTTTGCACGTTAGGGCGCAAGCGTTAGAATTCGGTAACCGGGAAAAGGACATGCCAACCCATGCGCGAAGTGTACATCACCGGCGCGGCCCGCACCCCCATCGGCGGGTTTCAAGGTGTGCTGTCGGGGTTGGCGGCACCCGATCTTGGGGGCGTCGCGATCGGGGCGGCACTTGCCCGCGCCGGGGTTGCCACGGGCCGTGTCGACGACCTTGTGATGGGGTGCGTGCTGGCCGCCGGTCTGGGCCAAGCCCCGGCGCGTCAGGCGGGGTTTCTTGGCGGATTGCCGCAGGACGTGCCCGCCACCACGATCAACAAGATGTGCGGCTCGGGGATGAAGGCCGTGATGATGGCGTATGATGCGCTGGCGCTTGGGTCTGCCGACATCGTAGTGGCGGGCGGCATGGAAAGCATGACGAACGCGCCCTACCTTTTGCCACGCATGCGGGGCGGCGCGCGGCTGGGGCATGCGCAGGCGATGGACCACATGTTTCTGGACGGGCTTGAGGATGCCTATGAAAAGGGCCGCCTGATGGGCACCTTCGCCGAGGATTGCGCCGCGGCCTTCGCGTTCAGCCGCGCCGGTCAGGACGCCTATGCGCTGGCCTCGCTGACCCGGGCGCGGGCGGCGCAGGCCAGTGGTGCCTTCGCTGCCGAGATCGCGGCGGTGACCGTCACCGGGCGCGCGGGCGATACGGTGGTGACCGAAGACGAAGCCCCGGCCACCGCGCGACCCGAGAAGATCCCGCATCTGAAGCCCGCCTTCCGGGCTGGGGGCACGGTAACGGCGGCCAATTCTTCCTCCATCTCGGACGGTGCGGCGGCGCTGGTTCTCGTGGCGGGTGAGGCCGCGCGCGCGCTGCCTGCGCGGGCGGTGATCCGGGGCCATGCGGGGCACGCAGGGCCCGCGGCTGACTTTCCCACCGCCCCAGTCCCTGCGGCGCAAAAACTTCTGGCGCGGCTGGGCTGGCAGGTCGGCGATGTCGACCTGTGGGAGGTGAACGAGGCCTTTGCGGTGGTGCCGATGGCCTTCATGGCAGGCCTTGGCGTGCCGCATGACCGGGTGAACGTCAACGGCGGGGCCTGTGCGCTGGGCCATCCGATCGGCGCCTCGGGCGCGCGGGTCATCGTGACCCTGCTGCACGCTCTCGAGGCGCGGGGCCTGCGTCGCGGCGTCGCGGCTATCTGCATCGGCGGCGGTGAGGGCACGGCCATCGCACTGGAACGCCTCTGACCTTTCACATTCACCTTTGCCCAAGTATCCTCGGGGGTGAATGCGGCCCCTTCGGCCGCAGAGGGGGCAGACAGCCCCCTGCCTTTGACAACGCCGGGGCCGGGACATGGACTATGACCTTCTTGCACAAACCCTCACGGCGCTCTGCCACGGCGAGACGGATGCGGTGGCGCTGATGGCCACCGTGGTGTGCGAGATGCATCACGCGCACCCGATGGCCGACTGGACCGGGTTCTACCGTGTGACCGGGCCCGGGATGCTCAAGATCGGCCCCTATCAGGGCGGCCATGGCTGTCTGGTGATCCCGTTCTCGCGCGGCGTCTGCGGGGCGGCGGCGCGGACCGGACAGGTGCAACTGGTGCCGGATGTCGAGGCGTTCGTGGGGCATATCGCCTGTGCGTCCTCGACCCGGTCGGAACTGGTGCTGCCGGTCTGGAATGGGCAGGGGCAGTTGTTAGGGGTGCTGGATCTGGACAGCGACACGCCTGCGGCCTTTACCGAAACGGATGCTGAAAGGCTGGTGGCGATCCTGGCCGCCGTGTTCCGCGACGCGGCATAATCAGCGGAACAGGTTCAGGATCACCGGGGCCAGCACCGCCGTAAGCACCGCGTTCATCCCCATGCCCAACCCCGCAAAGGCCCCCGCTACCGGATGCAACTGCATCGCGCGCGCCGTACCAAGGCCATGCGCCGCCACCCCCACCGCAAAACCCCGCGCCCGCCAGTCAGTCAGCCGCAGCGCATTCAACAGTGGCGTGGCCACCACAGCACCCGTGATGCCGGTCAGGATCACAAGGACGGCGGTCAGCGTGGGTGATCCGCCGACGGCTTCGGCGATGCCGATGGCGACGGGGGCGGTGGTGGATTTCGCGGCAAGCGAGGCAAAGACCTCACCGGTCACGCCAAAGGCATGGGCGATGGCAAGGGTGGACACCATGGCGGTAAGTGACCCCGCCACCAGTGCCGCAATGATCGGCAACACCGCACGCCGGACATGGGTGCGGGCGTCCCACAGCGGCAGGGCAAGGGCCACGGTGGCGGGGCCAAGCAGGAAATGGACGAACTGCGCGCCCTCGAAATAGGTCGCATAGGACGTCCCCGTGCCCCACAGCATCAGCGCCAGCAGCACCATCGCGACGGGAACGGCGTTGACCAGCGGGGATTTTCCGCTGGCGCGGAAGGCCGCATCGCCGATGACATAGGCGGCCAGCGTGGCCGCCAGCCACAAAAGCGGGCCTTCGGCAAGATAGGTCCAGATATCGGCGAAATCCGTCATTCCGGCGTCCCCGTCAGGCGTGCCACGGCGGCAAAGGTCAGCGCACCGACACCGATGGCCAGGATCGTGGACAGCACGATGGCGGTAAGGATCGGCAGCAACTGGCCCCCCAGCCGGTCAAGGTGCCCCACGATCCCCACCCCCGCCGGCACGAACAACAGCGACAGGTTCGCCAAAAGCGACTGCGCCACCGGGCGCACCAGGTCCAGCAACCCCGGGATCAGCGCAAAGCCCAGCATCATCAGCAGCATGCCCAGAACCGGACCGGGCAGCGGCAGGCCCAGCGCGCGCGATGTGGCCTCACCCGCCAGTTGGCAGGTCAGAAGGGCAAGGATGGCGGCGATCATGGGGTGTCTCCGGTCAGGGGCAGGGTGAAGTGCAGCGTGGTCGGCCGCGTGAAACCCGGATGCGCCGCGCGTGCGGTCTCGGTGAAACCCATGGCGCGGAAGGTCGCATGGTTTTCCACCAGTTCCACCCGGGTCGACAGGGTCAGCGCCTGCAGGCCAAGCGTGCGGGCGCGGGCGGCGGCCGCGTCGATCAGGCGGCGGGCATGGCCCTGTCGCTGGTGCGGGGGGGCAACCGCGAGTTTGTGCAGGTAGAGCGAGGCCCGTCGGGGGCTAAGGAACAGGCAAGCTATGGCGGGGGTGCCGATGGCCCAGACCTCGCCCGCGACGGCCTGTTCGGCGATGGCCGCAGTGGTGAGGTCATGCATCGAAGAGGGTGGGTCGATCCGCCCTTCCATTCCGGCAAAGGCACAGCGGATCAGGGACAGCAGCGCGTCCCAGTCGGCGGGGGAGTGCAGGCGGTGCGGCGCTTGGGTCATCGGCAGAAGGAAAGAGTGGGCGCGCGGGAATGGCAAGGGGATTGCGACCGCCGCCTCTGCGGCAGTCGCCGGACCGGGGGGCCAGCCCCCCAGCCTCCGGTTTCTTGAACCGGTGGCGAAACCATCGGCTTGCCCCCGGAGTATTTGGGCAAGGTGAAAGCCGGGAAGAAGATTTGTCCATATCTTGGGGACAAGTCGGTGTTGGGGGCGACAGGCGGTAGGCATGTGGTTGACTTGGGGGTGTCACCGCCCGACGATGGGGCCCCTTTCGGAATCACTTACCGATGCGTCTGATGCGGCTTCGCCTGAACGGCTTCAAAAGCTTTGTGGACCCCACCGATCTGGTGATCCACGACGGGCTGACGGGTGTCGTCGGCCCGAACGGCTGTGGCAAGTCGAACCTGCTGGAGGCGTTGCGCTGGGTGATGGGCGAGAACCGCGCCAGCGCCATGCGTGGCGGTGGGATGGAGGATGTGATCTTTGCCGGGGCCGCCACGCGCGGCGCGCGGCATTTCGCGGAGGTGGCGCTGACCATCGACAATGCCGACCGGCTGGCACCGGCAGGATTCAACGATCAGGACCAGATCGAGATCGTCCGGCGGATCACCCGCGACGCAGGCAGCGCCTATCGTGCCAACACCCGCGAGGTGAGGGCGCGCGATGTGCAGATGCTGTTCGCCGATGCGTCGACCGGGGCGCATTCGCCGGCACTGGTGCGGCAGGGGCAGATTGCCGAACTGATCTCGGCCAAGCCCAAGTCGCGGCGGCGCATTCTGGAAGAGGCGGCGGGCATATCGGGGCTGTACGCGCGCCGGCATGAGGCCGAGTTGCGCCTGTCGGGGGCGGAGGGCAACCTGTTGCGCGTGGATGACGTGCTGGACGCGCTGGCCCAGCAGATCGCCACCCTGACCCGGCAGGCCCGCGCGGCGGCACGCTATCGCGAAATCGGTGAGGATTTGCGGCGGGCCGAGGGGATGCTGCTGTACCGCCGGTTCCGCGAGGCCGACGTCGCGGTGGCCGAGGCCGAGCGCGGCTTGCGTGAGCGGCTGATCGCCCTTGGACAGGCCGAAGCTGCAGCGCGTGCGGCAGAGGCGGCGCGTGAAACCGCCGACGCCGCATTGCCCGCGCTGCGTGAAGAAGAGGCCATAGCGGCGGCAGTGATGCAGCGGCTGGGCGTGGAGCAGGCGCAACTGGCCGAGGCCGAGGTGCGGGCGCGGGCCGCCATCGAGACGCTGCGCGCCCGGGCCGCGCAGATCGACCGGGATGCCGAGCGTGAGGCCGTGCTGAACCGCGATGCCGCCGAGACGATTGCGCGGCTTGACTGGGAAGAGGCGCAACTGCGCCGTGCCGCCGAGGGCGAGGCGGACCGGCTGGCTTTGGCGGCGGAAGCCGCGCGCGCGGCTTCGGCGGTGCTGGCGGACCGTGAGGCGGAACTGTCGGCGCTGACCGAGGACACCGCACGGCTGGCGGCACGGCACCAGTCGGGGTTGCGTTTGCTGGCCGATACCCAGGCGTTGCGGGCGCGGGCCGAGGCCGAGGCGGCGCGCAGCCTGGCCGCACAATCGGCTGCGGTCGCGGCAGAAGTGGCGGCGGCAGAGGCCTTTGCCGATGCCGAAGAGGTGCAAGAGGCCGCGCGGATGCTGGCCGAGGATGCCGAGGCCGCACTGGCCGAGGCAGAAGAAGCGCGCGCCGCGACCCAGGACCGCGAGGCGCTGGCACGGGCCGCGCGGTCGTCCGCCGAGGGTGAGGCGGCAGCATTGCGGGCCGAGGTCGCGGGCCTTGCGCGGCTGGTCGAGCGCGAGGCGCAGGCGGGGTCACAGGTGCTTGACCTTCTGACGGTGACGCCGGGGTATGAGGCGGCGCTGGGGGCGGCCCTGGCCGATGACCTGCGGGCACCTGCCGGTGTGGGGCGGTCGGGGTGGTTTGCCTTGCCGCCCTATCCCACGGTGCCTGATCTGCCCGATGGCGCGGCACCCCTTGCCGCGCATGTGACGGGGCCTGCGGTACTGGCACGCCGGCTGGGGCTTATCGGGGTGGTGGCGCGCGACCGGGGGGCAGCGCTGCAGGCGGCGTTGCAGCCGGGGCAACGGCTGGTCAGTATTGAGGGCGATCTGTGGCGGTGGGACGGGTTCCGGGCGGCGGCAGAGGATGCGCCGCAGGCGTCAGCGCTGCGGTTGCGGCAGTTGAACCGGCTGGTGCAGTTGAAGCGCGATCTTGAGGATGTGGCGGCGCGGGCGGACGGGGCGCGGCTGGCGCATGAGGCGCTGCATGCGCGGCTGGCCGACCTGTCGCGCGCGGATGGCATGGCGCGCGATGCACGCCGCGCGGCGGATGCGCGGGTGACCGAGGCGAACCGCGCGGCGGCCCGGGCCGAGGCCGACCGCTCGATCGCAGCCGGGCGGGTCGAGGCGGCGGGGTTGGCGCTGGCGCGGTATCTGTCCGAGGTGTCCGAGGCCGGGGACGCGCTGGAAGAGGCGCGCGCGGTCCTGGACGATCTGCCCGGGATCGACGGTGCGCGGGCTGATGTCGAACGGGCCAAGATCGCGGTCGAGGGCGCGCGGATCACGATGCTGACCCACCGCTCCGCCCATGACGAGGTGCGCCGCGAGGCCGAGGCGCGGCTGCGGCGGCGGCAGGAGGTGACCAAGGAGCTGTCGGGCTGGCGGCTGCGGCTGGACACCGCCGAGAAGCGCGGGCAGGAACTGGCCGAGCGGCGGGCCGCGACCGGGGATGATCTGGCCGAGGCATTGGCCGCCCCCGAGGAGATTGCGCTGCGGCGCGACGCCCTGGCCGAAGCGTTGAGTCTGGCCGAGGATCGGCGGGTGCGGGCCACGGACGCCCTGAGTGCCGGGGATAGTGTCGCGCGCAGTGCTGCGACCACCGAGCGCGAGGCCGAGCGGGTGGCGGGCGAGGCGCGCGAGGCGCGCGCGCGGGCCGAGACAAGGCTTGATGCCGCGCGTGAAGGGCGGGCAGCGGCGGCGGCGCGGATCAGGGAAGAGATGGACCTGACTGCGGACCAGTTGCTGTCATCGCTCAGGGCCGAGCCCGACGCGATACCCGATGCGGTGGCACTTGAGGCCGACGTGGGGCGGCTGAAGCGGCAACGCGAGGCGTTGGGGTCGGTCAACCTGCGGGCCGAAGAGGATCTGGCCGAAGTCGGGGGCGAGCATGACCGGCTGGCCACCGAAAAGACCGACCTCGAAGAGGCGATCCGCAAGCTGCGTGCCGGCATCGCGGGCCTTAACCGGGAAGGACGCGAGCGGTTGCTGACGGCGTTCGAGCAGGTGAACACCAATTTCGGTGCGTTGTTCACCACGCTGTTTGGCGGTGGCGAGGCGCGGCTGGTGCTGGTGGAATCCGACGATCCGCTGGAGGCCGGGCTGGAGATCATGTGCCAGCCGCCGGGGAAAAAGCTGTCGGTGCTGTCGCTGTTGTCAGGGGGTGAGCAGACGCTGACCGCCATGGCGCTGATCTTCGCGGTGTTTCTGGCCAATCCGGCGCCGATCTGCGTGCTGGATGAGGTGGATGCGCCGCTGGACGACGCGAACGTCACCCGGTTCTGCGATTTGCTGGACGAGATGACGCGGCGGACCGAGACGCGGTTCCTCATCATCACCCACCATGCGGTGACGATGGCGCGGATGGACCGGCTTTACGGGGTGACGATGGCGGAGCAGGGGGTTTCACAACTGGTATCGGTGGACCTGAGCCGGGCCGAGGCAATGGTGGCTTAAGGGGCGTTGCTTTCGGGCCGGTGCGTTAACGATTCAGTGCGGAAGGTTAACTTTGGTGCAACTGTCTACAGTTATCCTCATCCTTGCTGTGAGCATTCGCGGCGATTGGAAGTGATGAAACTGGGAGAAAAAGAGTACCGGACTTGGATGATGATCATTGCGGCAGGAATGTTTGTGCTGGCAGTCATCCGTCTCTGGACCGGGGGCTGACCCTGTGAATGAGAAACTCCGGCGGTGATGACACACCGCCGGACCCGTTTTCAGAGGTGAGTCTGAAAGTTCAAGAGTACCCTATGTATGATGATGGGCATTCGTTGCGGAAAAGTAAAGTACGGTGCGGTTAACGGGTAATCACTCGGATCTTATCGCTGAGCGTCACCTCGCCGTCCGTCTCCACCGAACACAACACCCCCCGCAGGCGCAGTTCCCGGTGGCCCGGCGCGGTGATCCAGTCCTTGGCGGCATCCCCATAGCGCACCTTCCATTTCACGCAGGCGTCGTTCCATGCCGACGACACCCGCAGCACCGCCGTGCCTGCCTGCAACAGCGTGCCGGTCGGCAGGTTCGCCTCGGACATGTCCAGATCGGCCACGATGGGGTCGCCCGGATGGGGCGTGCCGGTGCGGTCGCGCCAGACCGCGTCCATCACCCGGGTAGGCAGGATCGACACCTGGATCGCAGGGTCGGGCGACCCGTCGGGCAGGCGCAGCCAGGGCGCGGTCAGCCAGCGTTCGCCCGGGATGCCCTGGCTGCGGGTCATCGTCAGCCGATCTGGGAACCTGCGTTCCCCATAGCCGGGGCGCAGGCACAGCGAATGCACCGCACCCGCATCGCGCGGGGCCGACAGGACATGCGGCAGGGCTGCCATCAGGTCTTCCATGGTCACTAGGCTCGTCATGACAACATCTTTCTCACAATGGCCTGCCCGGTCAGGAACGCGCCGTGGACGGTGGCGCCATGGTCGGCGCTCGTGGCTTCGCCGGCAAAGCCGATGCGGCCGTCCCAGTCGGTGCCGAACAGGGCGCCACGGGTGCGGGCGCTGGTGCCGGGCGGCAGACAGGAATAGGCGCCGCGCGCGAAGGGGTCTTGCCGCCAGCGGCTGATCTGGGCCGCAACCGGGTCGGGCACCCCGCCGCCGAACATGGCGCGGAGCGCGGTCATCGCACTGGCCACGGTGGCGGTATCGTTCATTGCCTCGATCCCTTCGGCAGTGGAGCCTGCGTTGAAGCCGACCAGCAGCGGTGCCCCGGTGGTGCGGGTCAGGCTGACCCAGTCCTGCCAGAGGCCGACCTTTGGCCCCACGAAACCCAGCCAGTCGGCGTCTGCAGGCCAGAACACCCGGTCAAACCGCAGCCAGCAGCGGTTCAAGAGCCCCATCCCCAGATCGCGGATGGCGGCTGTGCGGGCGGGGGCAAGGGCGTTGCCAAACCGGATGCCCCCCGCCTGCAGCACCCCAAGGGGCAGGGTGACGATGGCCTTGTCGGCGGTCATCCGCGTGCCATCGGCCAGCACGACCACCACGCCTTCGCCTTGCTGTTCTAGGGCCGTGACAGGGCTGTTCAGGCGGATGTCCAGCCCCTGCGCCAGATGCAGGGGCAAGGCGTCATAGCCATTCGGGAACATGGCATCCCCGCCGTCAAAGAACGCGCCGTCATCGAAGTACGAGGCCGACAGCTTGCCCCAGTCGGCGGCATATTCCTGTTCGATCGCGGTGCCGATGCAATGCCGGATCAGGTGGCGGACCGGCGGGGACAGTTGCGCCCAGTCCGGCCCGCCCTCGACCGCCGCCTGCAGCGAGGGGTCGCGGTCGGCACTGTCCACCCGTTCGCGGGCGGCCTCAACGATGGCCTCAGCGCCGTCATGGGCCTCGGCAAGGTCAATCTCACGGCCATTGCCATCATAGTCATGACCCCGATCCTCATCCGTCATGGCCAGGGGGGCACCGGCGGCATCAGCCAGATCGGTCAGAGGGTTGCCCTTGACTCCGTGAATCCAGCCAGCCCCCATGTCGACCGGCATCCCGGGCCAAAGGCGGCTGGTGACAGCACGGCCCCCCACCCTGTCGCGCGCCTCGATCACCGTGACAGGCACGCCCTGCGCCGTCAGGGCCGCGGCAGCCGACAGGCCGGCCATTCCGGCACCGATCACCAGTACGCGCGGGGCTGCCGCCTGTGCCATGCCAAAGGGCGCGATTGTCGCCGCCATGCCTGCCAGAACCCCCCGCCGTTTCACCCGAAAGCCCCGCCGTTCATCGCATCGACCTTGGCGCGCAAGCCAAGATCGGCCTCGATCAGCGCACCGGCCCGACGCAGGGTGTCAAGTGTCGCAGGTGTGGCTGTCTGGACCTGCGCATAGAACCCCTGAACCGCCGCCTCATCCGCCGCCATCAGCCATTCCGCCAGCGCAGGGTTGAACTGATACGCCCCCCGCGTCAGCCGGAACTGCAGCCGGTCCAGCCAGCGCGCGGGATCCTGTGCATGGAAATGCAAAAGCGCCACATCCGGGCTGAACGACCCGCCCGGCAGGCGCATGCCGTTCAGAAAGGCCCCGTGCAGACGCGGCTCCAACCCCGGAATTCCTGTGCGGAAGAAGCACTTGCCCGCCGAATGGCTGAGCACCCCCTTCGACAGAAGCGGCGCGTAGGGGCCAAAGACGCGGGCGCGAAGGGCGGCGTGGCTGTCGCCCGACAGGGCCCTGCGGAACTGCCGGGCGGTGAAGATGTCCTCGGGCAGGTCCGGGTTGTGCAGCGCCTCCCACGGGGCCATCGGCAGCATCGCCAGATCGGGGTGCAATGCGGCAAGAACGGTGCCGATATCCAGCGCAGGCAGCAGGAACTCATCGACGTCGATATGAGCGATCCACGGCAAGGGGCTGTCCGCATAGACAAACTGCATGTTCCGGCCCTGCCGGTTCTGGTGCTTGTCGGGCCGCCTGCCCTTGATGCGCTGCCAGTGGGCGTCATCGCAGTGGGTGACGGTGACGCGGGGCAGATGAGCCACGGCATCCGCCGCAGGATCGCCCGGATCATCGAAGAACAGCCACATCCGCGCGCAACCCAGCGACAGATGATGCGCCACAAAGGCCATCACCTGATCGACGGGTGCCTTCAGCGTGGTGCAAAGACCCCAGGCGGTTGTCGCGTCGGTCAAAGCGCATCCAGAAGGGCGCGCGTCGGCCAGGCGTCGGCAGGCTGGCCCAGCCGCACCTGTTCCTTTTGCACCGCCGTGCGGGTGGCCGCCCCAAGGATGCCGTCGATCTTGCCCACGTCATGACCCCGCGCCGCCAGCTTTTTCTGCAGCGATTTCATCTGGTCACCCGAAATGGCGGGGTCGGGGTTGCCCTTGAGATAGACCGCAGCCCCCTCCAGCCGGGTCGCGAAATAGGCGGCGGTGGTGACGTAGACAAAGCTCTTGTTCCAGTTGAACAAAACCTTGTAATTCGGCCAGGCCACAAAGGCCGGCCCCTTGCGCCCCTCGGGCAAAAGGATCGACCCCTTGAGGCCCCCCGGCAGCGACCCGTCCCGCGCCTGCACCCCCATCCGCGCCCATTCCGAACCCGACTTCTGGATGTCGAGGCCGGTCTGCGACCAGTCGAACCCCTCGGGCATCACCACCTCGGTCAGCCAAGGTTCACCCGCGCGCCAGCCGTGGTTTTGAAGGACATGCGCGCCTGACAGGATGGCATCGGGGGGGCTGGTTTTCAGGCTGACCTTGCCGTCGCCGTCGCCATCGATACCACGTTCCAGAATGTCACTGGGCAGCATCTGGACCATGCCGATCTCACCCGCCCATGCCCCGGTCGTCTTGGCCGGATCGAACATGCCGCGCTGCCACAACTGGGCGGCAGCGACGATCTGGGGTTGAAAGAGGTCGGGGCGGCGGCAATCGTGGCCGAGGGTCACCAGCGCGTTCAGTGTGTTGAAGTCACCCTGCACCGCGCCGAAATCCGTCTCGAACGCCCAGAAGGCCAAGAGGATGCCCGGGGAGATGCCAAATTCGGATTGCGCGCGGGCAAAGGTCTTGGCGTATTTCTTGCGGTTGGCCGCACCGTTCTGGATCCGGCCCTTGGAGATGAGGGAACCCGAGAACTCACTGAAACTCTTGCGGAAAACGCCCTGGGACCGGTCCGCCTTGATGACCCGGCTGTCGGCGCGGGCACTGGCAAAGAACCGGTCCGCCTCGTCAGCGGACAACCCCTTGCGCGCGGTCTCTGATTTCATGGCCGCAATGAAGCTGCCGAAATCGCCGCCGCAGGGTGCGGCAAGGGCGGGGGCAGCAAGGCAAAGCGAAAGGGCAAGGGCAAGACGCATCGGCGGTTCTCCGGGGTACGGGCACTGTTCGCGCCAAGCCTAACCTTGCCCCGCCCGCATTTCCAGCGGGCAATCCCGCGCCTGCTTGATCCTGCCGCCGGTCGCGCCTAGAAGCGCGGTAAGCGGATGGTGCGGGGGCGGACATGGGTTTCAAGATGGGTATCGTGGGTCTTCCGAATGTCGGAAAGTCCACTCTTTTCAACGCCCTGACGCGGACGGCTGCGGCGCAGGCCGCGAACTTTCCGTTCTGCACCATCGAGCCGAACGTGGGTGAGGTGGCGGTGCCCGATGCCCGGCTGGACAAGCTGGCGGCGATTGCACAGTCCAAGCAGATCATCCCCACGCGCATGACCTTTGTCGATATCGCGGGGCTGGTCAGGGGGGCGTCCAAGGGCGAAGGTCTGGGCAACCAGTTCCTTGCCAACATCCGCGAATGCGATGCCGTGGCCCATGTTTTGCGCTGTTTCGAGGATGGCGACATCACCCATGTCGAGGGCCGGATCGACCCGGTGGCGGATGCCGAAACCATCGAGACCGAGCTGATGCTGGCCGATCTGGACTCGGTCGAGCGGCGGCGTGCCAACCTGGCGCGCAAGCTGAAGGGGGGCGACAAGGAGATGCAGGATCAGGACCGGCTGTTGGCCATGGCGCAGGTGGCGCTGGAGGCGGGGCGGCCGGCGCGGACGGTGAAAGTGGTCGAGGATGACCGGCGGGCCTGGCGGTTGTTGCAGCTTTTGACTGCGAAACCAGTGCTTTACGTCTGCAATGTCGAGGAGGCCTGTGCGGCATCGGGCAACAGCCAATCGGCCCGCGTGGCGGTGATGGCGGCGGCACAGGGGGCGGCGTCGGTGGTGATCTCGGCCCGGATCGAGGAAGAGATCAGCCAGTTGCCCCCGGATGAGGCCGCGATGTTCCTTGAGGAAATGGGGCTGCATGAGGCGGGGTTGGACCGGCTGATAACGGCGGGGTACAAACTGTTGGGATTGGCCACGTATTTCACTGTCGGCCCGAAAGAGGCGCGGGCCTGGACGATTGCCGCCGGGACCATGGCCCCGCAGGCGGCGGGGGTGATCCACGGCGATTTCGAGAAGGGTTTCATCCGGGCCGAGACGGTGGCCTATGCCGACTACATCGCCGGGAACGGCGAGGCGGGGGCCAAGGAAGCGGGCAAGTTCCGCGTCGAGGGCAAGACCTATGAGGTCAAGGACGGGGATGTGCTGCACTTTCTGTTCTCGGGGTGACGGGGGCGGCCAAGGTATTGCGGGCGCTGGATTAATCCGGGGCTTTGGGGTGATTTAGACAATGCACAGTGCATGCACAGGTGATGCACAGGACGTCTGCATGCGGCGGGGGTGGCGGGGGCGTTAACCACGCCTTGGCGAATCGGGGGCGGGGTGGTGTTCGCCTGTACCCGCGCCGGATCAACCGGCGTCGATCAGGGCCTGCAGGCGGTCACATTCGGCAAGCTGGTGGTTGTTGGCTTCGTCCGCGAATACCTCGCGCGCAAGGGCGAGGTGGTGGTGGGCGGTGGCAAGGTGGGCCGGGTCGGGCGTCAGGGCATGGCGGGCCAGCGCAAGGTAGGAGAGGTTCCATTGGGTCTTGGCCCAGAGGAAGGGGGCGGCGTCGCGGGTGCGTTTGGTCAGGCAGTCGGCATAGGCCGATGCGGCACCTTCCAGCATCGCCGGATCGTGCGTGACGGCCCCGAGCCAGCACAGGGCAAGGCCGAGGTTGTTCTGCGACATGGCCCAGTCCATCGGCGTGGCCCCGCGCGTATGGACGGTGAGGGCGGCGCGGTGGGCCGCGACGGCCTGTTCCAACAGCGCGGGGTCGGCGGTTTGTTCGCCGAGGGCTTGCAGGGCAAGGCCGAGGTTATTCTGCGACATGGCCCAGAGCATCGGCGTGGCCTCGGGCGTGTGGACGGAGAGGGCGGCGCGGTGCGCCGCGATGGCCTGTTCCAGCAGCGCGGGGTCGGTGGTGCGTTCGCCGAGGGTTCGAAGGGCGATGCCGAGATTGTTTTGCGACATGGCCCAGTCCATCGGCGTGGCCTGGGGAGTGTGGACGGTCAGTGCGGCGCGGTGGGCTGCGATGGACTGTTCCAGCAACGCTGGGTCGGCGATGCGGTCGCCGAGGGTGCTCAGGGCGCTGCCAAAGCCATCCTGCGCGGTGGCCCAGTTCTGCGGGTCGCGCTGGCGCGAAGTCATGCGCAGGGCTTCGGAATGGGCGTTGCGGGCGCGGGTCAGGTGGCCGCCGCCCGACTGACGTTCGCCAAGGGAGCGGTGGCAACTGCCGAGGTCGGTCAAGGCTGCCAAAACCTGCGGCCTTTTCGCGCGGTCGTGGTTGGCCTTGGCGAGTTCCAGCGCGAGGGTGAGGTCGAAGGGGTCGCCCTGCCCCTCTCCGCGTTCGAGCGTTTCGATTACCAGCCGTTGGGTGGCATTGAACAGACCACCGGGCGGGGCGGCGGCGCGGAGGCGGGCGATCAGGCGGGCGGCGGCGGCGGCAGGGCGGTTCAGCAGGCGGTCCTGTTGCAGGGCGGCGTCGTGCAGGGTGTCAAGCTCGTCCTCTTTCGCCTTGATCGCGGCATCGAGTACCTGACCCGCCTCTTCCCGCAGGTTCTGGTCGTTCAGGTCGGCCACCCGGCGCAGGATGGCGGTCAGCGCGTCATCCATGTTGTGCAGCCGGTCCAGTTCGGCCCGCATGTCGGCCGCCGCCTGCAGCGCGTTGCGCAGGCCGGTATAGGCGGTCTGCAGGTCAAGAAACCTGCCGCCCGCAAATTCGTAGGCGAGGGCCACCACCAGCGTCCAGCCTTTGCGAATGCGTGCGTTGCGGACGTGGTAGCCGAACTCTTGCAGACCTTTGGGTGTCACTTTCTGTAACCTTTGATCTGCCGGATATCCTGTGGGTGTCCTGCGGGTGTTCCTGACGGGAGCCACCCCATGGCCCATATTTGCCTTGTCATGACACGACCTTAACCCAAGGCGGGCCCGCCGCAACGTCGAAAGGATACGACGATGTGGCTTGTGGAAATGCTGGGCGCCCTGACGGGTGCGCAAATGCTGAACGTGGCGTCGGCGGCGCTGTGCCTGGCGCTGGCCTTCGGGCTGAATGACCGGGCGGGGGCGGTGCTGTCGGCGCTGATCTGTGTGGCGGCGGTGTTCCTGTAAAGGGCGCGCGGCGGGCAGGTTCCCCCTTGATCCTGCGCAACCTCACCGCTAAACGATGCTGGTCGGAGGCGTGGCTGAGAGGCCGAAAGCACTCGGTTGCTAACTGAGCGAGCGGGAGACCGCTCCGTGGGTTCGAATCCCACCGCCTCCGCCACTTGCCCCAGCGAAAGCGTTCTCCCGATCCTGCTGTGGCCGGATTTTTCCGTTGTTTTCGGGGGTTATGCGGGCCGAGCTGTTAACCGGCCCACGCCCCGAAAGGCGCGCACGCGTTCTCTCCGGGCCTATATTCTCCGGACCTGTTAACCGCAGCCATTCCGGTTATCAGCGTTAAAGCATTGGTGTGGAAGCATTAATTGGAGCAGTGCGTCTCGATAGTTTCACAAGTTCATCCGGATGCCGGACGGAACCGAGATCGAACAGTAGAGCTGCGATGGCCGTGAATCCACTCCGGCTTCCAAATGACAACGCTATATCCGTTCGCGCTTTGTGCTGTACCCGGATCGTGCTACGATGCCGAAAAAGCATGAGGCGAGCACTTGGCGCAGAAGTCGGAGATCGAGTGGACAGACGCGACGTGGAACCCAGTCACGGGCTGCACCAAAGTTGGTCCGGGATG
>JBBQXK010000067.1:0-18283 GCA_038209775.1 Rhodobacterales bacterium | reverse complement strand
CCCACCCCGACCCCCCGGCCGCCCCCCCCCCCCCCGGCCGCCCCCCCCCCCCCCCCCTCACCCCCCCCCCCCGTTCCCTTGGCGGCCGCGGCCCGGGGGGGGGGGGGCCCCCCCCCCCCCCTCCGGCGGTCATTCCTTGCGCGGTGGCACCGGATCATACCCCGACCCGCCCCACGGATGGCACCGGCAAAGGCGCCCCGCCGTCAGCCAGCCGCCACGCAACCCGCCGTGCACCTCCAGCGCCTCCAGCGCATAGGCGGAACAGGTCGGCTGGAACCGGCAGCCATGGCCAACCCAGGGTGACAACAGCAGCCGGTACGCCCGCACCGGCAGCGCCACGACATGGGCCAAGGGCGTCATCGGTGAACGCTGCGCAGCGCGGTTTCCAGATCGGCCAGCAGCAGCGCAAACTCGCGCGTCACCGTCGCATCAGGCCGCCCCACCAGCACATAATCCCACCCGGCCCGTGCCAGCCCCGGCAGCACCATCCTTGCCACCTCGCGCAGGCGCCGCTTGGCGCGGTTGCGCATCACGGCATTGCCGATCTTTTTGGAACAGGTGAACCCCTGCCGCACCGCCGGGTTGCCGTCATCCCGCGCGCGCGCCTGCAACAGAAACCCCGGCACGCCCTGCCGCCGTGCCGACGCCGCACGCAGGAAATCGGCGCGTTTGCGCAACTGCAGCGGACAAGACAAAACCGCCAGGGGCGTTGCGGGTGTGGGCCCTGCCTCCGGCGGTGTCATGTTGTGCAACCCTCCGGTCCCCGCAGGGACGGACAGCAATGGCAATCAGGCGGACAGTACCTTGCGGCCCTTGGCGCGGCGGGCGGCCAGCACCAGACGGCCACCCTTGGTCGCCATACGCGCGCGGAAACCGTGACGACGCTTGCGCACCAGGTTCGAGGGTTGAAATGTGCGCTTCATCGCAGCTTCTCCATTCGGCGGGCAACGCGCACCAGACCCGGCACGTTGCGCAATTTGAAGGCTGTGCTTTACGGGTGCACGGGGGCCAAGTCAACGCACGAAAACCACCCCCGTGGCGGCAATCCAGCATCACCCGGCGTGGCAGGATTGTTGCAGCGCCCTTCACCTCGATCAACCCCGCGTGACGGCAGGTAACGCCGCCGTGCAAACCGCGTATGATCGGGGTGAACGCGATGGAAAGGTCGATGCCCGCAATGACGATGCCCAAGGCTGACCCGCCCCCCGCCACACGGCCCGGCGGTCTGATGCGCAAGCTGCCGATCCTCGTGATCCTTGTGGTGGCGCTGGCGGGCGCGTTCCTGTTGCGCGACAAGCTGTCGTTCGCCGCCCTTGGCGAAAACCACGAGGCGCTTCTGGCCTATCGCGATTCGCATTATTTCTGGTCATCGGTCGCGTTCATGGCGGCCTACGCGCTGATTGTCGCCTTTTCGCTGCCCGGGGCCACGGTGGCCACGCTGACCGGGGGGTTCCTGTTCGGGCTGTTCCCCGGAGTGGTGTTCAACGTGGTGGCGGCAACGATCGGCGCGGTTGCCATCTTTGTGGCGGCGCGGGCGGGGTTCGGGGCGGCTGTGGCCGCGCGGTTGCAGGCGGGCGGTGGGGCTGTGGCGCGGCTGATGGCGGGCCTGCGTGACAACGAATGGTCGGTCCTGATGATGATGCGGCTGGTGCCGGTGGTGCCGTTCTTTGTGGCGAACCTCATTCCCGCCTTTGCCGGCGTGCGCACTGATCGCTTTGCCGTCACCACGTTCTTTGGCATCATGCCCGGTGCCTTGGTGTTCACCTCGGTCGGCTCGGGTCTGGGCGACGTGTTCGCCAATGGCCAGACGCCCGACCTGTCGGTGATCTTTGCGCCGCATGTGCTGGGGCCGATTCTGGGGCTTGCGGCACTTTCGGCGCTGCCGATCCTGCTCAAAGCGTTCCGAAAGGGCTGAACCGATGGAAAACCTGAACACCGATCTCTGCATCATCGGGGCGGGGTCTGGCGGGCTGTCGATTGCCGCCGGCGCCGTCCAGATGGGTGCCCGCGTCGTGCTGATCGAAGAGGGCGAGATGGGCGGCGATTGCCTGAACGCAGGCTGCATCCCGTCCAAGGCCCTGATCGCCGCCGCCAAGCACGCCCACGCGATGACCACGGGGGCACCCTTTGGCATCACACCCGTGGTGCCCGAGGTCAACTTTGCCGCCGTCAAGGATCATGTGGCCCGCGTCATCGCGACCATCGCCCCCCTCGACAGCCAGAAACGGTTTGAAGGGTTGGGCGTCAAGGTCATCCGGGCGCGCGGCCGCTTCACCTCGGCCACGACGGTCGAGGCCGGGGGCATCACCATCAGCGCACGCCGCTTTGTGATCGCCACCGGGTCACGCCCCTTTGTGCCGCCGATCCCGGGGGTCGAGACGACGCCGTACCTGACCAACGAGACCGTCTTTGCCCTGCGTGAGGCACCAAGCCATCTGATCGTGATCGGCGGCGGCCCGATCGGCATGGAAATGGCACAGGCGCACCGCCGTCTGGGCTGCAAGGTGACGGTGATCGAGGGCGCGCGGGCGCTGGGCCGCGAAGACCCCGAGCTTGCCGCCGTGGCGCTGGCCGCGCTGCGGGCCGACGGGGTCGAGATTGTCGAAGGTTTCACCGTTGATGCGGTGTCAGGCAGCGCGGGTGCGGTTGCGGTAACGATGGGCGATGGCCGTGTTGTGCAAGGCTCGCACCTTTTGATCGCCGTCGGTCGCAAGGTCGCGGTCGAAGGGCTGGGCTTGGACGCCGCAGGCATCGACCATACGCCGAAGGGCATCACCGTGGGCGCGAACCTGCGCTCTGTCTCGAACAAACGCGTGTTTGCGGTTGGCGATGCGGCGGGCGGGCTGCAGTTCACCCACCTTGCGGGCTACCACGCAGGCATCGTGATCCGGCAGGCACTGTTCGGCCTGCCCACAAAGGCCCGCACCGACCACATCCCCCGCACCACATTCACCGATCCCGAAATCGCCCAGGTCGGCCTGACCGAGGCCGAGGCCCGCGCCGCCCACGGCGATGCGCTTACAGTCGTGCGATGGCCCTTTCACGACAACGACCGCGCAGTGACCGAAGGCAAGACAGCGGGCCTCGTCAAGATCATGGTTGTAGGCGGCCGCCCGGTGGGCGCAGGCATCGCCGGGCCGCAGGCGGGTGAGTTGATCGCCCCATGGTCGCTGGCAATCTCGGCCCGGCTGAAGATGGGCGCTGTTGCCGGTGCGGTTCTGCCCTATCCCACACTGGCGGAAACCGGCAAACGTGCGGCAGGAGCCTATTTTTCCCCGAAACTCTTTGCTAACCCTTGGGTGAAGCGGGTGGTCGGTGCGGTTCAGCGCTGGTTGCCCTAGCGTTTCCCGCGGGCACCGGGGGGGCTGTCAGCCCCCCCGGCCCCCCCCGAGGATACTTGTGTCAAGGCGAAAGGGACGGGGGTGGCAGGCGAGAGGCGGACCTTCGGGTTTCTGAACAGCCTGTCGGGGCGGTTTCTGGCATTGACCGTGGTGTTCGTGATGCTGGCCGAAGTCCTGATCTTCGTGCCGTCCATCGCGCGGTTCCGGGCGGATTATCTGCAACTGCGGCTGGAAAAGGCACAGATCGCGTCGTTGGCGCTGTTGGCTGCCGAGGGCATGATCGAGCCGGAGCTTGAGGCCGAGTTGCTGGCAAACGCGCAGGTGCTGAACGTGGTGCTGCGGCGCGACGAGATCCGGCAACTGGTGCTGTCCTCGCCGATCCCGTCCGAGATTGCCGCGACCTATGATTTGCGCGATGCCACGCCGTTCGTATTGATCCGCGATGCCATCATGCAGGTGTTCGATACCGAGAACCGGGTGATCCGGGTCATGGGCAATCCGGTGCAGGCCGCAGGCATCCTGATCGAGGTGACCATGCCGACGCGGCCCCTGCAGGCGGCGCTGGTGGACTATGGGCTGCGCATCCTGGCGCTTTCGGCGCTGATCTCGGGGGTGACGGCGGTTCTGTTGTTCCTGGCCGTGCGCCGCCTTCTGGTGGTGCCCATCGCCCGCGTGGTGCGCAGCATGACCGCCTATGCCGCCGCCCCCGAGGATGCGCGTCGGGTGATCGCCCCCACCTCGCGCGTGGTCGAATTGCGCAGTGCCGAAGAGGCGCTGCAATCGTTGCAGACGCAGATGACCGGTGCCCTGAAACAGCGTGAAAGGCTGGCGCAACTGGGCAGCGCCGTGGCCAAGATCAGCCACGACCTGCGCAACATCCTGACGTCGGCGCAATTGTTCGCCGACCGGATCGAAGGGTCGGCCGATCCGATGGTGGCGCGGGCCGCACCGAAACTGGTGGGGTCCATCGCGCGGGCGGTGTCCTTGTGCGAATCGACCCTTGCCTTCGGTCGCGCCGAAGAGCCGCCGCCCCGCCTCACCCGCTTTCCCCTGCGTCTGGTCGCCGAGGATGTGGTCGAGGCCGAGGGTCTGTCGCAGGCGGGCGAAGGCATTGTCGGCCTGATCGACGTGCCCCCCGGCCTGATGATCCGCGCCGATGCCGAGCAGTTGTACCGCGTGCTGTCCAACCTCGTGCGCAACGCCCGTCAGGCGCTGGAGGCGCAGGGCGGCGGCGGCACGATCGAGATCGCCGGCGGCGAGGATGAGGCCGACTGGTGGATCACGGTCGGCGACACCGGCCCCGGCCTGCCGCCCCGCGCCCGCGAACACCTGTTCACCGCGTTTCAGGGTGGCGCGCGCAAGGGCGGGTCGGGTCTGGGGCTGGCCATCGCGGCGGAACTGGTGCGCGGGCATGGCGGGCGGCTGGACCTGATCGCCTCGGGGCCCGAGGGTACCGAATTCATGATCCGCCTGCCGCGCGGCGACGGACTTGAAACCTTGCCGCCGGTGCTGCCGGTGGCCGCTGCCTAGGTGATTTCCGCTTGCGCTTGGGCAGTGGCAGGGCTAGATGGCCCCCGACGGACCCGTAGCTCAGCTGGATAGAGCATCAGACTACGAATCTGAGGGTCGGGCGTTCGAATCGCTCCGGGTCCGCCAAACATCATTGGAATTGCGTGTGGGTCTGAGGGTGGTGCATTGGTGGCCATCAGGGAACCCGTCGCTGCTTGATCGTCACGGCCTCCTTTCATTGGATGGCGTGCTTGCACGCGGCTATCGTCAGCGCGCTGCACAGAGTTTGTGTTGTAACAACGTATCCCGAGATGTTCCCTGTGACCCTGCCGGGAAACGGGGCAAGGACCGATGCGCGCGATACATCTGGATGATCCCGGTCTGCCGCTGGCTGACCTGATGCGCCGCTGGCCGGAAACGGTTGCGGTGTTCAGGGCGCGGGGCATGCTGTGCGTGGGTTGCCTGATCGGCCCGTTTCACTCCCTTTCCGATGCCTGCATCGAATACCGGATCGACCCCGGAACCTTGCTGGCCGAACTTTGCGTGGCGGTCAGGGCTGCGGCTGGGCCAACAGCACCAACTGATGCGGCTGCACCACTGTGATCTTCTTGCGCTCGCTTTGCACGATGCCCGCCTTTTCCCAGGCGCTGAGCAGGCGGCTGACGGTGTGCAGGGTGGTACCGCTCATTTCGGCCAGGTCTTGCCGGGTGATCGGAAAGTTGATCTCGATGCCGACGGCGGTCTTGCGGCCCGACTGGTTGACCAGCCGCAGAAGGGCGTTGGAAATCCGCTGTTCCACCGCCTGCGTCGCCATTTCGATGATGCGGTCGTTGTTGTCCTGCATCCGCTGGCCAAGCGTGCGGAAGGTCTGGCGCGCAAAGCCGTCATGCTGCGCCATGAACACCGCCCAGAGGCGGACCGGCCAGGCAAGAACGATGCTTTCCGACACTGCAATCGCTGTGGCGGGATAGATCAACAGTCCCAGCGCAGGGGCGATGCCGAACAACTCGCCCGGTGGGATTTCGTGCAGGATCACCTGCTCGCCGTTGGGCGTGATGCGTTGCGCCCGGACGTGCCCGTCAAGCAGCAGGAAGAAGCGCAAGGCGCTGGTGGCTTCGGCGAAAACGGTCGTGCCGGCCGCATGGCGGTGGGATGTCGCCTCATCAAGGATTGCGCGCACCTGATCGCGGGCAAGGCCCGCGAAGGGTGGCAAGGCCATGATCAGGCATTCGTCCAGCCGCTGCGTCACCCTGCCCGACCTTTCGCGCCTGCTGTTCCATGCCGTTGCAACCTACGCAGAGTTTGCGCCGGCGCAAAGTCGGATCGGGGTGCGTGGCCTAGAAAACGGCCAGTGAAAACGATGTACAGGAAAAACCGGATGCTTCGGATGATGACAACCGCAGCCGTGATCTGCGTCGCCCTTGCCGGGTCTGCGTGGGCGGAAACCGTCGAGGTCAGGATGCTGAACAAGGGCGAGGCCGGAACGATGGTGTTCGAGCCCGCCGCCGTCCGCCTGGCACCGGGTGACAGCATCCACTTCATCGCCACCAACAAGGGCCACAACGCCGAAACCATTGACGGCATGCTGCCCGAAGGGGCCACCGCCTTTGCCGGCAAGATGAACGAGGAACTGACCGTCACCTTCGATGTGCCGGGTTTCTACGGCGTGCACTGCAAGCCGCATTTTGCCATGGGCATGGTTCTGGTGGTCGCCGTGGGCGATGCCACCGCGCCCCCCGAGGGCTTTCTGGAAGGCCGTCTTCCGAAAAAGGCGAAAGAGCGGCTTGAGGCCGCGCTCGCCGGTCTTTGAACGCATTCCCGCAACAGGAGAATTGATGATGACGAAACCAGTTTCCCCCGTGCCCGGCCTGACAACCAGCCGCCGCGGCGTTCTTGGCGGTTCGCTGCTGGCGGTGGGTGCCGCTGCATTTGGCGGTGGTGCCGCACAGGCCCGCGCCCCGCGTGGTCCGATGCTGATGCCCACCCGCGTGCCCGAAGGCCTGATCCGGGCACAGGCCGAAGCGATTGCCAAGGCCCCGCCCGCCGATCTGACCGGCTATACCCGCGTCAAGCTGGACCTTGTGGCACCGCCCTTTGCGCCGGCGCACGAACAGGTCGCGACCGGCGGCCCGAAGATCATCGAGGTCACCATGGAGACGCAGGAACGTCTGATGAAGATCGACGAGGATACCGGCGCCGAGATCTGGGCGCTGACCTACAACGGGTCGGTCCCCGGTCCGCTTATCATCGCGCATGAGGGCGACTATGTCGAACTGACCCTGCGCAACCCCGCGACCAGCGTGTTCGAACACAACATCGACTTTCACGCTTCGACCGGGGCGCTGGGCGGCGGCGCGCTGACCCATATCTTTCCGGGCGAAGAGGCAGTGCTGCGCTGGAAAGCGACCAAGCCGGGCGTGTTCACCTATCACTGCGCGCCGGGGGGCGAGATGATCCCCTATCACGTCTGCCACGGCATGAACGGCACGATGATGGTGCTGCCGCGTGACGGGCTGAAGGATGGCAAGGGCAACCCGCTGCGCTATGACGAGATCGCCTATATCGGCGAGCAGGATTATTACCTGCCGAAGAACGAGGATGGCAGCTACAAGACATATGCTGCGGCGGGCGATGATTATGCTGACAGCCTTGATGTCATGCGCGGCCTGATCCCCACGCATTCGGTGTTCAACGGTGCGGTGGGTGCGCTGACCGGCGACAAGGCGCTGCGCAGTGCGGTCGGCAAGACGGTGCTGATGATCCACAATCAGGCCAATCGCGACACGCGGCCCCACCTGATCGGCGGGCACGGCAACTTTGTCTGGGAGGCGGGGTCGTTCAACGACGCACCGGCGACCAACAACGAAACCTGGCTGATCCGGGGCGGCTCTTCTGGTGCGGCGATGTACACGTTCGAACAGCCGGGCGTCTATGCCTACGTCAACCACAACCTGATCGAGGCCGTGCTGCTGGGCGCCACCGCGCATTTCGTGGTCGAGGGCGACTGGAACAACGCCCTGATGGAACAGGTCGTCGCGCCCCGTACGTTTGAGACCTGAGGGGCAGGGCCATGACAGCGCTTGCCGCCGCAAAGGGAGGATCGGTTCGGATCGTTCCGTCCCTTGCCCTGGCGGGGGCAGTTGCCCTTGTTGGGGCCACCATGCTGCTGCGCGATGGCCTTCTTGCCGTGCCGGTCGATCTGGTGGGCGTCAGCCTGCCGTCGGGTGGACGGCTCTATGTGCAGCGCACCGAAGTCACGGTCCGGGAATGGGCCAGTTGCCATGACGCAGGCGGTTGCGCGCTGGCCCTGCGCGATCCCGGCGATGGGCAGGATTACCCTGCGACCGGGATCAGCTATGTCGATGCGCAGGAATATCTGGCGTGGATCAATGCAGGCTTTGGCCCGCAATACCGCCTGCCGACCAAGGCCGAATGGTATGCGGTGGCGGCCGAGGTTCTGCCCGCAACCCCCGATCCGATCTTTACCGCGCCGGAATTGCGTTGGGCCTCGGCCTATCTGGTCGAGACGCCGGGCGTCGACCGCGCGCTGCATCCCACGGGTGCGTTTGCGACCACCACCTCGGGCCTGCAAGACCTGGACGGCAATGTCTGGGAATGGACGCAGGATTGCTATGACGGCGATCCTTCCCGCACCGACCCGGCAATGTGCCCCGCCTTCATCATGGGGGGCCTGCACGCGTCGGTGATGCCCTATCTGGTGCGCGATCCGGCGAACGGGGGCTGCGCTTCGGGCCAGCCACCGGCACATCTGGGTTTTCGCCTTGTGACCGATACCGCGCCCGAAGGCGCCACTTGAAAAGGGGCGCGATATGGCCGCCACGTCCGACGAGATGCGCGAATGGCAGGGCCCGGCGTTCCTGTCCCACGCTTGGCTGAGATCGCCCACCCTTTGCATTCCTGCCCGGTGACCCTAGGGTCGGGCGAGATGTCAGGGGGGCAATACGTATGCGCGATTTCCACAAACCGGGTCGGTCCGCCGTTCATGCCGTGAACGGCATGTGCGCCACGTCGCATCCGCTGGCGGCGGGGGCGGCGGTTGATATCCTGAGGGCAGGTGGCAATGCCGTCGATGCGGCCATCGCGGGGGCGGTGCTGCTGGGGTTGTGCGAGCCGCAGATGACCGGCCTTGGCGGCGATTGCTTTGTGCTGCTGAAACCGCCGGGCACAGAGGATGTGATCGCGTTGAACGGGTCGGGCCGGGCACCCGCGGCACTGAATGCAGATGCCCTGCGGGCGCGCGGGCTGACCGCGATGCCAATCCAGGGGGTCGAAGCCGTCACTATTCCCGGTGCCGTCGATGCGTTTTGCCGACTGTCGGCGGACTGGGGGAAACTGGGGCTGGCCGACAGTCTGGCCCCCGCGATCCGCTATGCGGAAGAGGGCATTCCCGTCGCCGCCCGTGTTGCCAGCGACTGGGCCGCGGCGGCGGACACGCTGAAAGGGGCGGCGCGGCGGACGCTTTTGCTGAACGGGGCCGCCCCGCGTGAAGGCCAGATCTTCCGCGCACCGGAACAGGCGCAGGCGCTGCGCCAGATCGCCGCCAAGGGCCGCGCGGGGTTCTATGAGGGCGAAGTGGCGGCAGACATGGTGGCCTCGCTGAACGCCCTTGGCGGCCAGCACACGCTGCAGGATTTCGCCAATACCGCCTGTACTTACGGCGACCCGGTGGCCGGCACCTATCAGGGGCGTGAGTTGTTGGAGCATCCGCCGAACGGGCAGGGGGCGACGGCGATCCTGATGCTGAACATCCTGTCGCATTTCGACATTGCGTCGATGGACCCATGGGGTGCCGACCGCGCCCATCTGGAGGCCGAGGCGACCAAGCTGGCCTATGACGCCCGCAACCGTTTCATCGCCGACCCCGACCATATGACGCGCCTGGACCATATGCTGTCATTGGATACGGCATCGCGGCTGGCTGCCCTGATCGACCCCGCGCGGGCAATGGCCGCCGCTGGCCCCCTGACCGAGGCGGTCCACAAGGACACCATCTATATCACCGTGGTCGACCGCGACCGGATGGCGGTTTCGCTGATCTATTCGGTCTACTGGTCGTTCGGATCGGGCTTTGCTTCGGACCGGTTCGGCATCAATTTCCAGAACCGGGGGGCCGGGTTCACCCTGTCACCCGGCCATCCGAATGAGGCGGCGGGGGCCAAGCGCCCGATGCACACGATCATTCCCGCGATGGTCCGGCAGGGTGGCCGCGTGACCATGCCCTACGGCGTGATGGGTGGGGCCTATCAACCCTGCGGCCACGCGCGGGTGCTGTCGAACATTGCCGATTTCGGGATGTCACCGCAGGATGCCATCGACGCGCCGCGCTGTTTTTCCGATGCCGACGGCTTCAAGATCGAGCGTGGCTATGCCGCGTCCGTCGGTGCCGACCTTGCTGCGCGTGGGCATGCCGTGGCCGAGGCCGATACGCCCCTTGGCGGCGCGCAGGCAATCTTTATGCACGACGCCGGCACGCTGGAGGGCGGATCGGACCCGCGCAAGGATGGCTGCGCCCTTGGGTATTGACGGGTCGCGGGGTTCACCCCCGCAGGCGGCGTCAGTTCAACTGGAACTGCAACGGATAGCGTCCGTCCTCGAAATCGCCGAAAAGGTCGGGCAGGTCGGGATGGTCCACCGGCGTGCCCGTCTCGTCAGGCACCAGGTTCTGTTCGGACACATATGCTACATAATAGGATTGGTCGTTCTCGGCCAACAGGTGATAAAACGGCTGGTCCTTGCGCGGGCGGCTTTCCTCGGGGATGTTCTCGTACCACTCATCGGTATTGGAAAACATCGCGTCCACATCAAACACCACACCGCGAAACGGATGTTTGCGGTGGCGCAGGATCTGGCCCAGATGATATTTGGCGCGCGTCTTCAGCATCGCATTGCGTCCCCCGATTCCGGTAATTAATCCCGAAGGCCAACCCTTGTCCACCAGTCAGCCTGACCAGAGGGGAAACAGTCTGTGAACCTTGTTCTCACAGTGGCCGAGATCGTGGCACCGGTGGCGGTGCTGGCGCTGATCGGGTTCTGCTGGGTGCGGATGGGGTACGAATACCGGCTGGAGTTTGTCACACGCATGGCGATGACGCTGGCGGTGCCCTGCCTGATCTTTTCGTCCTTGATGAACAGCCCCCTCGACCCTGCCGCCCTGACCGCCGTGGCGATGGCGTCGGTCGTGGCCTACGGCACACTGACGCTGGTGTTCTGGGGGATCGTGGTGGTCTTAGGGCTGGACCGGCGCACCTGGCTTGGGCCGCTGATCTTTGGCAACACCGGCAACCTTGGCCTGCCGCTGGCGCTGTTCGCCTTTGGCGAAAACGGGCTGGGGCTGGCTATCGCGATCTTTGCGGTCATGGCGGTGTGGAGTTTCACCTTCGGCGTCTGGCTGGTGGCCGAGGCGGCGTCACCGCTGACCGTCCTCAAGGAACCCGTGGTTGGCGGCACGCTTTTGGGGGCGCTGTTCCTGTGGCAGGGGTGGACGACGCCCCTGTGGGTGACGAACACGCTGGACCTGATCGGGCAGATGGCCATTCCCCTGATGCTGATTACGCTGGGGGTGGCGGTGGCACGGCTGTCGCCGTCGGGCATCGGGCGGGCGGTGTGGCTGACGCTGTTGCGCAGCGCTGTCTGTCTTGGGGTGGGCGCTGCGGTGGCCCGGGGCCTTGGGCTTGATCCCGTCGCGTCGGCGGTGCTGATCCTGCAGGTGTCGACACCGGTGGCGGTCACCCAGTACATGCTGGCCGCCAAATATGGCGGCGATGCCGAGGCAGTGGCGGGTCTTGTGATCGTGTCGACGCTGGTTTCGGTGGCAACACTGCCGCTTACTCTCGCTTTTCTGATCTGACAAAGCCCGGGCGGCATTTCCCAACCGCCCGTTTTGCCCTATGTTCCCCGCAAAAGAAGAAAGTGCGAGGGGCAGATGAGCAGATTTCTCCGCGCGGCGGTGGTGTGTACATTGCTGGCTTCCTGCGGCGGGGGCGGCGATTTCTCGGCCCCGCGCGATCTTGACAACGCCTGCGCCATCGTGGCCGAGCGGCCGCAGTACTACAAGGCGATGCGCGCGACCCAGCGGAAATGGGGCGTGCCGGTGCATGTCCAGATGGCCACGATCCACCAGGAATCCAAGTTCATCGGCAACGCGCGCACCCCGCACCAGTTTGTGCTGGGCATCATCCCGGTCGGTCGTCAGTCAAGTGCCTATGGCTACAGTCAGGCACTTGACGGAACGTGGGAGGAATACCAGGAGGACGAAGGCGGTCGCGGTGCCAAGCGTGACCGGATCGGCGATGCGACCGATTTCATGGGCTGGTACATGGACCAGACCGAAAAGGGTCTGGGCATCTCCAAGGCAGACGCGCGCAACCAGTACCTTGCCTATCACGAAGGGCGGACGGGGTATGCGCGGGGCACCTACAACAGCAAGGCCTGGCTGGTCGAGGTGGCAGACAGGGTCGCATCCCGGGCGGACCGCTATCGCACCCAACTGGCGGGTTGCGGGCGGTAGCTACCGGTCGCGGCTCTGGGCCTCACTGGCGATGTTGAACATCGAACCGGGGAAATTGCCCCCCGTTTTCATCTCGCCCAGGATCACTGTCGTGGCGTTGCCCGCGTCATCATTGATGACCCATTGGCGCAGCGCCACCGGGCCATCGGTAAAGATCAGGTCGATCGACCCGTATTCGGGATGCTCGGGGTCCTGCGCGCGTATCTTGGTGGTGTTGCCGTCCTGTGAATGCCCGACCACCATCTTGGCCCGCCCCAGATCGACCTTGTCGGCAAGGATGAGGTTCAGGGGTGTTCGCTTCAGCGGGTACTGTTCGGGCGGCTGGTTCGACTTGGCATCGAACACCGCCACCTGCCCGTTCGACGCCAGCACCAGCGTGCCATCGGGCGGCGCATATTCGAACCGCACCCGTCCCGGTCGGCGGATGATCAGGCGGCCCGTGGCAATGGTGCCATCGGCGTTCACCTGGGTGAATTCCGCCTCGGCGGTGGTCAGGGCATTCAGATAGCGTGACAGACTGTTGAGCGGTATCTTTTCGGCAAGCGCGGGCGTGCCAAGAAGCATCAACAATAGCGGGGCAAAGATCGCGGTACGGCGGTTCATGCGTGGCAATATAGGCCAACCCGTCCCCGTTCGCACCCCCCGCCCGCGTCACAAGGCGGCGAGCCGCGCAGGGTTGACACTCCCGACATTCAGATATGTTATAGTATAACTTATTTGGAGAGCGTCCGTGTCCGATCCCCGCCTTCCCGTTACGGTCCTGTCCGGCTTTCTGGGCGCGGGCAAGACCACGCTTCTGAACCACGTGCTGAACAACCGCGACGGCCGCCGCGTGGCGGTGATCGTCAACGACATGTCCGAGGTGAACATTGATGCCGACCTGATCCGCGAAGGTGCCGAGTTGTCGCGGTCCGAGGAAAAGCTGGTCGAAATGACCAACGGCTGCATCTGCTGCACCCTGCGCGACGACCTTTTGACCGAGGTGCGCAGGCTGGCCGACGAAGGTCGGTTTGACTATCTGTTGATCGAATCCACCGGCATTTCCGAGCCGCTGCCGATCGCCGCCACCTTTGATTTCCGCGACGAGGACGGGACGAGCCTGTCCGACGTGGCGCGGCTGGACACGATGGTGACGGTGGTCGATGCGGTCAATCTGCTGCGAGATTTCTCCAGCCATGATTTCCTGTCCGACCGGGGCACATCACTGGGCGAGGGTGACACCCGGTCGCTGGCGAACCTGCTGACCGAACAGATCGAGTTTGCCAACGTGGTGATCCTGAACAAATGCCGCGACGCGGGGCCAGAGCGCACCGATGCCGCGTGCAAGATCATCCGCGCGTTGAACCCCGACGCCACCCTGATCCAGACCGATCATTCGGTGGTGGACCCAGACGCGATCTTTGACACCGGCCGGTTCGATTTCGACCGCGCGCAGGAACACCCGCTCTGGGCCAAGGAGTTGTACGGTTTCGCCCATCACACGCCTGAGACCGAGGAATACGGCATCACCAGTTTTGTCTACCGCGCCCGCACGCCGTTCCACCCGGGCCGCATCCATGCAGTGCTGAACGGCGATCTGCCCGGTGTGATCCGGGCCAAGGGGCATTTCTGGATGGCCAGCAGGCCCAACTGGGTGGCCGAGTTTTCGCTGGCCGGGGCGGTGTCGTCGGTCACGCCGATGGGCGGCTGGTGGGCGTCGGTACCGCGCGAACGCTGGCCCACCCACCCCGATGCGCTGGCAGAGGTGGCGTCGAAATGGCTGGAACCCTGGGGTGACCGGCGGCAGGAACTGGTGTTCATCGGATCGGGGATGGACGAGGCCGCGCTGCGCCACGCGCTGGACGCGGCCCTGATGCCCGCCCGCGATTTTGTGCCGGCGGCGTGGAAAAACCTGCCCGACCCGTTTCCCGAATGGCGGCGGCAGGCGGCGTGACACAGAACCTCACCTCGCCCCGCGCGCGTTGGCGTCGCACTGATCCGATGGCGGCCCATGACCGCCTGCCCGAACCGCTGCGCCGCTGGGCCGCCGACGCCGCCCTGCCGTGGAGTGCGGCGTCCCTTTTGCGGCTGTGGCAGCGCGCGATGGCCGACACCGGCTGCCCCACCGCCGCTTGCGCCCGCCTGTCGCGGGCCGAGCAGTCTGCCCTGTCACGCGAGGTGCCGCAGGTATGGGGTCCGCAGCACCCCGCCTCTCAGTTCGGATAAAGCGTCTCGGTCCCCACCCCGTTCGACCCCGCAACGGTCCAGCTTCCCTGCATCGACCCGTCACCGTTGACGGTGTAGATCACCATCCCCGCCCGCCCGCCAAGGACATAGGCGGCGGCAAATGTGTTGCCGCTGCGCATGCAGATGCCTTCGGAAATCTGCCCGCCGGTGTTCCAGACGATTTCGCATGTCACATCGCTGGTCAGGGTGATCTGTGCCTCACCGCTGTAGGCCCCACCATCGAACCCGGTGCCCTGCACCACATAGCCCCCGCCAACCTGTTGCGCCGCTGCGGGAAAGGCCAAGGCCAGTCCCGCCGCAATCACTGCTGTTCTACGCATCATTCCTTATGTCCCCCGGTTAGCGGCAACGCGCCGTAACCGGCAACCTAGACCTGCGCGGGCGCTTTCGCAAAGCGCAGATAAGGCAGGCGGATGTCCAGATCGCCATAGCGTTCGCGCGCCTGATCGTTGTTCAGCGCCAGCGCCACGATCACATCCTGCCCCGGCACCCAGTTGGCGGGCGTCGCCAGCGGCACGCCATCGGTCATCCTCACCGCATCCAGCGCCCGCAAAATCTCGGCAAAGTTGCGGCCGATGGACATCGGATAGGTCATCGACAGCCGCACCTTCTTGTCCGGCCCGATGATGTACACGGTGCGGACGGTGGCCGTGTGGGCCGGCGCACGCCCCTCGGTCGGCAGATAGTAGTCGGCGGGCAGCATGTCGAACGCCTTGGCCACCGCCAGTGACGTATCGTCGATGATCGGGAAATCGGCAGGGGCACCGCCGAACGCCTCAATGTCGCGCTTCCACTTGTCGTGGTCGCTGACCGAATCGACCGATACGCCGATGACCTTGGTGTTGCGCTTGGCCCATTCCGGCCCCAGTTGCGCCACAGCGCCAAATTCCGTCGTGCAGACTGGCGTGAAATCGCGGGGGTGGCTGAATATGATGGCATAATGCCCGTCCAGCCAGTCGTGGAACCGGATCGTCCCGGCGGTAGATTCGGCGGTAAAGTCGGGGGCGATGTCGTTGATGCGCAGGCCCATGGTGATGTCCCTTCGGATGAACTGCTGAACAGCAGAGATAACCCCATTGACGGCGGATATCACCCCTCGCCGTGCACCCGACGACAAATGAGGATTTCGCCCCCGCAGCAGGGACGGATCGCCAAAGACGTTCCACAATGGACCGCCCCCCCAGAAATTCCATCCCGCACGCTGCCATCCGCCGGAACGTCGCATCCCGGGGTTGCCGCCGCCTGCATGCGGTGCGACCCTGCACCCAACCGGCGGGCACGGCCCCGCGAATGGGAGGATACCATGCTCGACAAGCGGCAGTTCTACATCAACGGCGCCTGGGTCGCCCCCGCCACCCCGCACGACTGCATCGTCATCGACCCCTCGACCGAAGACGAATGCGCCGTCATCTCGCTGGGTTCGGTGGCCGACACCGATGCCGCAGTCGCTGCCGCAAAGGCCGCTTTCCCCGCCTGGTCCACCACCCCCCCCAGCATGCGCCGCCGGTATGTCGAGCGGATCCTTGCCCAGTACGAAGCGCGGAGCGAGGAAATGGCTCACGCGATCAGCCTGGAAATGGGCTCACCCATCGACCATGCCCGCGAACAGCAGGCCCCCTGTCTGCCCTGGCACCTGACCAACTTCCTGACCGCCTTCGACCATATCGAATGGGTCCGCCCGCTGGGCCCGCACGCGCCCAATGACCGGATCGCACTGGAACCCATCGGTGTTGTCGGGCTGATCACGCCGTGGAACTGGCCGATGAACCAGGTGACACTCAAGGTCATCCCGGCCCTTCTGGCGGGCTGTACCTGTGTGCTGAAACCGTCCGAGGAATCGCCCCTGTCGTCGCTGCTGTTCGCCGAGTTTGTCCATGATGCCGGGGTTCCGCCCGGCGTGTTCAACCTTGTGAACGGTGACGGTGCCGGCGTCGGCACGCGCCTGTCCGAACACCCCGATGTCGAGATGATCTCGTTCACCGGATCAACCCGTGCCGGGCGCGCCATCTCCAAGGCTGCCGCCGAAACGTTGAAGCGGGTCACGCTGGAACTCGGCGGCAAGGGCGCCAACGTTATCTTCGCCGATGCCGACGACCGCGCCGTGGAACGCGGCGTGCGCCACATGATGAACAACTCAGGGCAAAGCTGTAACGCGCCGTCCCGCATGCTGGTCGAACGCAGCGCCTATGACCGCGCCGTGGAAACCGCCGCCCGCGTGGCTCAGTCGATCAAGGTAGGCTCGGCGCATGAGGCGGGCCGCCACATCGGCCCCGTCGTCAACCGCCGCCAGTGGGAACAGATACAGGGCTACATCCACAAGGGCATCGCCGAAGGTGCCCGCCTTGTCGCCGGCGGCCCCGGCCTGCCCGAGGGGTTCAACCGCGGCTTCTACGTGCAACCCACGGTATTCGCCGACGTGACCCCCGGCATGACCATCGAACGCGAGGAAATCTTTGGCCCGGTCCTGTCGATCATCCCCTTCGACACCGAAGCCGACGCCATCCGCATCGCCAACGACACGCCCTATGGGTTGACCAACTACGTCCAGTCCCAGGACGGTCCCCGCCGTAACCGCCTC
Source organism: Rhodobacterales bacterium (assembly GCA_038209775.1). Classification (GTDB taxonomy): domain Bacteria; phylum Pseudomonadota; class Alphaproteobacteria; order Rhodobacterales; family Rhodobacteraceae; genus JBBQXK01. The sequence goes on along the minus strand of JBBQXK010000067.1, from coordinate 1,101 downwards.
TCCCGCGCCCTGCGCGCCGGGATGGTCGAGATGAACGGCAAATCACGCGGGGCGGGGGCACCGTTTGGCGGGGTCAAGGCATCGGGGCGGGCGCGGGAGGGCGGTGTGTGGGGGATCGAGGAGTTTCTCGAGGCGAAGGCGATCTCGGGGTGGGATGCGGGGGCTGAGGTGAGGGCGGCGGAGTGAGGGGGGGCACCTATTCGGGCCAATGCGTCGCCACAGGCGAATGGCGGGACAGCGGCGTGGCGATGTTTGGTGTCTCGCGCGTGATCACGGGCGAGGTGGTGCATGTGGACGGCGGGTATCACGTGCTGGGGATGCCGCAGTCGGAGGGGTTGTGAGGGGACTAATTTGTTTTCCAACACATCGTTTGCCCTCTGGCAAAACGTGATTTTACACTGGTGTTATAGTCAGGGATCTTCGCTTTCGATTACAACGTGAGCTTTCGGATTTCCGAGATCACCGAAGTACTCAGGAATAACTGGCTTACTAGGTTCTGGAAAACCCGATGGGCGAAACTTGTAAGTAACTGTGAAGAAAGCCAAAATCAAAATTCCAAATCCAAAAATCAGCAGCGAAATAGCTCCTAGCAACAGCTCCACGTAGCTCATATCGGCAATCGGCTTCTTAAACAGGAAGAATGTGACTACCAGCGCAGGATAAGCAATAAAACAAAGACCAAGAACACTAAAGCAGAACCCAATAATTGATTGAACGGACTTGTGTGCATAGTCTGATGCTAAGCCAAAGTATTTTGGAGTTGATGCAATCGACCAAAGATTTTGTGCTGTGTAGTAAGCGCGACGCCGACCACCTCCTGCCATTATTGATGTGACCCGTCCATACTTCGCGCAGATGTGCAGCGGAGGGCTTCGTTTTGGAGAGAGACGGCAAAATGGGCGTCCATTTGGACGGCTCAAGGGGTATTGTGGTTTCCCGGCTGGAGGTGATCGAGGGACCGAGCGGTCGTCGTCGGCGCACGAAGGCAGAGCGGGCGCGGATCGCGGCGGAAAGCATGATGCCCGGGGTGATGGTGGCCGATATTGCGCGCAAGCACGGCACGACACGCTGGCAGATTTACGATTGGCGCAAGCAGATACG
>JBBQXK010000066.1:0-18667 GCA_038209775.1 Rhodobacterales bacterium | reverse complement strand
CGCACTGGCAACATTGGTTTAGCGCTAACGATGCGAAAAGCTTGCCATCACCGTCCCGGTTGCGATGAAACGCCGCAAGCGATATGGCAAGCCATGACAAACGCAGATCCCAAACGCCTGATCCGCATCGCCCGCGACAGCGGCTCTGACAATCCTGCCGAACCCCCGCCAGAGCCTTTGAACCTCGGCCACCGTGTGCGTGAGTTGCGCAAGGCCAGGGGTTGGACGCTGGATCAGGCCGCGACACAAGCCGGCCTTGCGCGCTCGACCCTGTCCAAGATCGAAAACGGCCAGATGTCGCCGACTTATGACGCGGTCCGCAAACTGGCCGAAGGCCTCAAAATCTCTGTCCCCCAGCTTTTCACCCCCGCTGCCAAAGCTCAGGTCTCGGGCCGCATGGCGGTCACCAAATTTGGCACCGGTCAGGCCCACGTGACCACCACCTATGAACACGAACTTCTCGCCGGGGGCCTGTCACGCAAACAGATGCTGCCGTACCGAGCGACGATCCGTGCCCGTTCGATGGATGATTTTGAGGGCTGGGTCCGGCACGAGGGCGAGGAATTTCTTTACGTTCTCACCGGCGTCGTCCGCCTCTATACCGAGTTTTACGAACCCGTGGACCTGCGCCGCGGCGACAGCGCCTACTACGACGCCACCATGGGCCACAATGTCCTCAGCCTGTCCGAAGAAGACGCCACCATCCTGTGGGTGACCTCGCTGGCCTGATCGGTTGCTGAAATGCGGCTTTCGGGCGCCGCTGTGATGAATAGCGTCCGAGAACCCGGCTTTTCCGGCGTTCAAGTGGCCATTTTGGCCCGCAACCGCTGATTTCAGAAACGTTGTGGGCAAACCCATTGCCGTGTCAGCCGCCTGCCAAGCCGTCAGCCCGGCAATCGTGTCCAGACGACATGCACGTCGTCAACACACACGATCCCGAAGGTTTCATCAGCCAAACTCCGCCCGGTTTTCACCGAGGCGCAAATACTCCACAGGGGGTGCGGGGGGTGTGAAACCCCCCGCTTCTGCCGGTCAAGTATCGCGCCTACTGCGACGACAGCGCCTTGGCCAGCCGCATCAAGCTGACCGCCTCGGCCCGATAACCAAACGCGTCCTCGCCCCGGCCTTCCAGCGCCAGTGCAATCGCCTGATCCCAGCCCCAGTTACCCAGATAGGTGCCCCCGGTCAGCAACTGGCCGAAACCCGCGATGGCGGCGGCAAAGCGCGCTTCGGGGCCGACCGGGGCCATGTCCGGGGTGATCGGCACTTCGATCAGCGCCGAGGTCGTCTCGCCCGGGGCCTTCCAGCGCAGGCGGAGATAGCCAAGCTCGGCCGGGGCCGCAGTCGACGGTGCCGCCTCTGACGCGCCATAGCGCAGCGGGTTGACCGACAGCGCCGGGCTGCCCGGCGCGGTGATCTCATAGATCGCCGTCACCGCATGGCCCGCACCGATCTCGCCCGCATCAACCCGGTCGTTGTTGAAATCCTCGCGCGCGAGGGCCCGGGTCTCATACCCGATCAGGCGGTATTCGGCGACTTCGGCCGGGTTCCATTCGACCTGGATCTTGACGTCGTCGGCAATCGGGAACAGCGCGCCCGACAACTGGTCAACCAGCACCTTGCGCGCCTCTTGCAGGGTGTCGATGTAGGCCGCCGTGCCGTTGCCGGCCTGGGCTACGGCCTGCATCGTCGCATCGTCCAGATTGCCCCGGCCAAAGCCCAGCACCGACAGATAGGTGCCGCCCGCCCGTTTCTTGGCGACATAGGCCTCCAGCCCCTCGGGATCGTTGACGCCCACGTTGAAATCGCCGTCGGTGGCCAACAGGATGCGGCTGACCTCGCCCGCACCCGTCATGTCCTGCGCTACCTGATAGGCCAGTTCCAGCCCCTCGGCCCCGGCGGTCGACCCGCCTGCGGCCAACTGGTCAAGCGAGGACAGGATCACCCGGCGTTCGGCGGCGGCGGTGGCGGGCAGCATGACACCTGCGGACCCCGCATAGGCGACGATGGCCACCTCGTCCCCCTCGCGCAGTTGCGGCAGGATCAGACCCAGCGACTGTTTCAGCAGTGGCAGCTTGTTCGCGTCCTGCATCGACCCCGAGGTATCGACAAGGAACACAAGGTTCAGCGGCGGGCGGTCGGCCAGCGCGGGCAGGCGGCCCTGCAGGGCGATCTGCACCAGACGGCGGCCATTGTTCCAGGGTGCGGGCATCACGGTGACGGTGGCGCGGAACGGGGCCTCGCCTGCCGCAGGGGCGGGCAGGTCATAGGGGAAGTAGTTCACCATTTCCTCGATGCGCACTTCGTCGGGGCCCGGCAGATAGCCCGCCATCAGGGACGAGCGCACGATGGCATAGCTGGCCGTATCCACGTCGATCGAAAAGGTCGACACGGGTTCCTCGGCGGTCACCTTGATCGGGTTCTGGGCGGCCTGCGGGAACGCCTCGGTCGAGGGTTCCGGGGCCATGGCAAGCGTGTCCTGCGATGCGACCAGACCCAGAGGTTCGGCTTCGGGCACGCTCCGCGTCTCGGCTATCAGCCCGTCGGCGACGATGCCCGCATCCGCCTCAGCATTGCCCGGGGCAAGCGCCTTGCGTTTCGCGCGGGCCGGGCTGTTCGGCTGGCCGGGCATCGGGGCAGTTGCGGTCATGGCGGGAGCGGCCTCGGCCAGCATTTCGGTTGCTGCCCCGGCGGCAGGCGCAGGCGGCGGGGGCGGGGCCATGGTTGTGGCGGGGGCGGTTCCGGCGGCGTCGGGTTGGGAAAGCGCGGGTTCGGCAGGGGCGTCTGCCGGAAGCTCACTGCGGCCCAGGGCGGGTGTCGTTGCCAAGGCCTCGTCCCCGGCGGGCTGGGTCGGCTTGGCCGGAGCCGTGGCCAAGACTTCGGGGATGATATCGACACCGCCGGTCGGGGCGTTGCGCAGTCCGGGCTGGATCAGCACGACACCGATGCACAGCGCCGCGACCGAGGTGGTGGCCGCCAGCATCTGGCGGCCTGAGAGGAAGTTCAGCATGCTTGTCACTCCTGTCCAAAAGCCCTTGCGGCTTTCAGACATGGGACGCGGGGGCTGGCGCGATCCTTGGGCGCGGTCGAAATTTTCCATCGCCAGCCGCAGGGTTTCGGCCCGCGCGGCCGGGTCGGGTGGCGGCGGGCTGCGCAGCGCCCGGGTCAGGCGGTCGAAATCGTCATCGCTCATGTCTTTGCCTCCTCGGCGGCGACTGCGCGCAGGCGCCGCTTTACCTCGGACATCCGCCAGGCCACGGTGCCCTCGGACAGACCCAGAACCTCGGCGGCCTGGCCTTGGGTCATCTCTTCGCCCATCACCAGGGCCAGGGTGTCGCGCAGATCGTCGGGCAGCGACCGCATCGCGGTGGCCAGCCAGTCCTGTGCCGCGCGGTCTTCGGCCATCGCATCCTGTCGCGCCAGTTCCCAGTCACCCCAGCCTTGCGCCGCGCGGGCGCGTGTGGCCTTGCGACGGCGTGCGTCGTGGGCGGCATTCACCGCGACCCGGTAGAGCCAGGTCGTGAACCGCGCCTCGCCCCGGAAACCGGCCAGTTTCGCGGGCAGGCTTGCGCAGATGTCCTGCGTCAGGTCGTCAGCCTCGGATGCACTGCCGGTCAGCCGCCAGGCGAGGGCATGCAGGCGGTCATAGTGCCGTGCAATCAGCGCCGCAAAGGCGGTGCGGTCGCCCGAACGGGCGGCATGGGCAAGCGAGGTATCGGACGTGTCCATCAGCATCACGGTATCTGAGACGCAGGCGGCGCGTCCATCCTTGGCGGTGGCGCGTGTTTCTCGCGCAGAAGCGGGGGGTTTCACACCCCCCGCACCCCCCGTGGGATATTTGTGGACAGAAAAAGGCGCAAGGCTCAGGACAGAAGCGCGTTCATCAGGCTGACGGCACCGTCACGCGACTGGGTGGCGCGGGCGTTGCCGGTGTCGCGGGCGTAAGCCTCAAGTGCTGCGCGCGTGCCGGGGCCGAAGGCGCCGTCGATGCCGCCGCGATAGTAGCCGTAGTTGCGCAGCCGGTTCTGGATCGCACGTTTGGACGCGGGCGAGTATTCGGAAAAGGCCTGGCCCAGCACCGAACCGCCGTAATGCGGTGCGGGCACATAGACGGGGGTGGGCGCATAGACCGGCTCCTTGTAGCGACGCTGGTCCTTGCGCACCTCCTTGATGACCTGGCCCACGATCACCGTGGCCAGAACGCCCTTGAGGAAGTTCTGTTCGTTCTTGCCCCAGGCATGGGCGGGGGCGGCGGCGGTAAATGCCAGGGCCGCAGCGGTGGCGGTGGCGATCATCGTGGTACGGGCATTTGCAATCATGGGCAGCATGATGGTTTCCTTTGGTTGCGGAACCCCGAGAGCAGCCCGGGGTCTGGTTTGCGATGGACCGAACATGGGGTCACAGGCCGGGATAGGCAAAATCGCGCGCCTGTTATCGGATATCACCCAACGCGCCATGGGAAATTCGGTTGCAATATGGCCGGAAATCGTTCATACCATCGCCTGCGACGCTTTCTAGATCGACCATCTGTCTCCCTCGTGGCTTCAGTTGCGATTCTGATTCCAGAGCCGGGCCACCGCAAGACGCGGGTGGCGATATGACAGGAGATTTCCGGATGGCCAGTGGCACCGTGAAATGGTTCAATGCAACCAAGGGTTTCGGCTTCATCGCACCGGCGGGCGGCGCGCGTGACGTGTTCGTTCACGTGTCGGCGCTGGAACGTGCCGGCATCCGCGAGCTGCCCGATGGGCAGGCCGTGACGTTCGACATCGAAAAGGGCCGTGACGGCCGCGAATCGGCGACGAACCTTTCGCTCGCCTGATCCCTTAGCGGATCACGCACAGGATTTTGACGGGGGCAGCCGCAGGGCCGCCCCCGTTTTCGTTTGAACTTTGGGCTGTCTTCGGGCAGTCAAAGACATGGGTGCGGATCGCGCCCGACGGAGTGTTTATGCCGGAGATTGCGGGCAGCCGCTGATGCCTTCCTGACGGAAGGCAGGATTGGACGGGACGGGCAAGGGCCCGGTCCTGTCTTGGCGCATCTGCATTTCCGGAACGATCCAATGAACATATCACGACACGAGCAGCGCGTGCTGCATGTGCTGGCGCAAGGCGGCGCGATCACGGCTGAGCGGCGGGGGTCGAAGGTGGTCGCCGCCCTGTGCGTGACGCGGGAAGGGTTTGTCCTTGAGGGCTGTACGCTGGCGTTGTTCCGCCGCCTGCGAGAGCGGGGTTTCATCGCATCGCAGGGCGGCGGGCCTTACCGCGTTTCGTATGCGGGGCGGATGGCGGTGCGGGCGCAGCCCGACAACGCGGCATGAAGGGAAAAGAGGGTAACGATGACGAAAGATGACAACATGGTAAGGGCGGCGGGGCCGCAGGACGCGGAGGCGGTGATCGCCGTTGCCGCCGCGTCGGGGCTGTTTGGCGCAGAGGAGCTTGACGCCTTTGCGCCGATGATCCGGGAGGGGCTGGCGGGCGGTGACGCTGTCTGGCTGGTCACGGGGGGTCTGACCGGCGCTGCGATGGCCGAGGCGGAGGTTTTCGCGGACCGGGTGTGGAACCTGCGGTTCATCGCAGTGATGCCTGATCTGCGGCGATCGGGCACGGGGCGACAGTTGCTGCGGGCGGCCGAGGCGGCTGTCAGGGCGAAGGGCGCGCGGATGCTGCTGGTCGAGACGGACGGGGCGGAGGCCTTTGCCGGGGTGCGGGCGTTCTACTGCGCCGTGGGCTATGAGGAAGAGGCACGCATCCGCGACTTTTATGGCCCGGAGCAGGACAAGGTGATCTTCCGCCGGATGATCTGAAGGGTGGCTGGTCAGCCGGGTAGGCGCGGCTGACCGTTACCGGGCCTATGGACCGGCCTGCGCGGTACGCCTCAGTCCAGACGGAAATCGAAGTGTTTGCGGACCGGCTCCACAATCTCCCACGTCCCGGCGAAATCCTTCTCAACGACAAAGGCATCGGGGGCGGCGACCGTGACGGGTGTGCCGCCGTCGGGGGTGATGATGATGCGGCCGGCGATCAGGACCACATATTCATAGGCGGTATAGGTGGCGTGATAGCTGCCCTTGGTGCATTCCCAGACGCCCGACATCATGGTGCCGTCGGCGGTGGTGTGCAAAACCCATGTGGTCATTTGCGGGTTGCCCTTGGTCACCACCCAGCCATCCAGTGTGTCGGTCGAGGGGGTGACGGTATCGGTTTCGGGAAGGCGGGTGACGGTCTGCATCTTGTGCTCCGGGTTTTGGGGGGTGTCAGGAAAGCGCCTGATCGAGATCGGCGATCAGGTCGGCGGGGTCTTCGATGCCGACCGACACGCGGATCAGGGTCGGCGGGATGCCGGTGTGCGGCTCGATCGTGTGGCGGTGTTCGACCAGGCTTTCGACGCCGCCAAGCGAGGTGGCGCGATGGAACAATTGCAGGCGGCCGACGACCGCCAAAGCCGCGTCGCGGTCGCCCTTGACGAGAAACGACAGAAGGCAGCCGAACCCGCCCTCCATCTGGCGGCGGGCGACGTCATGGCCGGGATGGGTGGGCAAGCCGGGGTAGAACACCGACGTTACACGCGGGTCGGCGACCAGCCATTCCGCGATGGCAAGGGCCGAGCGGCTGGAGCGTTCTACGCGCAAGGGCAACGTGCGGATGCCGCGCAACAAAAGCCAGGCCTCGAACGGCCCGAGGACGGCACCGGCGGTCTGACGATCCTCGCGGATCGCAAGCCATAGTGCGGCGTCGGCATCGCGGGTGGCAAGGACGCCGGCCAGTACGTCAGAGTGGCCGTTGATGCCTTTGGTGGCCGAGTGCATCACGATATCCGCGCCGTGGTCCAGCGGGCGGGTGAGGACAGGCGTCGCTGCCGTAGCATCGACGGCAAGGATCGCACCTGCGGCATGGGCGGCGTCTGCCGCCGCACGGATGTCGACAGTGCGGAGCCACGGATTCGAGGGGGTCTCGATGAACACGATGGCCGGTTTTGCGGCGGCAATGGCGGTTGTGAGGGCAGCGGTGTCAGAGGCTTCTACCTCGGTCAGGGGGTGACCGTGGCGGGCGGCGTGGGCGCGCAGCCATTTCGTTGTGCCCCAGTAGATCTGCGATTGCACGACGATGCCCGCCCCCGGCGGCAGGGCGCGGAACAGGGCGGCAATGGCGGCCATGCCGGACGGGAACAGGAGTGCGGCCCGCGCGTGTTCCAGTTGCGCGAGGACGGTTTCGGTGGTGCGTGTGATATCGCTGTGGTCGCGGGCATAGACGTTGGCCGGGTTGAGGGGGGCGTAATCGGCATCGCGGAGGTAAGTCGTGGCCATCGGAATCGCCGGCACCACGCCACCCGATGCCGCATCGACGGCGCCGCCGGCCTGGGCGGCGATGGTGGCTGCAGAGAGGGGGGAGCGGGGCATCGGTGATCCTTGTTTCGGGGGGGGCGGCCTTTCGGCGCGCCCGGACCGGGGGGGTTTCACACCCCCCGGCCCCCCCGTGGGATATTTCTGGACAGAAAAAGGGGGGGAAGGTGGTCAGATCGAGAGGCAGATGTATTTCATTTCGAGGAAATCCTCGATCCCGTGGCGGCTGCCTTCGCGGCCGAGGCCGGATTGCTTGACGCCGCCAAAGGGGGCGACTTCGGTCGAGATGATACCGGTGTTGACGCCGACGATGCCGTATTCCAGCGCCTCTTGCACGCGGGTGACGCGACCGATGTCGCGGGCGTAGAAATAGGCGGCAAGGCCGAAAATCGTGTCATTGGCGTAGGATATCGCCTGTTCTTCGGTGTCGAATTTGAACAGGGGGGCGACGGGGCCGAAGGTTTCCTCTTGCGCCACCGACATGGATTGCGTGACGCCGGTAATGATTGTGGGCTCAAAGAACGAGCCGCCAAGCGCGTGGCGTTTGCCACCCGTTATGACCTTGGCGCCTTTGGCGACGGCATCGGCGATGTGTTCCTCTACCTTGTCGAGGGCGGCGATGTTGACGAGGGGGCCGAACTGCACGTCATCGGTCAGCCCGTCGCCGACGCGGGTTTTGGCGAGCGCCGCCGCGAGTTTGGTGGCGAAGGCGTCATAGACGCCTGACTGCACATAGATGCGGTTGGCGCAGACGCAGGTCTGGCCGTTGTTGCGGAATTTGGACAGCATCGCACCCGTCACGGCGGCATCCAGATCGGCGTCGTCGAACACGATGAAGGGCGCGTTGCCGCCGAGTTCCATCGAGCATTTCAGCACCTGATCCGCGGCCTGTTTCAACAGGATACGGCCCACTTCGGTGGACCCGGTGAAGGTCAGCTTGCGGATCAGGGGGTTTTCGCAGAATTCCTTGCCGATGTCGGAAGAGCGTTTCGAGGTGATGACCGAGAAGATGCCCGCAGGCAGGCCCGCGCGTTCCGCCAGCACCGCCATGGCCAGCGCCGACAAGGGCGTCTCAGCCGCGGGGCGACCGACGAAGCCGCAGCCTGCGGCCAGTGCGGGGGCGCATTTGCGGGCGATCATCGCGTTCGGAAAGTTCCACGGTGTGATCGAGGCCACCACGCCGATGGGCTGTTTGATGACCGTCAGGCGCTTGTCGCGCTGGTGGCCGGGGATGGTTTCGCCGTAGATGCGCTTGGCCTCTTCGGCGAACCATTCGACGAAGGACGCGCCATAGGCGACCTCACCCTTGGCCTCGGCCAGGGGTTTGCCCATCTCGGCGGTCAGGATCAACGCGAGGTCATTCTGGTTTGACATCATGAGGTTGTACCAGTCGCGCAGGATGTTCGTACGCTCTTTGGCCGGCCTTGCGGCCCAGTCTTTCATGGCGGCATGGGCGGCGGCGATGGCGCGGGCGGTCTCGGCGCGGCCAAGGTTCGGCACGAGGCCGATGACGTCGCCCCGCGCGGGGTTTACCACAGCGAAGGTCGAGCCGTCGTCGGCTGCGATCCATTCCCCCGCCACATAGGCGCGGTCGCACAGAAGCGAGGGGTCGGACAGCATCGCGCGAAGATCGGTGACGGAATCGAGCATGGGGGCCTCCACATTGTCCGGGTGATCATGCAATGCAATGTTCCGGGTGAAATGTCCAGTTGAGGGGGATGCGGGATGGAATTCGCGAGCGAGGCCGACAGGGCGCATGCCAACGGGGCGTTCATTCCGGGGGCGGAGGCGTTCCCTCCGCGCTGGCAGGTCGAGGCGGCGGCGTTCCGGGCGGCAATGGGCGCGCGGGCGCGGATAGATCTGGTTTATGGGGCGGGGGAGCGGCAGCGGTTCGACCTGTTCCTACCCGAAGCCGAGGCGCGGGGGCTGATGGTGTTCGTGCATGGCGGCTACTGGTTGCGGTTCGGGCGGGGGGATTGGTCACGTCTTGCGGCAGGGGCGGTGGCACGGGGGTGGGCGGTGGCGATGCCGTCCTACACGCTGGCCCCTGCCGCACGGATTGCCGAGATCACGGCTGAGGTTGCCCGTGCGGTAGCGGCGGCGGCGGCGCTGGTGGCGGGGCCGGTGGTCGTGGCGGGGCATTCGGCGGGTGGGCATCTGGCGGCGCGGATGGGGTGTGTGGGGATGGCTGAGGGTCGGGTGCGGCGGGTGGTGCCGATTTCTCCGGTGGCGGAGTTGGGGCCGTTGATGGCCACGCAGATGAACGCCGATCTGCGGATTGATGATGCCGAGGCGGCAAGCGAAAGCCCGGCGCGGCTGGCCCTGTCGCCCGATTGTGCGGCGCATGTCTGGGTGGGGGGGCAGGAGCGGCCGGCATTTCTGTGGCAGGCGCGCACCCTGTCCGAGGCCTGGGGGTGCCCTTGGACGGTGGCGGCGGGGCGGCATCATTTCGATGTGATCGACGATCTGGCCGATCCGGGGTCGGCGTTGATGGGGGTGTGTCTGGACGGGGTGTAGGGGGGTCAAGTCTTTGAATACCGGCGGTTATGGCCGTATTCATCCCGTATTCGATCCGTACAGCGTCCGTATTTCATCTGTATGTACGTTTGTACGCGCGGCGCGGCGGGCAAAACCGATTTCTTCGAAGAAATCGGACCGGAGTTTTTGAAAACTCCGATACGGCGAGCGGGCTGGGAGCGACGCTTTCGGGGGTCAGAACCGGGTTGGCAGGCAGGGGGTGATCGCCGCCCCGGGGTCGCGGCCGGCGATCAGGTCGGCGACCATCGCGGCGGTGCGAGGGGCGAGGGTCAGGCCGATGTGGCCGTGGCCGAAGGCGTGAATGACCTGTGCGCCACCCTGCGAGGGGCCGATCACCGGCAGGCTGTCGGGCATCGAGGGGCGGTAGCCCATCCATGTGCGCGAGGGCTCGCCGAGGTGCGGGAACAGGGCGCGGGCGCCCTCGGCCAGACGTTGGAGGCGGTGGGGCGAGGGCGGCGCGTCGAGGCCGCCCAGTTCCACGGTGCCCGCGACGCGCAGACGCCCGGCCATCGGGCAGAGGTAGAAGCCGCGCGCGACCGGGCAGGCGGGGCGGGTGAGGGGGGCCGTGTCCATGTCCCATTCGAGGTGATAGCCGCGTTCGGTATCCAGGGGCACGCGGTCGCCCGCGATCTTTGCCAATGCACGCGACCGGGCGCCTGCCGCGATGACCACGCGGCGGGCGGTGCGCAACAGGCCCGGGCCCTTGACCACCACACCGACGGCGGTGCGTTCCAGATGGGTGACGCGGGCGCGCATTACCTCAACCCCCGCCTGTTTCACGGCTTGGGTCAGGGCGGCCATCATGGCACCCGGGTCGGTGATGAACATGGCGTTACGGAAAAACGCCGCACCGCCGGGCATCGGGGGCAGGCCGGGTTCGAGGGCGGCCAACGCGGCGGCGTCGATCTGGTCGACCGTGATGCCCAAGGTGCGGCGGGCGGCGAGGCCGGGGGCGGCTGACTGTGCCTCGGACGGGGTGGCGTAGAGGTAGAGGCAGCCCCGGTCCTGCATCAGTTTGTCTGCGCCGATACGGTTGGTGAGGGCGGTCCAGCGGTCAGACGCGTCGGACAGGAGGGTGGCGAGGGCCGTGGCATTGGTGGCGGCGCGGGTGGGTGTGGACTGGGCGAGGAACCGGGCGAGCCAGGGGAGCAGCGACACGAGGCTGGGCCGGTGCAGGGACAGGGGGGAATGGCGGTTGGTCAGAAGGCGCGGCAGGTCGCGCAGGACGTCTGGCGTGCCGACGGGGGCGGTGGCGTAGTCGGCGATGGTGCCCGCGTTGCCGTAGGAGGCACCTGCGCCGGGCGTGTCGGGGTCGATCAGCACGACGCGGCGGCCTTCGTCGGCCAGTTGCAGGGCTATGGTCAGGCCGATCACGCCGGCGCCGGCGATGATGACCTCGACCCCCTGTGAGGGGCGTAGGCTGGGGGGTTTTGGTGGGGTGGGCATGGCGGTTTCGCCGCCCCGTTGAGGGGCGGCGGTGGCCTGTGGTTACATGCAGGCCTCAAACAGCGCGCGGGTGTTTTCCGCCGTCATCTTGACCGGGTTGCCGTCGCAGGAGGGGTCTTCGAGCGCCATTTCGGTCAGTTCGTCCAGACGGGCGGGGTCAACGCCCAAGGCGGTCAGGTTGGCGGGGATGTTCAGTTCGGCGCGCAGGTCCATCACCCGGGCGCGGAAGCCGTGGAACCCGCCGTCGATGCCCAGATAGGCGGCGGCCCAGTTAATGCGTCCCTCGATCGCAGCGCGGTTGAAATCGAGCACCATCGGCATCACCACGGCGTTGGTCGTGCCGTGGTGGGTGTTGTAGACGGCCCCGATGGGGTGGGACAGCGAATGGATGGCACCCAGCCCCTTCTGGAACGCCACGGCCCCCATGGCGGCGGCGGACATCATGTGCGACCGCGCCTCGATGTCATCGGGGGTGAAGTAGACGCGTGGCAGGTTTTCGAGGACCAGTCGCATCCCCTCCAGCGCGATCCCCTGGCTCATCGGGTGGTAGAAGGGGCTGCAATAGGCCTCAAGGCAGTGGGCGAAGGCGTCCATGCCGGTGCCTGCGGTGATGAAGCGGGGCATTCCGATGGTCAGTTCGGGGTCACAAAGGGTGACGACGGGCAGGAGTTTCGGGTGGAAGATGATCTTCTTCTTGTGGGTAAGGGCGTTGGTCAGAACCCCCGCACGGCCGACCTCGGACCCCGTGCCGGCGGTCGTCGGGACGGCCACGATGGGGGCGATGGTGTCGGGGTTGGCGCGGGTCCACCAGTCGCCGACGTCTTCAAGTTCCCAGACCGAGACCGGCTGATCGACCATCAGGGCGATCATCTTGCCGAGGTCGAGGGCTGAGCCGCCGCCGAAACACACCACGCCGTCATGCCCGCCGTCGCGGTAGACCTTTAGCCCCGCGTGCATGTTCGTCTCGTTGGGGTTCGGGTCAACCTCGCTGAATACCGCACGCCCAAGGCCGCCTTCGTCCAGAAGGTCCAGCGCGCGGGCGGTAATCGGCAGGGTGGCAAGCGCCTTGTCGGTGACGAGAAGGGGGTTCTTCATGCCGGTGGATTTCACGAGGCCCGCCAGTTCCGCGATGCGGCCAGCGCCGAATTTGACCGGAGTGGGGTAGGACCAGTTGCCGCGCAGTTTCATTTCGTCACCTTCTTGAAGTGATAGGATTTGGCGCGTGTGACCGACTGGAACCCCAGATGCGACAGCGAGGTGCCGCGCCCGGTGTCCTTGACGCCAGTCCATGTGAGGGCGGGGTCGAGGTAGTCGCAGCGGTTCATGAACACGGTGCCGGTTTCGACCTGCGCACCTATCGCCGCCGCACGTTCGGGGTCGGCGGTCCAGATGCTGGCAGTGAGGCCGTAGGGCGAGTCGTTCATCAGCTGGATGGCCTCTGCCTCGGTCGTGTAGGGCATGATGCCGACGACGGGGCCGAAGGATTCCTCCTTCATCACCCGCATCTTGTGGTCCACGTTGATAAGGATTTGCGGCGCGAGGTAGGCACCGCCGTCATCGGCGAACTTGGCGGGGTCGAGGAGGGGTTTGGCACCTGCCGCGATGGCCTCGGCGGTCTGGGCGCGGACGGTGGCGGCGAACCGCTTGTGCGCCATGGGGCCAAGAGTGGTTGCGGCGTCGAAGGGGTTGCCGAGTTTCAACTGCCCAACCCAGGCCACGGATTTCTCGACAAAGCTGTCGTAGAGGCTGGTGTGGACATAGATGCGTTCGATGCCGCAGCAGCATTGGCCTGCGTTGTACATGGCGCCGTCCATCAGGCTGTCCACGGCCACCTCAAGATCGGCGTCGGGCATGACAAGGCCGGGGTCTTTGCCGCCAAGCTCCAGCCCCAGCGGGGTAAACGTCCCCGCTGCCGCGCGTTCGATGGCGGCACCGCCGGCGACCGATCCGGTGAAGTTGACGAAGCCAAAGGCGCGTTGGGCGATCAGGGATTCGGTGGTGGCATGGTCGAGGACGACGTTCTGGAACACATCCTCGGGGATGCCGCCTGCGTGGAACGCCTGTGCCAGACGTTCGCCCACCAAGAGGGTCTGCGAGGCGTGTTTCAGGACCACGGCATTGCCCGCGATAAGCGCAGGCACGATGGTGTTGATCGAGGTGAGGTAGGGGTAATTCCACGGGGCCACGACGAACACCACACCCACGGGTTCGCGCATGATGCGGCGTTCAAAGCGGTCGGATGCCTCGGCCACCATCGGGGCAAGGGCGCCTTCGGCGATGGCGGACATATAGGCGGTGCGGTCGCTGACGCCGCCAAACTCACCGCCATAGCGGGTGGGGCGGCCCATCTGCCAGGCCAGTTCCTCGACGATGGGGGCCTTCATATCGGACAGTTTCGCGACGCCCGCCTTGACCCGCGCGATGCGGTCGGCAAGGGGCAGGGCGGCCCATTCGGGTTGCGCGGCCTTGGCCCGTTGGGCGGCGGCAAGGGCTGCCTCTGGGGTAAGGGGGGTGCGTTCGGCGTAGATGCTGCCGTCGACGGGGGAAATCAGGTGGATCGGTTTCATCGGGTTCCTCGTGGGGCGGGGATCACCCCGCCTTTGGTGTTGGGTCAGGCGCGTTCCAGCAGACGCAGCACCTCGAAATCGGTGACGACGCGGTCGGTCTCGGAAATCTCCCACTGGGCGGCGTGGTGGTAGTGGTCGACCACGTCATCGCCAAAGGCGGCACGCAGCATGGCCGACCCATGCAGCAAATCCGCCGCCTCGCGCAGGTTCCTTGGGATCTCGCGGATGCCCTTTGCACTGTACATGTCGCCCTTCAGTTCCGGCTCCAAGGGCAGTTTCCGCTCGATCCCGTCAAGTCCGGCGGCCAGAAGGGCGGCACAGGCGACGTAGGGGTTCATGTCGCTGCCGGGGATGCGGCATTCCACCCGGATCGCCTTGGTGCCCGCGCCGCAGACGCGGAAGCCTGCGGTGCGGTTGTCCGCACTCCACACCGCCTTGGTGGGGGCGAACATGCCGATGGTGAAACGCTTGTAGCTGTTGACGTAGGGGGCAAGGAACGCAGTGATGTCGCGCGCATGGGTCAGTTGGCCCGCGATGTAGTGCTGCATCAGGGCGGACATGCCGTGCGGGCCTGCGGGATCAGCGAACGACGCCTGCCCGTCCGCCGACCACAGCGACTGGTGGATATGGGCAGACGATCCGGCCCGGTCGTGGTGGTACTTGGCCATGAAGGTGACCGACCGCCCCTTTGACCACGCAATCTCTTTCACCGCCTGTTTGACGATGGCGTGGTTGTCGGCGGTGTCGAGCGCGTCGGAATAGCGGTAGTTCACCTCGTGCTGGCCTGCGTCTGCCTCACCCTTGGTGTTTTCCACCGGGATGCCCGCCCCGTAAAGGCCATTGCGCACGGCGCGCATGATGTCCTCTTCCTTGGTGGTCTGGAACAGGTGGTAATCCTCGTTGTAGGCGCTGATCGGTTTCAGATCGCGCAGGCCGCCGTCGCGCAGGTTTTCATAGGCGTTTTCGAAGATGTAGAATTCAAGTTCGGTCGCCATCATCGGCGTGAAACCCATCGCCACCGCGCGCGCCACCTGACGTTTCAGGATCGCGCGGGGGCTGATCGCCACATCGTGGTGGTGGTGGTCCAGAAGGTCGCCCAGAA
This sequence comes from Rhodobacterales bacterium, assembly GCA_038209775.1. Taxonomy (GTDB): domain Bacteria; phylum Pseudomonadota; class Alphaproteobacteria; order Rhodobacterales; family Rhodobacteraceae; genus JBBQXK01. The sequence continues at coordinate 3,672 of JBBQXK010000066.1, read as the reverse complement.
CCAGCGCTGTGCCGGGAAGCCATGGGACAGCGCGCAGGGTGGCCATGTCGGGTTTCAGCACATAATCGCCATAGCCGGTTTCCCAGCCGGTGGATTTGTAGCCGGGCACGGTGGTCATCTCCATGTCCACCGCCAGAAGGTAATTGCAGCAGTGCGTCTCTTTCCAGCCGCCATCGACAAAGAATGCGGCATGGAACCGCTTGCCCATCAGGCGGCCCTGCATGTCGATGCCGGCCACGAGGACGGTGTCGATGTCGCCCTTCGCCACGGCAGCCTTCAAAGCGTCGAATGTCATGTTGCCGGGCATTTTGCCTCTGTCCCCTGTCTGTCCCTGTCGGGTGCCATCCTTGCACTGCCAATCCGCCCGCGCCAAGGGGGGTGGTTCAGGCAACCGCCGCGCGCCGCAGGCCGATCAGGCCGTTGGCGACGACGGCGGCCAAGAGGACGAGCCCGCCCAGAAGCGTGGCCTTCCCCGCCGTTTCGCCCAGAAACAGCCAGACCCAGAACGGGCCGAGCAATACCTCGATGTTCGACAACAGCGTCAGGTCCGCAGCCCGCAGGGCGCGGCTGCCGAAGGTGTACAGCGTCAGCCCGGCCGCCAGAAGGAAGGCCCCCATGAACAGGCTGACGGCGATGTCATGGCCGGGGATCAGCAGCGTCCCCCCCGTGGCCTGCGTGATCGCCCCGGCGGCCAATGCGGAAAAGACGCCGCCAAGGAACGTCGCGGGCATCATGTCGGACAACTTGCCCCAGCGCAGGGTCAGGGTGAAACAGGCAAAGCCTGTGGCCGACAGAAGCGCCGCCGCACTGCCGGGGCCCGCGCCCACCGAAAGGCCTTCACGGAACATGATGTACATGCCGGCGATGGCCACGGCCATGCAGGCCCAGGTCAGGGGATGCACCCGTTCGCCCAGCACGAACCGGCCAAGGACGGCGGTGATGAAGGGAGAGGCTGCGAACAGGAACACGGCATTGGCGACGGTGGTCGCCTGCAGGGCATAGATGGCGCCGGAAAAGGCAAAGACCAGACTGATCCCGCCGAACACCCCCGCCATCCCCGCCTGCCGCATCGGCCCCCAGAACCCGCCACGGTTCCACAGGATGACCGCGCCCAGCACCGGCAGCACGCCGACCGAGCGCCAGAACAGGATCGCCCAGGGTTCAGGCGTGCCGATCTGGCGGATCGCAAGCCCGGTCAGCGACCAACTCACCGCCGCCATCACGACCAGCGCCACCCCGGTTCCGTACCGCATGAAATCGCGCCCCTTTTTTCGCACAAGAAGGCCGTTGTGGTGGACACCTGTCTGTTCCGTTCACGACGCCCAGAAGCCAGAACTTGCAGGGTCACTGCCCTTTCTGCCTTTCGCCATTCACCTTGCACAAATATCCCACGGGGGGTCCGGGGGGTGTGAAACCCCCCGGTCCTGCCCCATCCGCCGGGACGGCGCTCAGTACCCGCGCGCCCGGTCCACCAGATGCAACAGCGGCAGCCCCGCCTCGCACCGCGCGATGTTCTGGGCGATGACCTTGCTTGATGTTTCGGGCCTTGTGTCGGCGGCAATGTGGGGGGTGACGGTGATGCGGGGGTGGGCCCAGAAGGGGTGGTCGGCGGGCAGGGGTTCCACCCGAAACACGTCCAGCGTGGCATGGCCGATCTGGCCTGCATCCAGTGCGGCCATCAGGGCGTCATCGTCGATGATCGGGCCACGACCGGGGTTGAGGACGTACGCCCCGCGCGGCAGCATCGACAGGCGGCGCGCGTCCAGCAGGTTTTCGGTGCCGGGGGTCCTGGGCAACAGCGTGACCAAGATCTGTGCGGTGGACAGCACCTGCGTCAGCCCGTCCTCGCCATGATGGCAGGGGATGCCGGGCACGTCCTTGGGCCCCGTGCTCCACCCCGTCACCGGAAAGCCCAAAGCGGACAGCGCGCGGGCGCAGGCGGTGCCCAATGCGCCCATGCCCAGCATCGCCACCGGCCGGTCGCGCGGCAGGGGCGGGCAGGCGGGGTTCCAGACATGGCCGGGGTTCACGATATGCGCGTCCATGCCCAGATGGTGGCGCAGCGCGTGGCCCACCACCCAGGCCACCATGGTTTCGGTCATCGCGGGGTCGACCATGCGGCACAGGGGCTGGGTCAGCGTGGGGTTGCCCACGATCCGCTCGACCCCCGCCCAGAGGCTGAGGACGGCGCGGGTTCGGGTGAAGGGGGCAAAGTCCTGCAAGGCGGCAGAGGGGGCATAAACGATGTAATCAACCGCCGCCGGATCGGCGGCGTCGGGCGTCAGATGCGCGTCAAGGCCGGCCGCGGCCAGCGCCTCGGTCAGGGCCTGCCGGTAGTCGGGCCAAAGGGTGGCGGGTGCGAAATGGACGTTGATTGGCATGGGGGCACCTTGGATGCGGACGCTGCCCGTGATAGGGGGCGGGCCTGCGCCTGTCCACCCGGGGTCAGCCGGCGGCGATGTTGACGGCCAATGCCAGGATGACGGTGTTGGTGACAAAGGCGGCACAGGCATGCACCAGGACGGCGCGGCGCATGTCGGTGCGGGTGATCGACACATCCGCGACCTGCGCCGTCATCCCCACGCCAAAGGCGAAGTACATGAAATCCCACGGATCAGGCGTGGCATCGCCGGGAAACACCAGCCCGCCGCGATCCGCCTCTTCCGCGCGGCCATAGTAGAGGTGGGCATAGTGGAACGCGGCCAGCGTGTTCAGCGTGGCCCAGCCCAGGGGCAGGGCGGCAAAGCCAAGGGCCATTTCGACCGTATCCGCCTGATCGCGTCTGACCGCGACGAAGATCGACCACAGGCTGACCCCCAGCGCCAGAAGCGCCACGACGAAGATGAGTGCGGCACCCGGGTCCTCTGTCTCGGCCCGCTGCCGCAGGTCGTCGGGCGTGAGGTGCAGAAGGGGCCGCACCAAGAGAAGATAGGTCACGAACATCACATCGACCGCCAGGGGCAGGCCGCGCGACGGCACAAGGCCCGCAACCAGCGCCGATGCCAGCACCGCAAGGCCCGCAGCCAGTGCCACGAGGAACCGGGTGTGTCGTCCGATGCCCCTTATCGTCATCGCGGGCGGTGGACGTGGGCGCTTTGCACCAGACCAAAGGCCGCCATCATCACCAGCATCGCCGACCCGCCATAGGACAGGAACGGCAGCGGCACCCCCACCACCGGGGCCATCCCCATCACCATCGACAGGTTTACCGCCAGATACAGAAAGAAATTCACCGCAACCCCGATGATCAACAGCGACGAAAAGCGGTCCTTGTTCTGGATCGCCGCAACAAGGCAGAACACCAGCACGAGGGTATACAGCAGCAGCAGGCTGAAGGCGCCGACAAAGCCGAATTCCTCGCCGAGGGTCGTGAAAATGAAATCGGTATGCTTTTCGGGCAGAAAGTTCAGCCGGCTTTGGGTGCCCTGCATGAACCCCTTGCCGGTCCAGCCGCCCGAGCCGAGGGCAATCTTGGCCTGAATGATGTTGTATCCCGCGCCAAGCGGATCGGAGCCTGGATTGAGGAACGTGTCGATCCGGATATACTGATAGTCGTGCAGCAACTGCCACGGCGTGCCGCGCGACAGAAACACCGCCGCGACCACGCCGCCCGCGAGGCCGAACACGGCGGCGAAATACCACAGACTGACCCCTGCGGCGAACATCACGGCC
>JBBQXK010000065.1:0-18670 GCA_038209775.1 Rhodobacterales bacterium | reverse complement strand
GCCATCTTCTTGCCTTCCGCCGCCGCCGGTCCCGCCAGCGTCAGCGCCGTACCTGCCAACAGGGCGCAGGTCATCAATGTACGTTTCATCATCTTGGCTTTCCTCCCGAGTGAGCCGTTTCGTTTTTGTCGCAGTCTTGCGGCGGAGTATAATCGAACTTCCACCGCAATCCAGTTCCGTTTCGCGGATACATCGGAATATTTTCGATATATCAGTGTGTTGTTCCAGGTTTCCACCAGCCTGCGCGCAATGCCACGCCGCCGCGATGCGGGGCATGCCGGGTGCCGATGCTATGGCTGTGGGTGTCAGTCGCGCCTGCCCGCGTCCCCCCCTGTTCCTGCGATCAGCGCGGCCACCAGACCGGGCGCATGCACCTGCGGCAGATGCCCCGCGCCCGGCACCAGATGGATGGCGACCGTCGCGGGCAGTGACGCGCAGTCGCGCCAGTCGATGATCCGGTCATCAAGCCCGAACACCGCCGTGACCGGACAGGTCAGGCGGGCAAGGTCGGGGGCAATGTTCACCTGCTGGATGCCGTTCGCCGCCAGTTCGCGCGCCAGCGCCACCGTTGCGGGCCGTTGCCGCTGTATCCGGTCCAGTTCCTGCCGCAGCGCCAGGTCCGACATTGGCCCCGCCCCCAGCATCACCAGCGCCCGCCCCAGTGCCGCCGTGGTTTGCGCCCCCGCCATCAGGTCCAGAAAATCGGCATTGATCCGGGGCCCAAGGCCCACCGGGGCCAGCAGCACCAGCGCCTCGACCCGGTTGCCCAGTGCCAGCGCCATCCGTGCCGCGATGACTGCGCCCAGCGAATGGCCGCACAGCCGCACCGGCCCCTCGGGCACCGCGCGCTGCAGGGCCGTGGCCATTGCGTCCAGCCCTGCCGCCGGGTCACTGCCGCCATGCCCCGGCAGGTCCGGCACCACCACGGCATGGCCAAGCGCCGCCAGCCGGTCGGGCAGGTCGCGCCACCCCAACCCGTTGTCATGCAACCCGTGCAACATCAGAACCGGCGTGCGCACGCCCGGCAGACGCCGCACCGACAGCCCGCCCAGCGGCACATCCGCCCCGGTGATACGCCCCCGCCGCCCGGTGCCCGTCAGCCCGTCCAGCGCAACACCGGCCTGTCGCGCAAGGGCACGGGCACGGGGACTGGCGGCAATCCCGGTGCCGGTCTTAGTGATCCCTGGTGCAACCGCCTCCGCACGAGGGGGAGGGGAGGCGCGGGTGTCATTATCGGTCTTGATCTTGGCGGTCGGCAGGGCCGCGCCAGTCGTCTCGACCTCGGCAATCGGCGCATCCAGCGCCACCATCTGCCCGGGGGCCACCAGTTGCGCGATCAGAACACCGTCCTGCATCGCCGGGACCTCGACCACGGTTTTGTCAGTCTCGACCTCCAGCAGCACCTCGCCCCGGCGGAACGAATCACCGGGTGCCTTCAGCCAGTCGGTCACCCGCGCCTCTTCCATCGTCTCGCCCAGCCGTGGCAGCGTCAGGATCAGGCCCATGCCGGGGCCTCGCGTCGCACCAGCCACCGCGCCACATCACCGATCAGCGCCGCCGACGGGATCGAGCCGCGTTCCAGCAGGGGCGACACCGGAATCGGGATATCTTCACCACCCACCCGCAGCACGGGTTCCTCCAGCCAGTCGAAACACATCTCCTGCACCCGCGCCGCGATCTCGGACGCGACTGATCCGGTCACGGCGGCTTCGGTCACCACCATCGCCCGACCAGTCTTGCGGACCGAAGCGAACAGCGGCCCTTCGTCCAGCGGGTTCAGACAGCGCAGGTCGATCACCTCGGCCTCGATCCCCACACCCGCCAGCACCTCGGCAGCAGCAAGGCTTTCGTGCAGCATGCGGGAATACGTGATGATCGTAAGGTCGCGCCCCTGCCGCCGCACCACCGGGGCGGTCCAGTCGCCATCGGGCATGTCCACGTCAAGCCCGCCCTTCATCGTGTACAGGCCCTTGTGTTCGATGAACACCACCGGGTCGGGCTGTACCAGCGCCGCGCGCAGCATGTGATAGGCGTCGTTTACCGTGGCAGGCATCATCAGGCGCAGCCCCGGCACATGCATCACCCAGGCCTCCAGCGATTGCGAATGCTGCGCCGCCGCCGACCGGCCCGTGCCCCCTTGCGTGCGCAACACCATCGGCACGCCGATCTGGCCGCCGAACATGTAGCGGCTTTTCGCGGCCTGATTGGCAAGCTGGTCCATCACCAGCCCCATGAAATCGACGTACATCAGTTCCGCCACAGGCCGCAGGCCGGTCATCGCAGCCCCCACCGCCGCCCCCACGATGGCCGGTTCGGATATCGGCGCGTCGATCACCCGGTGCGCGCCGAACATGTCGATCAGCCCCTTGGTGACGCCGTAGGCCCCACCGTACAGGCCCACCTCCTCACCCAGCAGGATCACATCCGGGTCGGCCTGCATGCCGTCGATCAGCGCCTGCCTGATTGCCTCTCGGTATGTGGTCTGCACGATCATCGCGGCGCCTCTGACAGCACGGCGCGCAGGCGGTCGGCCTGCGGGCGGGGGGCGGGGGTGCCGGGGGCATAGACATCCTGGAACATCGTGGCCAAGGCGGGGGCAGGGGTGGCGATGGCATGGGCAAGCGCCGCGTCCATCTCGGTGCCGGCATCGGTGTCGATCTGGTCAAGCTCTGGCGTTGCCGCCAACCCCTCGGCCATCAGGCGGGTGCGCGCGGTCAGCAAGGGGTCACGCGCGCGGCCCTCGGCCTCTTCTTCTGGCGTGCGGTAGGGGGATTTGTCCATGCGGGCGTGGCCGTAGAACCGATAGGCGTCGATCTCCAGAAACCCCGGCTGTCCGCCCCTCGCCGCCGCCACCAGCCCGCGTGCGGCGTCATGCACCGCCTCGACATCCGCGCCGTCGGCCTGCGCGCTGCGCAGCCCGAACGCCTCGGCCCTTGCACCAAACGCCTGACGGCCGGCGGAACGGTCCACCCGCGTGCCCATGCCGTACTGGTTGTTGATGCAGGCGAATATCACTGGCAGATGCCACAGCGCCGCCATGTTCATCGCCTCGTACAATATCCCCTGGCTCATCGCGCCGTCGCCAAAGAACGCGACACTGATCTGCCCCGTGCCCCGGTTGCGCGCCGTCAGCCCCGCGCCCACCACATGCGGAATGCCGCCGCCCACGATGGCATTGGCCCCCAGATGCCCCAGTGCCCGGTCGGCAATGTGCATCGACCCGCCCTTGCCCCGGCAGTATCCGTCCTCTTTGCCCGCAATCTCGGCCATCATCCGTGCGGGGTCGGCACCGCGCCCCAGAAACACCCCGTGCCCCCGGTGATGGGTGGTGAATGTATCGCCCGGGATCATCGCATCGGTCATCCCCACGACCGCCTCTTCGCCGATCGACAGGTGCAGCATCGACCCGGCACTTTCGCCGCGCAGGAACAACTCGCCCACGCGCTCTTCGAACGTGCGGATGCGGCGCATGGTGACATAGCGGGCAAGTGCGGCAGAGTTGACGGTCACGATACCTCACGCAGGGGTTTCAGGGCGCCATAGGCGGCGCGGTAACGGGCGTAGATCGGGGCATAGGCGGCATGGGCCGCCATATCGGGCTGGATGGTGCGAGCCACCCGGACCATGGCCACACAACCATCGTCAATCGAAGCGAACACGCCCGCCCCGGTGGCGGCGAGGATGGCCGAGCCCAAGGCACAAGCCTCGGTTTCCTCGGTCACCTCCAGGGGCAGACCCAAGGTATCGGCATGCACCTGCATCCAGAAGCCCGACCTTGTGGCACCGCCCGCCACCACGATCCGCCGCGCGTCAAAGGCATCGCCAAAAGTTTCGACGATCAGCCTTGTGCCAAAGCAAACCCCTTCGATCAGCGCGCGATAGACATGCGCGGGGGTGTGTTTCAGTGTGAGGCCGGTGATCGCCCCCCGCGACAGGGCATCCGTGTGCGGCGTCCGGTTGCCCTGAAAATGGTCCTGCACCAACAGCCCCTCGGCCCCCGGCGGCAGCGCCGCAGCCATCGCGTTCAACGTGTCAAAGTCGGTATGTTCGGCAAAGTGGCGCTTGTACCACGCGATGACCGACCCGGTTGACGTCTGCCCCCCCTCGATGATCGGACGCCCGGGATAGACGCAGTCCATGTACGTGCCCCAGACCCCCGGCGCATGAACGGTACGGCTGGCCACACCCAGATGCAGGTGCGACGATCCGGTGATCATCGCCATCTCGCCCGGTTGCGTGACGCCCAGCCCGATCATCCCGATGAACGCATCCGCCCCGCCCTGCACCACGGGTGTTCCGGCCCGCAACCCCAGATGCACTGCCGCATCATCGGTCAGCGGCCCGATCACCTGCCCCGGTGCCACCACCCGCGACGGCCAGCGGTCGGGCAGACCGCCGATACCCAGCTTTTCCACCATCGACACCGGCCAGCCGCCGTGTTCCGTCTGGTAATGCCAGCGCATCGTGACGTTGTTCAGCGACGCCACCCACTGCCCCGTCAGGCACAGGTTCAGATAGTCCTGATACTCGCCCACCATGACGGCACGGGCATAAATCTCGGGCTGATGCCGGGCTAGCCACAGCGCCTTGGGGATCATCCATTCGGGTGACACCGGCCCCGCCCCGGCCCCGTTCAGCCGCAACGCGGGGTCGCCGCAGGCGGCCACCTCAGCCGCCTCACGGTGCGCGCGCACGTCCATCCACAACAGCGCGGGCCGCAGGCTGTGCCCCTGCGCGTCCAGCGCCACCACGGTGCATGACGTGGTATCGGCACACAGCGCCAGAATGTCGCCCGGCGCCACGCCCGACACCGACAGCGCTTCGCGCACCGCCACGCCGCAGGCATGCCACCAATCCTCGGGCATCTGTTCGGCCTGCGCGGGTTCGGGGAACACCGTCGTGTAGGCGCACTTGCCGACACCCCGCGAACGGCCGGTCAGGTCGAACACATGGGCGCGCAGGCCCTCGGTTCCGCCATCAATGCCGATCACATGGCCCACGTCCGCCCTCGCTTGTTGCTGCAACCGCAATGCTGCGTTGCAGTATTGTGCATGACTTGCACATTTGTGATAGACGTTGACGAAGTCATCGGTCAAGGGGCAATGATGGGCGAACCGTAGGCCCCGGAAGATCACCCCCCGATGACCCAACCCCGCCAGGACCAGGACGATCTGATGCAGGCGGCATGGCTGTATCACGTCGGCCAGATGAGCCAGGAAGAGGTCAGCCAGCGCCTTGGCATTTCGCGGTTCAAGGTGCTGCGCCTGTTGGCCGATGCGCGCGACCGGGGGCTGGTCCGGGTGTCGCTGGAGCATGAGACGACGGGCACTCTGGCCTTGTCCGCCGACCTGACCGCGCGGTTCGGCCTGACCGAGGTGCAGGTGGCCCCGATGCCCGCCGGCCTGACGGATGAGGTCATCGCGCGCCGCGCCGTGGGGATCGTCGCGGCTGGGTTCCTGTCGCGCATCGGGCGCAGCGAGGGGCCGTTGTCCATCGGCGTCGGCTGGGGCCGCACGTTGGCCGCGATGGTGCAGGCGGTCAGCGGCCTTCGCAATCCGCACCTGTGTTTCGTGTCGCTGATGGGGTCGATGGCCAGCATGGCGGTGACCAACCCCTTCGACGTCTGCACCAGACTGGCCGCGCTAACCGGCGGGTCGGCCAAGTTCCTCGCCGCGCCGTTCGTCACTGATTCGGAGGCCGCGTGCCGCGTGGTGATGGACCAGCGGCTGGTACGCGAGACACTGGCGGCGGCGCGCGCCTGTCCCTATGCGATCATCGGGCTGGGTGACTGTTCAGCCGAGGCACTGTTGTACACCAGCGGCCTTCTGACCGAAGCCGAGGCGCAGGAGTTGGTCACCATCGGGGCCGTCGCCGACAGTACCGGCAAGTTTTTCTGCGCCGACGGCTCGCTTGCCGATACCGACCTCAACCGCCGCGCACCGTCCATCGGGCTGGACGACCTGCGCGCAACCGATGTGATGCTGCTGGCCGCCGGGGTGAACAAGACCGCCGCCACGCGGGCGCTTCTGCGGTCGGGCATCGTCAACCGGCTGATCGTGGATGAGGCGCTGGCCAACCGCCTGATGGAAGGTGACGCATGACGATCCCACCCGACTATGCCCCCTTCACCACCGACACCCTGCGCGCCCGACTGTCGGGCGTGGCGGCGGTGACGGACCGTCTGGGCACCGATACCACCCTTTGGGACGTGCGCGAGGTGGGCGACGGGAACCTGAACCTTGTGTTCATCGTATCCTCGCCCACGGGTGCGCTAATCGTGAAGCAGGCGCTGCCGTGGCTGCGCGTGGTCGGCGAGGGGTGGCCCCTGCCGCTGCGCCGGTCGTTCTTTGAATGGCAGGCCCTGACCCGCCATGCCGCCCGCGACCCGGGCCGGGTGCCGCAGGTGTATCACTTTGACGAGGTGCAGGCGCTGGTGGTCATGCGCTATCTCACGCCGCATGTGATCCTGCGCAAATCGGTGGTTGCGGGGGTGATCCATCCGCATCTGGCGGGGCACATGGGGCTGTTCCTTGCGCGGACGCTGTTCCGAGGGTCGAACCTGTCGATGAAGGCATCTGATGCAAAGGCCGACATGGCGATGTTTGCAGGCAACGCCGAACTGGCCGACATCACCGAGAACCTTGTGTTCAGCGACCCCTACTTTGCCGCAAGGCTGAACAAGCACACGCCGGGGCTGGAGCCTTGGATTGCGCCGTTACGCCACGACCGCGCGATGAAAGTGGCCGCGCAAGAGATGAAGCACGCCTTTGTGTCCAAGGCTGAAACGCTGGTGCATGGCGACCTGCATTCAGGCTCGATCATGGTGACGGCCGACGACACACAGGTGATCGACCCCGAGTTTGCGATCTATGGCCCGTTCGGCTTCGATGTCGGGATGCTGTTGGCGAATTTCCTGCTGGGGTACTTTGCGCAATCGGGGCATGAGGATGCGCCCGGTGGCCGCGATCCGTGCCGCGACTGGCTGTTGGGAACGGTTGAGGAAACCTGGGCCACCTTTGCCGCCGAATTCGCCCATCTCTGGCGCACGGAACGCACCGGCATCCTTTATGAGCGGACGTTGTTCGAGGATGCGGATGATAGCTTGGGGTCGGAACAGGCGCTGACGTCCGTACTGGACGGGATCTGGACCGATGCCATGGGCTTCGCCGGGGTCGAGATGCACCGGCGTATCCTTGGGTTGGCGCATGTCGAGGATATCGAAGCGATCCCCGACCCCGCGCGCCGCATCGTGGCGGAACGGCGGGCACTGGCGTGCGGGCGGCAACTGGCGGTGGAACGGCGGGCAATCCGCACCACGGCGCAAATCACCGCGCTGGCGCGGATCATCGAGGCGGGGGATTTGTCATGAGGGTAGGCGCGCACCACTATCGCACGATCTGGCCGGGGGCGAATGGTGCCGTGCAGATCATCGACCAGACGCGGTTGCCACATGATTTCGTGGTGGTCGATCTGGTGACGATGGAGGATGCGGCGACTGCGATCCGCGAGATGTGGGTGCGAGGCGCGCCCCTGATCGGCGCGACAGCGGCCTGGGGGATGGCGCTGCAGATGGCGGTGGATGCATCGGATGCGGGGCTGGCGCGGGGGTATGACACGCTGGTCGCCACGCGGCCCACCGCGATCAACCTGCGCTGGGCGCTGGATGATATGCTGGCGCTGGTCAAGCCGCTGGCCCCGGCGGCCCGCCTGTCGGCGGCCCGCGCCCGGGCGGCGGCGATCTGCGATGAGGATGTGGCGATCAACCAACGCATCGGGGAACATGGTCTGTCGGTGATCGAGGCGATTGCCGCGCGGAAGGGTGGCCCGGTGAACATCCTGACCCACTGCAACGCAGGGTGGCTCGCGACGGTGGACTGGGGCACGGCGACTTCGCCCATCTATCACGCGGTGGCCAAGGGCATTCCCGTGCATGTCTGGGTGGACGAAACCCGCCCCCGCAATCAGGGCGCCCACCTGACCGCCTGGGAGATGGCCAGTGCGGGCATCCCCCATACCCTGATCGTGGACAACGCGGGTGGGCACCTGATGCAGCATGGCGACGTTGATATGGTGATCGTTGGCACCGACCGGACCACGGCGCAAGGCGATGTGTGCAACAAGATCGGCACCTACCTCAAGGCATTGGCGGCGCATGACAATGGCGTCCCGTTCTATGTGGCGCTGCCGTCGCCAACCATCGACTGGCGGGTGTCCGACGGGCTGACCGAGATACCGATCGAGGAACGCTCGGGCGATGAGGTCACCTTTGTGCAAGGCAAACTGGCTGACGGTACCCGCACCCGCCTGCGCATCAGCCCCGAGGATACGCCCGCCGCGAACCCCGCCTTTGACGTGACGCCCGCGCGGTTGGTGACCGGGCTGATAACCGAGCGCGGCATTGCCCCGGCCAGTGCCGCAGGACTGGCCGCGATGTTCCCCGACCTTGCGACGGCAACATGACCCTGCGCGAAGACATCGTGGCCACCGTCCGCGAACTGGACCGCCTGGGCCTGAACCGCGGATCATCGGGCAACGTGTCGGCCCGCGACGGTGATGCCATGCTGGTGACGCCATCGGCGGTGCCGCCTGCCGACCTGACGCCCGAAATGATCGCGCGGATGCCGTTTGACGGCGCCTATGGCGCCTGGGACGGGCCGCTCAAACCCTCAACCGAATGGCGCTTCCATCTGGACCTGATGCGCGCCCGGCCCGATCTGGGCGCGGTGGTTCATACCCATGCGCCGTATTCGACCATCCTTGCGATAGCGCGCAAACCGATCCCGGCGGTGCATTACATGATGGCGGCCTTTGGCGGGCCTGACATCCGCGTGGCGGGGTATGCCTGTTATGGCACCGCCGCCTTGTCGGCCGAGGTGGTCGCGGCGATGGCGGGGCGGGCGGGGTGCCTGATGGCCAATCACGGGATGCTGACGGCGGGGGCGACGCTGAAACGGGCGCTGTGGCTGGCGGGAGAGTTGGAGGCGCTGGCGCACCAGTATTTCCATGTGCTGCAGATCGGTGGCGGGGTGATCCTGTCAGAGGCGGAACTGGTCGAGACGGCGAAGGGGTTTGCGGGCTACGGCGTGGGTGCCGCGACGGGGTGACGGTTGGACAGGGGGGGTGCCATCTGCTAGGCGGCATCGTGGGTGCCGGTGGGACGGCAGGCCGGGGCGCTGCCCCGGACCCCGGGATACTTGGACAAAGATGAAATCAGGCCGGGGAACGGGCGCGCGGGATGGACCATTTTCTGTATCGTGACGGCATCCTGCATGCCGAGGATGTGGCGATCCCCGAGATTGCGGCGGCGGTCGGCACGCCGTTCTATGTCTATTCCGCCGCCACCCTGACCCGCCATTACCGGCTGTTTACCGAAGCGCTGTCGCCCCTGCCGCATCAGGTGTGTTTTGCCATCAAGTCGCTGTCCAATCTGGCGGTGCTGAAGCTGTTGGGCGATCTGGGTGCCGGGATGGATGTGGTGTCGGGCGGCGAATACCGGCGGGCAAAGGCGGCAGGCGTGCCGGGGGACCGGATCGTGTTTTCGGGCGTGGGCAAGACGCAGGCCGAGATGCGGCTGGCGCTGGAAGGCGGCGTTCGGCAGTTCAATGTGGAGAGCGAGCCCGAGATGCGGGCGTTGTCCGAGGTGGCCGTGTCGATGGGCGTCGTGGCCCCGATCACCGTGCGGGTGAACCCGGACGTGGATGCGCGGACGCATGAGAAGATCGCCACCGGCAAGAAGGACAACAAGTTCGGCATCCCGATTTCCCGCGCACGCGCCGTCTATGCCGAGGCGGCAACCCTGCCCGGCCTGCGGGTGGTCGGCATCGACGTGCATATCGGCAGTCAACTGACCGAGCTGGAACCGTTCGAGCAGGCCTATCTCAAGGTTGCCGAACTGACCGCGGTGCTGCGCGCCGATGGCCACACCATCAGCCGTCTTGATCTGGGGGGCGGGCTTGGCATCCCCTATACTCGGTCAAACGAGGCGCCCCCCCTGCCGGTCGACTACGGCGCGCTGATCAAGCGAACGGTCGGCCATCTGGGCTGCGAGATCGAGATCGAGCCCGGGCGGCTGATTTCCGGAAACGCGGGCATTCTGGTCAGCGAGGTGATCTATCTCAAGCGGGGGGAAGAGCGGGATTTCCTGATCCTTGACGCCGCGATGAACGACCTGATCCGCCCGTCGATGTACGGGGCACACCATGACATCGTGCCGGTCGTCGAGCCGCGCCCCGGCACCGAGGCGCAGACCTATGACGTGGTGGGTCCGGTCTGCGAAACCGGCGATACCTTTGCCAAGGGCCGCGCGCTGGTGCCGCTTGACGCGGGTGATCTTGTGGCGTTCCGCTCGGCGGGGGCTTACGGTGCGGTGATGGCATCGGAATACAACTCACGCCCGCTGATCCCCGAGGTTCTGGTGCAGGGCGATCACTTCGCCGTCATCCGGGCGCGTCCGACATTTGACGAAATGCTGCAACGCGATACGATACCTGAATGGCTGTAGGCGCGGGCATCCCCCCGTGCCGACGCCGCGAAGTGGAGCCTAGGGCATGAACGACAGCCTGAATGACGCCACACTGGCCCGCCTGTCCCGCCCGCTTCGCCTTACGCTGGCGGGGATGTGGGCGGAACGGCTCGTGCGCGCGTTCTGGCCGCTGTGGTCGGTCCTGTTCGTCACGCTGGCCGCGCTGAGTTTCGACCTGCACCAGACCCTGCCGGTTGAGGCGGTATGGCTGGGGCTGGTGGCGGCGGTCGCAGGCGCGCTTTGGGCGCTGGTGTCAGGCTTGCGGGCGTTCCGCAGGCCGACACGGGAACAGGCGCTGGCGCGGCTGGACGCGACGATGCCGGGGCGGCCGATTGCGACGCTGGCCGATACCCAGGCCGTGGGCGCGGGCGATCCCGCATCACAGGCCGTCTGGCAGGCGCACCGGGCGCGGATGGCGGCGCGGGCGGCGGCGGCAAGGGCGGTGGTGCCTGACCTGCGGCTGGCGCGGCAGGATCCGTTCGGGTTGCGGTTCATCGCGCTGACGGTATTGGTGATGGGCCTCTTGTTCGGCTCGCTGTGGCGCGCAGCCACGGTAACCGGCCTTGCCCCCGGTCAGGCTGAGGCACTGGCGGCGGGCCCCGCGTGGGAGGGCTGGTTGCAACCGCCGCCCTATACCGGCAAGCCGGCGCTGTACCTGAACGACATCGACGCGGCCACGATTGAGGTGCCGGTGGGCACCCGGGTGCAGATCCGCCTTTACGGCGATGTGGGCGCGCTGACCCTGTCGGAAACCGTGTCGGGCCGCGCGGGCACCGACGTGCCCCCGGCGTCCGACCCGGCACAGGAATTCACCCTGACGAAATCCGGCCAGATCGTGATCGACGGCCAGCGCGGACGGACATGGTCGATCGTGGCCACGCCCGACGCCCTGCCCACCGTCACCCCCAAGGGTGAGGTCACGCGCGAACGCGACGGCCGCATGCGCCTGCCCTTTGCCGCCGCTGATGACTATGGCGTAACCGGCGGGCGGGCCGAGATCACGCTGGACCTGCCCGCGATCCAGCGCCGCTATGGCCTGACCATCGACCCCGAGGTGCGCGAGCCGCTGATCCTTGACCTGCCGATGCCGATCCGTGGCAACCGCGCCGCGTTCGAAGAGGCGCTGGTCGACGATGTGTCAAAACACCCCTTCGCCAACCTGCCTGTTGAGGTGCGCCTGTCAGCGACCGATGCGATCAACCAGACCGGCCAGTCGGAACCCATTTCGGTCACCCTGCCCGGCAAGCGGTTCTTCGATCCGGTGGCGGCGGCGCTGGCCGAGATGCGGCGCGATCTTTTGTGGAACCGCGCCAATGCGCCCCTGACCACGCAACTCCTCAAGGCGATCACCCACGAACCCGAAGGGCTGATCCGCAAAGAGGGTGTGCTGGTCCGCCTGCAGGTCTTGCTGCGCAAACTGGATGCCGAACAGGCCAGCCTGACGCCCGAGGACCGTGACGCCATTGCCGATGAACTCTGGGAGCTGTCTCTGCTGGTCGAAGAGGGTGACCTCAAATCCGCCATGGAACGCCTTCAGCGCGCGCAGGACCGGCTGGATGAGGCGATCCGCAACGGCGCCGATCCGTCCGAAATCGAGGAACTGATGCAGGAAATGCGTCAGGCGATGAAGGAATACATGGAGGAGTTGTCGAAGGAGGCCGAACGCGCCCCCGGCGCCGACGAGCCGCAGCGCGATACCGAAGGCATGATGATGTCCGGCGACCAGTTGCAGCAGATGATGGACGAGCTGCAAAAGCTGATGGAAGAAGGCCGCATGGCCGAAGCCGCCGAACTTATGGAAAAGATGCGCCAGTTGATGGAAAACATGCGCATGGTCGAAGGCGGCGAAGGTCAGGGGCAGGGCCAGGGCAACCCGTCGATGCGCGATCTGGGCCAGACCCTGCGTGATCAGCAGGGCCTGTCCGACGACAGTTTCCGCGAACTGCAGGACGGCCCGCAGCAACCCGGCGAAGGACAGCAAGGCGAGGGTCAGGACCCCGGAGAGGGCCAACAGCCCGGCGAAGGCCAACAGCCGGGTGAGGGGCAGTTGGGCGAAAACGGCCAGCAAACCCCGGGCCAGGGCCAGGGCACCCTGTCGGAACGTCAGCGCGAACTGCGCGACCGGCTTGGTGAGCTTGGCCGGGGTCAGTTGCCGGGCGACGGGTCCGAGGCCGGCGAAGAGGGCCGCCGCCGTCTGGATGAGGCCGGCCGCGCCATGGAAGAGGCCGAACGCGCCCTGCGTGACGGCGATCTGCCCGGTGCGATGGACCGTCAGGCCGACGCGATGGAAGCCCTGCGCGAAGGCATCCGCAACTTTGGCCAGGCGATGGCCGACGAACAACAGCGCCAGAATGGCGGTGCCGCCGAAGGCGAGGCGTTTGGCAATGCCGAACCCGGGTCGCCGCAAGACCCGCTTGGCCGCGAACCGGGCGACGGCGCGCGCATCGGTTCCGACCGCAACGCACTGCAGGGCGATGACATCTATCGCCGTGCCGAGGAATTGCTGGGTGAGATTCGCCGCCGTCAGGGCGAACAGGCCCGGCCCGAGGGTGAACGTGACTATCTGAGCCGGCTTCTGGAAATGTTCTGACGCCGCCCCCGCCGTTCAGGCGTGGCCAATTCAGTTCTCGCCGGACAGCCCACGCAACCCTTGCGCTGCTGATTGCATAAGCCCGTCCAGCGACAGCCGCAGCGCATCGACCACTCCGACATAGGCCGTCAACGTCGTGGCAGTGGCGGGGAACCGTGCGCCAAGCTGTGGTGCCATCACATACAGGATCACCAGCGCAACCGCGACAACCAGCACCGTCAGGAACCCCGTGCGGAACGCCGCGCGCTTGGGTTCCGGCGGCCGGAGGACGGTATCTTCATCGTCCCGCGCTTCGCTGCCGGGGCGCAGGGTCGAGTTAATCTCCTCGATGTCCGGCAACAGATCCCGGCGCGCATTGGGGCGCTGGGTGACCGGTTCGTCGGGCTCTTCCGCCGGCGGAGGCGGGGCCTCGGGCACGCGAACCCCTGCGTCCAGCGGCCCAAGCTCGGGCTGGGTCTCGATCGCGCGCCCGGCGTCGGCCCGCCGCTCGGCCGCCTCGCGGGCGGCCTCTTCGCGCAGCACGGCCAACAGGTTGTCATCCAGCGTGCGGCGAACCGGGGCGGCGGTCATGTCTGCCAATGCATCAGCGGGCGCCTCAGCCACCAATGTCTCTGCTTCCGGCATATCCGCGACAGGCGCAGCCGGTGGGGCCTCGGCCACGATCACCGGTGGCGCAGGCTCAGGCTCGGGCTCGGGCTCAGGCCCGGGCTCCGCAACATCGGCCTCTTCGGCCTCGTCCTCGGGATCATCGGCGTCATGCTGGAACCAGGCATGCCCGCAATTCGAACATTGCACATCCCGCCCACCAGGCGGAATCGCACCGTCGTCCACCTCGTACTGCGCATCGCAGTTCGGGCAAATCAGACGCATTCACCCATCCCCATTCGGTTTCGCACGCTACGTTAACAAGTTTGTACCCCCGCCGTCCACGATATCCAAGCCCTCGCGACAATTCCGGTGTGCCCCGGCATGCAATAGCGGTCATTGAAACCTTGCCCGGTTTCGCGCACACCTTAGTCCCGGGGTCTGGGCGGAGCCTGCAAGCGTGATCGTTTTCGACAATGTAGCCTACAATTACGGCGGAGGAGAGCTTTTGTCCGACGTGAACCTGCGTCTGGCCCCGGGATCGTTCCATTTCCTGACCGGCCCGTCGGGCGCGGGCAAATCCACGCTGCTGAAACTGTGCTACGCCGAATTGTTGCCCACCGCTGGCCGCGTGACGCTGTTCGACCGCGAGGTGCGCAGCCTTTCGCGTGACGAGGTGGCACGGATGCGGCGTCGGATGGGGGTGGTGCATCAGGATTGCCAGTTTCTGGATCACCTGCCCCTGACCGCCAACGTCATGCTGCCCTTGTCGGTATCCGGGCGCGAGACGACACCGCAGGATCTGGGCGATCTTCTGACATGGGTCGGTCTGGACAAGCTGGGTGATCAGTTGCCGCCGCAACTGTCGGGGGGTGAACGTCAGCGCGCGGCGCTGGCGCGGGCCGTCATCATGTCACCCGATGTGATCCTGGCCGACGAACCCACCGGCAACGTGGATTGGGAAATGTCATTGCGCCTGCTGACCCTGCTGGTTGAGTTGAACAAGATGGGCAAGACCGTGCTGGTGGCCACGCATGATCTGAACCTGATCCGCACCGCCAAGGCACAGGTGCCCGCCCGCGTGCTGCGCATCGCCAACCGCCGGGTGCAACTGGCGGGGGCCGACCTGTGATACGCCCGTCCCTTCGCGAACGCAGTTCTGACCGGGTGGTGCCGCCGACCGGCCCCACAGCATGGCTGACCGGTTTCACCGCCGCCGCGATGACGTTCCTTGCGGTGTTCGCACTGGCCTTGTCGCTGGCATCCGGGCGGCTGGCCGACCGCTGGTCGGGGGCCTTGTCGAAAACCGCCACCGTCCGCATCTCGGCCCCCGCCGCCCAGATGCAGGCGCAGGTGGCAGCGGTCGTCGATGTGCTGACCACCACCCCCGGCATCGCCAGCGCCCGCGCCCTGACCGAAGAGGAAACGCGCGCCCTGTTGGAGCCGTGGTTCGGCCCCGACCTGCCGCTGGATGCCCTGCCGGTGCCGCGCCTGGTTGAGCTGATCGAGGCCCCCGCCGGTTACGACAGCGAGGGCCTGCGCCAGCGCCTGACGGCCGAGGCTCCGGGGGCCGTGCTGGATGACCACACCCGCTGGCGCCGCCCGCTGGCTGTGGCGGCCGAGCGGTTGCGTCTGTTGGGGGCGCTGTCGCTGGGGCTGATCGGGGCGTCGCTGGCCACCATGGTCACGCTGTCGGCCAGTGCCGCATTGGCGGCCAACGCACAGGTGATCCGCGTCCTGCGCCTTGTCGGCGCGCAGGATGCGTTCATCGCCCGCGCCTTTGTCCGCCGCTTCACCCTGCGCACCTTCTGGGGGGCGTCGGTGGGGGCGTTGGCCGGGCTGATCGGCGTGGCGCTGCTGCCATCGGCAGACGCCGCCGGGGGGTTCCTCACGGGGCTGGGGTTTCAGGGCGTAGGCTGGCTCTGGCCCTTTGCCCTGCCACCCGTGGCCGGCCTCGTGGCCTTTGTCGCCACCCGCATCGCCGCCTTCGCCAAACTGCGGGAGCTGACCTGAATGCGGACGCTGATCCAGTGGCCGATGTCGATCCTGTTCATCATCCAGATGTATCTGGCGATGCTGGTCCTTGCCATCGTCTACACCCCCTTTGCCATCTTCAGCGTCGAGGCGGCCTATAGTGCCATGTTCAACTACTGCCGCTGGGTCCGCTTCAGTGCCCGCTGGATGGTGGGCATCCGGTCCGAAATCCGGGGCGAGGTGCCGTCGTATGAGGCTGTGGTGGCCGCCAAACACCAAAGCTTTTTCGACATCCTGATGATCTTCGGCGCCCTGCCGCGCCCCAAATTCATCATGAAACGCGAACTGATCTATGCCCCGATCCTTGGCCAGTACGCGCTGAAGATCGGCTGCATCCCGGTCGATCGCGGCAAGCGCGGACAGGCGATTGCCAAGATGAAGGCCGATGTCGCGGCAGGCGCGGTCAACCCGGGGCAGATCATCATCTACCCGCAGGGCACCCGCGTGGCCCCGGGGGTACAGCGACCCTACAAGGTGGGTACCGGCCTTCTGTACGAACAACTGGGCCAGCCCTGTGTGCCGGTCGCAACCAACGTCGGCCTGTTCTGGCCGAAACGCGGCCTCCTCAGGAAACCCGGCCTGGCGGTGGTCGAATTCCTGCCACCGATCCCGCCGGGCAAACCCGTCGCGGCCTTCATGGCCGAGCTGGAAAAGGCGGTCGAAACCGCATCCGACCGGCTGCTGGCCGAGGCGGGGTTTCAGGCCCCGCCGCATCGCTGACCACTCAGTTCGTGGTCGACACGCCGACGCTGGCCTCGCCGGAAATGACGACGCCGCCGGTCTTGGCGGTCGGGGCCACGGGCGGGCCGTTGGCCCCGCAGGCGGCAAGGGCCAGGGTCGCGGTCAAAAGGGGGATCAGGCGCATTGTCTTCCTCACTCGGTCAGGGGTCAAAGGGTGGCTTTCCATCGGGCAATCTCGGCCCGCACACGTTCGGGTGCCGTACCGCCATGCGATACGCGGCTGCGCACCGAATTCTGGACGCCCAGCACGGAATAAACCTCCTGGTTGATCCCGGCATGGACGCTGGTCATCTCGGCCATCGTCAGGTCGGGCAAATCACACCCCCGCGCCTCGGCCATCGCCACCAGCCGACCCGTCACATGATGCGCCTCGCGGAACGGCAGGTCCAGCGTCCGCACCAGCCAGTCGGCCAGATCGGTCGCGGTTGAGAACCCCGATGCCGCCGCTGTCGCCAGCGCATCACGGTTCGCCGTCATGTCACCCACCATCCCGGTCATCGCGGCCAGCCCCAGCATCAGACTGTCGGCGGCGTCAAAGACCTGCTCCTTGTCCTCCTGCATATCCTTGGAATAGGTCAGCGGCAGCCCCTTCATCACCGTGAACAGCGCCACCGTCGCCCCCAGAATCCGCCCCAGCTTGGCGCGCAGCAACTCGGCAGCATCGGGGTTCTTCTTCTGCGGCATGATGGAACTGCCGGTGGTCCACCGGTCTGACAGCCGCACGAACCGGAACTGCGCCGATGACCAGATCACCAGTTCTTCGGCAAACCGGCTCAGATGCATCGCGCAGATGCTGGCGGCACTCAGATACTCCAGCGCGAAATCCCGGTCGCTGACCGAATCAAGGCTGTTGGCCGTGGGCCGGTCAAACCCCAACGCCTTCGCCGTCATCGCCCGGTCAATCGGAAACGACGTCCCCGCCAGCGCCGCCGCCCCCAACGGGCACTCGTTCATCCGCGCCCGCGCATCGGCGAACCGGCTGCGATCTCGCGCCAGCATCTCGACATAGGCCATCATGTGATGGCCCCAGGTCACCGGCTGCGCCACCTGCAGATGGGTGAACCCCGGCATCACCCAATCCGCCCCCGCCTCGGCCTGTGCCAGAAACGCATGCATCAGCGCGGTAATCCCGGCTCCGGCGGCATCGCACTGGTCGCGCACCCACAGACGGAAATCCACCGCCACCTGGTCATTCCGCGACCGCGCCGTATGCAGCCGCTTGGCCGGTTCACCGATGATCTCGGCCAGCCGCGCCTCCACATTCATGTGGATATCCTCGTACTCCACCCGAAACGGGAACGTACCGCCCTCAATCTCTGACAACACCGTGAGCAGGCCTTCCCCGATGGCCGCCGCATCGCTATCGCTCAGGATGCCTGTTGCCGCCAGCATGGCGGCATGGGCACGGCTGCCCGCAATGTCCTGGGGTGCAAGCCGGCGGTCAAACCCGATTGACGCATTGATCGCCTGCATGATCGCGTCCGGCCCGTCGGCGAAGCGCCCGCCCCACATCGCATTGGCAGCATCGGTCATCGGTTGGGTACTCTTGAGGAGGGGGTCATGCGTCTCGCGGTTGCACTGCTCTACACGGCGCTGATGCTGGGCGCAAATCCGGGCCACGCCGACCTGGCGGCAGCGGCGGCAGCCCGCGCAGGCGACATGCGCCGGCTGGTCATCCACGACGCACCTGAACCTGTGCCCGAAACCGCCCTGCAAGGGCTGGACGACGCGCCCCGGTCGCTGGCAGAATACAAGGGCGGCTGGGTTGTAGTGAACTTCTGGGCCACATGGTGCGCCCCCTGCCGCAAGGAAATGCCCGCCCTCGACCGGCTGGCGAGCACAGGCACCACCGTGGTCACCGTCGCCACCGGCCGCAACCCCGTCCCCGCGATCGAGCGTTTCTGGGCCGACAACGGCATCGCCCACCTGCCCGTCCTGCGCGACCCCTCATCGGACCTGTCACGCGGCATGGCGATCCTTGGCCTGCCGGTCACCGTGATCCTGAACCCCGAGGGGCAAGAGGTGGCCCGCCTGATCGGCGACGCCGAATGGGACGGGCCAGAGGCAAAGGCCGTACTGGACGCTCTGCAGAACTGATCCCCCGGGCTTCACCTTGCCCAAATACTCCGGGGGGTGCGGGGGGCTGGCCCCCCGCTCCGGCGGTCACACCACGTACTGCCCGCCGTTCGCCGAAATCG
>JBBQXK010000064.1:0-18882 GCA_038209775.1 Rhodobacterales bacterium | reverse complement strand
GTGTTGAACAGGCTCTCGAAGACCGACAGATACGCGGCGGTGCCAACGGCCCCGGCATTCGGCGGGAACCCGTACAGCACGATGGCGACCTTGCGGTTTGCCACACGCGACCGGCGCAACGCGGCCAGACGTGCCACCTTTTCGGCCAGCACCAGCACCCGCTCCATGCAGGGCGCCATGTTCCGCGTCTCACCGGGTTGGGCTACGCCGTGACGGCCTGCAAAGACCGTGGGGTTGGTCGCACCGTCAATCTCGGGCAGGGCGATCAGCATGGTGGTCTCGACCGGGCCAAGACCGCCGGTTGATGCCTCCCACTGCTCGATGGTCTGGAATTCCAGCGGGTGGGCGGCGACATAGGGCACGTCGAGCGCGGTCAGGGCGGTCACGGCGGCGGCGCTGTCGTTGTAGGCAGGGCCACCGACCAGCGAGAATCCGGTCAGCGACACCAGCGCATCGACGCGGCCGACCATGAACGCATCCATCGCCGGACGCCCGTCAAGGCCGCCTGCAAAGGTCGGCACAACTGCCAGCCCCTGCGCCTCAAGCGCGTCGATCACGGCGTCGTAATGGGCACAGTCCGAGGCGAGGATGTAGGACCGCAAGAGCAACAGCCCGACCGTGCCCGTGGCACCGGCGGGACGCGGCAGGTCGGACGCTTTGGTGCCGATCCGGCCCTTCATGCGCGGGTGATAAACCCCGACATCGGGGTAATCGATGGGGGCTGCGGATTTGGTACCCTTCCAGGCGGGCAGGCGGGCATAGCGCGACACGAGGAAGCGGACCATCTGCTCCATGTTGTCGTCTGATCCGCCCAGCCAGTACTGCATCGACAGGAACCAGGCGCGCAGGTCCTGCGCCTTGCCGGGGATCCAGCGCAGGATCTTCGGCAGACGGCGCAACAGGCTCATCTGCTTTTGCCCCGACGACGATGACCCTTCCGACGACTTCGGGCGCAGCTTTTTCAGGAACGCCATGGCACCCGAGGCGGGCTTGCCCAGGTTCAGATCGCCCATATGCGTCAGCTTGACGATGGACGGATCGGCAATCATGCCGACAAAGGCATCGGCGCGGGCACTGGCGGCCTGCAGGGACGGCAGGATGGCTGTCAGGTGTTCCTCGATGAACAACAGGTTCGCGATGACGATATCCGCGCCCTCGACCGCCGATTTCGCGCGGGCCAGCGAGGCCGGGTTTTCGGCCCATTCGGCGGCGGCATGGACGGTGACGTTCAGCCCCGGAAAGTCACGCTGCAGGCGCGGTGTGATCCGCGCGGCGGGGCCTGCGGCGTGCATGTCCAGCGTGACGATCACGATGTTATAGGCGGCCCGGATATTCGTTTCAGCGCGCATAATGGGCCTTTGCTTCGTACAGCGTATCGACGCTGATTTCGGTCAGGCCCTTGTCGGCCGCGAATTTCTCGGTGTTCCGTTTCGCCTTGCCGCGCACAAAGAACGGGATCTTCTTCAACTCGCGCTCTGCGTCGGCCAGCCAGACCAGCACGTCCGACCCGGTGCCCTCGGACTTTTTCTGTCCTGAAATATCCCCGCCGGAGGCTTCTTCGCTTGCCGGTTCTGCCACCCGCTCAACCGCCTTGCCACCGTGATGGCTGGCACCGGCATCGTCATGAAACTCGAAATCCTCGCGGAACATCGTCAGAAGATGCTCTTCCAGCCCCATCACCAGGGGATGCACCCAGGTGTCGAAGATCACGTTCGCGCCCTCGTACCCCATCTGGGGCGAGTAGCGCGCGGGGAAGTCCTGCACGTGGACGGGCGACGAGATCACGGCGCAGGGGATGCCCAGACGCTTGGCGATGTGACGCTCCATCTGGGTGCCGAGGATCAGTTCCGGTGACAGAGCGGCGATTGCCGCCTCAACCTCAAGGTAGTCGTCAGAAATCAGAGCCTCGACGCCATAGTCCTTGGCAAAGGCGCGCAGGGCGCGGGCGAACTCGCGGTTGTAGCAGCCCATGCCGACCACCTCGAACCCGATCTCGTCGCGGGCGATGCGGGCGGCGGCCATGACGTGGGTGGCGTCGCCGAAGAGGTAGACGCGCTTGCCGGTCAGATAGGTGCTGTCGACCGAGGCCGACCACCAGGGCTGGCGCAGGCGGGTCTCGTCGGTTTTGACGGGCAGGCCGGACAGGGCCGAGACTTCGGCAAGGAAATCGCGGGTGGCGGCGACGCCGATGGGGGTGATCCTGGTGTATTTCTGGCCGAAGGTCTTTTCGCAGTACCGCGCGGCGCTTTCGCCGGTTTCGGGGTAGAGGAGCACATTGAAATGCGCGGCCCCGAGGCGGGCAATGTCGGCGGGGGTGGCACCGAAGGGCGCGCAGACGTTCACGGTGATGCCCATGTCGGCCAGCATCTTGGTCATCTCGGCGATGTCGTCGCGGTGGCGGAAGCCGAGGGCGGTGGCCCCAAGAAGGTTGCAGGTGATGGCGTCGGTGCGCGCCACGGGGCGGGCGAGGTGGCGCACGACCTGCAGGAACGTCTCATCCGCGCCGAAGTTTTCCTTGCGGCTGTAGGATGGCAGGTCCAGCGGGATGACCGGGATCGACAGGCCCATGGTGGAGGCCAATCCGCCCGGATCGTCCTGGATCAGTTCGGCGGTGCAGGACGCGCCGACGATGATCGCCTGCGGCTGGAACCGGTCGACGGCGTCCTGACAGGCGCCCTTGAACAGGCCCGCCGTATCCGCGCCCAGATCGCGCGCCTGAAAGGTGGTGTAGGTGACGGGCGGACGTGCGCCCCGGCGTTCGATCATCGTGAACAACAGGTCGGCATAGGTGTCGCCCTGCGGCGCGTGCAGGACATAGTGCAGGCCCTTCATCGCGGTGGCCACGCGCATGGCACCCACATGCGTCGGGCCTTCGTATGTCCAGAGCGTCAGCTTCATTCGGCGGCCTCCAGCCGGTTGGGGTGCTGGCGCAGGGCCGTCTTGCGGCGCAGGGGGCGGGCGAAGAGGGCGGCCAGATCGCCGGCCTGTTCGTAGAAATGCACGGGTGAGAACACCAGTTCGATCGCCCACTTGGTCGTCAGCCCCTCAGCCTCCAGCGGGTTTGCCAGACCCAGACCGCAGACCGTCAGGTCGGGCCGGGCGGCGCGGGCGCGGGTGAGCTGGCGGTCGACGTCCTGGCCTTCGGCAATGACCGGCCCCTGGGCCAAGAGGTCGAGTTCCGGGCCGTGCAGGGCCTGATGCAGCGTGGGCATCCCCACCTCGATGGCGGTCATGCCGCATTCGCGGGTCAGGAAGCGGGCCAACGACAGTTCCATCTGGCTGTCGGGGAACAGGAACACCGACTTGCCCGAAAGTGTTTGCGCCGCCGCTGCGACGGCCTTCCGGGCACGGGCGCGGGGGGCGGCGGTGGCGGCATCGAAGGTCGCCTGATCCACGCCGAATTCGGTGGCGATGGCCTGCAGCCACAGCGTGGTGCCCTCTTCGCCATAGGGGAAGGGGGCGGGCAGATAGCGGGCACCGCGGCGGATCAGGGCGGCGTGGGTGTCGCCAAGGAAGGGCTGGGTCAGGGCGAATACGGTGTTGGCACCCACGCCTGACGCCTCGGCGGCGCGGTGGGCGGGCAGGATGCGCACGGGGCCGACACCGAGGGCGGCCAAGAGTGCCACCATCTGATCCTCGACCACATCGGGCAGGGCACCGACGACCAGCAGTTCGCGCTTGTCGGTCGCGGGCAGGGCGGGGACGAGGGCGGCAAGGCAGGCATCCTCGCCTTGGGTAAAGGTCGTCTCGATGCCGGAACCGGAGTAGTTGTAGGCGCGGACGCGGTCGCCGTGGGCCTCGTTGATGCGCTCGGCGGCGCGGGCGAGGTCAAGCTTGATGACTTCGGACGGGCAGGAGCCGACGAGGAACAATTGCCGGATGTCGGGGCGGCGGGCCAAGAGGCGGGCCACTTCGCGGTCAAGTTCGACATTCGCGTCGGCCAGACCGGCGAGGTCCTTCTCTTCGAGAATCGCGGTGCCGAAGCGGGGTTCGGCAAAGATCATCACCCCGGCGGCGGATTGCAGCAGGTGCGCGCAGGTGCGCGAGCCCACCACCAGAAAGAACGCATCCTGCATCTTGCGATGCAGCCAGATGATGCCGGTCAGCCCGCAGAACACCTCACGCTGGCCACGCTCACGCAGGACCGGGGTATCCTTGCAGCCGGTTGCCATCACGGTCATGCCATCACCTGCGCCGACGAGGCCGCATCGAGCCGTGCCATCCGCAGTTTCCAGATGAACTGTCCGGCGTTGATCGCATAGGCCGTGTAGGCTGCCAGAGCCAACAGCATCAAGGGCTGCGGTGCCAGATATTCGCCAACCAAGGCAATGACATAGGCGGTGTGCAGGGCGATGACGCCAAAGCTGAACACATCCTCCCAAAAGAACGCGGGCGCGAAGAGGTACTGGCCGAACACGACCTTTTCCCAGATCGCCCCGGTGACCATGATGGTATAGAGGCACGCGGTTTTCACCAGGATCGACACGGTTGCCGCCGTGTACCCGTCACCGGTCGCGAGGTAGCGCAGCACCAGTGCGACCGAGATCGCAAAGACCACGAACTGCACCGGCGCCAGCACGCCCTGCACCAGCGTCCAGCGCGTCGCATCGCGGCGCGCGCGCTGGTCCGCTGTGTACAGCGGCAGGCGGCGGGATTCGGCGGAAGGGTTGGACATGAGGGGCACCGACAGCGGTTCTGATGCCTCAAGTTATGTCGGCCACCGGAAAAGTGTCAACTAATATTTACAACCCGCAGCGCCTTTTCGCACGGTTGAAACGAAGATCTGACAGGGCAGAGATTTCCGTCAAGTGCATGATGAACATATATAAAGTACATTCTCGTGGGTGGGCGGCTGTACCGGAAACATGAGAGTGTCAATTTGCTTTGACATTTTGTCGCCGGTAGACGACTGTATATGTTCAGAGCCTGCGGGCACGTTGTCCCGTTTCTTTTGTCCCGTCACGTCGCGCTGCGGATCGCATGCCATGCAAGATTATCAGGCTTTTCCAGGCACACTGCGGGCAGACCGGAAAGGTCCCCGCCAAGACCCCGTGGATACCGGGGTCATCGACTTTGCTGCCTGGGTGGTGGCCCTTCTGGCCGCCCGCAAATCGGGTGCCGAGCCGGTGCTGCGGGCCGAGTTGTTGTCCGCCTTCCACGCCGCCGCCATCGAAGAGACGCAAGGTGCCATGGAGGCATTCCTGCGCGATCTGGTCCGCCAGAAGATACCGGCGGGGACGGTGGCCGATATCTATATCCCGGCACTGGCGCGCCAGTTGGGCGATGACTGGCTGGACGACCGGGTGAGTTTCATGGAGGTGACGCTGGCCAGTTCGCGGATGCAGGGGATGCTGCGCGCGATTGGGGCGGCATGGTCGGCCGATCTGGCGGCGCCGGGCCTGAGCGGGGCGTTGTTGCTGGTGGTGCCGGTTCATGAGCAGCATACCTTGGGGTCCATGGTCCTGTTGGGGCAGTTGCGGCGGATGGGCGTGTCGGTGCGTTTGTCGGTTGCCCCCGAGAGCGGCGAGTTGCGCAATATTCTGGCAGTCGGAAGTTATCAGGGCGTTCTGATATCGGCCTCATCCGCAGCACGGCTTGCCGAACTGCGGGCGGTCGTGGACGAAGTGCGCCGCAGCGCGCCCACCGGCATGGTTGTGGCCATCGGCGGCTACATCCTGCAGTGCGGCATCGACATCAAGGCGGCAACCGGCGTCGACTTTGCGACCGGCGATCTGGGGCTGGTGTTGCAGGCCTGCGGTATCCGGTCCGAGGCGGCAGGGGTACGGCTGCGTGCGTAGTCTTTGAGTGCCGCCCGGGTGACCGGGGGGCTGTTGTGAATGGAACGGATGCCAAGTTGAAGACGGACGACAGCGCTTTGTTGAACGTGGGGTCGATGCCTGTCGTATCGCCCGATCTTCTGGCTGGCATCATCGCATCGGCATCCGACATCGCGCTGCAACTGGACCATGCCGGATTGGTCCGTACGGTCATGGTCAACCCGAATCACCGGTCTTTCGGCAAGCTGGATCACTGGATTGGCCAGCAGGTGCGGGGCATTCTGACCGACGAAAGCGTGCAGAAGCTGGACCGACGGCTGATGCAGCTGGCCGATGTGGCCGAGGGGGCGTCGCTGGGCCTTGAGGTGACGCATATCGACGGGGCGGCGGGGGATTTCCCGATCCGCTATGCGCTGCACCGGCTGCCCAAGGACGATTCGGTGCTGATGCTGGGCCGCGACCTGCGGGCGATTGCCGAGATCCAGCAAAAGCTGGTGTCGGTGCAGTTGGCGCTGGAGAAGGACTACGAATCACAGCGCGAGATCGACACGCGGTATCGCGTGCTGATGGAGATGACGCGTGATGCGATCCTTTTGGTATCAATGGCTTCGGGCCGGATTGCCGATCTGAACGGTGCGGCTGCGAACCTGTTGGGCGGGTCGCGGACCGAATTGTTGGGGGCGGCGGTCGCGCAGGAGTTTGTGGGCCGCAGGCGGGGTGAGTTGCTGGAGACGATGGCCAGTCTTGCCTCGGCTGATGTGGCCACGCCGATCGAGATGCAGGCCCGGCGCAGCCAGCGGCGGATGATGATGGTGCCGCTGGTGTTCCGCGCCGCCGGCGAGCGGTTGTTGCTGTGCCGGCTGGACGTGCCCGAGGCAGTGGCGGCGGCGCAGGACGAATTGGCCGACGGGCTGTCGCGGCTGTACCAAGAGGGTGCCGACGGCATCGTGTTCACCGACCGCGACGGGCTGATCCTGGGCGCGAACGACGCGTTTCTGGGGCTGACCGACAGCTCCAACCTGGCGGCGGTCAAGGGCAAGTCGCTGGCGGATTTTCTGGTGCGCGGGATGGTCGACCTCAAGGTTCTCTTGGACAATGCGCGGCGTGCCGGGCGGATGCGGATGTACGCGACGCGGCTGGTCACGGTGTTTTCGGCACAGGTCGCGGTCGAAGTATCGGCCACCTGGCTGAACGACCGGCCGAACCCGATCATGGCGCTGATCGTGCGCGACGCAAGCCGCGCCGAGGCGCTGCGGCGGCCCGGGATGGCGGGTGAGGAGGGGGTTTCGTCGGTGGTCGAGTTGGTCGGGTCGTCCAAGCTGAAGGACATCGTGGCCGAGACGGCGGATGTGGTGGAACGCATGTGCATCGAGACGGCGGTGGAACTGACCCGCAACAACCGGGTGGCGGCGGCCGAGATGCTGGGGCTGTCGCGGCAGTCGCTGTACGTCAAGCTGCGCAAGTACGGGCTGGTCAACAAGGACGACAGCTAGGGCCCGGCAGCGGGCAATTTTCCGGTTAACAAAGCGTTGCAAGGGGTGGTGGGGCGGGATGGCCCCACCGCCAGCAACCTGTTGGAAACGCTGAAAACCGGGCGTATTCGGGGCGTATGCCATCCGTACAGCGTCCGTATTACATCCGTACATACACCTGTGCGTTAATCGGGGCGCGGCGGGCGGTCACAGGGGGCATTTTTGCCCTTGCCCGACTCGTGACTGTCATGTTTAGTTGACACATGAGTGTAATGCTTGCTTCACAACCCCGCACCTTGCCCGAACCCCGGGCCCTGTTGACGTTGATCAAGCCGATCACGTGGTTTCCCCCCATGTGGGCCTATCTGTGCGGGGTGGTATCCTCGGGCGGGGCGATCCTTGAAAGCTGGCCGATGGTGGTGCTGGGCATCCTTCTGGCCGGTCCCATCGTCTGCGGGATGAGCCAGGCGGCGAACGACTGGTGCGACCGGCATGTCGATGCGGTGAACGAGCCGCATCGCCCGATCCCGTCGGGGCGGATACCGGGGCGCTGGGGGCTGTATGTGGCGCTGGCGATGACCGTGCTGTCGCTGGTGGTCGGCTGGCAACTGGGGCCCTGGGGGTTTTATGCGACGGTGGCGGGCGTGATCGCGGCCTGGGCCTATTCTGCGGAACCGGTGCGGCTGAAGCGGTCAGGCTGGTGGGGGCCGGGGCTGGTGGGGCTGTGCTATGAGGGGCTGCCTTGGTTCACCGGGGCGGCTGTCATGGTCGCCGGTGCGCCGCGTTTCGAGGTAGTGACGGTGGCGCTGTTGTATGCGCTGGGCGCGCATGGGATCATGACGCTGAACGATTTCAAGGCGTTGGAGGGAGACCGGCAACACGGCGTGCGGTCCTTGCCGGTGACGCTGGGGCCAGAGGTGGCGGCCAAGGTGGCCTGCACGGTGATGGGGTTGGCGCAGGCGCTGGTCATCACGATGCTGCTGATCTTTGGCACCCCTTGGCACGCGTTAGCGGTGACGGTGCTGGTGCTGGCGCAGTTTGCCGCGATGCGGGTGCTGCTGCGTGACCCTAAGGGCAAGGCACCGTGGTACAACGGCACTGGTGTGGTGCTGTATGTGGCGGGGATGATGGTCAGCGCCTTTGCGCTGCGCGGATTGGGGCCGATGTGATGCTGTCGTGGCTGTCCATCGTGCGGCTGGGTCTGGTGCAACTGTGCCTAGGGGCGATTGTCGTGCTGATGACGTCGACGCTCAATCGGCTGATGGTGGTCGAGCTGGCTTTGCCGGCGGTGCTGCCGGGGCTGCTGGTGGGGTTGCACTATGGCATCCAGATCACCCGGCCCAACTGGGGCTATCGCAGCGATACGGGCGGCAACCGGACGGTGTGGATTGTCGGCGGGATGGCGGTGCTGGGGTTGGGCGCGCTGTTGGCGGCGTTTGGCGTGATGGTGATGGAGACAGGGTTCGCGTTGGGGATGGCGCTGTCGGTGGTCGCCTATGCGCTGATCGGCGTCGGGGTTGGGGCGTCGGGGACGTCGCTGCTGGCATTGTTGGCGGCGGCGACGCATCCAAGGCGGCGGGCGGCGGCGGCGACGATCACCTGGCTGATGATGATTTTCGGGATTGCGGTAACGGCCACGGTGGCGGGCAAGTTCCTTGACCCCTATTCGGCCACGCGGCTGATGGCCGTGGTGGCGGTGGTCTGTGTGGCGGCGGTGGTTGTGACGGTGCTGGCGATCTGGGGCGTGGCGCGGGGTGTGCCCGCGGCGGCACCCGAGGTGCGCAAGCCGTTCCGCGAAGGGTTGGCCGAGGTTTGGGCCGAACCGCAGGCGCGGGCGTTCACGCTGTTCATCTTCCTCGCGATGACCGCCTATTTCATGCAGGAACTGATCCTTGAGCCTTATGCCGGGTTGGCCTTTGGCCTGACGCCGGGGCAGACGACGCAGCTTTCGGGCGCGCAGAATGGCGGCGTGTTCGTCGGCATGCTGGTCGTCGGGATCGCGGCGACGGGGTTGCGCATCGGCACCCTGCGGGCCTGGGTGGTGGCGGGTTGTGCGGGGTCGGCACTGGCGCTGATGCTGATTGCGGCGCTGTCGGAGGTGGGGGCGGCGTTGCTGGTGCCGGCCGTGGTGGCGCTTGGGCTGTTCAACGGGATGTTCGCGGTGGCCGCCATCGGGTCGATGATGGCGCTGGCGGGGCAGGGGCGGACCGGGCGTGAGGGCACAAGGATGGGCCTTTGGGGCGCGTCGCAGGCGCTTGCGGCCGGGGTCGGCGGGTTGGCGGGGGCGGCGGCGGTGGATCTGTTGCGGCTGGTGATGGCGGACGGGGCGGCGTTTGGCGCGGTGTTCGTGGCCGAGGCCGGGCTGTTCGTGGTGGCGGGAATGCTGGCGTACCGGGTGCTGGGCGGGGTGGCGCAGGCCGCCCCGGGGGCGCTGGTGCCGGGGGAATGACGGGATAAAGGGGCGGTTTTCATGGATTATGACATCTTCGTCGTGGGTGGCGGGCCTTGCGGGGCGACGGCGGCCGAGGACGCGGCGCGCGGCGGTCGCCGCGTGGCGATGCTGGACCGGGCGGGCCGGATCAAGCCCTGCGGCGGGGCGATCCCGCCGCGACTGGTGGCCGATTTCCTGATCCCCGATGCGCAGATCGTGGCGAAAATCCAGACCGCCCGGATGATTTCCCCCACCGGCCGGTCGGTCGATATCCCGATCGAGAACGGCTATGTCGGCATGGTCGACCGCGAGCATTTCGATGAGTTCCTGCGGGTGCGGGCGGTAAAGGCGGGGGCCGAGCGGCTGACCGGCACCTATCTGCGGATCGAGCGGGACAGTGACGGCACGCAGGTGGTCTGGCGCGACAAGGCGGGGGTTGAGCGGAAATCATCCACCCGCATGGTGATCGGTGCCGATGGCGCACGGTCGGTGGTGGCGCGGACCGAGGTGCCGGGCGGCAAGGAAATTCCCTATGTGATCGCGTACCACGAGATCATCGCGGCCCCTGCGGCGAATGCCGATTATGACCCGACCCGCTGCGATGTGATCTATGACGGGCGGATCAGCCCCGATTTCTATGGCTGGGTGTTCCCGCACGGCAATCAGGCGTCGGTCGGCATGGGCACCGAGGTGCCGGGGGTTGACCTCAAGGTGGCGACGGCGGCGCTGCGCGAGATGTCGGGCCTGACCGGATGTGCCACGATCCGGCGTGAGGGCGCGCCGATCCCGCTGCGGCCCCTGGACCGGTGGGACAACGGACGCGACGTGGTGCTGGCCGGCGATGCGGCGGGGGTGGTGGCACCTTCGTCGGGCGAGGGGATTTACTATGCGATGGTGGGGGGGCGGGTCGCGGCAACGGCGGCGCTGGCCTGCCTTGCGTCGGGCCGCGTCAAAGACCTGAAGCTGGCGCGCAAGCTGTTCATGAAAGAGCATGGGACGGTGTTTAAGGTGCTGCGGTCGATGCAGGACGCCTATTACAAAAGCGACGAGCGGCGGGAACGGTTCGTCAGCCTGTGCCACGATGTCGATGTGCAGAAGCTGACCTTCGAGGCCTACATGAACAAGAAACTGGTGGCGGCGCGGCCCTTGGCGCACATAAAGATCGGGATCAAGAACGTGGCGCACCTGTTGCGGCTGGTGTCACCGGTCTGGACATGAACATCAACCTTACCCAGATGATACCGGCCTGGGTCGACGGCACGCTGACGCCGGTCGACAAGATGGAGGTTCACCGCAAGGGGCTGCGCCATCTGGCGGTGTCGGTGTTCGTGATGGAGGGGGCACGCGTGCTGATCCAGCAGCGCGCGCTGTCGAAATACCACACGCCGGGCCTCTGGGCGAATACCTGCTGCACGCATCCCTATTGGGGCGAGGATGCCGGCACCTGTGCGGCGCGCCGCCTGCGGGAAGAACTGGGGATCACCGGGCTGTCGGTGGCCCCGGCGGGCCGGGTCGAATACCGCGCCGATGTGGGGCAGGGGATGACCGAACACGAGGTGGTCGATGTGTTCACCGCCGAGGCCCCGCGCGATCTGAGCGTGGCGCTGAACCCCGCCGAGGTGGCAGCCACCCGCTGGGTCGACCTTTATGACCTTGCCGCCGAGACGCGCCGCTGGCCGGAACGGTTCACGCCGTGGCTCAGCATCTACATGTCCGAGCATATGGACCGCATCTTTGGTGGCCTCGGGCTGTTGGTGCGCCCCGGGGATCAGCCGCTGGCCAAGTGACGCTGAAGGAACGGCAGGATCAGGGCGGCCACGGCATCCGGTGTCTCTTCATGCACCAGATGCCCGCCGTCCAGCGTGCAGTATGCGCCGCCGGGCAGCCGTCCTGCGGCGCGGGATGATACTTCGGGCGGCACGGTACGGTCGCCGTTGGCGGCGATCAGCAGGGTGGGGACGGCAATCGTCAACAACCGCTCCAGAAATTCGTCCAGCCGCCACTGCGCCATCATCGCCAGCGTGCCCTCGACATGTTCGGGGCGCGCGACCAGACGGCGGTACATCTCGACCCCCTCGGGGCCGATGTCGGACCCGGTCGAGGCCAGAAGGGTGGTCACCTTGGCCGTGGTCCCGGTCAGCCGCGCGAACAGGGTCGGCACGAACGGCGTGAAGGTCAAAGCGCGGGCGAGGAAGGGGAACAACAGCCCCGCCAGCCCGTCGAACTGCCCCAGCGCCGCGTTGATGCCGATGACGGCGCGCAGGGGCATGATCTCGGCCAGCCGCAGGGCGATGGCCCCCCCGGCGGAATGGCCGATGACGGCGGCGGGGTGCCAGCCCTGTTGCGCACACAGCGCCGCGATATCTGTGGCCATCGCATCCAGTCCAAAGCGGTCACGCCGCCCGGGCCGCGTGAACCCCTGTCCGGGCAGGTCCAGCATCACCACCCGGAAATGCGCCGCCAGCAGCGGAGCCAACCCCCGCCACGAATGCGTGGCCCCCCCGGCCCCGTGCAGCAGCAGCACCGTGGCACCCTCGCCGATCACCTGCACATGCCACCGGTGCGGCGCGCAAGTGACGCTCTGCGATGCCTCGCGCAGGGGCCAGTCGGATGGCACGCCAGCCGGTACGCTCATCCCCTTTCATCTTTGCACAAGTATCCCACGGGGGGTCCTGGGGGTGTGAAACCCCCCGGTTCTGACGGTTGGTGCGAGGCGCACCGCACCCTCACCCCAAAGCCCCCGACAAGACATCCGCCATCCGACGTGCATCCGCCCGGGGCAGTGGCAGATACACAGCCCCCATCGCTGCCGCCAGCGCGCGCAACTCGGCCTGCGGCCTTGTCGCGGTGTCGATCACCAGGGCAGGCACGCCCGATGCATACAATCGCCGCGCTGCAACCTGCGCCTCGGCCATTGCCGCCACGCGGTCGCCGCGCCCGTCCAGCGCCACGTTTGCGCGTCCGTCGGTCAACAGGGCCACTGTCGGTGTCATCCCACGGGCACGGGTCAGCCGGGCGACCTCTTCGGCCATCTGCAACCCTGCGGCCAGCGGTGTGCCGCCGCCGCCCGGCAGGCCCGCAAGACGGCGCTTGGTCTGGACCAGAGATCGGGTCGGAGGCAGCAGCAACTCGGCCCCCTTGCCGCGAAATGCCACCAGCGCCACGTGATCGCGCCTTGCATAGGCGGCGGCCAGCAGCAATTCGACGGCGCCCTTGGCCTCGGCCAGACGGGCAAGGGCGGATGACCCCGAGGCATCGACGGTAAAGATCAGCACGCGGTCCGAGGTTTCCTGAAACCGGCGCAGGCGGAAATCTGATGGCCGTATCTGGATGCCGGTGCGGCCCGGGGTCAGGGCGCGGCGCACCGCCTGCCAGGGGGCGGCGGCGCGCAGGGTGGAAACCGGGTCGATGCGCGACTGTCCGTCGGGGGCACCGGCGCGGGGGGGCAGGGGGCGGCCGCGGCGGTTGCCCTTTCGCGCGGCACCGCTGCCGGAGGCACCCTTGGCACTGCGCGCGGCGCGACCGGCGGCAAGACGCGCCAGCACATCGGCGGGCAGGGCCGCGCGAACCGCCTCGAGCACCATGTCCTGCGGCACCTCCATGCGGTCGGGGTCGGGGGATTGTGCGGTATCGCCTTCGCCATCGGGGGGTGGCGGGGTCGGCTCGGGTTCCCGCTCTTCCGCTTCGGGGAAGCGGACCGCGCGGTGGCCATAGACCAGCCCTGCGGCCAGTTGCAGGTCGCCCTCGCTCACCCTCTCGCCCCCCCGCAGGGCAGCCGAGGCGCGGGCGGCGGCCAGCAGCATCAGGGGCGGGCGGAGCGAGGTTATGCCCAGATCGGCGGCAAGCGTGACCATTTGCGTCAGCATCTCGGGGGCCAGTGTGACATAGGGCAGGCGCTCCCGCGCCGCCGCCAGACGTGTCGCGTTCATCCGCAACGCGCGGGTTTCCTGCCAGCCGATGGCGTCAAGATCAAGGAACAGCGCCAGCCGTTCGGTCAGGGACGCAGGCGCCATCTCTTCGCCGTCCGCCCCTTCGTCCAGCGCCACCACCGCGCCCGGCCCGGGACCGTCCAGCCATTGGCCGAGGCGCACGGCCAATCCAGCGCCGCAGCGTTCGGCCATCGTCAGGATCAGCGCCGGGCCGGTGGCCAGCAGGCCCGCCGTGGTCACGCCGCGCCCTGCGGCCAGCGAGGCGGTTAGGTCGATGCCGCCGAACAGCACCTCGTCCGACACCGATGGGTGCACCCGCCGGACCGGCATCGGCAGGGCGTCCAGTGCTGCCAGCACCCGGTCGCGCACCGGCCCCGCGCGGCCCCGCAGCCACAACCCGCGCAATCCCTGCGGATCGACGGCCAAGAGCGACACGGCAACCTCGACCCGCGCCCAGGGCATGAAGGCCCCCACCACGCGGGCACCGGGATCGCTCATCCGGGCAGGACCTGATCGAGGATGCGGGCCACACGCGCGCCGCTGCCTGCATCATCAAGGGGGTCGCGGCGGAGGCGGTGGCGCAGGGCGGACGGGGCCACGGCGCGCAGGTGGGTGCGCGTGACGGTGGCGGCTTTTTCATAGGCCGCCAGCGCGCGGGCGGCGCGCAGCAGCGTCAGTTCGCCGCGCAGACCATCGGAGCCAAGCGCGATGCAGAGGGTCGCGCAATCCTCAAGCACCTGATCGGGGGTGACGAGGAGAGGCAAGGCTTCTCGTGCGGCCAGAATCGCGCGGCGCAGGGTGGCGTCCTTGGGTCGCCACTTCTTGAGGAACGCCTCGCGGTCATTGTCATAGGCATCGCGGCGGCGGATCACCTCGACCCTTGTGGCCACATCGCGGGGGCTGGTGACGTCCACCGACAGGCCGAAACGGTCAAGGAGTTGCGGGCGCAACTCGCCTTCCTCGGGGTTGCCGGAGCCGACCAGCACGAACCGCGCGGGGTGGCGGATCGACAGGCCCTCGCGTTCGACGACGTTTTCGCCGGACTGGGCCACGTCAAGGAGGAGGTCGACGATGTGATCTTCGAGCAGGTTCACCTCGTCGATATAGAGATAGCCCCGGTTGGCGCGGGCCAGAAGGCCGGGTTCAAACGCCTTTTCGCCGCGCGTGAGCGCACGTTCGATGTCGAGGGCACCGACCACCCGATCTTCGGTCACGCCAAGGGGCAGGTCGATGACGGGGGTGGGTTTGGTGACCATGCGGCGGTCGGAAACTTCGGCCCATATGGGCACAGCTTCGGGCGAGGCGGAGTTGACCGGGCAGCCGGCGACGGCCTTGATCGGGGGCAGGAGCGCCGCCAAGGCGCGGACGGCGGTGGATTTGCCGGTGCCCCGGTCGCCGAACACCAGAACGCCGCCGATGCCGGGATCGACGGCGGTCAGCACCATGGCGCGCTTCATCTCTTCCTGGCCCACGATGGCGGCAAAGGGGAAGGGCTGCGGCATGGTAAGGGGTGGTGCGGTCATGCGGCATCCAGTGCGGGCAGGGGCGGGGACAGGCGGGCGAGGGGGTCGGCACCGCCCCACATACCCGTGGCCCCGAGGATGCGAAAGCGGGCATAAAGCTCTTCCCGGAACCATCCCCCCTCGCGGACGGCGCGGATGGCGCGGGCGTGGGGGCCGTCGGCATGGGCAAAGCGGGCCATGGCAGCGGCGTCGGGCCAGACCGAGAAGGTGACCTGATGCATCAGCGGCACCTCACCGATGCCGATCTTGAACGCGACGCCGGTATCGGTGCCGATGGCCTGCGAGATGTCGGGGACGCGGTGCCAGAATTTGAGCGCCGTGCGGGGGCGCAAGGTGGCGCGGGTGAGGACGGCGAGGGGGCCATCGGCGGTGCCGCTGCCCGCGAAGGGCTGCCTGCCCGACCATTGGCCGCGCACCGAGGCGGGGGAGAGGTAGATCGTCCAATCCTCGACCGACCTGCCGCGCCAGCGGCGGTAGACGGGGGCATGCTCGACCTGGGTTCGGGCGGTGGCAAGGTCGGGCCATGCGGCAAGAATCGCCCAGACGCCCCAGTTGGGTTTGGGGGTGAAGCCTTCGCCGGTGCCCGAACCGCACAGCTTCCAGAACTGCACCCCGGGCATCCGCGCCATCTCGGGGCGGGCAAGGCCCATCTGCGTCAGCACCCAAAGCCGCGCAGCAAGGCTGCCGAAGCGGAACAGGGTCAGGGTGACGGTGGTCGTGAAGGGGGGTGTCATGTGGGGGGCGATATGTCCGAAAACTGTCCCGCAAGATTGACAGGATTTGCAGGGGATGCAAAGTGATAAGGCCCCAAAGTGGCTTTGGGGGGGCGATGCGTCGCATGTTGTAAACCGGGCTGGACAGACTATTCTTTGCGCATGTTGACACATCATGATTCACCCCCCCCGCAAACACCCCGCGCCATCGTCATCGGGGCCGGTATGGGGGGCTTGGCGGCTGCCATGCGGCTGGGGGCCAAGGGGTACAGCGTCACGGTGATCGACCGGCTGGACCTGCCCGGCGGGCGGGGGTCGTCGATCACCCAAGGCGGGCACCGGTTTGACCTTGGCCCTACCATCGTGACCGTGCCGCAGGGGTTGCGCGATCTTTGGGCCATGTGCGGGCGGGATTTCGACCGGGACGTGGATCTGCGCCCGATGGACCCGTTCTATCGCATCGAATGGCCGGACGGGTCGCACTTTACCGCCCGCCAGGACGAGGCCGCGATGCGCGCCGAGGTGACGCGCCTGTCACCCGGCGATCTGGCGGGGTACGACAGGTTCCTGAAGGAGAGCGAGGCGCGCTACAAGTTCGGGTATGAGGATCTGGGGCGGCGCCCGATGAACCGGCTGTGGGATCTGATCAAGGTGCTGCCGCAGTTTGCGTGGTTCCGGGCGGACAAGTCGGTGCATGGCCATGTGGCAAGCCGGGTGCGCGATGCGCGGATGCGCTTTGCGCTATCGTTCCATCCGTTGTTCATCGGCGGCGATCCGTTCCACGTCACGTCGATCTACACGCTGGTGAACCATCTGGAAAAGGCGTTCGGCGTTCATTACGCCATGGGCGGGGTGGCGGCGATTGCGGCGGCCATGGCGCGGGTGATCGAGGATCAGGGCGGCAAGGTGCGGCTGGGGGCCGAGGTGGACGAGGTGGTGGTCGAGGCGGGCCGTGCGCGCGGCGTACGGCTGGTGGGGGGCGAGGTGATACCGGCGGAGATCGTGGTGTCGAACGCGGACGCGGGGCATACCTATGACCGGCTTTTGCGCAACCATCCGCGTCGGCGGTGGACCACGCGGAAACTGGGCCGGGCGCGGTGGTCAATGGGGCTTTTCGTCTGGTACTTTGGCACCAAAGGCACGCGCGATCTGTGGCCGGGGGTGGGGCATCACACCATCGCGGTCGGTCCCCGCTACAAGGACCACATCCGCGACATCTTCATCCGGGGCCGGCTGGCCGACGACATGAGCCTGTATGTACATCGCCCGACGGTGACCGATCCGTCGGCGGCGCCTGCGGGGGATGACACGTTCTATGTGCTGTCGCCGGTGCCGCATCTGGGGCACGACAATGGAGTTGACTGGGCCACCGAGGCCGAACCGTACCGGAAAAAGATGCTGGCGGTGCTGGAAGAGCGGTTGTTGCCGGGGCTGGCGGGGCATCTGAGCGAAAGCCTGGTATTCACGCCCGAGACGTTCCGGGATCGTTACCTTACGCCCTATGGGTCGGGGTTTTCGATCGAGCCGCGCATCCTGCAATCGGCGTGGTTCCGGCCGCATAATGTGAGTGAAGAACTGCCCGGGCTGTATCTGGTGGGGGCGGGCACGCATCCGGGGGCGGGGTTGCCGGGGGTGGTGGCATCGGCCGAGGTGCTGGGGAAACTGGTGCCTGATGTGCCGGGACGGCCTGCGATGTCGGATGATGCCCGGCTGGCGGCGGAGTAGCGCCTTGTGATCGACGCCGCCGACATGGACCATTGCCGCGCTGCCATCCGTGCGGGGTCGCTGTCGTTTCATACCGCGTCGCGGCTGTTGCCGGCGCGGGTGCGCGATCCGGCGCTGGCGCTTTATGCGTTCTGCAGGCTTGCCGATGATGCGGTGGATGAGGGGGACGACAAGACCAGCGCCGTGCTGAGCCTGCGTGAGCGGCTGGACATGGTCTATGCGGGCACCCCCCGCAATGCGAGTGCCGACCGGGCGTTTGCCGCCGTGGTTGACGGGTTTGCGATGCCCTTCGCGCTGCCCGAGGCATTGCTGGAAGGGTTGGCCTGGGATGCGACGGGGCGGCGGTATGCGACGCTGTCGGGGGTGCTGGGGTATTCGGCGCGGGTCGCGTCAGCGGTCGGTGCGATGATGTGCGTGCTGATGCGGGTGCGGGACGCGGATGCGCTGGCGCGGGCCTGCGATCTGGGACTTGCGATGCAACTGACCAACATCGCGCGGGATGTGGGTGAGGATGCGCGGGCGGGGCGGTTGTACCTGCCGACCGAGTGGCTGGAGGCGGAGGGGATCGATCCTGTTGCGTTCTTCGCTGACCCGGTGCCGACGCCAGCCATCCGCCGCCTGACGGCGCGTTTGTTGGCCGAGGCGTCGCAGCTTTACGCCCATGCCGGCGACGGGGTGGCGGCGCTGCCCCTGTCGTGCCGCCCGGGGATCGAGGCGGCGCGGCGGATCTATGCGGCCATCGGGCACGATCTGGCGGCGCATGGGCATGACAGCATTACCCGGCGCGCACATACGACCAAGGGGCGGAAGCTGGCACTGTTGATGCAGTCGGGGCTGTCGGTGGCGGCGATGTCGGTGATGCCGCGCGCGGCTACCTTGCATGCGGCACCCCGGCCCGAAGTGGCGTTTCTGGTCGAGGCCGCCGCCAATCCGCGTGCCGCCGTGGGGCGGTCCGAGGCGGTGCTGGAGGTTCTGGCGCAGCTTGAGGCGCAGGACCGGGACCGGCGCAACCGGCGGACGGGCGGAACCGCCACGGCGTAATACCGTTTGCACCTGCGGCATGAGTGCCTATGTGTGAGCCATGGCCGCGATGGGGGATTGCCGATGGACTGGACGCTGTTTCTGACCTTCCTTGCCGCCTGCGGGGCTGCCGCCGCAACGGGTGCGATGTTCGAGCCGGGCGAGTGGTACAAATCACTGGCGAAACCGACCTGGACGCCGCCGAACTGGTTGTTCCCGGTGGCCTGGACGACGCTGTACATCCTGATGTCGCTGGCCGCGATGCGGGTGGCGCAACTGCCCGATGCCGGGC
>JBBQXK010000063.1:0-18912 GCA_038209775.1 Rhodobacterales bacterium | reverse complement strand
GGGGGGCCAGCCCCCCGCACCCCCCGGGATATTTGCGCAAAGATGAAAGGGGAAGAGGCGAGGGGCGGGAAGTTTACCCTATTTCGCGCGCCTCTGACACCAACATGATCGGAATGCCGTCACGCACCGGGAAGGCCAGGTTGGCAGCCTTGGAGATCAGTTCCTGACGCTCGGGGTCCCACGTCAGGATCGCCTGGGTCACCGGGCAAACCAACGCCTCGATCATCCGGCGGTCTGGGGCAGGGGCGTCGGTCACTGCATGGCGTCGTCGCTGGTGCCGCCGCTGAGGGCAAACTGGATCAGCGTTACAATGGTTTCGCGCCGCGTGGTCAACGACGGCGCTTCCAGCAGGGCCTGCTTGTCTTCGGGCGAGAACGGGCACAGCATCGACAGTGAGTTTATCAGCAACTCACCCTCGGCCTCTTTCAGGCTGGACCAGTCGGTGGACAGCTTCTGCGCCTCGAAGAACCTTGCCAGAAGGTCAAGGAACCCCTTGCGGTCAAAGTGCTTGTCTTCTTCCATCGGCCCAAGGTCGCGCCCGAAGGGGGCCCAGTCCACCACACAGCGGCGATAGGGGGTAAACCCTGCCACCTCTTCCTTGACCCGGAACCGCGACGCTCCGGTGAGGGAAATCATGTAGCGCCCGTCTTCGGTTTCCGAAAACCCGGTCAGGCGACCGGCGCAGCCGATGGCATGCAGACGCTTTTCGCCGTTCGGCGCCTCACGCGGCTGGATCATGCCGATCAGGCGGTGCGGCGTTTTCATGCAATCGTCCAGCATCGCCAGATAGCGCGGCTCGAACAGATGCAGGGGCAGCCGGGCGCGCGGCAACAACAGCGCGCCGGGCAGCGGGAACACGGGGATGGTATCGGGAAGGTCGAAAGTTTTCATGATGTGCTGCGACCTAGCGCATTCCGCCCCTCAGGCAAATATCATCGACGACAGGCGGCGGCGACCGCGCAACACGACCGGGTCTTGCGGCTTTAGCGCGTCGAAGATGATGAAAAGCTGTGTCTTCGCCGCACCATTGTTCCATTCGCGGTCACGGCGGAAAAGGTCAAGAAGCTCGTCCACCGCCTCGTCCACCTTGCCATTGGCGTGCAACGCCAGGGCCAGGTCGAACCGCGCCTGATGGTTGGCGGGGTCGGCGTCCACGGCGCGGCGCAAATCGGCCTCGGGTCCGGCCTGTGCCGCCTGCCGGGCCAGTTCGATCTGGGCGCGGGCTGCCTCGATTTCCTTGGCTTTGGCGATCTTTGCAGGGGCAGCGTCGGCAAACTCCTGCGCGCGGTCCAACTCGCCCAAGGCCAGATACGACCGCACCAGCCCACCATAGGCCGCCGCATTCTCGGGCTCTTCGCCCAGGATGGCGGCAAAGGTTTCGGCGGCGTCCACCGCCGCCCCTTCCGCCAGCATCGCCTCGGCAGCCTCCAGCGCCTCGGCCAGACCGCCGTCGCCACCCAGGGCTGCCACACGGTCGACGAACTTGGCCACTTCCGAGGCGGACACGGCCCCCTGGAACCCGTCCACCGGCTGTCCCTGCCAAAAGGCATAGACGGTGGGGATCGACTGGATGCGCAACTGGCCTGCGATGCCCTGCGCCTCGTCCACGTTGACCTTGGCCATCCGCACCCGGCCCTTGGCGGCAGTCACGGCGGCCTCAAGCATGGGGCCAAGCGTCTTGCAGGGGCCGCACCAGGGCGCCCAGAAATCGACGATCACCGGCACCTCGCGGCTGGCCTCGATCACCTCTTTCAGGAAGGCTTTCTCGGACACGTCGCGGATCAGGTCGCCCTTGGCAGGGGCCGTCGCCGGTGCCGCCCCGAGTTTGTCGCCGAATCCGATCATCACATCCCCCATCCGCTGGTCCGCGCCTTATATGTGCGCTGAAGGGCAAAAGGCCAAGGGGGGTTTCGTTCGGGGCCTGCCGTTCAGGTCAGCCAGACGCGCGCATAGGGGGGCAGGGCGATATGGCCCTGAAACGTCTGCACCGCCGCGTCCGACAGAGCATCGTGCAACTGCGTGACGCCCTGCGCGCGCGCCCAGGGTTCCGATAGCTGCTTCCACGTTTCGGTAAAGTTGAAGACGCACAGGATCGTGCCGGTCGGGGCCCGCCGCGCCACCACCATCAGCCCCGCATTGCCGCTGTCGCAGACCACCGTCGGGCTGGCCGCATGCAGCCCCGGTGTGGCCCGGCGCCGGGCAAGGATGTGGCGCGTGCCCCGAAAGATGCGGGCGGCGGGGGTGGTGGCGGTTTCGCGGTTCTGCGCCGCGTCCCAGTCCATGCGCGGGCGGTGCACCCAGCGGCTGTCGTGGGCGTGTCCGGGCACGTCAAGATAACCCCAGTCGTTGGTCATCCCGATCTCGTCACCCATGTAGATCAGCGGTATCCCCCCCCAGGCCGCAATCAGGGCATGCCCCATCAGGATGCGCTGGATCGCGGCCTCGGTCGCGCTCGCATCCCCAGTTGCCCGCTCCAGCCCCGCAAGGGACGCAAAGGTGCCCGAGATGCGCTTGTCGCCCGTGGCCTCGTTATGCTGGAAAAGTGCACCTTTGGCGAAAGACCCGGGAAACACCCCCTCATAGAAGTTGGACAGAAAGTTGCGATGCCCGTGCCCGGTCAGGGCCAGCGCACCCGCATCCTCGTCCGTGATGGCCCAGCCGATGTCGTCGTGGCATCGGATGTAGGTGGCATAGGTGGCGTTGGTCAGCCGGTCGGGGAAATGCGTGGCAAGCACATGCGTCATCAACCGCGTGTCGCGGGTGGCAAGGGCACCCCAGAACTGTACCATCAGGCTGTTGTGGTAGGCAAGGTTGCCCTCGCGCCCGTCATGTTTCCCCCGCCCCAGATAGGGCAGCATCTCGGCCGGGGCCACGATCGCCTCTTCCA
The DNA here is from genome assembly GCA_038209775.1 of Rhodobacterales bacterium. Lineage (GTDB taxonomy): Bacteria > Pseudomonadota > Alphaproteobacteria > Rhodobacterales > Rhodobacteraceae > JBBQXK01. The sequence continues at coordinate 16,025 of JBBQXK010000063.1, read as the reverse complement.
GATGCAGGACGGCGGGACAACTGACCCGGCACACGGCGCGCAGGGCCTGCAGCAACATGTGAACCTCGGGCTCTGACTGGCACCGCGTGCCCATGCGTTTCCACATGAACGCCACGGCATCCAGCCGCAGTACATCGACGCCCTTGTTGGCAAGGAACAGCATCACCTCGGCGATCTCGATAAACACCTGCGGATTGGCCCAGTCCAAATCCCACTGGTGTTCATTGAACGTGGTCCAGACCCATTTTCCAAAGGCGGGATAGTGCGTGAAGTTGCCCGGTGCGTTGTCGGGGAACACCTCGACCAGCGTGCGTGCATAGGCCTTGGGCAGGGTGTCGTCGTCGTACATCAGGTACATGTCCTGATGCGCGTGGTCGCCTTTGGCGGCCTTCTTCGCCCAGGCATGCTCCTTGGCGGTATGGTTCAGCACCAGATCGACACACAGGCTGATCCCGTGTTCGCGAAAGGTGCGCGCGACCCTCTCCAGATCGTCCATCGTGCCATAGGCCGGGTTCACCGCCCGGTAATCCATCACCGAATAGCCGCCGTCGCTGTCACCCGGACGCGGCTTGAGGCAAGGCATCAGGTGGACATAGGTTATGCCAAGGTCCTGCAGGTACGGCAGTTTCTCCAGCACCCCCGCCAGCGTGCCTGCAAATCGGTCGATATAGAACACATAACCCGCCCGGTCGGACCGCTGGAACCAGTCCGGTTCCAGATCGCGCTGCAAGTCAAGCCGCCGCAGGTCGGCAGGGCGCGCGTCCCAGCCGTTGCGCAGGGTGGCAAGCAGGCGGTCACGGAACGCGGCATAGTCGGGCCGCGCGCCATACAGCGCCTCCAGCATCGGCCAGAGGTCGGGCGCAGACCGGGCAAGCCGCAAGTCAAAGATATCGTCCGCCGACGTGACCCCGGCGACATCCGTCGTCTTGCGCGCAGCCCGTGCCATACCCATCTCCCCGGCTTTCACGTCAGGATAATCTGGCCAAAGCGGTTTGGAAAGCGGCGCATCACCCCCGTACGATCAGGCGGGTTGCGTGCCGTATCCGCGCCGCGATCCACAACAGGTCAGCCCGCGCAAAAGCCACACACCCCGCTGTCGCATGCCCCGGACGGCGCCAGGTGTGGACAAAGATCGCCGACCCGCGCCCCGGCACGGCCTCGGGCCAGTTCCAGTCGGTCAACAGGATCAGGTCATACATCGGATCGGGCCGCGTCAGCCGCTCATGGCGAAACGAATGCGGGGCACGCACGTGCCAGTTGTAGTCGGTATCGGCAGGATCGTCCGACCACAGATCGCCCGGGCCGAATAGCAACGCCCAGTCGGCCGGCGGGGTCAGCCGGTCGGGGCGGTAGAGCATGCCGGTGAACCGGTGAACCCCGGCAGGGGTCGCGCCATCGCCCTCGCGTTTGCGCGCGGAGGCGACGATGCCGCCGCGCCCGACGGTGCATGGCAACCTGCGTCCCATGAACGCGGCACCCCATCGGGTGATGACAAGATCGGCACGGGTCGGCGCGCGCGTCAACTGGCACAGCGCCCGGCGTTGCGGCCCTTGCCGGGCGGGGTCAGGGCAATCGCGGATGCGATATAGGCCAGCCGCGCCGGGATTGCCCGCCGGATGTCGCGCGCATCGGCTGGCGGCATCCGGCCAAGCTGCAGGCCATAGGCGAACAGCAGCGTCTCAGTCATATCCTCGTTCTCAGGATTGGCTACGGCATAGCCGGTCAGGAACTGCCCGTCAGCGGCCTGCGCCGCGCGCCACCTCGCAGCGCTATCATGCACCGCGCCGAAGGTCACATGCACGCCCTCGTGAAACAGCGATTCCTCAAGGTGGTCAAACCCTTCCAGCCAGTCACTGCGCCCCGCATAGACAAAGGCAAGGCCGGTCCCCGCTGAATAGCTGGGCGCGCCTGCATGGATCCCCAGCCTGCGCCAGCCCGCCAGCATCTCGACCGGCAGCCGGCCAACCGCCTCGGCATGGCGCAGCGCCTGAGCCTCGGCATGAGTGGCATCGAACTCGGGGTTCACGGTGATCTCGATCTTTGCACCATGGGCATAGTGCGCGGTAAAGATGTGGGCGCGGGGATGAATTTCCGCGTCGGTTCGCTTGTCCCACATCTGGCGAATGGCCATGCCGTCCGCGTCAAGGCAGTCGAAGGCTGACGGATCGGCGCGGGTGATGATGTCAAAGACGGTATCGACCGTCGCATCATACAGCGGTTCCGCCCCGGCAGAAGCGGCGGCCAGTGACAGCACCAGTCCAAGTGCGGGTGAGCGCATCATGTCATATGTCCCGATTTGGTGGCCTTGGTGGCCAGATAGGCCCTGTTCTCCGGGGTTTCGCCCACGTGCAGCGGCACCCGTTCGGCCACCGCGATGCCGCAGCCCGCCATCACCTCCACCTTGCGCGGGTTGTTGGTCATCAGCCGCACCGCGCCGAACCCCATCTGCCGGAGCAAACCCGCCCCCAGACGGAAATCGCGCTCGTCATCCTCGAACCCCAGCCGGTGGTTGGCCTCGACCGTGTCAAATCCCTGATCCTGCAAGGCATAGGCGCGCAGCTTGTTGGCAAGCCCGATCCCCCGCCCCTCCTGGTTGAGGTACAACAGAACCCCCGCCCCCTCGGCCCCCATCTGCGCCAGTGCCGCCCGCAACTGCGGCCCGCAGTCGCATTTGAGCGACCCAAGAACGTCGCCCGTGAAACAGGCCGAATGCAGCCGCGCCAGAACCGGCTGGTCGCGGTCGGGGCGGCCGATCTCGATGGCATAATGCTCTTCGCCGCCGTCCGTGGGGCGGAACACATGCACGCGCCCCGCCCGGGATGCGGCCATCGGCAAACCGGCGGCCACCACCTCGTGCAGGGGGGACAGGTCCTGCAGTGCAGGCAGTGCGGCCTCGGTGGCAAGAACCGTCAGACCCTCGGGCAACGCACCCGGGTCCACCGGCACCACCACCACGGCCGGCAACAGATGCGCCGATTTCGCCAGCAGCAGCGCCGCCCGGTGCAGCCCCGCGCCGCCACCCCGCAAAGGCCGGAACGGCCCCTTCATCGGCATACGCAGATCATCCACCGGATCGGCCACCGCCGCCACCCAGTCCACCCCCGCGCCCGGCGGCAACACCAGACGCGCCAGATCGCCGTCATAGGCCGCCACCTTCAGCGTCGCCGCCCGCCGGGCGGTGATCGCCATCTCCACCACCCCCATCCCGCGCAATACCTTCAGCCGCGCCGGCGTCAGCGCCTCGGCGGCCACCACCAGCACCGCCACCGCCCCCTCGGTCAGCACCACCGGTACCCCCATGCGCAGATCACCCCGCGCGCGGGCCAGCCGTTCCGTCAGCGTCAGGGTCAGGCTCATCAGGGCACCTCGGCAACGCCTCATACCTAGGACGCCGACGCGGCAAAGTGAACAACTACCCTTCTTCCGCATTCACCTTGCACAAATACTCCAGGGGGGTGCGGGGGGTGTGAAACCCCCCGTTCCTGCCCGCGTCACCATGCGCATCCCTTCAGAACTGAAACACTCGCCCCCCCTGCGACACGTCCGCGTGAGGGATTTGCCACAAATCTTGCCGGGTCCGGCCCAAGGGCGCATGTCCGTCTGACCAACCGCACAAAGGACAACCCCCATGGCACAGTTGCGCAAGATCCTTCTGGTCGATGACGACGACGACCTGCGCGAAGCGCTGAGCGAGCAGTTGCTGATGACCGAAGACTTTGACGTGTTCGAGGCCGCGAACGGGGCTGACGGCATGGAAAAGGCCAAAGAGGGGCTTTACGATCTTGTCATCCTCGACGTGGGCCTGCCCGATACCGACGGGCGCGAGCTTTGCCGGCGGATGCGCAAGGCGGGGGTCAAGTGCCCGGTCCTGATGCTGACGGGGCATGATTCGGATGCCGACACCATCCTGGGGCTGGATGCCGGCGCCAATGACTATGTGACCAAGCCCTTCAAGTTCCCCGTCCTTCTTGCCCGCATCCGCGCGCAACTGCGCCAGCACGAACAATCCGAAGATGCGATATTCCAGCTTGGTCCCTATACCTTCAAGCCCGCCCGCAAGATGCTGGTCGACGAGAAAGAGAAAAAGATTCGCCTGACCGAGAAAGAGACAAATATCCTCAAATACCTCTACCGCGCCCAGTCCAGCGTGGTCGCCCGCGACGTGCTCTTGCACGAAGTCTGGGGCTACAACGCGGGCGTCACCACGCACACGCTGGAAACCCACATTTACCGCCTCCGCCAGAAGATTGAGCCTGATCCCTCGAATGCGCGTCTGCTGGTGACGGAATCCGGCGGCTACAGATTGGTCGCATAAGCGTCGAATTCTTGCCAGAATCGGCGGGTATGTCCATCAGATCAGTTCCCCTTGCCGTGTCGGGGTTATGACACGGCATCCTCCCTGTTGGACCTGGCCGGGCCTTGTGCCCGGCCGCTTTTTTGACCCGTGCATGCAACCTGTGGCCTAAATGCGATGGTATACCGGATTTTTCCCCGAGTGCCGCCACAGCGCGGAAATCCGTGTTATCTTTTCCGGACCTCCCTGTTGGACCTTGCCCGGCATCTTGCCGGGCGTTCTTTTTAAAAGGGGGTCCGATCAGTCCAGCCGCAACCGGAACGCGGCATAGACGGTCAGCATCGCTCCAATTCCCGCCGCCACCGCATAGGGCAACAACACAGCCTCAACCGGTCCTGCCGGTGCTGCCCAGGCGATCAGCGCGCCAAAGGCAAAGGCCCCGAACGCCGCAGGCCCGGTGCCGACAAAGCGGAACGCGCTGTTGACCCGGCCCAAGAGCGGGGCGGGTATGTGCCGCTGGCGATAGCTGACCTGTGCGATGTTCCACACCATGCCGGCAAACCCGTTCAAGACCATCGCCACCCCGACCGCCCATAGCGGCGCCTGCAACGCCAGTACCGCTGCCGTCGCACTGAAACTGGCCATGCCGGCAATGATCGCCGTCGCCGGGCGGACCCGGCGCAGGATGACGGGGCCGATCAGCGTCGCCGCCAGGCTGCCAAAGGCCGCAACCGCCAACAATGCCCCGAACCCGAACGCATCAAGGCCCAGCACCCGCTGCCCATACAGCACAAGAACCGCATCAAAGCCGTAGCCGATGAAGTTGAACCCGCCCAACAGCAGGCCCAACCGCAACAGCCGCGCATTGTGCCAAAGCCAGTCCAACCCCTCGCGCAGTGACGTCATCAGTGTCGCGGGGTTGGGTGCGGGCATCCGCCGGGGCAGTGCCATCGCGGCAATCAGCGCGACCCCGGCTGCCAGCAACCCCGCATGCACCCCAAAAGGCAATGCCACCGACACCCCGATCAGAAACCCCGCCAGCGGTGGCCCGATGAACTGGCCCGCCACCTGTTCGCAGGCCCAGAACGCGCCGTTGGCGGCCTCAAGCTGCGCGCGGTCCACCACCGATGGCACGATGGTCTGTGCGGTGTTGTCGCGCAGCACCTCGGCGCTGCCCAGAATGAAACTGAGGCCCGCCATAGCCAAAACCGGGGCGGTGCCGGGGGTGGCGGTCAGCGCCAGTGCCAGCAGGGCCAGCGTCAGCACGATGCGGATGCCATCGGTGGCATAAAGGATGCGCCGATGGTCAAAACGGTCGGTGATCACCCCGGCAGGCAGCGCGAACAGAAACCACGGCAGCGTGCGCGCGCCGGCCACCAGCCCGATCAGCAAGGGATCGTGGGTCAGCAGCGTCGCAAGCCAGGGCACGGCCACCGCCATCACCCCGTCACCAAGGTTCGTGGCTGCGGTTGACGCACACATCAGGCGGAAGTTGCGCATGCGCCAGAGCGAGGGGGTTGTCATGGCACCGGTGTTTCCTGCCCCGTGCGAAGGGTCAACCCCCTGCCGCAATCGCCCGAATTGTCTTGCGCCCCGCCCTCCCATTCGTCAGCAAGGACCACAGCCAGCGGAGACTGCCCATGCCCTTTACCCTTGCCACCTGGAACATCAACTCGGTCCGCCTGCGTGAAGGGCTGGTGGCGCGGCTGTTGCGCGAAGAGGCGCCCGATATCCTGTGCCTGCAGGAATGCAAGACGCCGGTGGACCTGTTCCCGTCGGATATGTTCACCGCCCTTGGCTATCGCTACCGCGTGGCGCGGGGGCAGAAGGGGTACAACGGGGTGGCGATTCTGTCGCGGTTGCCCATCGTAGATGCGGGCGATCAGGATTTTGCCAAGCTGGGCCACGCCCGCCATGTGGCCGCACGGCTGGAGAATGGGGTGACCATCCACAACTGCTATGTCCCCGCCGGCGGCGACATTCCCGACCGCGCGGTGAACGCCAAGTTCGGGCAGAAGCTGGACTATCTGACCGACCTGCGCGACTGGGCGCGGTGGGACGTGCCGCAGCGGGCGATTCTGGTCGGCGACCTGAACATCGCGCCGCGTGAGGATGACGTGTGGAACCACAAGGCGCTGTTGAAGATCGTCAGCCACACGCCGATCGAGGTGGATCATCTGGAAGCGGCCCGCGCGGCGGGGCGTTGGGTGGATGTGACGCGGGCCGATATCCCCGAGGGGCTGCTGTATTCATGGTGGTCTTACCGCGCGCCCGACTGGGACACGGCGGACAAGGGCCGCAGGCTGGATCACATCTGGGCCACGCCCGATATCGCCTCTGCCGCCCACGGCAGCCGCATCTTGCGCCCGGTCCGGGGGTGGGAGGGGCCCTCGGACCATGTGCCGGTGTTTGCAACGTTTGATCTGTAGGTCGGGGTTCACCCCGACTCTTCCGGTGCGGCCAAGTCGGGGTGAACCCCGACCTACGTCCTTGCCCCGAAGATCGCACTGCCCACGCGCACATGCGTGGCGCCTTCGGCCACCGCCACCTCAAAATCGCCCGACATACCCATCGACAGCCCCGCCACCCCGTTCCGCCGCGCCATCGCTGCCAGATCGCGGAAATGCGGGGTGCTGTCCTGGCCGTCGGGCGGAATGCACATCAGGCCGGTCACGGCCAGATCCATCGCGCGCATGGTGGCGATGAACGCATCGGCATCGACGGGCAGGATACCCGCCTTTTGCGGCTCGGCACCGGTATTGACCTGTACGAAAAGATCGGGGCAGGTGCCCCGTTCCTGCGCCAGACGGGCCAGTTTCTCGGCCAGGCTCGGGCGGTCCACCGACTGGATCGCGGCAAAGATCCCGCAGGCAAGCTTGGCCTTGTTGGTCTGCAACGGCCCGATCATGTGGACCGCGACACCCGGGAACCGCGCGGCCCAGCCGGGCCATTTCGCGGCGGCCTCCTGCACATAGTTCTCGCCGAACAGGCGATGCCCCTGTTCCAGAACCGCCTCGACCCGCGCAGGGGGCTGTATCTTGGACACGGCAATCAGTGCGACCGAACCCGCAAGGCGACCTGCCGCCGCTTCGGCTGTGGCGATGCGGGCAAGGATGGCGTCAATCGACATGGGGGCAAGGCTCCGGGTTCTGTTGCCTTGTCAGGGAAACATGGCGCACAGGCCAAAGCCAACCCCCTGAAAGCGAAAGAGCGGGCCCGAAGGCCCGCTCTTCCATTCCGTTCGCCGATCCGTTGGGATCAGAACGAGAAGTTCACGCCGAGGTCGGCATAGGTCGTCCCGTTGAAGCGGGTTTCGATGCCGCCGGCCAGCGATGCGCCGCCGAGGTCGTAGTCAGCGCCGATACCGAAAGCAACGTCATCTTCGACGAAGTCGTTGTCGATCGTCGAGATGTAGCCCTTGATGCCAATGCCCGAAGCAAGCTTGGTGTTACCATAGAGCGTGACCGTGTTGCCGACTTCGAAAGCACCGACCCCACCGTTGTCGTTGAACAACAGACCGACGTTGGTCGAGTCGTTGATCGCGTACTCTGCACCCAAGAAGAACAGATCGTTGTCGGGAACCGAACCGCCGTTCTGCGCCGCCGCCAGAGCAACGGTGAACTGGCCGAACTTGTAGTCGAACGACACCGAGATTTCCTCGTCCGTGTCAAACTCACCGGTCTGGTCCAGCGTCACATACGACAGGCGAGCATTCAGATCACCGACGGAGTACGACGTGAAGATACCCATGTAGTTCTGGGTCGGGTTCGGGCCGGAGTTGAACGAGAAGTACGAACCCAGGGGGTTACCCTGGCTGTTGCCGACAAAACCGATCTCCGAGTTATACATCAGCGCAACCGAGTCATAGGCGGTGTTCGAGTTACCCACTTCAACACGGAAGCCGCTGGCTTCTGCATAGACGTAGGCTCCCGACAGCGTCGCGCCGTTTACGGCCGACGCGTCATCAAGCACGCCGTCCACAACCGAGACGTCGCCGACCTGAGCCGAGCCTTCATCATACTGCAGACGGATCCGGCCACCGAAGGTCACACCCGAGTCGGTTTCCTTGCTGGCGTCGATGTTGAAGCGCAGACGCACTTCGATCAGCGTGTTGTTCAGGTCCGTGTTGCTGTCATCGCGACCGTCGTTGTACGTCAGACCGACACGGCCCGAGCCGCTCAGCTTGACTTCAGCCATCGCCATGCCCGCGGTCAGGACCAGAGCCGTCGTGGCGAAGAGTACCTTTTTCATGTTTTCCCTCATGCTTAAGAAAGGTCCACCCAACCAGAAGCACTAGGCCGGGAATGGATGTTATTTCGCCCTATCACCCGACCTTTGCAAGCCGAGTCCGCCCGCGCAGTCAAAACCCGGGCCCCGTGGTGCAGCGGCGCAACAGTGTCGGATCCGGGGCAGGGGCAGGTTGGCCTGTCATGGTGTTGCCGCAGGGCGGCCATCATCGGCTGGAACGGCTTGTCAGTGCAGCGACCCTCGGCTAGACAGACCGCAACGTCGTAAGCGCGGGGTCGGTCCATGCAGTTTTCGCGCGCCGCGCGTGTCGTGATGATCGGGGCAATGGCCCTGTCCGTTGTGGCGTGTGGGCGGTTGGGGTTCGGCAGTATTGGCGGGGGAAAGCCCGTGTCCGAAGGCAGTTATGCCACGCGGGAACAACGGCTTGATGGCGAGCAGACGTCGCTGTCGCAGCTTTTCGGCAGCAGCGCCGATCCCAATGTGACGGTCGCGGTCAACAAGTATCTGTGGAACGCCTCGCTGGACATTCTTAACTTCCTGCCGATCCAGTCGGTCGATCCGTTTACCGGCGTGATCGTCACGGGCTATGGCGTGCCGCCCGGCGGCGGACGGTCCTACCGGGCCACCGTGTATGTGCAGGACCCCGCGCTTGACGCCCGTTCGTTGCGCGTGGCGCTGCAAACCAGTGGTGGCGGTGCCGTCAGTCCCGAGACGCAGCGCGCGGTCGAAGATGCGATTCTCACCCGCGCGCGGCAATTGCGGATCAGGGACGGGCGGCTGTAGGGCGGGATACGCCCCACCTTACGCCAGCATATCGCGCACCATCGGCATGACCTGCGTCCCGTAAAGGCGGATCGCGTCCATCGAATGGGCATGGGCCAGGGGACCGGCGGAATACTTCAGCTGAAACCGCGACAGCCCAAGCGCCTGCACCGTTGCCGCGATCTTGCGCGCCACGGTGTCAGGTGACCCCACGTACATCGCCCCCTGCTCGACCTCGCGGATGAAGTCGGCGGGCGTGATCGGCGGCCAGCCGCGTTCGCGCCCGATGATGTCGTGCATCGGCTTGTATCCCGCCCAGTATTGCTCGCGCGCCAGCGTGTCGGTTTCGGCCACATGGCCCGGCGAATGCACGCCCACAGGCTGCGCCATTGTGCCGGCCTGTGCATGGGCGCGGTAATAGAGATCGACATAGGGCCGGAACCGTGCCGCCGGACCGCCGATGATGGCCAGCATCAGCGGCAGGTCATAGCGCGCGGCACGGACCACGGATTCGGGGCTGCCACCGACGCCGATCCAGGTTTTCAGCGGGGATTGCGTGGGGGGGAACACCGGCTGGTCCTGCAGTGCCGGGCGGATCGTGCCCTGCCAGGTCACCCGCGGAGTGCGGATGAGGTGGCTGAACAGGTCCAGCTTTTCCTCGAACAGGCGTTCGTAGTCGTCCAGCGCATGGCCGAACAACGGAAAGCTCTCGATGAACGACCCCCGGCCCACGATCACCTCGGCCCGCCCGCCAGAGATCGCGTCCAGCGTCGCGAATCGCTGGAACACCCGGATCGGATCGTCCGACGACAGCACGGTGACACCGGACCCCAGCCGCAGCCGCGTGGTGCGGGCAGCGATGGCGGCAAGGATTGTCTCGGGGGCAGATATCGCGAAATCGGCGCGGTGATGTTCGCCCAGCGACAGCACATCGACACCCGACTGATCGGCCATGACGCCCTGTTCCACCACCTCGCGGATCACCGCTGCGTGATGTTGCGGCAGACCGTCCGCGCCGTGGGTCACATCGCCAAAGGTATCAAGTCCAAGTTCCAGCGTCATCGCGGCTTCCATCCCAGTGCCTGCCCGATCTAGCCATGCGTGGCACCCGCTTCAACATGCGCTGCCGCAGGCGGGGTGTGCGGCGCGGCCCCGGTGGCTGGACCTTGCCCCTGTCTTGGCTATAAGTCCCCCGAACGCCGCGAAAGGGTGCCGCCTTGTCCCAGTACGATCCCGCCGTCACCGAACCGTATTGGCAGGCCGCTTGGGACGAGGCCGGTCTGTTCACCGCCCGCCGCGACCCGGCCCGCCCCAAGTACTATGTGCTGGAAATGTTTCCCTATCCGTCGGGCCGCATCCACATGGGGCATGTGCGCAACTATACGATGGGCGACGTGGTGGCACGCCACAAGGCGGCAAGCGGGTACAGCGTGCTGCACCCGATGGGATGGGACGCCTTCGGCATGCCCGCCGAGAATGCGGCAATCGAACGGGGCGGCCACCCCAAGGACTGGACCTATCAGAACATTGCCGACATGCGCGGGCAGATGAAGCCCCTCGGCCTGTCCATCGACTGGTCGCGTGAGTTTGCGACCTGCGATCCGGAATACTATGGCCAGCAGCAGGCGCTGTTCCTCGACATGCTTGCGGACGGCCTTGTCTACCGCAAGAACGCGGTGGTGAACTGGGATCCGGTCGACATGACCGTGCTGGCCAACGAACAGGTGATCGACGGCAAGGGCTGGCGTTCCGGGGCGGCGGTCGAGCGGCGCGAACTGACGCAATGGTTCTTTCGCATCAGCGCCTATTCGGGTGAACTGCTGGATGCGCTGGACGGGCTGAAGGACTGGCCTGAAAAAGTGCGCCTGATGCAGGCGAACTGGATCGGGCGGTCGCGCGGCTTGCAGTTTGCCTTCACCCTGTCCGGCGCACCCGAGGGGTTCGACCGGCTGGAGGTCTACACCACCCGCCCCGACACCCTGATGGGGGCCAGCTTTGCCGCAATCAGCCCGGACCATCCTTTGGCCAAGCACCTTGAGCGGCATGACCCCGCCGTGGCCAGCTTTGTCGCCGAATGCCGCCGTGTGGGCACCTCTGCCGAGGCGCTGGAGACGGCACCCAAGATGGGCATGGATACCGGCATCCGCGTGCTGCATCCCTTTGACAACGGCTGGGAACTGCCGGTCTATATCGCCAACTTCATCCTGATGGACTACGGCACGGGGGCGATCTTTGGCTGCCCCGCGCATGACCAGCGGGATTTCGAGTTTGCAACCAAGTACAGCCTGCCGATACCGCCGGTTTTTGTGGCCGCAGGCAGTGACGAGGGGCCGATGACCGAGGCCTTTGTGCCGATGAAATCCGAACCCGTCCGCTATGTGCGCGGGTTTGCCGGGGCCGAGGTGCAAACCGGGGCCGAAGCGGTGGATGCCGCCATCACCTTTTGTGAGGCGAACGGCGTCGGCCACGGCGTCACCAACTACCGCCTGCGCGACTGGGGCCTGTCGCGGCAGCGGTATTGGGGCTGTCCTATCCCGGTGGTGCATTGCGATGATTGCGGCGTGGTGCCCGAGCGGCACGAAAACCTGCCCGTCCGCCTGCCCGACGATGTGACCTTTGACAAACCCGGCAACCCCCTGGACCGTCACTCCACCTGGGGCCGCGTGCCCTGTCCCGCTTGTGGCAAGCCTGCGCGGCGCGAGACGGACACGATGGACACGTTCGTTGATTCGTCCTGGTACTTCGCCCGCTTCACCGCGCCCCATGCGGTGACACCAACGGATGCGGCGGATGCCGATTACTGGATGAACGTCGACCAGTACATCGGCGGGGTCGAACACGCGATCCTCCACCTTCTCTATTCCCGCTTCTTTGCCCGCGCGATGCACAAGACCGGGCACCTGCCGGGCAAGGCAATCGAGCCGTTCAACGCGCTGTTTACGCAGGGGATGGTGACGCACGAGATTTACAAGACCACAGACGCCAATGGCCGCCCGGTGTATCACCTGCCCGAGGATGTGACTGAGGGAAGGCTGCAAGACGGCACAGTGGTTGAGGTGATCCCTTCCGCCAAGATGTCGAAATCCAAGAAGAACGTCGTCGACCCCATGAGCATCATCGCAGCCTTCGGTGCCGATACCGCCCGCTGGTTCGTGATGTCCGACAGCCCGCCCGAGCGTGACGTGGAATGGACCGCGTCGGGGGCCGAGGCCGCGTTCAAACACCTGTCGCGCGTCTGGCGTATGGCGGATGAGGCCAGCCGCGCGGAAGGCCCCGCGATGCCCGACGATGCGGCTCTTGCCCGCGCCAGCGCGCGCGCCATCACCGATGTCACGGCGGGGATCGAGGGGTTTGCCTTCAACAAGGCCGTCGCTGCCCTTTATGCCTTTTCCAACGCGATCCAGAAATCCGATGCTGGCCCCGATGCGCGCCGCGACGCGCTGAAGATCATGGCGCAGATCATGGCCCCAATGGTGCCGCACCTTGCCGAAGAGGTCTGGGCGATGCTGGGGGGACAGGGCATGGTCTCGGCGGCACGCTGGCCGGTGGCGGACGCAGGCCTGCTGGTCGAAGGGGATGTGACCCTGCCGATCCAGATCAACGGCAAGCGGCGGGCGGAAATCAGCGTGCCCAAGGACATGCCCAAGGACGAGATTGAAAAGCTGGCGCTGGCGAACGAGGATGTGGTCAGGTTCCTTGCCGGTCAGCCGGTCAAGAAACTGATCGTCGTGCCGGGGCGCATCATAAATGTCGTGGTCTGAACGCCGCCTTTTCCTGCTGTCATTGCTGGCGCTTGGTGCCTGCGGGTTCGCGCCCGCCTATGGCCCGGGTGGCGGGGCCACCGCGCTGCGCGGGCAAGTGGCGCTGTCAGCACCTGACGACAGGCTGGGCTATGATCTGGCCGGGCGGCTGGAGGAACGGCTGGGCCGTGCGGGCAACCCCCTGTGGCGGCTGGATTATGCCATCACCACCAAACGCATCGGTGTGGGGATCACCGCCGAAAACGCGGTGACGCGGTACAATGTGACGGGGGCCATCGACTGGTCGCTGGTGACGCTGGCCGACGGGACGGTGGCGACAAAGGGGCGGGTCGAAAGCTTTACCTCGTACTCCACCACCGGATCGACCGTGGCTACCCTTGCCGCCGAAACCGATGCCGCAACGCGGCTGATGCAGATTCTGGGCGACCAGATCGTCACCCGCCTGATCGCCGCAGCCCCCGGCCTTGCCCCGTGATCCTGCGCGGCGCGCAGGGGTTGCGCTACCTGGCGCGGCCCGATCCCGCCCATGCAGGCATCCTGATCCACGGGGCCGACCCGATGCGTGTGGCGATGAAACGGGCCGAGGCGATCGCCGCCCTGATCGGCCCCGGAGGCGAGGCCGAGATGCGCCTTGCCCGGATGTCGGGGGCAGACCTGCGGCGCGATCCGGCGGGGTTGTCGGATGCCGTGCTGGCGCAGGGGTTCTTTCCCGGGCCGCGTGTGGTGTTCGTGGAAGAGGCGACCGACGGGCTGGCCGACCTCATGGCCGATGCGCTGAAGGACTGGCGCAAGGGGGATGCGCAGATCGTGGTAACGGCGGGTGCGCTGGCTGCCAAATCCGCGCTGCGCAAGTTGTTCGAGGGGCATGCGGCGGCGGCGGCGGTGGCGTTGTATGACGATCCGCCGGGGCCAGAGGAAATTGCGGCAGAACTGACCCGCGCCGGTCTGGCCCGCCCCCCGCAAGCCGCATCCGAGGCGATTGCAGCACTGGCCGCCACGCTTGAACCCGGCGATTTCCGCCAGATGGTGGCCAAGATCGGCCTTTACAAATGGGGCGATCCCACGCCCCTGACGCCCGAGGATGTCGCCGCCTGCACCCCTGCCACCATCGAGGCCGAGGCCGATGATCTGTTGGCCGCCGTCGCGATGGGGCGGACCGCGGCGGTGCCGGGTTTGGTCCGCCGACTGGAAGGGCAGGGGATGCAGGCCGTCGGCCTGTGCATCGCCGCGATGCGCCATTTCCGCATGCTGCACGCCGCTGCCACCGACCCCGCCGGTGCCGAGGCGGCGCTGTCGCGCGGCCGGCCCCTGCCGCCGCGCCTGAAAGAGGCGCTGGTGGCGCAGGCCCGCAACTGGGGGGTGGATGCGCTGGAACGGTCACTGGCGGTGCTGGTCGAAACCGATCTTGCACTGCGGTCGCAGTCGAAGGCCCCGGCGATGGCGGTGATGGAACGCGCCCTGATCCGGCTGACCTACAACGTCCGCCCTGCGACCGGCGGCAGACCGCCCCCTGCCCAAGGAGTGTAAAGACCGCGGCTATCCTCCGGCATATTACCTTAGCTCTTTCCTAACCCGTGCTACGCAACAAAGTACTTTCCCCCGAACCACCCCGGCCCCACATTGCAGCCGACGTGAACCGGAAAGCCCGACCGATGAACCAGCAAACCGCCGCCGCCGAACTCATGGCTAACGTCGCCGTCCCCTTTGCGCAGGCGCGGGCGATGCCGAAATCGGTCTATACCTCGGCTGAATTCCTTGACCTTGAACAAAGCCACATCTTCCGCAAGGACTGGCTCTGTGCCGGCCGGGCCGAGGCGCTGCCTGACCCCGGCGATTACCTTACCATGCAGATCGCGGGTGAGCCGGTGATCGTGCTGCGCGACCGGGCGGGCAGCATCCGTGCGATGTCCAACGTCTGCCGCCACCGGATGAGCACCCTTCTGGAGGGGCGCGGCAATACGCGGGCCATCGTCTGCCCCTATCACGCCTGGACCTACAACCTTGACGGCACCCTGCGCGGCGCGCCCGCGATGGCCCAGAATGACAGCTTTTGCAAAGATAACATCGCCTTGCCACAGGTGCGGGCCGAAGTCTGGCAAGGCTGGATCATGGTCACCCTCAACCCAGACGCCCCGCCCTGTGCCGAGACCCTGCGCGATGTCGATGCGCTGGTCGGCTATCTGGATATGTCGACCTACCGCGAGACCTTCCGCGAGACCTTCCGCTGGGCCACCAACTGGAAGGTGCTGGCGGAAAACTTCATGGAATCCTACCACTTGCCGGTCTGCCATGCGGGCACCATCGGCGGCACGGTGGACCTGAACCAGATGACCTGCCCCGAGGGGTTTGCAGCCTTCAACTATCACTGGATCATCAAGAACAACTCCATGCCGCTGACCCTGGCGCATCCGTCGAATACGACGCTGACCGGCGACCAACGGCGGATCACCTGGCTGTTGTCGATCTATCCGTCGCTTCTGATCACGCTGACCCCGGGGTATTTCTGGTATCTGTCGCTGACGCCGGACGGGCCGGGGCATGTCAACGTGCTGTACGGCGGCGGCATGTCGGCGGACTGGGTAGCTGACCCCGAGGCCATGACGCATCTGGCAACGCTGCGCGCACTGCTTGATGACGTGAACATCGAGGACAAGGGCTGTACCGAGCGGGTGTATCGGGGGCTATGCGCGGGGATGTCAGAACCCGGGCCGCTGTCGCATCTGGAACGCCCGAATTTCGAGTTTGCGCAATACCTTGCTGGTCGGATCGCCGGTGAGGCCTGAAAGGGGAAGCGGTATGTCCGTGGAGAAAATAGAGGTCCTGGTGATCGGGGCCGGGCAGGCGGGGATTGCCGCAAGCGAGCATCTGGGCCGCGCGGACATCCCGCATCTGGTGGTCGAACGCGACCGCATCGCCGAGAAGTGGCGGACGGGGCGGTGGGATTCGCTGGTGGCGAACGG
>JBBQXK010000062.1:0-18962 GCA_038209775.1 Rhodobacterales bacterium | reverse complement strand
CTATCTGTTCGCGCTTGTGGCCGGGCACCTTGTGGCCCACTCGGCCCCCTTCACCACAGCCTCTGGTCGCGCGGTTGCCCTGAACATCTGGGTGCGCCCCGGCGATCAGGACCGCTGCGCCTATGCGATGGACAGCCTGATCCGGTCGATGCGGTGGGACGAGACGGCTTACGGCCGTGAATATGATCTCGATGTGTTCAACATCGTGGCCGTCGATGATTTCAACATGGGCGCGATGGAGAACAAGGGGCTGAACATCTTCAACTCCAAATACGTTCTGGCATCCCCCGAAACCGCGACCGACGACGATTTCGCCTGGGTCGAGTCGATCATCGCGCATGAATACTTCCACAACTGGACCGGCAACCGCATCACCTGCCGCGACTGGTTCCAACTGTGCCTGAAAGAGGGGCTGACGGTCTTCCGCGACCAGCAGTTCAGTGGCGACATGCGCAGCCATGCGGTCAAGCGGATCGAGGATGTCCTGAAACTGCGCGCCCGCCAGTTCCGCGAGGATCAGGGGCCGCTGGCGCACCCGGTGCGGCCCGCAAGCTTTGTCGAGATCAGCAACTTCTATACCTCGACGATCTATGAAAAGGGCGCCGAGGTGATCGGCATGCTGAAACGGCTGGTGGGCGATGATGCCTATGCCGCCGCGCTGAACCTGTACTTCGACCGCCACGACGGGCACGCGGCCACGATCGAGGACTGGTTGTGCGTGTTCGAGGATACCACGGGCCGCGATCTGACGCAGTTCAAACGCTGGTATTCCCAGGCCGGAACGCCGCGCCTGTCGGTGTCCGAGGACTGGCAACCGGGGGTCGTCGGGGGCCGCTATACCCTGACCTTCCGGCAGGACACCGCCCCGACCCCGGGCCAGCCGGTGAAACAGCCGCAGGTGATCCCGGTGGCGGTCGGCCTTCTGAACCCCAACGGCGATGAGGTGTTGCCGACGACCGTGCTTGAGATGACCCAGACCGAACAATCGTTCACCTTCGACAACCTTGCCAGCCGCCCCGTCCCGTCGATCCTGCGCGGCTTTTCCGCGCCGGTCATCCTTGACCGGGTCGTCAGCCCCGAAGAACGCGCGTTCCTCTTGGCCCACGACACCGACCCCTTCAACAAGTGGGAGGCGGGCCGCGCACTGGCCAAGGACATCCTGACAGGGATGGTGATGCAAGGCGCGTCGCCCGGCCCGGACTGGCTCGAAGCCCTCGCCCGCGTCACGTTCGACGAGGCGCTGGACCCTGCGTTCCGCGCCCTTGCCCTGCGCCTGCCGTCCGAGGATGACATGGCCGCCACCCTGCACGCCGGTGGCCACGTGCCCGACCCCGACACCATCCACGCCGCCCGCCGCCGGATGGCGGCGGCACTGGCCCACCACCTTGGCCCGCGCCTGCCGGGCCTGATCGACAGCCTGTCGGAACCCGGGCCCTATACGCCCGAGGCGCGTGCGGCGGGGCGCCGCGCGCTGCGCGTGGCGGCGCTGTCATTGCTCAGCCTCATCGACGGGGGCCGGGCGGCAGCGGCGGCATTCCGCGCAGCCAACAACATGACCGAAGAGCAGGGCGCGCTGGCCTGCCTTCTGGACATCGAACAAGGCGCGGATGAACTGGGCCGGTTCCAGACCCGATGGGCGCATGACCGGCTGGTCATGGACAAATGGTTCAGCCTGCAGGTGATGCTGTCGCCGCCCGACCGTACGGCAGAGGTGGCGGACATGTTGACCGGCCACAAGGATTTCGACTGGAAAAACCCCAACCGGTTCCGGTCGGTGATCGGTGCCTTGTCGGCCAACCACGCGGGGTTTCACCATGCAAGCGGCGCGTCCTATCGGTTGCTGGCCGACTGGCTGATCCGGCTTGATCCCCTGAACCCCCAGACCGCCGCCCGGATGTCGACAGCGTTCGACACCTGGGGGCGCTATGACGCGGGCCGTCAGGCACATGTCCGGGGTGAATTGCAACGCATCCTCGCCACCCCCGGCCTCAGCCGCGATCTGGGTGAGATGGCGGGCAGGATGCTAGGGTAAGGTCCGCCACAACAGCACTGGGCTCCTTCCGTGAATTCCGCGTCAAGAAGCGGCGGCTGGATGCTTTTGTCACAGGAATCACGAACATCCTTCGGCATCATCAGCGCATTCGCAGCGATGATTGCCTTGATGGAGTATTTCATGAACTGGACCGCAGTTTACCTTGCCCTGACCGTCTTGTTCGAAGCCTTTGGAACGGCATGCATTCAGGCAAGCCAGCAGTTCACCCGCCCGTTGCCCAGCCTTGGTGTCATCATCGGCTATGGTGCCGCGTTCTGGTTCCTGTCGCTGACCCTGCGCGACCTGCCGCTGGGTGTGGTCTATGCGACGTGGTCGGGCCTTGGGATCATCTTTGCCTGTACGTCGGGCTGGGTCCTGTTCGGCCAGCGTCTGGACATGGCAGCGCTGGTGGGGATCATGCTGATCACCATGGGCATCCTTGTCATGCACCTGTTCTCAGCCGGGCAGCGCGCCTGACGCCTAACCCTTTCGGCAATAGGCCTGCTCGCTGACCCACTCTGCCATCTCGGCGCGCTTTGATGCCTTGCGGAACGGCGCCCAGTCGCGCCCAAGGCCGCGCGTGCCGCGGGCACCCGACACCATGCCGTCGGCGGCCACGTTGTCGGCCATGATCTCGACCGCGCAGGCAAGGTTCGCGGCACCGTCCTTGAGCGCTGCCGTCGACCGGGCCGAACACCCATACTGCCGCGCGGTCGAAGGGGCGATCTGCGTCAGCCCGATCCACCGGCCCCCGCCACCCGACGCACGCGGGTTCCAGGTGCTTTCGTGTTTGGCCAGTGCCGACAGCAGGCCCACCCAGAACAGCCGCCGCTCGGCCATGCTGGCGGTCGGGTAACCGGGGCACCAGGTGGTGATGTCGGCGGGCACCGCGTCGGCCAGTTTCGCATCCTCACCCGCCACGGCGACCAACGTGCGGCCCGTCCACTGCGGCGCCTCCTGCCGGTGATCCCACCGCATCGCCGGTTGAAAATCACTCATCGAAAGCTCGGACGTGTTCACGCATCCCGCAAGAACAAGGGCCGCCAGCCCCGCCATGATCGTCGTTTTCCGCATCCATCCAGGCCATATGGGACGCGCCAGCCTGCGCGACATAACCCCTCTGCGCCCCGCCGCATCATCAACGCAACCGTGCAAAAGGCAGCGTTCCCGGCGCATGGCGACATTCCGCCACCTGAAAATGCCCGGTTTCTATGCGTTTCGGCGGATTTCCGCGCAAATCTGCAACGTACCCCACCCTTGCTCCGACCCGCCCTGTGACTTAAACCAGCGGCCTAACCCGAGGGAACGCCATGCTCGACCTGCCCCATACCCCGCCCGAACCCCGCGTGATCCAGGGGGCTTTGCACGCCTGGGAACTGGTCATCGGGATGGAGGTACACGCCCAGGTTGCCAGCCAGTCCAAGCTGTTTTCGGGGGCCGCGACCGGTGTCGGGGCCGAACCGAACGCGCATGTAAGCTTTGTCGATGCCGCGATGCCGGGAATGCTGCCGGTCATCAACGAATACTGCATCGAACAGGCGGTACGTACCGGGCTTGGCCTGCACGCGCAGATCAACCTGACCTCGGCCTTTGACCGCAAGAACTACTTCTACCCCGACCTGCCGCAGGGCTATCAGATCAGCCAGCTTTACCACCCCATCGTGGGTGAGGGCGAGGTTCTGGTCGAACTGTCGCCCGGCGTGGCCCGCCTTGTGCGGATCGAGCGTATCCATCTGGAACAGGACGCGGGCAAATCCATCCACGACATGGACCCCGCGCTGTCCTTCGTCGATTTCAACCGCACTGGCGTGGCACTGATGGAAATCGTCAGCCGCCCCGACCTGCGCGGCCCGGACGAGGCTGCGGCCTATGTGGCCAAACTGCGCCAGATCCTGCGCTACCTGGGCACCTGTGACGGCAACATGCAGAACGGCAACCTGCGCGCCGATGTGAACGTGTCGGTCTGCCGCCCGGGTCAGTATGAGAAATATCAGGCGACGCAGGACTTCGCGCATCTGGGCACACGGTGCGAAATCAAGAACATGAACTCGCTGCGGTTCATCCAACTGGCGATTGACGTCGAGGCCCGCCGCCAGATCGCCATTCTGGAGGATGGCGGCACGGTGCATCAGGAAACCCGCCTCTATGACCCCGACAAGGGCGAGACGCGCAGCATGCGGTCCAAGGAAGAGGCGCACGATTACCGCTATTTCCCCGACCCCGACCTCTTGCCGCTGGAGATTGAACAGGGTTGGGTCGATGACATCGCGGCCAACCTTCCCGAACTCCCCGACGCCAAGAAAACGCGGTTTATGAACAACTATGGGCTGACAGACTATGACGCTTCGGTCCTGACGGCGGAACTTGCTGAGGCCAATTTTTTCGAACAAGTCGTTAGAGGCTCTGGTGTAACTTTGATCCAGTTGAGTCTTGATCCTGAAATAGTAGGCTCGCCTCAGTTGCGGTTCGATCGCATCAGAGAAGCTGGAAAGCTCTCTGCAAACTGGGTAATCAACGACCTTTTCGGACGGCTGAACAAGCAAGGCACGCCCATTGCAGACAGTCCCGTCAGTGCCCCCCGACTGGGCGGGATGCTGGACCTGCTGGCCAAGGGCGAAATCACCGGCAAGATGGCCAAGGACTTGTTTGAGTTGATGTGGACAACACCCGGCGACCCCGCCGAACTGGCAGCACAGCACGGCATGAAACAGGTCACCGACACCGGCGCCATCGAGGCCGCGTTGGACGCCCTGATCGCCGCCAACCCAGATCAGGTGGCCAAGGCGCAGGTGAACGCGAAACTTGCCGGATGGTTCACCGGGCAGGTGCTCAAGGCGACGGGCGGCAAGGCCAACCCCGCGACGGTTAACGCGATGGTGGCGGCGAAACTGGGGTTGTGACCCCCGCAACCGCGAATGCGGGCACCCGAGGGCCACCCCGCGCGTTCAATCTGTTGACGCAGGGGCCCCGGTCGGGTGATGCTCAGCCCCGCCATCACGGGGCCGCCGCGTGAATTTCTTCAATGCCGTCATCACAATCATCGGCGCCGCGTTCGTTGGAATACTTCTGTCGGTCGACTTTTCCTGGACGTCCAAGATCGTCGTCACGATCCCCTTCATCATCTGGATCATCGTGGCTTCGACGATGGAGATTCAGGTCACGCGGGATCGGCTTGGCCGCTTTGCCAGGGTTGCGAACGTGCCCTATACCCGCACGCTTCGTCAGGTCCTGCTCTGGCTGCCCCGCTGGCTGCTGCCGCGCACAATCGCGCAAGACCCGCCGCCGCAGACGGGATGGCTGGCAAGGCTGGAGTACTGGACAACGCCGCGCGCGCACGATGACGCCGATCTTGAACGGCTGCGGCGCAACCCATGGTCCTGGCCGGTCATGGACGCGGCATTGAAGGTCGCGATCATCTATCCGATCATGCTGTGTCTTTTGCAGGCCACTGCCGGGCGGGGCAGCGGACTTGGCGGCTTTTCGATTGTGCCCCTCGACACACCGTGGTGGATCGCCGCTGCGACAGTCGGCGTCATTGCCCTTCTGCTTGGCACTCGGATTTTGGCGTCAGCCACGTCGAAAGGTGTCTACGAAAAGCTTTCGACGTGGCTGCAGTCGCCAGCATTCACATTCACATTAGCAGTCGCACTCGTACTCGTACTCGTACTCGTACTCGTACTCGTACTCGGAGGCGCAGTCTCAGGCGCATTCGCAGTCGCATTCGCAGTCGCAGGCGCATTCGCAGGCGCAGTCGCAGGCGCATTCGCAGGCGCAGTCGCTGTTGCTGGCGCACTCGCAGGCGCTGGCGCATTCGCCCTTACCATCGCGGTTGCCTTGCTAACGTCGCGGGGAAAGGGCTGGATCGGTTACGCGGCGCTGGTTCCTGTCTTGCTGGGCCTGTCCCTTGCCGCCGTCGTGCTGGTTCCGGCAGACCAACCACAGGCGGCGCTCTTCGCCCTCACCCTGGCCGTCCTCCCACTGGTCAACGCGGTGTTTGACTGGATGTCCTACGGCATCACCATCTGGCTTCTGTCGCGGGGCCATCGGCGGGGTGGGGTCTGGCCGGTTCTGTCGGCCTTCGCCGATCTTGCGGCGGCGGCGCTGTTGTTCGCGGGGCTTTCCATCGCCCTGATCGTGGTGATCGGATGGGTGGATGCCGCCCGCACCGAACCGCTGGTCGGGATCGGCCCGCTGTTGCTGTCGCTGCGCGACGCTCCGGGCGAAAACTGGTGGGTGGTGGCAATGGTTGCCTCAACCTTCGTGCCGACCTTCCTGCACCTGTGCCTGGCTTTCGTCAGTGTCGTCACGTGGTTCCGCGCCAGCCTGTGGAACACCCTGATGGCGCGCTTCGATGTGCCGGTGCATGGGATGGAAGTGGCGCTTCCCGCCACCATCGCCTTTACCGCCCTGCTGATTGCCTACCTCGTCCTGCCCCCGCTGCTGATCTACGCGGCAGGCCGGGCGGTCTGGTCCTGGGGTGGCGTTGTGCGCGATACCTATGTGGACGCCCTCATGCACTTCGCCGTCTGGGCCGGTTACATGTGACCGCCGGTTCCGGGCACCCTCACAATCACGCGTGGCCAGCCTCGCCATGGTGTCATCGACCCCGGAACCTGCGCGGCAAGCGGGGGCAGGGGGCTGATTCGCCCGCCATGGTTAACGGCGCACCTGTCGTGCGGGCGTATGCATGGGATGTGCATGGAATGCAGACGTAATGCAGATCACCTTTCCGGCCCTTGCCCCCCCGATTAATCCAGCGTCCCCAACCCCTTGCGCCGTCCTCGCACCCATCGCCCGGCCCTCTGTCTGCGCCCTCGCACTGAACCACGCCCCGGTCCCATGGTGAATGTCCCGGGTCAGAGGATGACGGATCGCTCCTGCATCGCGGGCTACAACCAGCAGGTTGCATGGACAAAGGCCCAATCGGCGCCACGCCCTGACACCCGACAAAACCCCCTTGGCGCGCCGCGCAGCAGCGGCTAGGGTGCCGCCGGATTTGAGGTGGGGATGCGCGTGCAGGCCTATGAATACAAGGTGATCCCCGCCCCCCGGCGCGGCGAGAAAGAGCGTGGGGCAAAGACTGTGCCCGAACGTTTTGCCGTGGCGCTGACGCATGCAATGAACGCCATGGCGCGCGACGGCTGGGAATACCTGCGCGCCGACACCCTGCCTTGTGATGAGCGTGTGGGCCTTACCGGTACGGCCACCCATTTCCAGAACATGCTGGTGTTCCGTCGCGGGTTGCCGGTCGCGCAAGCCGAACCCGCGCGCCAGCAGATGGCGCCGGTCCTCGTACCCGCGGATGACCCCGAACCGGATGCGACATTCATCGCCCCGATGCCCCACCGCCCCGCCGAAGGCGCGCCCCCGGCACTTGGCCCCGCAGTGCCGCCGATGCCGTCGTCACGCCCGAACGGCAGGATGTAATCAGGTTGCGGGGCTGCGGCGGATGTTGCGCAGAAACGCCGCCACAAACATCAGGGTCAGCGTCAGAACCACCGTCGGGGCCGGGGCGGAATCAATGAAGAAACTTGCGTAAATCCCTGTAAATCCGGCGAAAAGCGTGACCGCCACGGCGATGGCCAGCATCCGCTCGAACCGCCGGGTCAAAAGAAACGCGATGGCTCCCGGTGCGATCAGCAGCGATATTGCAAGGATCAGCCCGACCGAGGTCAGCGCGGCCACGATGGTCAGCGACAACAGCGACAACAACCCATAGTGCAGCACCCCCACCGCCAGACCCGACGCGCGGGCCTGGATCGGGTCAAAGGCATGCAGCATCAGATCCCGCCTTCGCGCCAGAACCAGCACGCTGACCACAAGTGCAATCACCCCCGCCGTCCACAGATCATCGGTGCCGACGCCCAGCATGTTGCCGAACAGGATATGGTCCAAATGCACGTCGGTGCTGATCTTGGTGTACAGGACGATCCCGAACCCAAACATCCCCGAGAAGACCACCCCCATCACCGTATCCTGCTTGACCCGGCTGTTCTGCGCCAGCCAACCGGTCGCTAACGCACAGAGCATTCCGGCGGCAAATGCCCCGATAATCAGCGGGATACCGGCAATATAGGCCACCACCACGCCGGGCAGCACCGCATGGCTGATCGCGTCGCCCATCAGCGACCAGCCCTTGAGCACCAGATAGCACGACATCAGCGCCGTCGGCACCGCGACGATGGCGGTGATGAGGAAGGCCTTGACCATAAAGGGAAACTGGAACGGCAGGAGGAGCGTCTCGATCATGGCCGGCCCGCGATGGCTGCAGCGGTCCTGCGCCGCGCGGCCAGCAACCCGTGCTTCGGCGCAAAGATGAAGGCCATCAGAAACACCAGCGTCTGCAAGGTCACGATCAGCCCCCCCGTCGCCCCGTCCAGAAAGAACGACAGGTATGCGCCGACAAAACAGGTCACCGCCCCGATGCCGGCGCTCAACGCCAGAAGTCTGGGGAAACGGTCGGTCAGAAGGTACGCGGTAGCCCCCGGTGTCACCACCATCGCAATCACCAGAAACGCCCCCACCGTTTGCAACGCCGCCACGCAAGACGCTGACAACAGGGTGAAAAACATCAGCCGCAGTCGCCCGGGGTTCAGCCCGATCGACCGCGCGTGGTTCTCGTCAAAGAACGCGACCATCAGGTCTTTCCACTTGGCCAGCAGCACCACCAGAGACACCACCCCGATGATTGCCAGTTGCAAGGTGTCGGACGGGGTGATCGCCAGAATGTTGCCCATGATGATCGTCTGGATGCTGATCGGCACCGGCGACACCGACACCATGAACAAGCCAAGCCCGAAGAACGAAGTAAAGATCAGCCCGATGATGGTGTCTTCCTTCAGCCCCGTCCGCTGGTTGAGAAACAGCATCGCCCCCGCCGCCAGCCCCCCCGCCAGAAACGCGCCCAAGGCGAACGGCAGCCCCAGCATATAGGCCCCCGCCACCCCCGGCACGATGGAATGGCTCAGCGCATCGCCGATCAGCGACCAGCCTTTCAACATCAGATACGCCGACAGGAACCCGCAGACACAGCCAACCAGCGCCGACACCCACATCGCATTGACCATGTAGCCATAGCTGAACGGCACAAGGAGTTCGCTCATGGCGCGTCTTTGGGGCGCTTGTCGGCATAAATCACGAAGGGGCGTTCGTCATCGGTGATCACGCGCACCTCGCGGCGGTCGTCGTCATCGTGCAGGTCGGTGCCGCCCAACACGAAATGCCGCAACACACCGCCGAATGCCGCCTCAAGGTTGGCTTGTGTAAACGTCGTCGCTGTCGGCCCATGCGCCAGAACCGTGCCCTTGACCAGAATGGTGCGGTCACAGAATTCGGGCACCGAGCCGAGATTGTGGGTCGACACCAGCATAACCCGCCCCTCGTCGCGCATCTCGCGCAGAAGGGTGATGATCGCATCCTCGGTCTGCACGTCGACGCCGGTAAAGGGTTCGTCCAGCAGGATCACCCGCCCGTCCTGCGCCAGCGCGCGGGCAAGGAACACGCGTTTGCGCTGCCCGCCGGACAGTTCGCCGATCTGGCGGTGGCGAAACTCGGTCATCTTGACCCGGGCAAGGGCCTGATCCACTGCTGCACGGTCGGCGGGTTTCGGGCGGCGCAGGAACCCCATGTGGCCATAGCGGCCCATCATCACTACATCCTCGACCAGCACCGGAAACGACCAGTCCACTTCCTCGGCCTGCGGGACATAGGACACAAGGTTGGCCTTCAACGCCTGCTGCACCGGCAGGTCAAGGATGGTGACGGTCCCGGCGGTTGCCGGAAGAAACCCCATCAACGCCTTGAACAACGTCGATTTTCCGGCCCCGTTAACACCCACAAGCGCGGTGATCGTGCCCGTGGGCACCTCAAAGTTCACATCGCGCAGGCCGACATGCCCATTGCGGTATACAACCGCCAGACCGCTGGCCCTGATCCCCGTTGTCATGGTGCGGCCAGACCCTCCACGATGGTTTCCGAGGTCGCGCGCAAGAGGTCAAGATAGGTCGGCACCGGCCCATCCGCCTCGGTCAGGCTATCGACGTACAGCACGCCCCCAAACGCCGCCCCGGTTTCGCGCGCCACCTGTTCGGCGGGGTCGCTGGACACCGTGCTTTCGCAGAACACCGCCGGAATGGCGTGCTCCTTCACCCCGTCGATGACACGGCGCACTTGCTGCGGGGTGCCTTGCGCATCGGCGTTGATCGGCCACAGGTACAACTCCTGCAACCCGAAATCGCGCGCCAGATAGCTGAACGCACCCTCGCAGGTGACCAGCCAGCGGCGATCTTCGGGAAGCGCCAGCAGTTTATCCTTCAAGGGGTTGATGGTCGCTGCAATCTTTTCCTTGTAAGCCTTTGCATTTGCGTCATAAACGCCTGCATTGGCCGGGTCGGCGACAGACATCGCATCACGAATATTGTCGACATAGATCAGCGCCGAGGAAAGGCTCATCCAGGCATGCGGATTGGGTTTGCCCGCGTATTCGCCGGCCGAGATGCCCATCGGTTCGACGCCATCGCTGACAACGACGCTTGGCACCTCACCCAGATTGTTCAGAAACTGCTCGAACCAGCGTTCCAGCCCAAGGCCGTTCCACAGGATCAGATCGGCCCCCTGCGCGCCGATGATGTCGCGGGGGGTTGGTTCATAGCCGTGGATCTCCGCCCCCGGCTTGGTGATCGAGGTCACATCCGCCACATCGCCCGCCACGTTCCGCGCCATGTCAGCGATGACGGTAAAGGTGGTCACAACCTTCAGCCGGTCCTGCGCCTGTGCCACACCGGTCCAAAGCCATGACGCCAACGCCAGCGCCGCCACACCCCGCACCCAATTGATCGACATCGGCACTCTCCTGCTACAGTCCGTCAATCTTTATTGCGACTAACTCGCAAGTGTCAATGCTACTGAGAACGGTTCGCAATAACGTGTCTACTCGCGGAAGAACCGGCTTTCCTTGATCTGGTCCCAGGCCCAGACCACCTCTTGCAATCGGTCCTCGTCGCTGCGGTCGCCGCCGTTCATATCGGGGTGCAGGTCCTTGACCAGGCTTTTATACTGTTTGCGGATCTCGGTCCGGGTCCAGGTATCGCGGGCGTCCAGAATTTCCAGCGCCTTGCGCTCGGTCGGGGGCAGTTTGCGGGTGGAGGTGGCCATCGGGCTGCGGCCGGGGTTCTGCGTGGCACGCTCACCCAATATCTCGATCGGATCATCCACGCCCAGCCTCTGCCAGGCCCGCCCCTCGACATCGTTCGCACCAAAGGGCTGCGTCGCCCGGCCCCATAGACGGTCCTTGTCCAGAAACTCCTGAAACTCGGCGTCCGTGGTGCCCTGAAAGAAGTTCCATTTCAGGTTGTATTCCCGCGCATGATCCTTGCAGAACCACAGGTATTCATCCAGCCGCTCGGGCGATTTGGGCGCGCGGTACTGGCCCGCCTCCTGGCAGCCCGCGAAATCGCAGGTGCGGTTCGACGTGTCCTGCGCCCCGGACATGCCGCGCCGCCCGGTCTTGCGCCGTTTCTTGTCCGCCGAGACGCGCATGTCGAACTCGAAGGGGTTACGTTCTGCCATCACCATGCCTTTCCGACTCGGAGGCAAGAGTTTAGGGCTTTGGCGCGGAAACAACAGAGGGGGACTGGGTCAAATGCCGGTTGCAGATGAAATCAGGGCGCGGTTGATTGCCGCCTTTGCCCCCGCGACGCTGGACATCGCCAACGAAAGCCACCGCCACGCGGGCCACGCAGGCGACGACGGCACGGGTGAAAGCCATTTTCGCGTGACAATCCGCGCCGGGGTCTTTGCCCCCATGTCACGGGTCCAGCGGCACCGGGCGGTCCATGCTGCCCTCGGCGACCTTACGACGCGCATCCATGCCATTGCGCTGGACATCGGCTGATTTCAGAACCGCAGCACGGGCCGAACCGACAGGCGCAGCGCCGGATAATCGCTGCGCAACTCGCGCTCGACCATACGGCGGTTGGGAAGGGCGGGCGACAGGGCGAACAGGTGGCCGCCATATCCGATCCGCGCAAGGTGGCCGCAGACCTGCCAGGCGTCGGGCTGTTCTGAAAACAGCGCAAAGACAATGCCCTGCGCCCCCTCGTTGGCGATCCATTCTGCGCTGAGGCGGCTCAGACGCGGGGGCGCGGGGATCAGACGCTGACGGCAGGCGGCGGGCAGTCCGGCAAGCTCTGGCGTCTCGATCATGATCAGGCGGGCACCCTTGCCGCTTTTTCGGCCGCCATTGTCAGGATCAGAATTGGCGGATGGCCCCTGCATCAATCGGTGCTTTTTCCCAATCAGAGCGCGAGCAAGAAACCCGCCCACACGCACAAGTTACATTGGCGCATGCGGCTGGCAAGGGCCAGACGGTACGGTTATGTACCGGGGGGCACAGGATGCCGGAACACGGGGGCAAGCTGCATGGATTCGGTACTGGTGGCCACGATGCTTGACGGCGTGCCGCTGCCCATCGTGCTGATCGGCCGGGATGAGCGCATCATGGCTGCGAACCTGCCCGCGCGCGATCTGTTCGGGACAGGCATCGTCGGGCGGCACTACCTGATGGCGATGCGCCAGCCGGCCCTTCTGGACGCGGTCGAGGGCACCTTGCGCCACGGGCAGGCCGGGCAGGCGCGCCATGTGGTCACCGGCCCCAGTTCCGAGGCGACCTACCGCGTCACCGTCAGCCCGGTGCGGGGCGATGCGCAGTCGGGCGTGCTGTGCGCGTTCGAGGATATCACCGAGGCCGAAAAGATCGGCCAGATGCGCCGCGATTTCGTGGCCAACGTCAGCCACGAGCTGCGCACGCCCTTGACGGCCCTTCTGGGCTTTATCGAAACGCTGCAGGGTTCGGCCCGCGACGATGCCCCCGCCCGCGCCCGGTTTCTGGGGATCATGGCGCGTGAGGCGATGCGGATGAACCGCCTTGTGCGCGATCTTCTGTCGCTCAGCCGGGTCGAGGCCGAGGAACGCGTGCGCCCGACCGAACGCGTCGACATCGCGGCCCTGGCGATGAGCGTGGCCACCACCTTGCGCCCGCTTGCCGATCAGGCGGGCGTGGCGCTGCAACTGGCGGGCCTTGACGCGCCCGCCATGGTGACCGCCGACGCCGACCAGATGACGCAGGTCCTGCACAACCTGATCGAGAATGCGGTGAAATACGGTGGTGCGGGCAAGCTGGTGACGGTCACCCTGCGCCACCTGCCCGATGAGCCTGCGCTGCGCGGCCCCGCCCTGTCAATCGAGGTGGCCGACCGGGGCGAGGGGATCGATGCCATCCACCTGCCGCGGCTGACCGAACGGTTCTACAGGATCGACAGCCACCGCAGCCGCGAAAAGGGCGGCACTGGCCTTGGCCTTGCCATCGTCAAGCACATCGTCAACCGCCACCGTGGCCGGTTCCGCATCGACAGCGAAAAGGGGCAGGGAAGCCGGTTCACCATCCTCTTGCCCTCGGCCTGACCACCCGGGCAGGTACAAGGGCTGCTGGCGCAGATGGTCAGGCGGCGGGCGAGTCGTGGAATTTGATCGACGTGCCACAGCCGCAGGCCTCGGCCACGTTCGGATTGCGGAACTTGAAGCCGGCCGCGAGCAAATCGGATTCGTAGTCGATCTCGGTGCCGATCAGGAACATCTGCGCCAAGGGGGCAATCAGCACGCGGGCACCGTCCTGTTCGACGATCTCATCAAGCGGATTCACATCGCGCACATAGTCCATGGTGTATTCCATGCCCGCGCAGCCGCCCTTCTTGACGCCGATGCGCAGACCCTGTGATCCGTCACGCACCATCAGACGCGCGATCTGGCGGGTGGCGGCGGGGGTCAGTGTGACAGCGGCCTTGCCGGGAATGCCGAACATTGGGGTTCTCCTTGTACGACCAATGTAGGGACTAGCGCGCGGAATGCCAAGCACCCCGCGCGCAAAGGGTTGATCCGCCGCTAAAGGCCCATGCAGTTGGCGTAAAAGGTGACGGTCGCGGGCCAGTCCGAGAACACGCCCTTGACGCCCACATCCTGTGCCAGCACGTCCAGAAGGTCATAAGCCGCCCCCTCGTTCGTGGTCACATCCACGACCGACTGATAGTAAAACCCACCCCCCGCCGTCAGCAACCCCGAGCGTTCCAGCGTCCAGGTGATGATGTTCAGCCCGGCAGCCTTGGCCTCGGTCGCATAGGGCGAGGGCACGATCTGGCCGTCCTTTAGCGTCACCAGCATCCACGTCGGCGGCGCGATATAGCGGACACCCATCGCGTGCAACTCGGCCATGGTGGGTTTGAAGGTTGCGGGGTTCAGTGGGTCGATCTGGCCTTCGTCATCGTCAAACGCCTCGTACCGGTCATCCAGATACACCGCCTGCGCGCCGAACGCGGGTTCGGCCTTTATCCAATAGAGGATGTCCGACAGGTTGAACGACTGCGCAAACACGTCCGATGCCGGGATGCCCGCCGCCTTGTAGTCGTCGATCAACTTCTGCGCGTACATCTCTTGGGTGAAGCCCTCGAACGGCATCTCGACCGAGGCGGACTTGAGCTCGGGGGTGAACTTCGTGCCAAGATCGCGGAAAAGCGCGATCGATTCCGCGTGGGTCATCAAGGTGCCCTTGCCCGCGTAAAGGTCGGTGCGGAAGGGGGCGGTGCCGTTCATGTAGCCTTCAACCGTGGTCGCGGCGGTGTCGGCGGCGTCCATCTTGCCATTCAGGGTGCGGAATTCGGCCAGCGTCAGGTCAGAGGTGCGGCATTCGGCGGTGGCCTTCGCCTCGCCCGCCGCCGGGGTGAAGGGGGTCATGCAGGTGGCGGCAAGCGGCGTGGCAAGGATGTTGGTCGAGGTGTGCAGATCGTTCTGCGCGTGGCGGCAGACCAGTTCGCGGTCCTTGGTAAAGGTCACGTCGCACTCAAGCACACCCGCCCCCATCCGCGCAGCGGCCTTGTTCGATTCGACGGTGTGTTCGGGGAACATCAACGGCGCCCCGCGGTGGCCGATAGAGAAGGTACTGCGCGCGGCGGGGGTGGCTGCACAGGCCATCAGCCGGTCCTTGAGGGGCGACGGCGTCATCGCCTCGACCAGGAACATCGGGCGTGGCCCAAGGCTTATGCCTTCGGCAAAGACGGGGGCAGCGGTCAGGGCAAGGGCTGCAAGGGCGTGTACGGTGCGCATCGGTTGCTCCGGTTCAAAGGGTGAACCCGAATCGTTGCAGACCTGTGCAACAGGGCGATGCCGCCCCGGTGACGCTTACATGAAGCCCAGTTCCAGCCGCGCCTCGTCCGACATCATGTCCATCCCCCAGGGCGGATCGAAGGTCATCGCGACGTTCACCTGCTTGACCCCAGCCAATGGTTCGATGGCATCCGCCACCCATCCCGGCATCTCGCCCGCGACGGGACAGCCGGGGGCAGTCAGGGTCATCATGATCTCGACCTCGTTCTCGGGGCTGATCTCGATGGTATAGACAAGGCCAAGGTCATAGATATTGACCGGGATTTCCGGGTCGAACACCGTGCGGCAGGCACCTACGACATCGTCGTACAGCGGATGCGTCACGCTTGACGGCCGGATCAGCGGCTTGCCTTCTAGGATGTCCTGGGGCTGGTTCATCGGCCGTCTCGCTTCCGGGTTTCCCTAGCGTTTATATAGGGAATTCGGGTGCGACGTAAAGGGCTGCCGCCAAGGTCTGCGTCAGAACGGAATTTCGTCGTCCATGTCGCTGCGCCCGCCCGAAGCGGGGGCATTGCCATAGCCACCGCTTCGCGCCCCGCCGCCCGACATCGCACGCCCGCCACCCGATGGGGCAGGGGCCTCGTCATAGCTGCGCTCATCGCCGCCACCACGTTCGTTGCGGCCATCGAGCAGCGTCAACTCGCCCCCAAAGGCACGCAGCACGACTTCGGTCGAATAGCGGTCCTGACCGGACTGGTCCTGCCATTTCCGGGTTTCCAGCTTGCCCTCGATATAGACCTTGGAACCTTTCTTGAGATATTGCTCGGCCACCTTGGCGAGGTTCTCGTTGAAGATCGCGACCGAATGCCATTCGGTCCGCTCCTTCCGCTCCCCCGAGGCCTTGTCTCGCCATGATTCGGAGGTGGCGATGCGCAGGTTCACCACCTTGCCGCCGTTCTGGAAACTTCGAACCTCGGGGTCGGCCCCAAGATTGCCCACAAGGATCACCTTGTTCACCGATCCGGCCATCTGCGCACCCCCTGATTCCCATGACGATCCCGGCAGGCTTGCCCGGATGTGGTTAACAAAAGCTATAGACCGCCCCGGGGGCGGTCTGCAACTCGGGCAATGGGCAACAAAGGGGGTGACTTGCATCGGCAGAACCCCGCCTGTGGCAGTGACCATGGTGCGACCATGATCGGACATCTGGAACCCGGCCCGGAAACCCTTATACTGTAGGCGGGATCATGGGGAATGGGGCATCGCGATGCGGCTGATGATGGCGGCGGCGTTGGCAATGGGTGTGGCAATCGCGCCTGCCGGTGACGCTTTGGCTGAGGGGCTGATCCTGTCGGGATCGAACAAGTCGCGCAGTGCGGGTTTCAAGGCGCAGACCAGACTTCTGGATACGCGGCTGGCCAAGCAATACGCGGGCTCAAAGCGCCTGCGCCCCGATGCCGACAAGCCGGTGGTCGAGGCGTCACTGCCGCGCTACCGGGGCAGTTACAAGGGCCAGTACCTTGAGGTGGCCAAGGCCGCCGCGCGCAGGCATGGGGTGCCCGAGGATCTTTTCCTGCGCCTGGTACAGCAGGAATCCGGCTGGAACCCCGGGGCCAAGTCGCACAAGGGGGCGACGGGGCTGGCGCAACTGATGCCGGGCACGGCGCGCAAACTGGGCGTGGACATCGACGATCCGCAACAGAACCTTGAAGGCGGGGCGCGCTATCTGCGCCAGATGCACGACAAGTTCGGCACCTGGCGGCTGGCGCTTGCCGCCTATAACGCGGGGCCGGGGGCGGTGGAAAAGCATGATGGTATCCCGCCCTATGCCGAGACGAAGAACTACGTCGCGGTCATTCTGGGCGGCTGACCGCAGGGCGGGTGGCCACGAACCGGGGGCCAGCCCCCGGACCCCCGGGATACTTGGGCAAAGATGAAATGGGCAGGGGTCGGTTCAGACCAGCGCACCCTCTGCCGAAATCCGCGTGGCACCCCCCAGATACGGGTACAGCACCACCGGCAACTCGACCGACCCATCCGCCTGTTGCCCGTTCTCGACCACCGCGATCAACGCGCGCCCCACGGCCAGACCCGAGCCGTTGAGCGTGCAGACGAACTCGGGCTTGCCGCCGCCTGCGGGGCGGTAACGGGCATTCATCCGCCGGGCCTGGAACGGACCGCAGACCGATACGGATGAGATTTCGCGGAAGGTGTCCTGCCCCGGCAGCCACACCTCAAGGTCATGCGTGCGCTGCGCGCCAAAACCCATGTCGCCGGTACACAGCACCATGACCCGGTAGGGCAGGCCCAGCTTCTGCAGGATCGCCTCGGCGCAGGCCGTCATCCGGTCATGCTCGGCACGGCCCTGATCGGGGGTGCAGATCGTCACCATCTCGACCTTCTCGAACTGGTGCTGGCGCAGCATCCCTGCGGTATCGCGGCCCGCAGACCCTGCTTCGGAACGGAAGCATTGGGTGTGCGCGGTCAGGCGGATCGGCAGGGCAGTTTCCTCAAGGATATCGCCCGCAACGGTGTTGGTCAGCGTCACCTCGGAGGTTGGGATCAGCCACCAGCCGTTGGTAGTGGCATAGCTGTCCTCGGCGAACTTCGGCAACTGGTTGGTGCCGTACATCGCCTCGGGCTTGACCAGTACCGGCGTCCAGGTCTCGGCCAACC
This sequence comes from Rhodobacterales bacterium, assembly GCA_038209775.1. Lineage (GTDB taxonomy): Bacteria > Pseudomonadota > Alphaproteobacteria > Rhodobacterales > Rhodobacteraceae > JBBQXK01. Next base: position 1,102 of record JBBQXK010000062.1, on the reverse strand, counting down.
CATGCTCGGCCACATGCGTGTCCAGCATGAACTGCGCCAGCGCCCGCTGCAACCGCGCCGCCGCGCCCCGCAGGACGACAAAGCGCGAACCTGACAATTTGCCTGCGGTAGCGAAATCAAGGCCGGGTGCGACGCCCTTGATCTGAAAGTGTTCCACCGGCGCAAAGTCAAACACGCGCGGTGTGCCCCAACGGCGGACTTCGACATTACCTGTCTCGTCAGCGCCGTCCGGCACGTCATCAAGCGGGGTGTTCGGCAGGGTCATCAGCAAGTCGCGCAGTTCTCCGTCTCTTGTCTCGGCTAACTGTGCGCTAGCATTGAGGATCGCTTTGACGCGCAGAACAGACTCGCTCAACTGTTTAAAAACATCGAGTTGACCAAGGGTTTTCGCTGCGCCTGCTTCTTTTGATCGCTTGTTAACGTTGGCCTTACCTTCTTCCGCCAGTTGGATGTGAACGCGCCGCGCCTCATCAATCGCCAGCACCTCGCCCGACATCGCAGGCAGCCCCCGCCGGGCAAGGCTTGCATCAAATGCGGCGGGGTTATCGCGGATCGCGCGGATGTCGTGCATGGGATCACCGGGGTTCAGGGCTCACGCGTCATATGCAACATCGCCGCGCGCAGGTGAACCGGGAAAACGCGCCACCGACAAGGCACTTTTCTTCCAGCTTCACCTTGCACAAATATCCCACGGGGGGTCCGGGGGGTGTGAACCCCCCCGGCCTCAGGGCCAGAGATTGCTCAATGGGCATTCACCGGCACCATGTCATTCTCGCGCGCCAGGGCAAATGCGAGGTTCCGGTTGGCCACCAGCGCCAGTCGCGCCCCGTCGGGCCGGTGCACGGCATACAGCGTCTCGACCCCCTCGGCCTGATTGCGGATCTCGTCGGGAAGATCGGCCACCGCGACAGGCAGGACATAGACGATCTGCAGCCCCGTGTCGGGGAAGGCGGTATAGCGGGTGTTCATGACTGTCTCCTCAACGGTTGCGTCTGATGGTTGTGGCGATGACGATGGTCTGCACGACCTGATCCGGCACAGCCCGGCGCAGGTCGATGTGCAGCAACCCGTGCTCCAGCGCGGCCCCGGCCACTTCGACCCC
>JBBQXK010000061.1:0-19448 GCA_038209775.1 Rhodobacterales bacterium | reverse complement strand
GCCTGCTACCGCGCCCTCTTTGCCGCCGCAGCGCAGGCAAAGGACGGCGCCACCATCGTGGCCTCGGTCGTCGATGGCGCGGATGAGCGGCTGATCCGGGGCATGTTCGACGCCTGCCCACAGGACATGTCGCGCACCACGCTGGTCCTTGACCGCATCAAGTCCAGCGGCAAGCGTGATGCCCTGTCGCGCGCGCTCAAGATCATCGCGCGGATGGCCCCCACGCGGCATGACATCGTGATCTTCGTCGACGGCGACACCTGCGTGCCGCCCGATGTGGTGGCGCAGTCGGCCCCGATGTTCACCAACCCCAACCTTGGTGCCCTGACCACCGACGAAGGCGTCATCATCGAGAAAAAGAACCTGTTCCGCGACTGGTTCATCCTGCGCTTCAACCAGCGTCAGGTGATGATGTGCTCGATGGGGCTGGCCAGCCATGTGCTGACCCTGACCGGGCGGATGTCGGTGTTCCGCGGCGATCTTGCGACCAACCCCGAGTTCATATCCGGGATCGGCGATGACTATCTCGATCACTGGCGGCTCGGGCGCATCGCCTTTCTGACCGGCGATGACAAGTCGACCTGGTTCTGGCTTTTGCGCAACGGCTACGAGATGGCCTATCTGCCCGACGTGCGGGCCTGGTCGATGGAAACGCAGCCCCGCCCGGGGTTCTTTGACAGCTCCAAGGTGCTGATGGTCCGCTGGTTCGGCAACATGATGCGCACCAACGGGCGGGCGCTGAAACTGTCGCCCAGCCTGATCGGTGGCTTCACCTGGTACTCGATCCTCGATCAGCGCATCTCGATGTGGACAACGCTGGTCGGCCCCGTGTCGGTGGTGCTGACGGCGCTCTTTCAGACCGCCGCGATCATCCCGATCTACATCGCCTGGGTGATGCTGACGCGCTATGCCTTCTGTGCGGTGATCTCGCTGTTCCGGGGCACCTGGTTCCCGGTCAGCCATCCTCTGATCCTGTACTTTGGCCAGATCGTCGGTGCTTCGGTGAAAACCTTTGTGCTGTTCCGTCTGGACCGGCAGAAATGGACGCGTCAGGGGGCCGGCGGTGGTGCCGCCGGGCCCAGCCTGGCCGCCCGTGCGCTGGCGATGGATTCAACCCTGCATCACGTTCTGGCGCTGGTCTGGCTGACCATCGGCGTGATCGTGCTGGCCCAGATATGACACTCTTCCCCGCCCTTCCCGCCCCGGGCCTGGCCAAGCTGGATATCCGTGATGAGTGATCCGTTCTCGACCCCGCCCAAGGGCGCGTCCAAGGCCCCGGTGCCCGTGCAAGCGCCCGTGCAAGCGCCCGTGCAAGCGCCCGTGCAATCTCTGGCGCAAACGCCGGTGCAAATGCCCCCGCCGCCGGTCACGCCGGACCCCGCCACCCCCGAGACACCGGCGGCCATGCCCGCAGTTTCCCCCGCACCAGCCATGCCCACCCCGGCCCCCGCACCGGCCCCCGCACCCGCCGCCCCCCGCCCCCTGCCCGCCGATTTCGCCTATGACAGCGAACACCCCGTGCTGGCCGTGCCCTTCAACGCCACCTTCGGCGATGCGCGGCTGACCGGCACCGGCCTGTCGGTGGCCGCCGCTTACGTGGCAATCGACGGCGTCCTTGATCCGCGCTGGACCGGCCACCGCGCCCCGGCCCGCCTGCAGTTCGCCTTCGAAGGCTTCAGCGTCGCACTGGATGCCGAGGTGATCGTCACAGGCTCGCGCCAGCCCGGCGAGATGACGCTGCAGTTCGTCGATCCGCTGGGGCCGCACCTGCCGCAGCTGCGCCATATCCTGAACAGCCATATCGCGGGTGACCTCGTGTCGCTGGGCGGTTTCCTCAGCTATTCCGGCCCGACCAAACCCCGCGCCGCCCGCGCCGCCGAAATGACCACCGCCTGGGGCCGGCGGATGCGTTCGCTGGGCGTGGCAGCACTTTCGCTGGTGCTGATCGCTGCCGCCATCGGCCTGATGATCAGCCGTGCCACGCAAACCTATGAACCCCGCCCGGTGTTCATCGAACGCGAAGGGCGCGACATGCGCGCCACCACCGCAGGCCAGATCGCCTATCTGAATCCTGCCGCCGAGAAGGGCGAGGTTGTCAAGAAGGGCGAGGTCGTCTTCACGATCAACGCGAACACCGGCGACGTGTTGAACTTCCAGATGCCCTGTGACTGTGAAGTCTCTGTCACCGAAGGAATTTTCGAAGGCGCAACTGTCCTACCATTTGACGTAATTTTGTCGATCTTTGAAGCCACCCTTGGCGTCAGGGTGCAAACCCAGATCAGCATCGAAGGTCTCGCAAAGGTCATGAACGGAGACAGCGCCACGCTTGACATCAACGACGGGCGCAGCCTGCCGGTGCGTGTCGAGACCAGTTCGGCCACCACCGCCGCCGCCCTTCGGGGCGATCCGTCGGTGCCGGTCCGGATCGTGGCCGCCGAGCCGGGGGCGCTTACCCCCGCCGACATCGGCAAGGCAGCCCGCCTGCGTCTTTCCTCTTCGTGGTTCCGCGACCTTCTCATCCCGACAGGCACAGCACAATGACCCGGATCTATCCCCTCATCATCTGCGGCGGCAACGGCACCCGGCTCTGGCCCGTGTCGCGGTCACAAAGCCCCAAGCAGTTCCAGCGCGTCGGTGACGCCACCACGCAGACCTTTTTCCAGACCGCCGTGGCCCGCCACGCGACCCCCGAATACCAGATGCCCTGGATCATCTCGTCGGTCCGCCACCGCGAAACCGTGGCCGCGCAACTGGCCGAGATGGGTGCGACCGCCCGGGTGATCCATGAGCCGATGGGCCGCAACACCGGCCCTGCGGTGCTGGCCGCCGCCATAGCACTTTCGGCTCTCGACCCCGAGGCGCTGATGGTGGTGGTGCCTGCCGACCATGTGATCGAGGGCGATCTGAACCGCACCGTGATGGCGATGGCCGATGCGGCGGCCGGCGGCCACATCATCACCTTCGGCATCAAGCCGCGCTATGCCGAAACCGGTTTCGGCTACATCACCGACGGCGGGCCGATGGTGGGCTATCCGGGCCTGCACCATGTCGAGCGGTTCGTTGAAAAGCCGCCCCTGCGCAAGGCGCGCCTTCTGGTCGAAAGCGAGGTTGCCTATTGGGCCTCGGGCCTGTCGATGTTCGCGGCGAAAACCATCATCGCCGAGTATGAAAAGTTCGATCCCGCTTCGGCCACCGCCGTGCGGATGGCCGTGGCGCGTGGCCGTCAGGCCCCTGACGGGCTGGAACTGGACCCCGAGTTTTTCTCGGCCGCAACCGCCGGGCCGACCGAAAGCATCGTCTTCGAGAAAACCCGCGCCATCGCCATGGCCCCCCTCGATGTGGACTGGTCCGATGTGGGGTCCTGGACCGCGATGTACGGCATCTCGAAATCCAACCCGCAGGGCAACGTGCTGCAGGGCGACGTGATCGCGGTCGAGACGTCAAACTCGATGGTGCGCTCGTCGTCGCGCCTCGTGACACTGGTGGGGATGAAGGACGTGATCGTGATCGACACGCCCGATGCCCTGCTGGTCACCCGCGTCGGCCATTGCCAAAGCGTCAAGAAGGTGGCCGAGTTCCTGAAATCGGGCGCCCGGATCGAGGTGGAAAAGCATCAGGCGGTGCGCCCGCGCGATGTGGCCACCGCCTACGGCGGCATGGCGCCCCTGTTCCAGAGCGATGCTTTGGAAATGGTGGCCGCGACCATCGCCCCCGGGGCCAGCCTGATGCTTGACCCGGTCGACAACCGCGAACTTATGGTGGCGCGCGGCACGGTCACGGTGACCACGCTCAAATCCAGCGTGCCGCTTGGGGCCGGGCAGCGCATGGATCTGGCGCAGAACCTGCCGACGATGCTGGTCAACCCCGGTTCCGCCGAGGTTGAGGTGATCCTGATGACGATGCTTGGCGGCCGTACCGCCGCCGAAACCCGTCCCTATGAGGTGAGGCCGATGGTCCTGCATGCCTGACACGCGTCAACACCCGGGCACCTGCGGGGGCCGGACACCGGGTGCGGACAAACCGGAAAGGCGGCGGCTGGGAACAGCCGCCGCCCTTGCCGCGTTATGGCTTGTGGGGGCGGCCCTGTGCCAACCGGCCAGCGCCGCCCCGCCCGACCAGATCAGCCTTGACCTTGCGGCCCGGCTTGCGGCCCTTGCCGCCGCCGCCGCCGCCGAAACCAGCGACCACACCGCCGCCCTGATGATCGCCGGTGCCGGCCTGACCGACACCGCCGCCCGCGCCGCCACCGACCCCGCGCTGGGGCCACCCCTGGGCCCCGTGCTGGGACCCGTGCTGGTCACGCCGCTGGCCCCCACACTCACCGCAACCCCCGTCAGCCTGACCACCCCCGCCGCGACGGTGACCGCCGGGCGGCTCAACATGCGTCTGGCCCTGACCATGCTGTCGCAAAGCTATGGCGACGAGAACAACGGCACCGTCCTTGCCGCCCAGACCGACCCCGACCGGGCGGCGCTGGTGCTGAAGACGGGCCGGGTGCGGCTGGCCGATCTGCCGGCCCTTCTGGCCGCCGCGGGCCTGCCCGGCCAACCGGTCCCCGGCGGCATTGAGCTGCGCACCCCCCTTGTCATCTGGCCCGGCGCCGAACTGATCCTGACCCCGGGCGAGGTGTTGCAACTGTCGCGTGCCGACGGTGCATTCGTGATGAACTTCGGCAGCCTCACCGTTGAGGGCGCCACGATCCGCGCCACCCCCACCCCGCACCCCGTGGTGCGCAGTTTCCGCCCCTTCGTCACCACCGCCGACGCCGGCGGGCTGACCTTGCGCGGCGCGCAGATGCAGGGCCTGGGGTTCGGCGAGACGCTCAAGTTCTCGGGCGTGTCGGTGCTGCGCAGCCTGTTGCGTCCCGCCACAAGGCCCGCCCGCATCGAGGACACGCTGATCGAGGATGTGCTCAGCGTCGGCATCAGCGGTGATGCGGGTGTGCTGGTGCGCGGCAACCGGTTCCGCGACATGCGTGGTGCGGCCCTGACGGTGGCGCGCACGCCCGGCGCACAGGTGCTGGGCAACCTGTTCTCGGGCCGCCAGCCCACCAACGCGATCCGTCTCGAAGAGGCATCGCGCGATGGCCTGATCGCGGGCAACGTGATCCTCGGCGGGCGGCGGGCGGGCATCGTGGTGCGCGCAGGCAGCCCGCGCGCGCAGGTCGGCGGCAATGTGATCTGGCAGCGCAATGGTGGCGGCATCCTGGTGTCGGGGTCGGTCTGCGGCCGGATCGAGGGCAATCTGGTGATCGGCAATGCGCAAAAGGGGATCGAGGTGCGCGACGCCACCAGCACCACGATCCGCGCCAATTCGGTGCTGTCCAATGACAGCGCCGCGATCTGGGTCGGCGACCAGCCCCCGGGCACACTGACCCGGATCGAGGGCAACGTGCTGGCCTTCAACGGCGCGGGCCTTGCTGCCGCCTCGGGCGCAGGGCTGATGCTGCACGGCAATGACCTCACGCGCCAGTTCCTGCAGTTCCTTGACGGCGATCTGGTGACGCAGGTGGCCACCCTCAACCGCGACATGCGCGGGGCCACCCCGGTCGTGCTGACCGCCGCCGGCGTGCGCCCGCCCGGGCCCGCCGACCTTGCCCCCGATCCCGCCTGCGCGCCGCCTTCGGGCAAGCTCTGAGCCTGCCCCTGCCTTCTGGGAGACCCCGCCGATGATCCGCCGCCTTGCACCTGCCCTGACCTTGGCCCTCATGCTGACCGTGCCTGCGGCCCTGCCCGTACAGGCACAAACGGCACCTCAGACGGTGGCGCAAACGGCGGCGGACACCACGGTGCTGTTGCCCTTCTCGGCCCCCGCCGCCAACCGCCGGATCAGCGTCACCGTGAACAAGGGCCTGACCCGCACCGCATCGCTGCCGACCGCAGCCCTGCGTCAGGCGCGGCGCGACATGCTGGCGGGCCAGGAAATCCCCGATGCCGACCTGCGCGCCCTGGCCGACCGGCGCGACGGGCGGGCGGCACAGGACTATGTCCGCCGCCTGATCGCGTCGGGCGCAGGCACGCCGTCGGACATCGCGTATTACGGCAGCATCGCCGTCGCCTCGGGCCGGATCTGGACCCTGCCCGACGCGGTCCGCGCGATGCAGGCCTTGGACCCCGCCACCGAACCGCGCGACCGCGTGGCCGCCCATATGGCGATGCTGTACCCGCATGCCTGGGCCGGCAACACGCTGGCGCTGGATGCGCTGATCGCGCTCAACGGCAAGGGGCGGCTCTTCGGGCCGATGTCGGCCAAGACCGGCGCCCGCATCCTTGAGACCGGCCGCCGGGCCGGTGACGGGCGGGTGGCGCTGCAACTGGCGCTGGCCGCCCTGCGCGACCCCGCCGACCCCGTCGCCGCCCGTCAGTGGCTGACCGAGGCGCAGGCGGGCAACCATCTGGGCATCCGCACCACCGCCACCGCCCTGCTGGCCCGGCTGGACGGCCCCGCACCTGTCGTCACGGCGCAGGTGACGCAATGACCCTGCGCGCCGCCCTGTGCCTCTGTGCCGCGGCCCTGACGGCCCTGACAGGCGGCCTGCCGGGCCCCGCTGCCGCACAATCGGTCCATGGCTGCACCGATCTTGACGGACAGCACCGCTGGGCCAGCGTCGAGGGTGCCGGCGGTGTGTTCTACCGCATCGACCCCGACCTGATGATGGTGCATCCCTTCTCTGACGATACCGTGGCCGCACTGGCCGACCTCACCCGCGCACTGGCCGCACAGGGCACGCAGCTTGTCTATGTCCCCCTGCCCACCAAGGCCCTTGCCATGCCCGAAGGCCTGCCGCCCGAGGCGCGCGATCTCGGCTATGACGCGACGCTGGCGGCCACGCTTTACGACGACATGATCCTGCGGCTGACGGCGGCCGGGGTGACGGCGGTCAACGCGCGTGCCGCCCTGCGCGGCGGTGCGGCGGCGGCACCGTCGTTCTTCGGCACCGATCCGCGCCTCAACGCCACCGGTGCCCGCCGCGCCGCCGAGGCCATCGCGGGCACGCTTGCCACCCTGCCGGGGCTGCAGGGCCTGCCCCGCACCCGGTTCGAGACGCGGGCGGCAGGGATACAGCGCCTGCCCTCGCCGATGCGCGACGGCCTGCAGCGCCATTGCCTGATCCCCCTTCCGCCAGTTGAAACCGAGGCCTTCGTGACCACCCGCCTTGATGCGGGCGGCGTCAGCGGCGGCAACACACTTCTAGGGGGTGGTCTGGGGGCCGGTCTGGGCACAGGAGGTCAGGCGCGGGTGGCGCTGGTCGGCACGGACTATTCCGGCGATCCGGCGGTGAACCTTGCGGGGTTCCTGTCCACCGCCTCCGGGCTTGACGTGCAGGGCTATGCCGTGGCGGGCGGCGGGGCCTTTGGCGCGATCTCGTCCTACCTCACCTCGCGCAGCTTTGCCGAAGGCCGCCCCGCCGTGCTGGTCTGGGCCAATCCGGTGTTCGAAAGCCTGGCCAGCCACGGCGACCAGCCGATGCGCGAACTGATCGCGGCGGCAGGCGACACCTGCCGCACAGCGCTGCCCTCGGGGGCCGGGGCCGACCTGTCCCTGGTGATCACCGATCTGTCCGGGCTCGATCCCGCCACGCCCGCGATGCTTCTGGTTGACACCGGCGGCGCGCCCGCCACCCGCATCACCGTCGAGGTGCGCGGCCCCGGCACCCCCGCCCGCAGCCGCAGCGTCGAGCGTCACAAGGGACAGGTGCCGACCGGGCGGTTCTATGTGCCCCTGGACGGGCTCTGGCCCGAAGGTGCCACGCTTGGCGCCGCCACCACCGCCGACGTCCGCCTTGACGTGCCCTTCGGCCCCGGTCCCCGCGTCACCGCTTGCCCGCAATTGCCGGCCGGAGCACCCTGACATGATCCGCTCGCGCCTAGCCCTCGTTCTGATCCTCGCCCTGCCCACACCGCTTGCGGCAGGCCCCCTCGAACTGGCCTTCCTGCCCCCGGCAGTCGAGGCGCAGGATCTGTGCAGCGCCCCCTACACCGCCCCCGAGGACGACCCGGGCATCGGCACCGGCGAAGAGGCTGACCAGAACGCCCTCTTCCTGCGCTTTCTGCGCCGCGACATCCGCAACCTGTCGGCGGAAGATGCCGACCGCTGGTTCGATTTCCTGCAGACCCTCATCACCTGGCAGGCCGAGCTTGACCCCGGTTTCGCCGGTGCCGCCGAACTCTTGGCGCGGATCGCCCTGCACGTTGATGCCGGCCGGCTGGACGCGCTGCGCACGGCGGGTCTGGTGACGCAACTGCGTCAGGGCAGCATCCGCATGAACGGCCCCGAGAAACTGGCGCTGGCGCAGTACTATCTGAACGGCACCGGCGTTGATCCCGATATCCCCTATGCCCAATCGCTGATCCGCGACGCGGCCTACGGCGGCACCGTCGATGCCCTGCTGACCGTGGCCCGGATGGAGGTCGAGGGCACGCCGATGCCCGGCTGGGATGCGCCGCTTGACCTGACCATCAGCCTCGCGTTCGGCGGCATGCTGGGGCAGATGGATGCGGGCGTCTGCAACCGTGCCCTGCGCATCGCCCGCGAATACGAAGGCGGGCGCATCGTCGCGCGCAATCCCGCCACCGCCTACGCCTGGACCCGCTTTGCCGCCGACCTTGGCGGTACCGATGCCGCCTGGCGCGTCGTCGAATACCATCTGGGCGCCGAGGCGCCGGTGGCCGACAACGCCATCCTCCTGAAATACCTGACCCTTGCCAGCCAGCGCGGCTTTACCCCCTCGCCCGCCCAGACCGGCGCGCTGCAGGCGTCGGGGCGGGTGACCGAGGCCGACCTTGCCACCATCATCGGCCAGAACGTGATTGCCCCGCAAGGTCAGGGCCGCGCTTCGCTCACCCGCCACTTCCGCCTTGCCAACAACCCCGACAGCATCGAGCTGGACGAAACCGGCCCCTACCTTGACTACCTCCGCGCCCTGTCGAAATTCGACACCGCCCCCGGCTGGGTCTTCACCCGGCTGGCGGTCGAGGTGCAGGTGCGTACGGGGCGCTGGAAGGGCGAGGCGGAAACCGTGGCCCTTCTGGAAACCGCCACTGCGCGCGGCGACGCCGAGGGCATGCAACTGCTGGCCGGCCGCATCCTGCGCTACCGTCAGGACCCCGCCCAACTGGCCCGCGCCGCCAACCTCTTGACCGAGGCCGCCACCACCCACGGCCTGACGGACGCACTGCATGATCTGGACGGGCTTTTCCGCTGCCAGACCCCGGCGGCCCCCCTGCTGCGCGAGGCTGACTATTGGGCCGCAGCCTACCGCGCCTCGGAAACCGCCCCGGTCGACATCAGCGCCACCGATCTTGTGGTGCTGGACCCCTACCGCGAACCCGAAACCATCGCCCGCATCCAGTCGCAGGCACTGCAGGGCCAGGTTCTGGCGCTGGCGCAGCAGCTGGAGCGGGTGCAGATCGACACGCTTTTGGGTGAGGACGCCGACCGCCTTTGGGTGGCGCGCGCGCAGGTGTCGGACAAGGCGCTGGAACTGTTCGCCGAACTCGAATTCACCCTTGCCACCACCCCGGCCGAGCGTGATCTGGCGGTCGAGCTGTTCCGCCGCGTCTATCTCAACAACGGCGTCACCACCGCCCTCGACCTCGCCGTGGCATTGGTCGAACACGATGGCCGCAACCCCGGCATCGCCGCCGAAATCGTGACCCTTCTCACCCAGGCCGGCAACCGCGGCGAAGGGGCCGCGATCCGCCTTCTGTCGCGCCTGACCGGTGACCGCCGGGTGGCCGCGATGCTGAACGTGGCCCCCCGCACCGAGGCGCAGGTCTATGCCGAGTTTGGCACGGCGATCGAAGACCGGGGCGATTTTCTGGCCCTGATGTTCGCCATCCCGCATGTCCCCCTCGACCGCGCCGCCGATTACACCGAACGCGCCGTGTCGCAGATGACCTGCGGCACCAAGGATGCGGATGAATTGGGCGATGTGGCGACGATGCTGCAATCGCCCACGCTCAGCGATCACTGGCGCCGCGTGGGTCTGGCCGTCGAGGGCGGGCATGTGCTGTCGCGTCTGGCGCTGACCAACCGGCAGATGGACGCTTACGGCACCCGCGCCGCCCCGGGCCAGATTGCGGTTCTGACCCGCGAACTGGCCGAAGGCGACGGCGGCGCGCGCCGCAGCCTTTATGCGCTGACCGCCAACCCCGATCTCGCGGGCTATGACCCCGCCGCCGCCGCCGGCCACCTTCTGGCGCTGGTGCAGGGCACGGGGACATCGGATGAGGCCTTTGTGCTGACCGCCTACCGCCAGGCCCCGGCGGCGGTGCGTGCCGCCCTGGCCGCCCGGTTCGACATGATGCCGATCTACCGCCGTGCCGCCGAAGCGGGCCAGTCGCAGGCGCAGCTTGACCTTGCCCTCCTTCTGCAGGCCACGGCACAGGGCCCCGCCGACCTTGCCACCTCGGCGGGCTGGCTCACCCGCGCGGCCACGGCGGGCAACGTCACAGCGATGGCCGAACTTGGCCGCGTGCTGGCCACCGGTCTTGGTGTCCCCGCCGACCGCGCCGGTGCGCTTGGCTGGCTCGATCAGGCCGGAACGGCGGGCGATGCGGGGGCCGCGGACCTTGCCCGCCTCCTGCGCCTCTCAGGGGGCCCGTAGGGTGCGCATTCATTGCGCACCATGGGGCGCACCTTGGCGCCGGGGGCGGTGCGCCATGAAGGCACACCCTACGGCGCTGGCGCTGGCGCTGAGCCTCTGCGCAGGCATGGCTCTGGCCGACTGCCCCCCTGCCCCGGACCCGGTGGCGGGCCTTGCCTTCGACAGCCGCTATGCGGACGACAGCGAAACCCGGTCCGAGATCGACCCCGACGCCGCCGCTGACGCGACCGACGCACTGCGCCCGGTCGATGATTTCCTGCGCGGCCTGTCCCGCCGCGCCAATGCGGCCCTTGACGGCAGCGACCCCGATGCCGCCGCCTGTGTCGTGGCGCAGATCGCGGTCTGGGCCGGCGCCGATGCGCTGGCCGATCTCGACAGCCCCACTGCGCGCCTGACGGTGGGCGCACGGCTGGCGGGGTTTGCGCTGGTCCTGTTGCAGGTGCCGCCCGGCGACGCTGCAACCATGGCGCTGATCGACGACTGGCTGACGCGCCGCCTGCGCGAACAGATCGCCTTCTGGGAGGAAGACGCCCCCGACGGCGCGCGCATCGGCAACCTGCGCGCCTGGGCGGCCCTCGCCGCCGCCGCCACCGCCGCGCGCACGGGTGATGCTGCCCTGCGCTACTGGGCGGCGTCATCGGCGGCCTATGTGCTGTGTTCCGCCGCCGCCGATGGCAGCCTGCCGCAAGAGATGACGCGCGGCCGGCTGGCGCTGCAATACCAGCTTCACGCGATCACGCCGCTGACGGTGACCGCCCTTCTTCTGGAACGGCAGGGCCTGCCCCTGACCGGGGTCTGCGCGGGCAGCCTTGACCGCGCCGTGGGCTTTGCCCTGTCCGATCTGGCTGACGGCGCGCAAAGTGCCGCGATCAGCGGCAAGGTGCAAAGCTTCTTCGACGGCAGCGACACGCTTGAAGATTTTCACCTCGCCTGGATCGAGGCCTATCTGCGCCTGTCCGTGGCCGCCCATGCCGGTGCCGCCGAGGCGCTGATCCGGCCCCGTCGCCCGCTCAACTATTCCAAGCTGGGTGGCAACCAGACCCTGATCTGGGACCGCCTGCGCTAGGGCTGGTGTATGTACGGCTGTACATACACTTCGCATACGGATGCCGTACGGCCCGCATACGCAGTGCATACGGCCCCTTCCCGGCGCTGCCCGCCCCGCCTGTCCCCGTTCCCCAGCCCTGCAGCGATTCCCCCCCGTGCCCGGTTGCCGTAGGGGTGCCGGCTTCCCCCCATGGCGCTTGTCTGGACAGTTATCCACAGCCGCGCCTCACGGGTTCTTGTGTTAAATATGTGTTAAATAGGTGTTACCACTTTTTTGGGATTTTCCATGTGTTTGGAAACAAATGAAAAAAAGCCTCTTTTTCAACCTCGTGTGTGTGTGAAATATCGAAACTCCGTGTGTGAAATATCGAAACTTTGTGTGTGAAATATCGAAACTCGCCCCCCGTCCCCCTTGACCACCCGTGTGTGATATGTCGAAGATAATCTGTGGGTGAAATATCGAAAGACGAGCGCTCTCCGCTGCTGCCCGACCGGTATCCGACCCCGGATTTCTTCGTCTGCGACCTCTTCGACGCCGCCCCCAAAGGCGACATGGCCTCGATGGAGCATCCGATCTTTTCGCTCTCCACCAAACCCGACCGCCGCATCCGCCGCTACGAACACCACGACCATTTCGTGCAGATCACCCCCTCGGTGGTGGGCCTTGCCACGATGCACGACCGCGACATCCTGATCTACTGCATCAGCCAGCTGATGGCCGGGCTGAACGACGGACACCCCCTGTCGAAAACCGTGCGATTCAAGGCACATGACCTTCTGAAGGCCACCAACCGGATGACCAACGGGCAGGGCTATGACGGGTTGCGCGCGGCGCTTGAGCGGCTGCGCGGCACGATGATCTCGACCAATCTCATCACCGGCGGCGAGGAACAGCTTGACATCTTCGGCCTGATCGACCGCGCCCGCATCGTCCGCCAGACCCGCGACGGACGCATGCAGGATGTCGAGATCACGCTGTCGGACTGGGTCTTCAACGCGATCCGCGCACGTGAGGTGCTGACGCTGCACCGCGATTATTTCCGGCTGCGCAAACCCCTCGAACGGCGCATCTACGAACTCGCGCGCAAGCACTGCGGCCAGAAAGAGGAATGGCGCATCTCGCTGGACCTCTTGCAGAAGAAATGCGGCTCCAGCTCGACCTCGCGCGAATTCCGCCGCCTCGTGCAGACCATCGTCACCCAGGACCGCCTGCATGGCCACATGCCCGACTACGCGCTGTCGCTGGACGGCGACCAGATCGTGTTCACCAACCGCCGCGCGCTGCGTGCAGCGGTCGAGGTGATCGAGACGGCCCCTCTGTTCCTTGCCCCCGATACCCATGACGCCGCCCGCAGCGTGGCCCCCGGCTGGGACGTCCACATGCTTGAGGGCGAATGGCGCGCATGGATGAAGGGCCGCCCCGGACACGCCGCCCCGAAACACCCGGACCGCGCCTTTGTCGGCTTCTGCAAGGCCTGGTTCACGGCGCGGGGAAGACCCTAACCGCCCTTGCCATAGGCCTTTTCCAACAGCGCCACGGCATGTTCCAGCGTCTCGCCCAGACCCCAGCCCATGCGGTCGGCCAGCGCGCAATAGGCTGCAACCGTCGCAGGGCTGGCCTTGAGGTTGAACTGTGCGCTGCGCCCCGTGCGGCGGCGGCGCAGGGCCTTGCCGCCCTGCCCTTCGGCCAGGGCAGGCTTCGGTTCGCGGCTGGGAAAGCCTGCGGCGGCCGCCACTTCGGCCACGACGGCCGGGGCCGGGCGTTCGGCGGCGGGCCGCAGGGCGCGCGGGGCAAAGCCCGACAGGTCAAGATCATCAAGCGGCGGGACAAAGCCCAGATCGACGCGGGTACTGGGGATTGCGCGGGCCATCTCAGGCCACCTTCGCGGGCGCCTGGCCCGCCTTCAGCCGCGCCACCACCTCGGCGGCAAAGGCGTGCGCATTGGCCTGCGCGCGGTCAAGGTTGCTGACCAGCCCCGGGTCCAGCCCCGCCAGCGTGCCGCCGTAATCCAGAAGGTCGCGAAACGCCGCGCGGTCGACGATCTCGGTCGCAAAGATGTCGATCCCGGCTTGCGTCAGCTGGTCGCGCACGTTCCTGAGCGCGCGGCTGGCCACGGCGGCACTGGTGCGCGTCAACAGCACCGCATGCCCGATCTCGCGCCGTGCCAGCCGCGCCTGGTTGCGGATCAGCCGGATCGTCTTGGCCGCCCCCCGCGCATCCATCGACGCCCCTTGCGTCGGGATGATGACCAGGTCGGCCATGCCGATGGCATGCGCCACCGTCAGGCTGGCGGTGCCCTCCAGATCGACGACGACGAACTGCGCGGTCGCCTGTGCGGCCTCGATCGCGTCGACGATGCTGTCCTCGGTGACCTCGCTCTCGATGCTCAGCGTCGCAGGCCGCCCGGGCAGCGCCCCCCATTGCGAGATCCAGCGTTCGGGATCGGCGTCGATCACGACAACCGAGGCCCCCCGCGCGGCAAGCTCGGAGGCAAGGAGAAGGGCCGAGGTGGTCTTGCCCGCCCCCCCCTTGGGATTGGCAAAGGTGATGACAGGCATGGGGTTCCCTCTTGTGACGGGGCTTCGGGTGGCTCGATGAGCAAGAGGCTATCAGATAGCTATCGGATAGCAATGGGGTAGCTGGATGATATCGGATAGCTACCAGATAGCTGACAGCTATCCCTCTGCCGGATTGATGGCGCGGGCGTCAGCCCTGCGGAACAAGGCCCGCCAGCGGGGCCATCAGCCTGCCGGGGACCGAGCCGTAGGCGACAAAGCCGTGGTGCCGCCAGAACGCCTCGGCCCCGGCATCCTTTGCATCCACCACCATGGCAAAGACGGCAACCTCGCTTGCGGCCGCGCGCAGCACCGCATCGGCCAAGAGGGATGCGCCAAGCTTCCGGCCGACAAAGCGGGTATCCACCGCCAGACGCCCAAGCCGGGCGGCGGGCAAGGTCGGATAGCGGGGCAGGCGCCGGGTGATGTCGGGCGGCAGGTCAGGCAGCGCAATATCCGCCGCCGACAGCGTGTAGTATCCCGCAAGCGTTCCCGTGGCCGCATCGACAGCGATGGTACAGGCCGCCAGACGGCGACGGATGTCCTGCGTGACCTGGGCGTGGAAATAGCGGGTCAGGGGGGCGCTGGTGCAGGCAAAGCCCGACCGATCCCGCGCGTCGAGCGGCAGAAAGTGAAAGGCCGCCCCCGCCGCAGACCCCGTCACGGCTCAGTGGTCAGGCGGCGATGGTGTTCAAAGGCGCGCAGCATCGCGGGGGCAGGCGGCGGCGGGTTCAGCAAGGCTTCGACAAAGCGCACCTGATCCGCCGCAGACAGCCGGATGATCTGCTCATCCTCGATGGTCCGGCGCGCGGCCTGTTCGGCCGCCGCGATGACAAACTCGCTGACCGAGCGGCCTTGCAGTTCCGCCGCGCGCCGGACGATGGCCAGCGTGTCGGGCGTGGTGCGGGCTTCGATGCGCTCGGAACGGGTCTGGGTCATGGCGGCCTCCTTGCTATGGTGTACGGTAAAGTGACGTACATATCAAGGACAGCGACAAACGGTGGTTTCTGGAACATAACGCTCCGTAGCCGATTTGTCCAAATCCCGGCGCAACATCTCGCGCCGAGATTGACTTATGAGCGCCCAATTGGACGTATGTTCAGCCTAAAAGGCTGATAGCTTGGAGGACTAGCGCAAGGGCCGAAATTTTCTCGGCTCGCGAAAGGCTACCCCACCACATGCGGAAATTTCGCATGTTGGTCTCCTCTTAATTTTATGAATGGGGTGGGGTCTGAGCCCTTGCATCGAATGGGGTCTGAGCCCGCGCGGCTGTATGAGAGCCTTTTAACAAAAATAGTGGAGAGCGCAATCATTTGCAAGGCTACCGAAAAAGGTCGCGCCTTTAATCCTGCGCTGCTTAAACTAGGTCAGTCCCAAACAGTGTATCATCGCTACGGTTCAACAAACCCTCGTTTCCGGCCACACCAACCCACCCCCAACAAAACAAGGCCCCACCCGCCACCAAAACCCCCCGCCATAACCTTTGCGGTTGTGGCAGGTTTCTGGCACGCTTGCCCCCATGATCTTCGGCTATGCCCGCGTCTCGACCGAGGCGCAGAACCTTGTCTCGCAGACCGACGCGCTGACCGGGGCCGGCGCGGCGCGGGTGTTTGCCGACCGGATCAGCGGCAGCCTGCGGGCACGGCCCGAACTGGACCGCATGCTTGACCAGTTGCGCCCGGGCGATGTGGTGATGGTCACGCGCTATGACCGGCTGGCACGGTCGCTGAAGGATCTTCTCGACATCGCCGCCACCATCGCCAACCGGGGTGCCGGGTTCCGCGCATTGGCCGAGGATATCGACACCACCACGCCTGCGGGGCGGCTGGTGTTCCATGTGTTCGCGTCCATCGCCCAGTTCGAGCGCGAACGTATCGCCGAGCGCACGCGTGAGGGGCTGGCGGCGGCGCGCGCCCGGGGCAGGGTAGGGGGCCGCCCACCCGCACTTGACGCGGGCCAGAAGGCCGAGGCTGCCCGGATGCGCGACGAAGGCCGCCCCATCGCCGAGATCGCGCGGCTGTTCCGCGTCAGCCCCCAGACTGTGCGACGGGCCTGACTGTGCGGCGGGCCTGACGGTACGACGGGCCTGATCCCCCCCTCAGTTCACCGGCGGCAGGCCCTGTGCGGCGCGCAGGCGCGTGTCGACATCGGCACGCGAGGGGCCCGACAGGAACTCGTCGTAATAGGCGACCAGCGTCGGCTTTGGCCGCGCGCCGAACGCCTTGGTCCAGCGCTCGGTATAGCTGTTGAAGATGCCGCGCCGGTCGGTCGGCCCGGTGCTGCCCGCGGCCCGCGCGGCGCGGGGTGACACCACCTGACCCTGATAGTTGCAGCGCAACTCGCCATTCACCCAGACCCGCACATAGCCGGAACTGTTGGTGCCGAAATTGGTGTTGATGACGATGTCCACCCAGCGGCCGCGATTGGCCGTAAGGTTGAACAGCCGGCAGATGCGGCCCTGGTTCTGTGCCGCCCCCCACCTTGCGGCCTGCGCCATCTCGTCCAGTTCCAGCATCACGTCATCGCCCGCAGCCCCGCCCCTGGTGCAGACCGCACTGTTGCAGCGCGCCATGTCGCCGTCCTCCTTGGCCACCTGCACCAGACGGAAGCTGGACGGCTGATCCCCCTCCAGCTTCCATTGGCCAAGGACCGTGCCCAGGGCCTGCTCACGCGTCACGCCCCCCATGTTGGCGTTGTAAAAGCTCCAGCCATACCAAATGTCGCGGTCCAGCCGGGCCGCCGTCGCGGTGCGGTCCTGTGCGATCTCGGCGCGCGCGCGGGCATTGCCGCAGTCCGACCCGCCGCAATCGCCCTCGCGCAGTTCATACCTTTCGCTCAGCGCGCCGCGCCGGACCGGTTCGCCCATCGCCGAATAGCGGAACGCATGCGGCGTCGGGCTGAACAGACGCGTGTAATCCTTGGGCATGGCAGGGGGCTTTGGCACCGGGGCTGTACGGGGGGCTGTACGGGGGGCTGCACGGGCTGCGGCACGGGGGGTTCCGGGGGCTGCCGTGGCCCCGGGCATGGTGATGGTGATCGTGCTGCCGCAACCGGCGGCAAGAACCGGAATGAGGATCAGGGCGAAGAGGCCCCTCAGAACTTGGCGCACGACGGACACCCCGGCGGAATGTGGCAACATTGTGGCAACTTTCGGACCCCTGCATTGGCCGGGCCGTCGCAGCCCTGGCCGTTATTGGCGCTTGGGGCCACCCGGTCAAGGCGGCTTGCCAAATCCGCCACAACCCAAGGCAGAGCGACCTTGTGGTGCCGCACCGGACAACCACCAGATTTTGCCGGATCGTTTCCAAAAGCCACAAGATAGACATTGAATTTGGCAACTGTAGCGTGGCGGGCACAGGCGCGGGCAAACGGCCCCGGCTTCCTTAATTTGCTTTAATTACTCGCCGCAACACCATATTTATAAAAGAAAAAAGCCGAGCAGTCGAAAACCAAATGAGGCGAAAATATGGCACGGATCAGTATCTTCGGCATCGGCTATGTCGGTGTGGTGGCGGCGGCATGCCTGGCGCGTGACGGCCACCAGGTGATCGCGGTCGATATTGACCCGGGCAAAATCGCGGCGATCAACGCGGGGCGCTCGCCCATCGTGGAAAACGGCCTGCCCGAACTGATTGCCGAGGTTGTCGCCAAAGGCCGGCTGACCGCCACGGCGGACGTGGCTGCGGCCATCGCCGCGACCGAGGCCAGCTTTGTCTGTGTCGGCACCCCGTCAGCCCCCGACGGCTCGGTCGGGCTGACCTATGTCGAGGGCGTCTGCCGCACCATCGGGGCGGCGCTGAAGGGCAAGGCGGCCTATCATTCGGTCGTCATCCGCTCGACCATCGTGCCGGGTTCCTGCGAGGGCACCTGTATTCCCGCACTGCAAGCCGCCTCGGGCAAGGTCGCGGGGGTTGATTTCGGGGTTGGCTACTACCCCGAGTTCCTGCGCGAATCCACCGCCATCGAGGATTACGACGAGCCCGGCCTGATCGTGTTCGGTGCGATGGATGATGGCACCCGCCAGTTCCTGACGGCCCTGAACGACGGTCTTGGCTGCAAGATCCACACGGTCGATCTGCGCACCGCCGAGATGGTGAAATACACCTCGAACACCTGGCGCGCCGTCAAGGTGACCTTCGCCAACGAGATCGGCAACATCGCCAAGGCATCCGGCCTTGACGGCCAGACCGTCATGGAAATCCTGTGCAGCGACACCAAGGTGGCGATGTCGAAATACTTCATGCGCCCCGGTTTCGCCTTTGGCGGGTCCTGCCTGCCCAAGGATGTGCGGGCGCTGCGTCATCTGGCGAAATCCACCGGCGTCGAGCCGCATCTGCTGGATGCCGTGGTCGAGGCCAACGAGGCGCAGATCGCCCGCGCCATGGCGATGGTCGAGGCCTCGGGGGCACGCGAAGTGGGCTTTGTCGGCATCAGCTTCAAACCCGGCACCGACGATCTGCGCGAAAGCCCGCTTGCGGAACTTGCCGCCCGGCTGATTGCCAAGGGCGTGGGTGTCGGCATCTATGACCCCTATGTCTATGAGGCCTATGCCGAGAACAACTCGACCGCCGGGCGGGGCAACGACGTGATCCCCGACCTGCGCGACCGGATGGAGGGCGATCTTGATGCCCTGATCAACCGCACCGACGCGATCCTTGTGGGCAACTTCTACAAAGAGACCGTCGGCGTTCTGGAAAAGGCGGCCATGAAGGGCCCGGTGCTGGACCTTACCCGCCTGAACCGCGCAAGGGTGTCGGACGGGCAGTACCAGGGCATCTGCTGGTAAGGCCCCGCAATGGTCTTCCTTCTGTCACACGGCGCCTATCTTGCGATCATCGTCACCCTTGTGACGATGATCCCGAGGGGTTTTGCCGAGGCCCATCAGCATGCGGCAAGCACTCTGTTCGTGCTGGGGTTCCTTGGCACCTGGCGCTACACTTGGGCGGTCATCAACTTTACCCGCGCGGCGATCTATGTCCGCATCGTCTATCCCCGCCGCAAGGCGCGCGCCTTTGCGCGGTTTGCAGAGGCGGGCATCCCGGCGCACGCGTACTTTCTGGTGACCACCTACATGGTGGATACACCGAGCACGATCGCCTGCTACCGCGCCCTCTTTGCCGCCGCAGCGCAGGCAAAGGACGGCGCCACCATCGTGGCCTCGGTCGTCGATGGCGCGGATGAGCGGCTGATCCGGGGCATGTTCGACGCCTGCCCACAGGACATGTCGCGCACCACG
>JBBQXK010000060.1:0-19614 GCA_038209775.1 Rhodobacterales bacterium | reverse complement strand
CGGCAACATTGCGCAAGCCCCCATATCGCACCCGGCCAACCCGACACGCACAAAGAGAAAAGCCACCTTTGCCGCGGGCGTCCCCAGCCGAATATCGGAAGCCATCGCCAAAATCGCCCCCGCCCCCACGCAGATCCCGTCCACCGCCGCGATCACCGGTTTGCCGCAGCCGATCATCGCCTTGACCAGATCGCCGGTCATCCGGGTGAAGGCCAGCAAGTCCTTCATCGGCAACCCGATCAAGGGCCCGATGATGTCATGCACATCGCCGCCCGAACAGAAATTCCCCCCGTTGGGTGCAATCACCACCACATCCACATCCGACGCATAGACCAGCGCCCGAAACGTATCGCGCAACTCGGCATAGCTTTCGAACGTCAGCGGGTTCTTCCGCTCCGGCCGGTCAAGCCGGATCGTGGCCACACCCCCGGCCACAGACCATTGAAAATGCTGCGGTTTCAGCCCGGAAAGTTCGGTCACTTCGGTGCCCCCATGCGTTTCAGAAGATCGGTCAGGGTATCCAGATCAGCCTCGTCCAGATGCCCGAACAGCCGGTTCACCTCGGCCTCGTGCGGGGTTGCCTGCGCCTCGAACACCGCCACCCCCGCCGGTGTCAGCGCCACGAACACCGTGCGCCGGTCGGTGTCGGACGGGGTGCGCACCACGATCCCGTCGGCCTCCAGCCGGTCCACCACCGTCGTCGCGTTGCCGTTCGATACCAACAGCATCCGTGACAATTCACTCATCGTCACCCCCTCGCGGCGGCGGTAAAGTGCTGCCATCACGTCGAACCGGGGCAGGGTGGTGCGGTGTTGCAGCCGCAGGTGTTCGCGCAACACCCCCTCGGCCCGGCGGGTGACGCCCAACAGGCGAACCCAGGCCTTCAGCCGCCGCTTGGACAGGGGGTCATGCGTCACACCTCGCCCCCCGAGATGGTGATCGCCTGCCCGTTCACCCCGTCCGACCCCGGCCCGCACAGCCACAAGGCCGCCGCCGTCACCTCATCGGGGCGAAAGAGGCGGTTCTGCGGGTTAAGCCCCTCCAGCGCCTTGCGCGCGTCGCCCAAACTGCGCCCGGTCTTGTCGGCAATGATCCGCACCGATTCTGCGGTCATGTCGGTGTCCAGAAACCCCGGACAGATCGCGTTCACCGTCACCGGCCCCTTTGCCACCTCCAGCGCCAGCGACCGCGTCAGCCCCATCACCCCATGCTTGGCGGCCGCATAGGGCGCCACCTTGGCATAGCCCTTGATCCCGGCGGTCGAACACACCGCCACCAGCCGCCCCCACCCGGTAAACTGCCGCAAACCTTCGCGGAATGTCAGGAACACCCCGGTCAGGTTCACCGCCAGCATCCTGTTCCACTGCTCCAGCGTGGTCCGCGCCAAAGGCCCCGAATCCGCCTGCCCCGCATTGGCAATCACGATATCCACCGGCCCCGCTTGCGCGAACAGCGCCACAACCGACGCCTCATCCGTCACATCACAGGGCAGCGCGCGGATGCCCGGATGCAGTGCCACCGTCCGCGCCAGCGCATCCACCCGACGCCCGCACACCACCACCTCTGACGCCCCGGCCCGCGCGAACCCCAGCGCAAGGTCGGCCCCAGCCCCCGACCCGCCCCCTGTCACCAGAACCCGCCGCCCTGCCACGCTCATGCCCGGATCACCTCGCCCCCCTTGGCCTGCAAGCGCTGCATCTGGTCACGCCCCGCCAGATACGGCAGCGGCCATTCGGTGCCCGCATCCCCCGCCGCCACGGCGGCATGCAGCGTCCAGTAGGGATCGGCCAGATGCGGCCTTGCCAGACAGACCAGATCGGCGCGCCCCGCCAAGAGGATGCCGTTCACCTGATCCGCCTCGGTGATATTGCCCACCGCCATCGTCGCCAGCCCCGCCTCGTTCCGTATCCGGTCGCTGAACGGCGTTTGAAACATCCGCCCATAGACAGGCCGCGCGTCAACTGACGTCTGCCCCGCCGACACGTCAATGATATCCGCCCCCGCCCGCGCAAACATGCGCGCAATCTCGACCGCCTCGCCCGGCGTCACCCCGTCATCCCCGGCCCAGTCGCTGGCCGAAATCCGCACCGACATCGGCTTGGCCACAGGCCAGGCCGCCCGCATTGCGGCAAACACCTCCAACGGCCAGCGCATGCGGTTCTCGAGACTGCCGCCGTAGTCATCGGTGCGCCGGTTCGACAGCGGGCTGATGAAACCGGACACCAGATACCCATGTGCCGCATGCAGTTCGATCATGTCGAACCCGGCCCGCTCGGCCATCGCCACCGCCCGCACAAAATCATCCGTCACCGCCAGCATCTGCTCGCGCGTCATCGCCGCAGGCACCGGATGCCCCTTGGCCCACGGTACGGCACTCGCACTCACCAACCCCCAGCCATCAACCAAAGGCCCGTCCTCGGCCCCGCCCGACAGTCCCATCGCCCCTTTCCGCCCCGCATGCCCGATCTGACAGCACACCTTTGCCGAAGTCTCGGCATGTACGAAATCCACCACCCGCCGCCATGCCGCCTCATGCCCGGGCGCATAGAGGCCCGGACAGCCGCGTGTGATCCGCCCCTCTGCCGACACGCAGGTCATCTCGGTGTAAACCAGCCCCGCGCCGCCCTTGGCCCGTTCCGCGTAATGCACGAAATGCCAGTCGGTCGGGCACCCCTCCACCGCCCGGTACTGCGCCATGGGCGACACCACGACCCGGTTCACCAGCGCCATATCCCGAAGCCGGAACGGCGCGAACATCGGCCGGCGCCCCCGCACGCCCCCCGCCTGATCCTGAAACCAGTCCTCGACGCTGGCCAGCCATGCCGGGTCACGCAACCGCAGGTTCTCATGCCCGATCCGCTGGCTGCGGGTCAGCAGGGAATAGGCGAACTGCTGGGGCGGCAGGTCAAGATACCGCTCCACCTCTTCAAACCACTCCAGCGAATTGCGCGCCGCCGACTGCAGGCGCAGCACCTCAACCCGCCGCTCGTCCTGATAGCGCTGGAATGCCCCCTGCAATGTCGGCTCGGAATGCAGATACCCGGCCAGCGCAATCGCACTGTCGATCGCCAGCCTTGTCCCCGACCCGATCGAAAAATGCCCCGTCGCCGCCGCATCGCCCATCAGCACCACGTTTTCATGATACCACCGCTGGCACACCACACGAGGGAACTGCATCCACACCGCCGACCCGCGCAGATGCGCCGCGTTCGACATCAGGTCATGCCCGCCCAGATGGCCCGCAAAGATCGCGCGGCACGTCTCGACCGTTTCCTCTTTGGTCATGGCGTCAAAGCCCCAGGCATCCCAGGTCTCGGGCAGACACTCGACGATGAACGTCGCGGTATCCGCATCGAACTGGTACACATGCGCCCAGACCCAGCCATGCGGCGTCTTCTCGAAGATGAAGGTGAACGCATCGTCGAACCGGGCATGGGTGCCCAGCCAGACAAACTTGCACTTGCGGGTGTCGATATCGGGCTGGAAAACCCCCTCATATTCTCGCCGCACCGCTGAATTGAGGCCGTCCGTCGCCACCACCAGATCATAGTCGGCCCGATACTCCTCGGCGCTGCGGAACTCGGTCTCGAACTGCAGGTCCACGCCCAGATCGCGCGCCCTTGCCTGCAGGATAATCAGCATCCGCTTGCGCCCGATGCCCGCAAAGCCGTGCCCGCCCGACACCGTGCGCACCCCGTCATGGACCACCGCGATATCGTCCCAATAGGAAAACTCGGCCCGGATCTCGTCGGTCGATACCGGGTCGTTCCCCTGCATCCGCCCCAGCGCATCATCCGACAGCACCACGCCCCAGCCGAACGTGTCATTGGCCCGGTTACGCTCCAGCACGGTCACCTGATGCGCCGGGTCGCGCAGTTTCATCGAGATGGCGAAATACAGACCGGCAGGGCCGCCACCCAGACAGAGTATCTTCATCGCCCGTTTCCTTTCCCAAGCATCATATGCCTTGGTGAACCTAGGCTGACACCCGGTGAAAACAATTTCAAGTTTGAAAGTTTCCGCCTTGCAGTTTCGGGTCCGGAACCGATGATGGGGGGCGAACGGGGGGGTTACGAATGGCCATCGGTGTGGTGGGACTGGGGGCGATGGGGCTTGGCATAGCGCAGGTCTATGCGCAGGCCGGTCACACCGTGCGCGCCATCGATGCCCTGCCAGAGGCGCGCGCCTCGGCCATGGCACGGCTTGCCGCAGCGCTTGCCCCGCGCGTGGACAAGGGCGCGATGACCGTGGCCGCGCGCGATGCCGTCCTGTCGCGGGTGCAGGTGGTGGACCGGGTTGCCGACATCGCCCCCGCCGACATGGTGATCGAGGCGGTGGTCGAGGATGCGGCGGTGAAACGCGCCCTCTTCGCGGCCCTTGCACGTGCCATGCCACAGGCGATCCTTGCCACCAACACGTCGTCGCTGTCGGTGGCATCGCTGGCCGACGGCCTGCCGACCCCCGGCAACCTGATCGGCCTTCATTTCTTCAACCCCGCCCCGGCGATGAAACTGGTGGAACTGATCGGCCATCCCGGCACCCGCGCCGATGCCCTGACCACCGCCCGCACCCTGACCGAAGCTGCGGGCAAGACCGTCATCACCGCCCCAGACCGCCCCGGTTTCATCGTCAACCGTTGTGCGCGGCCGTTCTATGGCGAGGCGTTGGCGCTGTTGGAGGAAGGGCACGCGGCCACCGCCATTGACGGCGCGATGCTGGCGGCGGGGTATCGCATCGGCCCCCTCAGCCTGATCGACCTGATCGGCGCCGATATCAACCTTGCCGCCACCATGGGCCTGTCGGCGGCGATGGGCGGGCATCCACGCTATCACGTCTTCCGGTCGCTGCAGGGTCAGGTGGCCGCAGGCCGGCTGGGTCGGAAATCGGGGCGAGGGTTCGTGTACCCCGACCCCGTCACCGCACAGCCCGATGCCGCCATCGTCCACCGTATCGAGGCCGCACTGGTGAATGAGGCCGCATGGCTGTGCCACGAGGGCGGCGTGACGGCAGACGGCATCGACACCGCGATGACGCTGGGCCTGAACCTGCCGCGTGGCCCCTTTGCCGTCGCGGCCGCCCGGCCCGATATGCTGACCACCCTCGCCGTACTGGAGGCTGCCGCGCCCCCGCACCTCCGGGGCCGATACCTGCCCCCACCCAAGGGTCTTGCGCCATGACCGACGTGTTCCTTTGCACCCACCGCCGCACCCCCATCGGCCGTCACGGCGGTGCCTTGGCC
This sequence comes from Rhodobacterales bacterium, assembly GCA_038209775.1. Lineage (GTDB taxonomy): Bacteria > Pseudomonadota > Alphaproteobacteria > Rhodobacterales > Rhodobacteraceae > JBBQXK01. Next base: position 14,375 of record JBBQXK010000060.1, on the reverse strand, counting down.
ACCCTGCGCCCCGATGACATGGCCGCTTTGGTGATCGACGGCCTGCTGGATTTGCACCCCGGCCTGATCGCCGACGAGGTCATTTTCGGCTGTGCCAATCAGGCCGGCGAGGACAACCGCAACGTGGCCCGCATGGCGGTGCTCTTGTCGCGTCTGCCGGAAACGGTGCCTGCGTTGACGGTGAACCGCCTTTGCGCCAGCGGTCTGGATGCGGTGATTGCGGCGGCAAGGGCGGTGCGTGACGGGGCGGATGTGGTGATCGCGGGCGGGGTTGAAAGCATGACGCGCGCGCCGTTCGTGCTGGGCAAGGCCGGAGCGGCCTTTGCCCGTGAACAGGCGATGTACGACACCACCATCGGCTGGCGGTTCATCAACGACCGCATTGCGCGGGCCTACGGCACTGATTCCATGCCCGAGACAGCCGAGAATGTGGCGGCAGAACACGCCATATCCCGCGCCGATCAGGACGCCTGTGCCTGCCGCTCACAGGCCCGGTACGATGCCGCATGGCATGCCGTCGACATCGTCCCGGTCACCATCACGGGCCGCAAGGGCGACCCCACCGTCACCACCGACGAACACCCCCGCGCCACCACCCTTGACCGGCTGGCATCCCTGCCCACACCATTCCGCACCGGCGGAACCGTCACTGCGGGCAATGCCGCCGGCATCAACGACGGTGCGGCGGCAGTGCTGGTGGCGTCGGGCGAAGGTATTCGCAGATACAACCTCACCCCCCTCGCCCGCATCGGTATGGCGGCTTCCGCAGGCGTCCCCCCCCGCACGATGGGCACGGGCCCCGTCGCCGCCTGCGAACGCCTGACCGCCCGCACCGGGCGGCATCCCCGTGACCATGACGTGATCGAACTGAACGAGGCGTTTGCGGCCCAGGTCCTTGCCTGCACCCGCGCCTGGGGCCTGCGCGACGACGACCCCCGGGTGAACGCCCATGGCGGCGGCATCGCCCTCGGCCACCCCTTGGGCATGTCCGGCGCCCGCATCGCCGCGACCGCCGCCCGCCGTCTGCATGAGGGCGGAGGACGCTCGGCGCTGGTCACGCTATGTGTCGGCGTCGGTCAGGGCGTGGCGCTGGAACTTCTGGCGGTATAGCGGCCCATCGCCAGCCGCCCGACGATCAGTGCTGCCACCAGGATCACCACCACCGCCCCGAGGAACAGCCCCAGCGCGGCCATCCCCGCCGGAACCCCGGCCAACCCGGGCAGCATCGCCACCAACCCCGAAGGCAGCGCCCCGAACACCAGCACCCAGCCCAAGGTCGCGCCGAACGCCAGCACCACCAGCGCGCCCGCGCCGATCACCATGCCGCGCATGCCCCCCATCCCCGCCCGCCCGCGCAACGCCCGCCCGAACGCGCGCCGCTGGCGTTGCCAGTCGGCCTGTATCGCCAGCACGGCGGGCACCAGCATCAGCACCAGAAACATCCCCAGCCCCAGCCCGAACACCAGCGTCACCACTGTGGGCTTGAGAAAGATCGCCTGCGAACTGCGTTCGTACAACAACGGCGACAGGCCCAGAACCGTGGTTGCCGTGGTCAGGAAGATCGGGCGCAGCCGGTCACCCACGGCGTCGATGATTGCAGGCGTCAGGCCGCGCTTCTCGGCATATTCGTCCACCGTCGACACCAGCACGATGGAATCGTTGATGACGATCCCGACCATCCCGATCAGCCCCACGATGGAAAACATCGACATCGGGATACCCCAGATGTGATGCCCCAAGATCGCCCCGGTCAGCGCAAACGGAATGACCGCCATCACCACCACCGGCCGTGACCAGCTTGCAAAAACCCATGCCAGCGTCAGGTAGATGCCCATAAGCGCCATCAGGAACCCAAGCCACGCATCCCCCAGAAACGCGCGCTCCTGCTCTGCCTGCCCCGATGCGCGCACGCTGACGCCGAAATCCTGCGTGATCCGTGGCAGGATCACCGCGCGCAACTCATCCTGCACGATGTTCGCGCGCACCGGATCGTCGGCCTGCACGTCGCCGGTCACGGTCACGATGCGCAATCCGTTCTCGCGGCGGATGGTGGAGAAACCCGATTTCGCGGTGACCGCCACGATATCGGCCAATGGCACATACACCCCCGGCCCCGCCCGCATCAGCGTGCGGTCCATGAAATCCGCCGTCAACTCACCCTCGGGCAACTCCACCCGGATCGACGCGGTGCGGGTGCCGACGGGATAGGTCGCGGCCTCGATCCCGTTCAGCCGGTCGCGCAGCGCGCGGCCCAGATCGCCGATCTGGAACCCCAAGGCCTGCCCCTGCGGCGTCAGCGTCAGGATCAACTCTTCCTTGTCATAGGCCAGCGTATCCTCCAGCGCCGACACCTCGGGATAGGTCAGAAGGGCCGCCTTCAGCGCCTCTGCCGCCGATTTCAGCACCCCGGCATCGGCGCCGTACAGATCGACCGACAGCGCATCGCCCCCCGGCCCGAACCGCCCACCGCGAAAGCTGAGCTCTTCCAGCAGCGGATGGTTGCGCACCTCTTCCTGCAGGGCGCCGACAAAGGCGAAACTGGAATAGGGGCGGAAATCCGGGTCGACCAGTTCGATGGAAATGCCGCCCAAAAGCTCCGGCGCCTTGGCATCCGCCCCCGACAACCCGCGCCCGCTGCCACCCCCCACTTCGGCCAGCACATAGGTCACCGGATTGCGCCCATGCTCGCCCTCATAGCTGGCGGCCACCGCATCGACGGCGCGCTGCAGTTCGCGCATCATCGCCAGTGTATCGCTGCGATCCGCCCCGGGCAGCATCGAGAAGTTGCCGGTGATGCTGGATTGTTCAGGCGCGTCAAAGAACCGGAACTGCACATCGCCCCGGATCACCAGCGCCACCTGTGATGCAAGAAGGAACACCGCACAGGCCACCACCGCATAGCGCGCCCGGATGACAAACGCGGTCACCGGCCGGGCCACCCTGCGGGTAAACCACTGAAACCCCCGGTTCACCTGCCGCGAAGGCCAGTCATACCAGGCCTCGCGCGAACCGGCGGCAAGCGCGTGGGCCATGTGGTTCGGCAGGATCAGAAAGCATTCGACCAGACTGGCCATCAGCACCGCGATCACTGTCAGGGGAATATCGCGGATCAACTCGCCAAACCGCCCACCGATGGTGACAAGGCCCGCGAACGCGATAACCGTGGTGATCATCGACGCCAGCACCGGCAACCACATCCGCCGGGCCGCATTTTCCGCCGCCACGACGGGCGGCTCACCCAGCACGCGATACCGGAAATCGGCGTGTTCGCCGACCACGATAGCATCATCGACAATGATCCCCAGCGTGATGATCAGCGCAAAAAGCGATATCATGTTGAGCGTGAGGCCACCCAGATACATCACCGCCATCGCCGCCAGGATCGACGCCGGTATCCCCGCCGCCACCCAGACCGCCGTTCGCGCGTTCAGGAACAGGAACAACAGCACCACCACGATGCCCAGCCCCACCAGCGCATTGTCGATCAACAGTTGCAGACGCTGCGAAATCTGGTCGGCCCGGGCGCGGATCAGCGTGACCTCGACCCCCGGCGGCAGGCCTTCCTGCATCTCGGCCACCACACGCTCGACCGCCGCCTGCACCCGGATCGCGTCGCCGCCGTCGCTGCGGTCCACCCGCATCGTCACGGCGGCATTGTCACCTACATAGGTAGCACGGGCACGGTCGGCGGGTTCGGAAATCACCGTCCCTACATCGGCCACCGTCAGCGAGGCCCCCCCGGGCCCTGACCGCAGCACAACACCGCCGATATCCTCGACACTGCGCCGCTCGGCCCCGGTCCGCACCCGCGCGGTGCCCGACCCCACCTCGCCCGCAGGCGCGCTGCCCGCCTCGGCGGCAACGGCGGTGGCAATGTCGGCCATCGTCAGGTCATGGCGGATGAGGTTGACCGTCGGCACCTCGATCACGATCTCGGGGTCGGCCACGCCGCGCAGGGTGGTGCGGGTGATGCCTTCGGCGAACAGCCGCGTCACCAGATCATCGGCAAACCGCGCCAGCTGGTCGATCCCGACCGGCCCGCTGATGACCACATCCGTCACCTGATCGCGCCAGGCCGCCTGCCGCACCACCGGCGCGTCGGCGTCGTCCGGCAGGGTCTGCACGGCATCGACCACCGCCTTCACATCCTCGGTCGCGCGGGCCAGATCGCGGCCCGGCTCGAACTCAAGGTCGATCACCGCCCGGCCTTGGGTGGCGCGTGACGTGACATCGGCCACCCCGTCAACGGTCAACAGCGTGGGTTCCAGCACCGCCACGATAGCGCGGTCCACATCCTCGGGGCCCGCACCCTGCCAGGCCACGGTCACCGTGACCTCTGACACCACCACATCCGGGAAATACTGCGCCCGCAGGCGTGTGGCCGCGATCAGCCCCGCCACCACCATGACCGCCAGCAACAGGTTGGCCAGCGTCCGGTGCCGGGTGAAATACGACAGGATGCCCTTGGCGCCGTCCGCGTCCATCCTAGCCGCCGCTCCGCTCTTCCAGCCGCTGCACGACGCGGGCAGGCACCCGGTCTTCGGCCAGTTGCGCCAATACCCGCGCCTTGGCCTCGGGCGGCATCCGGCCATTCGCCTCGACCAGTGCGATCAGGCCGGCACGGCGTTCGGGCGTCAGGTCAATCATCTCGGGTGCCGCCGGCGCTTCGCCCACCTGCAACGCGGCCCCGGGCCGTACCGGGCGCACCTTGATCCCGGACCCGAGGAAGGGTGACCGTTCCTGCACCACCTCGCGCCCGTCCAGACCCGGGGCTGACAGCACCACCCGGTCGCCCATCCGCCGCAACAGGGTCGCGGCCACAGCCTCCAGCCGGTCTTCGTCGCCCAGAACCAGCACATCGCCGTCCGAACCCAGCGCGGTTGCGGGCAGCACGAACGCACCGGGCAACGGCGGCTCGGCAATATCCAGCGTCACGAAATCACCGGGGCGAAACCCGCCCGCGCTGTCCAGTCCGGCAAACACCTGCCGCCCCGATTGCCCCTCGCCCACTGCCGCCGCTGCGCGGGTCAGGCGGCCCGTGGCGGTGATCGCCGTCCCCGCCACATCCAGCGTCACCCCCACCGGCACCGGACGCAGCGCGCCCGCGTCATCCAACAGCCGCCCGTACTGCACCGTCGACAGCCGCACCGACACCTCCAGCGACGTGGGGTCGATCAGATCGGCCACCTTTTCGCTGGCCCCGACGATCCGCCCCGGCACCACCGACACGGCGCTGAGGATGCCGTCAAACGACGCAAACAGTTCCGTCTCGCGCAGCGCGCGTTCCGCCTCGGATATGGTGATGCGCAGACGTTCCAGCGCCGTTGCCGCCAGATCCACCCTCGCCTCGGCCTGCGCCAGCGCCGACCGGCGCGACAGCACCGCCTGATCGGCCCCCGACAGCGCCAGCGCCGCCGTTTCAACGGCGGCATCGCTGCCCGCACCCCGCGCCCGGATATCCTCTTGCCGCGCCAGCGCCTGCGCGCGCAAGCCCACCTGCGCCACCGCCGCCGCAAGATCGTCGCGCGCCAGGATCAGCGCCGCCGCCGCCTCGCGCCCCTCGGCCCCGGCCTGCCCCAGATCGGACCGTGCGATTGCCAGCGCCGCCGTCGCATCCGCCGGGTCCAGCCGCATCAGCAACTGGCCCTCGGTCACCGCAGCGCCATCCTCGAACACCTCGGCCACCGTCGTCACGGTGCCGCCACGCGGGCTGCGCAGTTCCAGTGTGCGGCGCGCCCGAACCTCACCGTAAACCGTCATGACCGGCGTCACCGGGCCCGCCACCGCCACCGCCACGTTGGCCGAAAACACCCGCTCGCGCGCCGTGTCCGAAGGCGCGTCGGGCGCATTCCTGACGGCGACAGCGTCAATCAGGCTCCGGGCCGCAAGGCCCAGAAACCCAAGTGTCACCGCCGCCAGGAACAGCCCGAACAGGGACCGCCGAAAAAACCGCATCCACGTGCCTCACCGGCCATTGTGGCCAAGCTGATTATGGGCTGCAAATCCACCATTTGCATCCCCTTTGCAGGGCAAACGCAGGAACAGCCCGTTTCCGTCGCGCGGATATCAGCCGTTCAGCATCATCTGATAGGTTGCAGGCACATACCGGAACCCTTCACCCTGCGCCTCGACAAACCCCAGCGACGGGAACGGCATGTGATAGCCGATGAACGGCACCCGGTCGGCGGCCAGCATGCCGAACACCTGACGGCGCGATGCGGCGGCAGCGGCCTTGTCCTGATCGAACTTCACTTCCCAGTCGGGATAGCCCAGCGACCATACGAAATGGTTCGCCGTATCCGCCGTGATCACCACCCGCGCGCCACTGCTTTCGATGACATAGCCCATATGCCCCGGCGAATGGCCGAACGCCGCCATCGACGTGATCCCGCCCGCCACGCTGCCGCCATCGTCCAGAAAGGTGATCTTGTCATTCAGCGGGCGCACCTTGGCGTCGAACGCCTCGTTGCCCGCGCCCATCCAGTGGTTGTGCTCAATCGCCCCCGTCACGATCCGCGCATTGGCAAAGGTCGGCCCCGCGTCACCCGCCAGCCCGCCGATATGGTCGCCGTGCATGTGGGTCAGCACCACCGTATCCACCTGATCGGGCGTATACCCCGCCGCCGCCAGTGCCGCCGTGATCCCCTCGGGGTTCAGGCCGGTGTCGAACAGCACCAGTTCGGTGCCGGTGTTCACCACGGTCGGCGAAAACACAAACTGCGTCTTGTCCACCGGAATGAAATTCGCCGCCGAAGCCGCCGCGAACTCATCCGCCGACACGTTCATCCCGAAAATCTCTTGCGGCGCCTCTGCCAGCCTGCTGCCTGCCAAAAGCGTCGTCACCTCGAACCCGCCCAGCTTGAAGCGGTTGAACCCCGCCCCGGCCGATCCCAGCATCCCTGCCGATGCGCTTGCAAGCCCCGGCATCGCGGCGGCAAGCGGCACGGCGGCGGCGGTCATCAGAACATGGCGTCGCGACAGCATGGGCGTCTGCATGGGAACTCTCCTGACTGAATCATTAGCGAAAAAGCTAGCGCACCGGGCCCGCCAGAACAGCCCGCGATGACGGGCATGTGATGCCCATGCCCAGCCCCCCGTCACGCACCCGCAGGCACACTCGCCCTGGCCAGCCCTTCAACCATCAGCGCCGGGTCTTCGGGGCGGATATAGCCGAAGCGGGACAGGCGCGCTCTGATGTCGAAACCGGGATCGATCCGCATCAGATCCGCCCAGACCGCGCGCGCCTCTGCATAGCCCGGATCAAGTTCGATTGCGCGGCGGCCATGCGCCACCGCGCGTTCCCACATCGCCTTGTTCAGCGACGGCGAGAAATGCAAGGCGCGCATTTTCATAAGGCTTTCATGTGCCTCGGGGCTTGTGGTGCCCGACGCCGTGATGCCCGCCCGCTCGGACGGGGTCAGCCGCACAGACCCCTCCAGCACATAGGCCACGCCCAACTCGCGCCCGACATGGCGCAGATCGACCGACCGGCCCTTGTAGACAAAGCTGGAATTGCGCGCGATCACCGTCAGGCCCGACACCTTGCTCAGATCGGTGATGATGTCTTCGGCGATGCCATCGGCGAAATATTCCTGCTCGGGTTCGCCCGACATGTTGGTGAAAGCCAGCACCGCAACCGACGGCCCCTCGGGCTTGCGCGCAGGCTCTGCCACCTTGGGCAAGGCACCAGCAGCACCCGGATGCCAGCGCCAGATCCGCACCGGGCGGTCGATGTTCTTCACCTCCACCGCGCCACCATCGCTGAACGTCGCATCCACCCGCGCGCGGATGCTTTCATGCACCGCCGACGACACGCAGATGCCACCCGGTTCGGCCAAGAGCTCCAGCCGCGCCGCGATGTTCACCCCGTCGCCATAGATATCGTCGCCCTGCAGGATGATGTCGCCCAGGTTCACCCCGATCCGCAGCGCGAGGGCAGCACCACCACCCGCCGCCGCCGTCTGGATAGCCATCGCGCAATCAACCGCATCGACCACGCTCGCAAATTCCACCAGCGCGCCATCGCCCATCAGCTTGACGATGCGGCCGGAATAGCGCGCCACCGCCGGATCAAACTCCGCCTCCCGGTGCCGGTTCAGCGCCGCCAGCGCCCCCGCCTCATCAGCCGCGAATAGCCGACGATATCCGCAAACAGAATTGCGGCAAGGCGGCGAATCTTGCGGTCAGGCTCCTTGTGGCCAGCCTAGCCGCTTCGTGCTCCGTCTGTCATCCGGTCTGGTGCGGGGCGCTATTCCCACCACGGATCGACTGATGCGATGTCATCGTCCGACCAGCCGAAATGATGCGCCAACTCATGCACAAGCACATGCGTCACCAGTTCCGCCAGCGTCACATTCCCCCGGTCCGCCCATTCGTCCAGAATGGGCCGCCGGAACAACCAGATCGCATCGGGCCGGTCAGGCTGGTCCGTCACCGACCGTTCGGTCAGGGGGATGCCGTCATACAGCCCGGTCAATTCGAACGCATCGGCAATGTCGAGGCCGTCCAGCATTTCGTCCGTCGGAAACTCGGCGACGTGCAGCGCGATGGCCCTTGCCGCATCGCGGTAAGCCTCGGGTAGCGCCGCGATGGCCGTCAGCGCCAGCGCCTCGATCAGGGCGGCATCGGGGGCAAGGCTGTCGGGATCGGCATGTGGCATGGCTGGGCATATAGGGGCTGCGGGCGGGGGCCGTAAAGGGGGGCGCGGGCGCGGTGAGAATTGCCAAGTGTATGTACGGATGTAATACGGATGCTGTACGGTTGGCATACGCGAAGAATACACTGAAATCTCAACATTTCCAGTGGTTTGCGGCAAAAGTCGCCCTTCCCCGTACAGCACTGCATTAACCCTTCCTTCATCCCGCCCGACACCCCCGAACTGGACAACCCCGCCCCGGTGTGACAGTCACGCCGTCATCCCTGACAAAGGTTCCGCCATGTCCACCATCACCCGCTTTGCCCCCTCGCCCACCGGCTGGATCCATGTGGGCAACCTGCGCACTGCCCTGATGAACTGGATGATCGCCCGCAAGTCCGGCGGCACCTTCATCCTGCGCCTCGATGACACCGATCAGGAACGGTCCAAGGCCGAATATGCCGATGGTATCATGCAGGATCTCGACTGGCTGGGCCTGCATTGGGACCGGGTGGAAAAGCAGTCACTGCGCTTTGACCGCTACCGCGAGGCGGCGGATCAGTTGCGCACGGCGGGCCGTTTTTATGAGTGTTTTGAAACACCTGTGGAACTGGACCTGAAGCGCAAAAAGCTTTTAAACATGGGCAGGCCACCCGTCTATGACCGCGCCAGCCTGGCCCTGACCGACGCCGAACGCACCGCGATGCGGGCCGAAGGCCGGGATGGCTACTGGCGTTTCCAGCTTGACCAGAACCGCATCGAATGGCCCGACGGCATCCTTGGCCCGATCTCGATTGATGCCGCATCGGTGTCGGACCCGGTGCTGATCCGCGCCGACGGGCAGATCCTGTACACCTTCGCCTCGTCGGTCGATGACATCGACATGGGCGTGACCTCGATCGTAAGGGGCGCCGATCATGTGACCAACACCGCCACGCAAATCCAGATCATGCAGGCGATGGGCGGCACCCCACCAGATTTTGCGCACCACTCCCTTCTGACCGGCCCGCAAGGCGAAGCTCTGTCGAAACGCCTCGGCACCCTGTCCTTGCGCGACCTGCGCGCCCAAGGCGTGGAGCCGATGGCGCTTCTGTCGCTCATGGCGCGGCTCGGCTCATCGCAACCCGTTGAACTCGCGACAAATCATGATGACCTCATCGCCGGTTTCGACCTTGCCTCGTTCGGTTCCGCCCCCACCAAATTCGACGCCGAAGACCTCTTTCCCCTCACCCGCGCCCACGTCCGCGCGCTGCCCCTGTCGGCGGTCACAGACCGCATCCGGGCGCTGGGCGTCCCCGACACCCAAGCTGCCGCGTTCTGGGAAATCACCCGCGAAAGCATCACCGTACAGGCCGATCTTGGTGCTTGGTGGACCGTGATGGACCATGGCGCCGAGGCGCAAGTCGACGCCGAAGATGAAGATTTCGTCACCCAAGCCCTTGAAATGCTTCCCCCCACCCCCTGGACACCTACCACCTGGGGCGACTGGACCAACGCCGTCAAATCCGCCACCGGCCGCAAGGGCCGTCCCCTTTTCCGCCCCCTCCGCCGCGCCATGACGGGCCGCGAGGACGGCCCCGACATGGCCACCCTCATGCCCCACCTGAAGCCCCCCCGCCGCCCCTGACCCCGTTTCCCCTTGAAACGTCATCACTCACCCGTGTAGACACCGCGGCGACGGAGCGGTGGCCGAGTGGTCGAAGGCGCACGCCTGGAAAGTGTGTAGGCGGGGAACCGTCTCGAGGGTTCGAATCCCTCTCGCTCCGCCACTTGTCCTCGCGAAGGCCTTCTTCCGACCCCGCTGTGGGTGGCTTTTTCCTTTGTTTTCATGGGTTATGCGGGCTGGGCTATTCACCGGCCCTGGCACCAAGAGGCCTGGAAGCGTTCACTCGCGGTCAGTATTCTACGGACCTGTTAACAGCCGCAATTCCGGCGAACAGCTACAAGCCTCTGCAAACAAGTCGTTATGTGCGTGCATCGGATCATGGAAGTTCGACACGCCAAACGCCAGTCGCTCTGGACCGTCGTCGAACATCCGCTGGTCTATGGACCTCATTGCGCCGCTTTGGCAAAGCCTCCGCTCACCGCTTGCTGCCACACATCGACAGCCTGCGTCAGATTCTGCGCCTTGCGCACGACGTTGCCGAGGTCCTTCGTGGTGAAGGCAACCTGATCCATCCGGGCGATCCTTTGCCACAAGCTTGGTAGATCATAGATCGTCAATGTTATCCGAGGATCATAAACGGCGGCGATGATCTTGCGGTCAAAAGATCGGACACACGTCATTCTAGCCCGCATCAACGAGCTACCGTCCTTCTTGCAGCCACGTTTGGCGGCCCGTGATGTGATCAAGCTACCGAACGCGTCAGGACGGTGCCGAGACGTGTCCGCACGTCAGCCGACTCTGCTTCGATTGCGCGCGCCAAACAATGAAGATCGTTGCGGGCTGCGTGCAACTTGTCGACCAGTCCGATCACGACGATCAAGGATGGCTCTTCCAGCCCCAGATCATCTGTGAGTTCGCACAAGAACTGAAGTCGGGCAACGTCCGTTCGCGTAAAGCGAAGACCAGCAACGCTTTGAGCCCCAACAACGGGGATGACGAGGTGTGCATCAAGGAATGCAAGCAGCCGGTCGGGCGTCAAACCCGGAACGATACCGAAAAGGTGATCATCGGAGAAAAGGTCCGTCATGTCTCTGCCTCGATGAGAAGGTTACTGCGCGGATCGTGCGACTGGGATTTGCGCCATTCGGTCATGAAGTCGCGCAAGGTGGCGTCGATCACCGGCGGTGCGACAATCTTGAGGTCCACAAGCTGATCGCCCGAAGTCTTTTGCCCCGGGCGCGCAACCCCCCGACCGCGCAGGCGCATGATCCGGCCGGAACTGACCCCGGCGGGGATCGTCAGGGTGACCGGGCCGGTAATGGTCGGTGCGGTGACCTTGCCACCCAAGAGGGCTTCGTCGATGGTAATGGGCAGGGTCAGCAGAATATCGTCGCCCTCGCGCCGGAACACCGGGTGCGGGCGGACCGACAGGGTGATCAGCGCGTCACCCGGCGGGCCACCGCCGTGGCCCGGCCCGCCCTTTCCGCGCAGGCGCAGGGTCTGGCCATCCTGCGCGCCGGGCGGGATCCTGACTGCGATGTCGTTCGCATCACCAAGGGTCAGGTGCATCTCTGCCCCGCGTGCGGCGTCCAGAAAGGGCACCGCCAGCGCATAGCGGAGATCCTGGCCCTGCGCCGCGAAGCCCTGGAACTCATCCCGCGCCCCGCCGCCGCGCTGGCGCAGGATTTCGGCAAAGATATCCGCAGGGTCACCTTGGCCGCCAAACGGGGACCGAAAGCCGCCGGATCGCTGATAGGGGTTGTCCTGGGCATCGGCAAAGTCGCGGTAGTATTGGCGCGGCGGGCGTTCCGCACCTGCGGCGTCGATTTCGCCAGCGTCGAAACGTGCGCGCGTAGCGGGGTCTTTCAGCAAGTCATGGGCGGCGCTGATCGCCTTGAACCGGACTTCGGCCCCGGCGTCGTCCAGATGGAGGTCGGGGTGATTGCTCCGCGCCAGCTTGCGATAGGCTTTCTTGATGTCAGCGGCGGTCGCGGTCTTTGACACTCCGAGGATTTCATAGGGATCGGCGCTCATCATTCAGCCCTTGTCTGTTCCACGCACCGTATAGGCCCGTGCAGCCTGTCACGGACTGACGTTTGGTCGCATGCCAGTGCGCGCATGTCGCTGATCCATATCAAGTCGCGGGCCCGACGGTAGGCCTAGACTGCCCGCAGGGCGGTTTTTGGCAAGCTGTTTGCCGTGCGCAGGCCGTGCGCGCGCCGCCACAGGAAGAATGATGACCGGTCCCGGAAAGACTACCGACAGCAAAACCACGACAGAAACTGCGTCATTGCCGCCTGCGCAGCAGACGCTGCCTGTCGTCGTGCCACATATGGCTGGTGCTTCGACAGTCGCGGCCAAACCCAAGCGCCGCTGGTGGCTGGCTTTGGTCGGTGGCGCCGTGGCGGCTGGTGTCGCCGGATTGCTGTATTTGCAGCCCTGGGCCCCACCGGTGGCGGTTGTGACAGTGGAAACGGTGGTGCCCGGCGCGGTCACGCGAATCTTGGCTGTGAACGGGCGGATTGCAGGCGTACGGTCAGTAGAGGTGCGTCCGCTGGTCAGCGGGACGCTGATTGCGGTGTCGGTGGCCGAAGGCGATACGGTCCCGCAATCCGGTATCCTGATGCGGCTGGATACGGCGGCCCAACAAGCCGTTGTGCGGCAGGCGCTGGCGGGACTGGACGCGGCACTGGTGGCGCAAGAAGAGGCTGCTGCGACGCTTGCCCGCACGCGGGCGCTTGGGGCCAATGCCGCCCGCGTGACGCTGGACAATGCTGCCCGGGCGGCGCAAACGGCGGCGCAAGAGGTGGCGCGGATGACTGCGTTGCTGGAACAGGCGCAGATCCAGCTTGAGAAGTTCACGATCCGCGCGCCCATGGCCGGGACGGTGCTGGTCCTGCACGCCGATCCGGGCCAGAGCGTTGATCCAACAACCGTTCTGATGACAATTGCCGATCTTGACCAACTGATCGTCGAGACGGATGTGGACGAATCCTATGCCACGCAGGTCCGGACCGGCCAGCCTGCCGCGCTGCAACTGTCGGGCGAGGCGCAGGTGCGGGCCGGCCACGTCAGTTTCGTGTCGCAACGGGTGGATGCCAATACCGGCGGGCTGGCGGTCAAGCTGACCCCGGACGCGGCCCTGCGCGCGCCCATCGGCCTGACGGTGACGGCGAACATAACGGTCGATGACCGGGCGGCGGCGATCACCGTGCCCCGCGCCGCCATTGTCAGCGATGCGGCGGGCGATGCGGTGCTGGTGGTGACGGATGGCCGCGCACAGCGCCGGGCGGTGCAGGTGATCGACTGGCCCGCTGCCCGGCTGATCGCCACGGACGGATTGGCCGCAGGCGATGTGGTGATCACCGATGCGACTGGCCTGACCGACGGCCAGGCTGTCAAGGTCACGCCCTGATGCTTTATGCGCTGAAGATCGCGGTTCGTTACCTGAGGGCCAGCAAGGCGCAAACGGCACTGCTTTTGCTCGGCGTTGCGCTTGGCGTCTTCATCTTCATCTTCATGAGCGCCTTGATCGGTGGTCTTGCAAATTTCATCTTGCAAAGCATTGCAGGCGATCTGAGCCATATCACGATCGAGGCAGAGGTAGAGGACCCCAAACTTTTGCTGGATCAGACCGGAAGGCTGATCTTGCTGGCGCAGGAGAAATCGACGCTCAGGCAGGCTATCCTCCGCGATGTGGCTGTCTATCTGCCATTGATTAAAACCTTGCCAGGGGTGGTGGCCGTTTCGCCCCAGATTGTCGGAAGCGGCTTCATGACGCGCGGGGCAAAGGTATCGCAAGTGGCGATCACCGGGGTGGAACCCGGCATGGAATCGGCCATCGTTCAGTTGCAGACCTACCTTGTTGCGGGGTCCGTTCGGGTGGGCACGGGGCTGGTCGTCATCGGGCAGACCTTGGCCGACGATCTTGGCCTGGCGGTGGGCGACACGATCCGGCTGGATTCTGGGCGGGGGGTCAATGCGGTGCTGACGGTCTCCGGAATTTACAAGATCGGGCAGGGCGGATTTGACCGGGCCACAGCCTATGTCAGCCTTGGCACAGCGCGCACGTTGCTGCTCGTGCCGCAGGGCGTGACGCGGATCGAGATCAAGTTGGCCAACCTGATGGATGCG